>JAZNSZ010000048.1:0-13174 GCA_045591465.1 Acutalibacteraceae bacterium | reverse complement strand
TAATAATGGTATAGGTTGGGCGAAATTAAATATTAGAATTTAATTTTGCTTAAGCCACTTAAAAAGTGGCTTGTCGAAGCACTTTTTAGCGTTTCGACAGACCACAATGATTATAATATATTAAGGGAGAGTAAAATGATTTTTGCTATTATTCTATTTGCTGTTACATATGTTTTGATGTTGGCTTTTAGTAAATACCGTCCGTATATAGCTTTGGCTTCGGGCTTGGTATTTATTTTGACCGGTATGTTGCCCATTGGCAGTGTTTTAGGTGAATTGGATTTTAATGTTTTGTTAATGATTGCAGGTACAATGGGACTTGTGGCATTGTTTATTGAAAGCAAAATGCCTGAACTTTTGGCAGATTTAATTATGGAAAAGGTTCCAAATGTGCAAATGGCGGCGGTAGCATTATCGCTATTTGCAGGTGTTATATCCGCTTTTGTTGATAATGTTGCAACTGTGCTTATGGTGGCTCCTGTCGCCCTTGAAATTTGTAAAAAGTTAAAAACAAACCCTGTTCCGTTTATTATCGGTATCGCGGTTTCATCTAATTTACAGGGCGCCGCTACTTTAGTAGGGGATACTACGGCTATAATGTTGGGTTCGGCTTTGGATATGAGTTTTATGGACTTCTTCTGGTACCAAGGTAAACCTTCTATATTCTTTGCAGTGGAACTTGGCGCGGTTATTTCAGCACTTATCCTTGCCTTTATTTTCCGTAAGGAAAAATCACCGATAGATAGAAATCCGCAGCGCACAAAGGTTACGGACTATGTACCGACAGTGCTTTTGTCGGGCGTTATTTTGCTTTTAATAATCGCTTCTTTTGCTCCGTCTAATTGGAATTTACCAAATGAAATTAACGGTATTATATGCTGCGTAATATTAGTTATTGGTCTTATCTATAACTTTATTAAAAAGAAAACATTTAATGCTGTTTTGTCACCGCTTAAGGAAATAGATTTTGAAACATTGGGGCTCTTGGTTGGTTTGTTCTTGATGATAGGCGGTATCAAGCATAAAGGAGTAATAGACGCTTTGGCAGATTTATTAGCAAGTCTTGGCGGCGGAGATGTATTCTTGCTTTATACTGTAATTGTTTGGGCTTCGGTGCTTATTTCGGCATTTATTGATAACATACCATATGTTGCTACTATGATTCCTGTTATTGCTTCACTTAGTATGCAGTTGGGAAGTAGTATGGGCGTTGCTACGGGTTTGGTGGCTACACCGTTGTATTTTGGTTTGCTTTCGGGTGCTACATTGGGCGGCAACTGTACTCCGATAGGCGCTTCGGCAAACATTACGGGAATTGGTATTTTGAGAAAAGCGGGTTACGAAGTTAAGAATAGTGACTTCTTTAAAATTGGTATACCGTTTACTTTAGCAGCCATTATTCCGGCTTATATATATATTTGGTTGCTTTTCGGAATTTGATAAATTTTAAACCAAGTATAAAATTTTTAATAGTATAACTTATTATAAAATTAAACAGGAATCGAATTTATAATCGATTCCTGTTTTTTTATGGTTATAATGGTATAGGTTAGGCGAAACGATCTTGTTTCGCCACAAAATCTTTGATTTTGCGACAAATTTTAAGAAAAATTTGTCCTATCCCATTGCAATGAGTGTTGTGCAAAATTAAATATTAGAATTTAAATTTGCTTAAACCACAATCATTATAAACTTTATGCTTTGTTTAGTTTTTAAGACTTTGAAGCGGTGCGGGGATACGACCTGCGCGTTCAATAAACTTTTTAGGGCTCTTGTTAAGGTTTACTTTCATAATCGGACCTGAGCCTAAAAGACCGCCGAAATCTAGCTCTTCACCCTGTTTTTTGCCGATTGCGGGGATAACTCTTACAGCGGTGGTTTTGGAGTTTACCATACCAATAGCCGCTTCGTCGGCAATGATTGCCGAAATAACTTCGGCGGGAGTTTCACCTGGGATTGCTATCATATCAAGACCAACCGAGCAAACGGCGGTCATTGCCTCTAATTTTTCGAGCTGTAAGTCACCCGAACGGGCGGCTGCTATCATACCTGCATCTTCAGTAACGGGAATAAATGCGCCCGAAAGCCCGCCTACATAGGAGGAAGCCATTACGCCACCTTTTTTAACTGCATCATTAAGCATAGCAAGTGCGGCGGTGGTGCCGTGGGTGCCGCAGGTTCCGAGTCCCATCTCTTCTAAAATATGGGCCACCGAGCCACCAACAGCGGGGGGGGGGGCTAAGGACAAATCGACTATACCAAAGGGTACGCCCAAACGTTTAGAAGCTTCAGTACCTACAAGCTGTCCCATACGTGTAATCTTAAATGCAGTACGCTTGATAATCTCAGCAAGCTCACCAAGGTCACCGTTGGGGCACTTTTTAAGTGCCGCTTGTACAACACCCGGACCCGATACACCGACGTGTATTACACAGTCGGGCTCACCCACACCGTGAAAGGCGCCTGCCATAAATGGATTATCCTCAACAGCGTTACAAAATACAACAAGCTTAGCACAGCCTATACATTCACGGTCTTTGGTGATTTCTGCCGTTTCGCGTACAATCTCACCCATAAGCTTTACGGCGTCCATATTTATACCCGCTTTTGTAGAGCCGATATTTACTGATGAGCATATATTTGTGGTTTCGCTCAGCGCTTGCGGGATAGAGCGTATTAATGCCTCGTCACCTGCAGAAAAGCCTTTATGAACAAGTGCAGAATAACCGCCTATAAAGTTAACACCCGTAGCATCTGCGGCGCGTTGGAGTGTTTTGGCATACATAATCGGGTCACCGCCTGAAGAGGCCAAAATCATAGAAATAGGTGTAACCGAAATACGTTTGTTTATGATAGGTATACCGTATTCGCGTTCTATATCTTCACCTACTTTTACAAGGTTTCCTGCGAGGCGGGTAATTTTGTTGTAGATTTTTTCGCAGGCTTTTTCTGGGTCAGAGTCACAGCAGTCAAGCAGTGAAATACCCATAGTGATTGTGCGTATGTCAAGATTTTCTTCGGAAATCATATTTATGGTTTCCATTATGTCATTAAGGTTAATCATCTTTTACTCCTTAAATTCTGTGCATTGAGTTAAAAACATCCTCGTGCATAACACGGATATCTATGTTGCGTTGTTCGCCTAATTCTTTCATTTTATCCGAATACTCGGCAAAAGAGCAGTTTATATCATTGATTTCGGTAAGCATAACCATTACAAACATATCCTGCAAAACCGATTGGGTAATATCAACTATGTTTGCATTACATTCACTGCAAACAGCGCTTACATCGGCAATAATGCCTACAGCGTCTTTACCGATAACAGATACGACAGTTTTCATAAAAAAATCTCCTTAAAAAGTGTTTAAATAATTGTATCATACAAAAATTCAAATATCAACACTAATTTGTTGACTTTTTTGCGGTTTTAAGCTATCATAAATATGTAAAGTTAAGAAAATAATTGTTTTTTTATTAACAATATATTGACAAAACAATAAATATGGTATACAATATCTTGTACAACGACATATAACTGACGGAAAATATGGGTAACCATAGGGGAGTATGTCGTTTTAATGCCGACCGTCTGGGCAGTTCAGTTTGATTTGTGGTAATTAAGCTGGATTGCTTTTTTTAACCTAAAAAATAGAATTCTAATATAAAGGAGAGCATTATGAATCACGAAAATTGGAACGGATTTAAAAGCGGCGTATGGCAGGAAGAGATAGACGTTCGCGATTTTATTCAGCAAAATTATACTGAATATAAGGGTGATGATTCATTTTTAGCAGAAGCAACACCCCGCACCAAAGAACTCATGAAAAAACTTAATGCGCTCTTTACAGTCGAGCGTCAGTTTGGCGGTGTTTTAGATATTGATACTGCAACGGTTTCTTCGCTTACTTCGTTTGAACCCGGTTATCTTGATAAGGAAAATGAAATTATAGTTGGACTTCAAACCAATCGTCCTTTAAAACGCGGTATAAATCCGTTTGGCGGTATCCGTATGGCAAGGCAGGCTTGTACTGCTTATGGATATAAACTTAGCGAAAAGATTGAAAACGAATTCCAATATCGCACAACCCATAACGAAGGTGTGTTTCGTTGCTATTCTAATGAGATGCGCCTAGCGAGAAGAAGCCATGTAATCACAGGGCTTCCCGATGCTTACGGACGCGGTAGAATAATAGGTGATTACCGCCGTGTAGCGCTTTATGGTATTGACCGCTTGTTAGAAGAAAAAATTAAAGATAAAGAAAAATTGGCAGAAGGCGTTTTCGGTGAAGAAGAAATATGCCTTGCTGAAGAATTGCACCAACAAATATCTTTCTTAGGTTATATGAAAGATATGGCGGAAATGTACGGATTTAATATAAGTAAACCCGCAAAGGATACCCGTGAAGCAGTTCAATGGACATATTTTGCTTATCTTGCTGCCATTAAGGAGCAAAACGGTGCGGCTATGTCTATGGGCAGGGTAAGTACATTCTTTGATATTTATATTGAACGTGATCTTAAAAACGGCACTATTACTGAAGAAGGTGCGCAAGAAATTATTGACGATTTTGTTATGAAGCTTCGTATGGCGCGTCATTTGCGCACACCCGAATATAACGAGCTTTTTGGCGGTGACCCAATGTGGATTACCGAATCAGTAGGTGGGCAAGGGCTTGATGGTAGAACCCTTGTTACTAAGAGCAGTTTCCGTATTCTCAACACTCTTTACACTCTTGGTTCTTCGCCCGAACCCAACCTTACTGTGCTTTGGTCTAACGCGTTACCGCGCGGATTTAAAAAATTCTGCGCTAAGGTTTCTGTTGATACCGACTCGATACAATATGAAAATGATGATATTATGCGCCCGATTTATGGAGATGATTATGCTATCGCTTGCTGTGTTTCGGCTATGCGTGTTGGTAAACAAATGCAGTTCTTCGGTGCGCGTTGCAACCTGCCTAAACTTTTACTCATAGCGCTTAACGGTGGTTACGATACAACAAGTGATATTCATATTGGTCCGCAAAAGTCTGTAATTGAGGGCGAAGTGCTTGATTACGACAAGGTTATGGAGCGTGTAGACGAGTATCTTGCTTGGCTTGCTAAACTTTATGTTAATACCATGAACATTATCCACCGCACACACGATAAGTACGCTTATGAAAAGTCGCAAATGGCTTTGCACGATACAAAAGTTGAGCGTCTTATGGCGTTTGGCGTTGCAGGACTTTCGGTTATAACCGATTCTTTGAGCGCTATCAAATATGCAAAGGTTAAGCCAATAAAGGATAGCAAGGGGTATATAGTAGATTTTGAAACCGAAGGTGATTTCCCAACATTCGGTAACGATGACGACCGCGTTGATTCTATCGCGCAGGAAATTACAAACAAAACTATTACCGAACTTCGCAAAACCCCAACCTACAGAAAAGCAATACACACCCTTTCGGTGCTAACTATTACTTCTAATGTTATGTACGGTAAAAACACAGGTGCAACTCCGGATGGTAGAAAAGCAGGAGAGGCTTTTGCCCCCGGTGCAAACCCGATGCACAACCGCGAAAAGAATGGCGCTTTGGCTTCACTTAACTCGGTTGCTAAGATTAGTTATGACGATTGCCGTGACGGTATTTCAAATACTTTCTCTATCACTCCGCAAACACTTGGCAAGGAGAAGGGAGAACAGGTTAATAACTTGGTTGCTATTCTTGACGGATATTTTGCCAAAAAAGCGCACCATATTAACATTAATGTATTAAACCGCGAAACCTTGGTTGAAGCCTACAATAATCCCGAAGCATATCCAAACCTTACAATACGTGTTTCGGGTTATGCGGTAAACTTCCATAAACTTTCCCGCGAACAGCAAAAAGAGGTTATAAGCCGTACCTTCCATGAGGTTATGTAATGGGTAGGGTAAGTTCCATACAGTCCTTAGGCACGCTTGACGGCCCTGGCATTCGGTATGTAGTTTTTTTACAGGGCTGTCCTTTAAGGTGTGGCTGCTGTCACAATCCCGAAACCCACGCATTAGACGGCGGGGAGGAGTATTCGGCAGACGAGCTTGTAGAAAAAGCGGTCAAATATAAGGAATATTTCGGCGAAACGGGCGGTATAACCCTTTCGGGCGGTGAGCCGTTAATGCAGACCGCGTTTGCAACCGAAATTTTTAAAAAGGCTAAACAAAACGGAATAAACACTTGTCTTGATACCAGCGGTTGTATTTTTAATGAAAGTGTAAAAGAGTTGTTAAGGTATACCGATTACTGTATGCTTGATATTAAGTATGCGGACGAGGAACGTTATCAAAAGTATGTCGGTTGCGGTATTAAAACTCCGCTTGAATTTTTAAAGTATTTAAGCGAACAGGGAATACCCACCCGTATTAGACAGGTCATTATACCAAGCCTAAATGACAGTGACTCGGACATAGAAAAATTAGCCGAGCTTATAAAGGGGCACAATATCGACAAGGTTGAGCTTTTACCCTTTAAAAAGCTCTGCCAGACCAAGTATGACAACATGGGAAAAGAGTTCCCGTTTGAAAGGTTAGATTCTGCAAATCCTAAAAAAGTGGCATTGTTACAGGAAAAAATTAATAATGAATTAAAAAAATGACAAAAGCTTCGGTTTTTGTCATTTTTCATAAATATTGTAAACATTTGTAATATGATTTTGGTTGAAAAGCGCATAAAATAATGTTATTATCTAACTGTAAATATATGGAAAATATTTGCAATAAATATATGCAATAATTCATTACTTAAATGAAGCATATTTTTGTCACCTATTTTCTATCTTGAATTTGGCTGATAGCACAATCACACTAATAGAAAAATATTCTACATCCGCTATAATATAGCAATTTCAAAGCAAGGTGATTTGATGAAGAAATTAAAAATAATGTCATGTATTTTAATGATAACGTTTTTTATAGTTTCTGTAAAAAGTGTTTCGGCAGAAACATATTTTGTTGACAGTATAGAACTTGAAAGTAGTATAAAAAACGACGGCACATGGTTTTATATGCTAGAGGAAGATAAAACGGCGACAATAGTCGGATACAGAGGGAATGATACTAATTTAGTAATTCCCGAAAAGGTTGGAGAAAATTATATAGTTGATAGTTTGCATACATTTCCTACAATATTGACTGAAAAAACTCAAATAAATCAAGGTGCAGAAAATGCAGAAGATATAAATCGAGCTTTTCCGCTTTTTAATTTTGGTGATCTTGGTTATGTTGAAAAAATTGAGACCTTAACTATACCAAAAACTATTGAGAGAATTAGCGGTGATATTGATTTTACAGATGTTGCGATTTATAATTGTACGCTATATGATAAAAATGGAAAAGGCATTGTTCGTGGTTTTTACTTTGGTGCTTTTAAAAATCTAAAAGAATTTATTGTTGATCCCGCGAATAAATACTTTTCTTCGGTTGACGGTGTTCTGTTTAATAAAGACAAAACGGCATTAATATGCTATCCTGACGGAAAAGAAGATAAATCATATACCGTACCAAACACAGTTACTAATATTTTAGATAGGGCTTTTTATGCTCCTAATTTTGAAGAGTTTATAATAACCGAAAGTGTAACTAAAATGTTTGATATTTTCGACACACCTCCCCTAAAATTTAGTATTTTGAATAATCATTTAGGCAAAACAGAGTTAAAAAAGGAATCGGGGTTTTCCAGAGGTGAAATAACGGTTTATAAAGATTCTCCCGCTCATAAGTATTTAAAGAGTAAAGAAAGTTATGGTATAGCCTTAAAGCTAAATGTTATTGACAACCCGTATATTGAAAAGGATGAAAGCAAAAAAACAACTGTTGAAAAAGCGGAAGCAAAAGATGATTCATCAAAGAGCGAAAGCTATGTAAATGAAAGTGCAGCAGATGAAGAACTAATTACTATTGGGGCAAAAGATAATACCGAAGTCGTGCCAAAACCTAAAGAGTCAAATAAAATAGTAATTATAACATTATCAGTAGCTGTAGTATTACTGGCGGGCGGTATCACCGCATATCTGCTTATTAAGAAAAAGAAAACACGCAGTTAATCACACTAAATGAAAGAAACCGTCCTATTGGACGGTTTCTTTCGCTTAATGGGGATATTATTCATTATTTGATTTATTTAATAATTCATAATACTTTTTCGCAAATTCGTTTTCTTCACGTATAAAAATATATGGCGCAGTATATTCATTTACCATGGTTATAAACCAGTCTTTTTCCTGTAGTTCATTATATTCGAAAATATCGTATAATATTTTTAAAATATTAATGTTAAGTATATTTGCAATTTTTTTAGCATCTTCGCAGGTTATGTCTCCGACTTTCTCTAAAGCTATATATTCTTTAGTTGTTATATTTAATTTTTTCGCCATTTTGGATGGTGTGATATCCGCTTTTTCGCGCATTTTTTTAATGCGTTCATTAATTTGTTTTCCCATAATAACCTCAAAGTCTTTATTTAAATGCGACATTCAGTAAATGTCATATTTGAGTATATTATAACATATAATTCTTTTGTTGACAATAATAAAATGTCAAAAAAGAGGTAAAATATGTTTATAAATAAGACAGACGAAGGTTTAAATAATGTTTGTGGAAAAAATATTGCCAAGTATCGCATTGGATTGGGTATATCACAAAGAGCGTTAGCAGATAAAATGCAGTTAGTGGGAATTGATATTGATAAAAATGCTATTCAACGTATTGAATGTGGAAAACGTTTTGTAACGGATATTGAATTAATTGCTTTTACTAAGGTATTTGGTATCTCGTTTGAGGAATTACTAAAGAAAATATAACGAAAGAAACCGTCCTATTGGACGGTTTCTCTTATATAAAAGGGGAAAAACGGTTATTTTAAAGATAAAATAATTTTACCGCCGTTTGCACTTGCGGATATCCCTTTGCAACCCCTAAAATATACTATGCAAAATCATTCAATGGGTGACTTGCGAACAAATAAAATACCTAAAGTATTTGCGCCGCAGTGTGAAGAAATGGTACAACCTGCACGGGCTACAAATACTTCCTTGAAAGGAACTAAAGATTTAACCTGTTCAACTACAGCGTTTACAATTTCTTCATCTACTCCTGCGTGGGTAACAAAAACACGGTCTAAAACAATATCTTCGGCATTAGTTAAGCGCTCAGCAACATATTCTTTAAGTACAGCAGAGTATTTGCCGCGGTATTTTTTACCAACACCCATTTTTCCGTTTTTAACTTCAATGCAAGGTTTTAATTTCAAAACATTAGCGCCAAGCATTGCAAGAGCGGAGCATCTGCCACCTTTGTGTAAATATTCAAGATTGTCAATAACAAAAGAAGCATCAACGCAATTAACCATAGCGTTAATTTTTTCAACAATTTCTTCCGCTGCAACACCGTTTTTAGCCATTTCTGCGGCGGCAACAACCAAAAGGCCGTTACCTGTTGAGAGATTGCGCGAATCTATAATATAAATATTATCATATTCACTTGCAGCAAGGCAGGTGTTGTTATATGTGGAAGAAAATTCGGAACTCAGAGAAAAGTGAATAACAGTTTTACCCGCATCGGCAAAAGGTTTGAAATAATCAATACAGTCGCCAACATTGGCAGCAGTGGTTTTAGGTAATTCACCTGTCTTAGCGTGGTGTTCATAAATATTGTCAGGGGTAATATCTACACCGTCAAAAAAAGTTTTATCGCCCAAAGTAACGCCAAGCGGAATTGTTGAAATATTATATCGTTCGCGAAGTTCAGCGCTTAAGTCACAAGTGCTGTCAGAAGAAATGATAATATCATTAAACATAGTTGTCCTCCAAAATCAATTTTGTACATTATATCATATTTTCAAATTTTTTTCAACTTATAGTTTTTTGAAAATTTGTAACAATTTGTAACCCTAAAACTTCAACGTATATGATATACTTTATAAGTAGGTTTAATATCATTTGGAAAGGCGGTGAGGATATGAAAATTAAGCGTTATGTTAGAAGTTATCTTCTTTATGTAGTGATTGGTTTGCTTGTGGCTTCTATAGGTATTTCGGTCTTTGCTTTTATTATGGTTGTCAAAAAAGATGAGCAAATTAAAAATGCTAATGAAACAATAAGACAAACGACAGAACAGTTGGAAGAAACCGAACAACTTTTAGAAGAACAAAAACAGGCTAAAGAGCAACTTTCAAAGAAACTTGAACAGACCGAAAAGGCTAACCAAAAACTTGAAAACGAAAACAAAAACTACAAAAAAGAGATTGAAAAACTCAGCGCTAAGAAAAAGGCTGAGGTGGAAAAACTTACAGCAAAGCAAAATTCACCTCAGTCGAAATATCCTAAAGCCACTAAAGTATGTTATTTAACCTTTGACGACGGACCTTCTGATAATACTCTTAAAATACTTGAAATTTTAGATCGGTACGATGCTAAGGCAACCTTTTTTGTTATAGGCTCTGCCAAACTTGAATACCTTACTAAAATAAAAAAAGCCGGCCACGCGATAGGTTTGCACTCCAATACACATGATTATTCAAATATATATAAGAGCGTAAGTAACTTTTTTAAAGATATAAATAAACTTGCCGATAAAATAGACAAAAAAATCGGTGAAAAACCGATGATGATGCGGTTCCCCGGCGGTAGCAATAATACTGTTAGTAAAAAATATCGAAAAGGTATTATGTCCGAACTTACTACTCAGGTGAAAATTAAGGGTTATGCGTATTTTGACTGGAATGTTGACTCTGGTGATGCATCGGGCAGTAATGTTTCGGCTTCTCGTATTAAGAATAATGTTTTAAAACAAGCCAAAAACAAAAACTCAATTTGTGTACTTATGCATGACACGGCCGCTAAAGGAACTACAGTCAAAGCGCTGCCCGGTATTATTGACGGACTAAAAAAACAAGGATATAAATTTGAAGTTTTAACCGAAGAAACATATGGCTATCACTATAAAGTTAATAACTGATTTTGGTGAGTTAAATGAAAATAAAGGCAAATGCAAAAATAAACCTTTCGCTTAAAATTTGCGGTAAAAGGCATGATGGGTATCATCTTATTGATACAGTAATGCATTCAGTAAGTCTTTTTGATATTATCGAAATAAATAAGGCGGACCACATTACCGTTAAATGCGACAAGTATGATATAAGACAAGAAGATAATATCGCTTTCAAAGCGGCTGAACTTTTTTTGACGGAATACGGAATAAAAAGTGGCGCCCGGATAGTTATAAATAAGAATATTCCTGCTGCGGCAGGTCTTGGCGGAGGAAGTGCCGACGCTGCTGCGGTGCTTTTGGGATTGAATGATATTTACGGTGTGGGCGCTTCGTATGAAAATTTGCAAAATATTGCTGTAAAACTCGGTGCGGATGTACCGTTTTTTATAAACGGCGGTTGCAAACGTGCGCAGGGTATTGGTGAAAAACTGACCGATATTACTTCAATGAAAAGCGGTTATATTTTGCTTTCTAAGGCGGAGTCCAAACCTTCCACAGCCGAAATGTATAGGATAATAGATAAAGAAAAACCGCTGCAACGCGATACCGAAAAAGTAATTGCATCGGTCGATAGTAACGATTTAAAGGCGCTTTCTGACAATCTTTTTAACGCTTTTGAAACTGTTTGGAAAGAAAGTGAACTAAAACAAAAACTACTTATGTTTAATCCTTTGGCGGTGTCTCTTTCGGGTAGCGGACCGACGTGGTTTGCTTTGTTTGAAGAAAGGTCTAAAGCCGAAAAAGCAAAATTGTCACTGGAAAACCAAAATATCGACTGCTGGTTAGCGGAATTTGAAGATAAGGCAATAATTATTGAATAAAAATAAAAACTCCTGTCAATATTCTAGGTGTAGAATTTTTGTCAGGAGTTTTTTTATGAAAAAAAGAATTAAATTATCAATACTATTCGGGCTTATATGTGCAATATTTTTATCTATGACACAGTTTAATGTTCTTTGTGATGACCTAAGGGAAAATATTTTAAGGCTACATATAATAGCCAATTCCGACTCCGAAGCCGACCAAGAACTAAAACTTAAAATAAGGGACGCAATTTTATCCGAGACGGGTGACTGCTTTTTGGGAGTAGGGGAACTTGAAAAGGCGGAACAATTAGCGCTCAGTCACATCGATGATTTTACAAATATTGCCAATAGGGTTATAAGGGAAAACGGGTTTGACTATAGCGCCGAAGTATATATTGATGACTGTTTTTTTGAAACAAGGCATTACGATACTTTTTCTTTACCCGCGGGTGAATACCGTTCATTAATAATAAAACTGGGCAAGGCGGAAGGTAAAAACTGGTGGTGCGTCATTTTTCCGAGTGTTTGCATACCTGCCGCTACAAGCGGTGAATTAACAGATAGCGTTAATGAAGAATCCGCCAGTGTTGCCTACCAAAGTGATAAATATATTATAAAATTCAAAGCTGTTGAGATTTACGAGAAAATAAAAAACCGTTTTTCTTAAAATTTTCTAATTTCAAGAGTAGAATCGTCTTCGCCTTTTTCTATTTTGCGAATAACTATATAATAACTGTAGTTTTCGTTTACTTTAATAAGTATTCGGTCATTAACTTTTTTGCCCATAATAGCACTGCCTAACGGAGATTCCTTACTGATAATGCCTTGCATTGAGTTTTGTCGCAATGTAGTAACAATACGTACCGTTTCTTCGCAGTCGTCTTCTTCAACATAAAAGGTAACGGTATCGAATAAGCCTATTTCATCGGCATTACTTGTACTGTCAATTACAATAGCGGTCTTTAGCATATTGCGTATATACCTTATACGGCTTTCGTTTTTGCCGCGCTCTCGCTTAGCGGCGTGGTATTCCGCGTTCTCCGAAAGGTCACCAAAACTTCTGGTGAACTTCACTTCTTCTAGGATTTTTGGACGAACAGTACCTATGCGGTATTCAAGTTCTTCCTGTAATTTTTTTATATCTACCTTTGTTAATTCGTCAAACATTTTTATCTCCTTTTTGTTGACAAAATATAATTGAGTGTTAAAATATTTATAGAGACTAACTATTAAAAGTCAAGTCTAAAAAGTAAAAATGTTGTGAATTGCATAACGGTAAAAATAGGCATAACGAAACAGACGTCGAAGACGCCGAATTTCAAATAATTAAGAAGGTTAGGTTTTAGCTATGTAAGGT
>JAZNSZ010000047.1:0-54745 GCA_045591465.1 Acutalibacteraceae bacterium | reverse complement strand
TTTTTTGTTATTGTACGAATGAATTCTATAACTATTATAGAATTCTATGTACTCCTTTATCGAGTCTTTTAGGTCCCTTTCTGAACGATAATGTCTAACATAAAACTCTTCTTTTTTAAGAGTTGTATTAAACGATTCCATTACAGCATTATCGTGTGGCTCACCGGGATTTGAAAACGAGGATTTAATGCCTAATTCCTTCAAATATGTTCTAAATGTTCTTGAAGTATAATTTGCTCCTTGGTCGGAATGGAATAATAACAATAAATCAGTGGGTTTTCTTAATTTATATGCAGCACCTAGCGTACTTTTTGTAAGCTGGGTGCTGTTTTTGCTTGAAAATCGGAATCCTACTACCTTTCTTGCATACAAATCTAAAACTATGCACAGGAAGATTTTTTTGTGCTTAAATTTAAGCTCTGTAACATCGCTAACCCAAACTTCATTAGGTCTTGAAACATCAAATTCACGACTTAAAATATTTTTCTTTCTTTCAAGCCTCTTTAAATAGTTCTTTTTAGCATTAGTTCCTATAACAAACATATCATTTTCCTGCATAACTTTCCTTATTAATTTTACACCGTAATCATAACCTCTGCTTTTTAAAACAGAGTAAATGCGGTTTACACCGTAGGTGCGACGGCTTTCATAAAATATTTCTTCAATCAGCGGTTTGGCTTCTTCTTGCCGTTTAGCATATACCGTATCACCACGTTTACCGCGAAGCTTATAGTTGAGATACGAACTCTTATTAACATTCATCGCTTCGCAGCAAAGATTAAGACCATATATGTCTTCAATCTTTTCTATGTATTTGTAGCGGGGGAGTAGCGGCGAATTAGCACCACACGGGGCACTACTTAGAATATGCAGTTTTTGGGTTGCACGGTCCATATTCCTTTTCATTTGGGTGAACGTTAACAGATTGTCCGTATTATATTTTTGCTTGTATTTATAATCGTTCAACCAACGATAGATGCTTGTTTTGGAAACTTGGTATTTTTCTGCCACATCTTTCACATCGTCTCCAAAAACCACCTGCTCGATAATACTTGTTTTAATTTCGTCTGAAATAACTTTGTTCATAATTTTTTCCTCTTTCTTTATATTTTTGGGCTTCAAAGTTAAAGAACAATCAAAATAACCACCTTCCTTTATCTCTATTTTAATATATTTAATGTTTTCTTGAAACTGAAAAATGAACTTCTCCATATTGTAAATACAAATGTTTTCGGAAAAGACATTAAAGGAGTCACGTTTATGTTTAATTTTTACTGTATTGGAAAAGATAGAGAAAGGAGGAGTTCGAGTGAAAGATTATAAAGATATTGAGAACACAAGATATATTATCAGCAGAGTCTTTGCAGAGAATAAAACCACCGCTATGTTAATTGAACAGCGTGTGAAAGATATAAAAAATAATGTGCCGTCACTTGAAAGAAACGGCACAATAATGTATAATAATTTTAGTGGTTCGATTCAGTCGAAGGAGGGACTATGAGAGTCGAACGAAATAAAATCGCTTTTGCTTATTTTAGGTTATCACGAGAAGAAGCACAGAAAAGCGAATCTTCAAGTATTACAAACCAACGTATGATCGTAACCAAATACTGCGAGCAACATGGTATCAACCTTGTTCGTGAATTTGTTGATGACGGTTATTCGGGTGGCAACTTTGATCGACCGGGTTTTCAGGAAATGATGCGTGAACTAAACAAAGGTTTGGCGAACACGGTAATCACAAAAGACCTATCCCGTCTTGGCCGTGATATGCGTGAGTCAAGTTATTATGCCGAACAGTTTTTTCCTGAGCACGATGTGAGATATATCGCCATTGCTGATAACTTTGACAGTGAAGACGATAACGTGATGGCACCGTTCCAGTTTGCTATGAACGAGGTATATCTGCGTGATGGTTCACGAAAGGTTAAGGATGTTCTTAGAACCAAACGCCAAGACGGTTTGTATTGTGCTTGCCCGCCTTATGGGTATAAAAAGGCGAACCGCAATAAAAATCAACTTGTTCCTGATGAGGTTACTGCACCTGTTGTGCAGAGAATTTTTAATGCTGCTGCAAATGGTGATTCATCAAGAAAGATAGCACAGGATTTAAACAATGACGGAGTTATTCCGCCGCTTAAATACCGAGTGTTATATCGTGATGAATTCAGCGAAGAAGGTGCGGCAAGGGTTTCAGACCTTTGGAATTATACAACGGTTAAGCGCATCTTAAAGAACGAAGTTTACCTTGGTCATACAGTTCTTGGTAAAACTAAAAAGGCAAGTGCAAAGTCGAAAAAGAAGGTTGCTATCCCATCTGACCGATGGGCAGTGACTGAGAATACCCACGAAGCATTGGTAAGCGAAGAAATTTTCAAAAAGGCACATGATAATATGGGTAAGGGCACTCGTAATTTTCAGCAGTATGAACATGTAAGGAAAAGTATTTTTTCGGGTGTGGCATACTGTGCGCTTTGCGGACATGCATTGTGTTCTTGCGGAACAGTTTACAAGGGTGAACGTGAAAAGTATTGGTACCTTTCTTGTATCAACAAGCGCAAGGATATTAACGAGCCTTGCAAAGGTACGAGAATACGCTATGCTGATCTTATTGATCTTATAACTGAAGATTTGAACTCCTTGATTTCTCTTAGTGATGAAGAGATAAATGCAATTGTTGGTCACATTATGCAAGAGGAGAATTCTGACAAGGCTGCTAATATGAGAAAAGTCCGCCGAGAAAGACTTCAAGGCAGACTTGGGATAATTGATAAGATTATTCCGAAACTCTATGTAGACAATGCTGAAGGGAAACTCGATGATGACCGACTAAGTTCAATGGTTGATGATTTGCAGAAGGAATCTGTTGCAATAAAGAAAGAACTTTTAGAGCTTAGCGAGGATGCTGTGCAAACAAGTAAAAGTGAGAATTACAAAATGTTCTTTGAACTCACAAGACAGTATACCCATATCGGGACGCTTGACCGTGATACCTTGCTTACATTCGTTGACAGAATTGAGGTAGGGCCTAAAATTTTGCCCGAAGGTAAAGTAAAAGCGAGTCACAGAAACTCAGAGTTTCAGCAAGAGATACGGATATTTTACAAGTTCGTGGGTGAAATGGACGAAATCAACAGAAATCAATAAAATATGTATAAAACTCAACCGTTTTAAGATGGGAGGGGCACACCAACCTCGTTAGCAGCTTCCATCTTAAAACGGTTGAGAGCTTCTTTAGCTTCAGGTACTACATTTTTAGCCATTGTATTTTCACTCCTATTTCAAAAATATTTCTTTGCGTTTGCAATATTATCTTGTGAAGAATATTAAAATATATTTAAGGTAATTTTTGAGTTCAAAGGAATTATTTTCATTTCAAAATTAATTATATTTAAAGGCTTAAAAATAAAAAAACCGACTATTGTCGGTTTTTATTTACGGGAGAAAGAAGGAAGGTTGCTTAAATTGTCGTTTTCCGAACTGTTTGGCAACGCTTTTAAATATTCGTTGTTCTTGCGGTGTGCTATACCAACACCGGCAATATACCCCTGTTTTGCCATGCTTACGCCTTGTTCTTTGCTTACAAAAGTTTGATCAGATAGTTTATATCCGGTTACTTTTCCTTTTTCCTTAATCAATCCTACTATTCTTTTTGCATTGGAATTTGGCTGTGGTATTTGGTCTAATGTATTGTTGATTATATTGTTTTCCATATCGTTACTCCTTGAAAATATTTTTTTCTGTTTTGTAATAAATATTCAAGGGTTTAAAAAAATTGTTGAACTTAAATTTGCAATGTGCGATAATAAAAATAACCCAAACTAATAATTAGTTTGAGTTATTTGTTGCTTGGCGTATTGATTCATCACGGGCGGCACGTAAAAGCGCACCAAGTATTCTAAATATCGGTAAGACTAATACGGCTTCAAAATCGTAATAACTTTGGTTTGTTTCAAAATTACAAGTTATATTTATATTTTCATTTCTTCTTTTAATCTTTACGGATGAATGTATAAAACTTAAAAGGGGAGAAACGAGAGCGTAGCACCTGCCGTAGTCAATAGCGGTTTGTGCGGCATCATTTTCAGCACAAATTATATTAACTTTAAGAGTTTTAATTTTGGTGAATTTTAGTAATTCAAACAACCTTTTTAAAAGTCCTATTATTAAGGTGAAACTTTCATTTACTGTTTCGAGAAAACTTCCTTTTTTGGCGTTTTCTTTAAGTTTATCCTTATCAAGCCTTGTAAGACCTAACATTTCTTTAAAGTTGTTAATAACGGTACTGTCAGGGTTAGATTCTTCACCAAAAGTTTTAAAGAGTATTTTACAACGGAAAATCATTTCGCCGTTTTGGTCGGTTTTGATTATGATGTGTACCGGCAATAACAAAAATATAGCAATCAGTAACGCGATTAATAAAATTATGCCAAGGAAAATCCACATAATCTTCACCTCCAATATAAGTTTTATTATGTGTTACAATTTGAAAATAATTTAAGGGGGAGTAATAAATGAATTGGCTTTTTGGAAAACTTTCGGATATATCGCAAGAGCAGTATGACCGAGTTTATTCTACGCTGACTCCTTCGCGAAAAGCACATATCGATAGTATGAAAATTCAAGAAGACCGCAAACGCTCTCTTATGGCAACCTATCTTTTGCAAAGGTTATTAATGCAATACGGGCTTTCGGATATAGAAATAGAAACTGATGAAAAAGGAAAACCATATATAACCAATAAAAATTTATATATAAGTATCTCACACAGCAAGGAAGCAGTTGCTTGTGCTGTGAGCGAAACCCCTGTTGGAATTGATATACAAATTATAAAACCCGTTACTGAAAAATTAATAAACTTTGTTTCTACAAAAGAAGAAAGGGAATATATAATCACTTCAAAAACAAACTTTGTTCAAGGTTTAGCGGATGAAGATACTTCGAAAAGATTTTTTAGTGTATGGACTGCTAAAGAAGCATTTTATAAGAAAAATTGCGGAGAAATTAAAAATTTACGTTCTATAAATACCTTACCACTTAAAAAGCAAACTTTTATTATAGAAAATTATTATGTTACAATTATATAACATAACCAGTATCTTTTCAAGTTGTATTTAAAGTTGAAAGCGAGTGATTTTTTGAAACTATTATTTGACGCACTTCTAAAGTTTACGACGGGTATTTTGTTGGTTATGTTATTACTTTTTTTACCCGCAGGTTCTTTCAAATATACAGGCGGTTGGCTTTTTATTGCTATTTTATTTATTCCGATTTTTATATTGGGATGCATTCTTTTGATTTGTTCACCAAAACTCCTTGAAAAACGCCTTGATGGTAAAGAAAAAGAAGCAACACAAAGGAGTGTTGTGGCGTTTTCGTCTCTTATTTTTATAGTGGGCTTCGTTATAGCGGGGCTGGATTTCAGGTTTGGTTGGACGGTAGTTTCAAGGCATATAACCG
This sequence comes from Acutalibacteraceae bacterium, assembly GCA_045591465.1. Taxonomy (GTDB): domain Bacteria; phylum Bacillota; class Clostridia; order Oscillospirales; family Acutalibacteraceae; genus UBA737. The sequence goes on along the minus strand of JAZNSZ010000047.1, from coordinate 49,285 downwards.
TTATCGCTTGTGTGTTATTTATATTTTCTTACATACTTTATGCCGAGATTATGCGTGAAAATATTTATTTATCGCGGACTATTATGGTTGAAGAAAACCAAAAAGTAATTGATACGGGATTATATGGTATTGTGCGTCATCCAATGTATTTGACGACTATTATAATGTTTTTAATGATACCTATAATTCTTGGTTCTTGGATTTCATTCGCAGTGTTTTGTTTTTATCCGATAATCATATCGAAACGCATTATTAATGAAGAAGAATTTTTAACACAGCACCTTGTGGGATATAAAGAATACAAACAAAAGGTGGAATATAGAATAATACCATTTATATGGTGAAAAAGGTAGATAGATGTTGCTGGTCTATCTACATTTTTATCTTTTTTAAAAAACAAAACAGCACCGAACTTAATCAGTGCTGTTTGTGGCGGAGTAGGAGAGACTCATGCCCTCTTGCGGTGCCCAAAAGTTGTTATCGGCTTGGAGCGCCGACAACTTTTGACCGCTGCGCCATTTCACACTCGCTGAATCTGCCACAGGCAGCGCTCGTGTTCAAAGCCCGCACCGTCCCGGTGCTCGAGTTCGGATTGTACTGTTTTAAAAAACAAAACAGCACCGAACTTAATCAGTGCTGTTTGTGGCGGAGTAGGAGAGACTCGAACTCTCGCACCGGGGTTTAGCCGGCCTACGCCCTTAGCAGGGGCGCCTCGTCACCAACTTGAGTACTACTCCGTAGGTTACGTTAGTATTTTGTATTAAAATAAAAATGGCGGAGAGGATGGGATTCGAACCCATGTGGCTTGCGCCAAACGGTTTTCAAGACCGCCTCGTTATGACCGCTTCGATACCTCTCCGTGTGACCAAATTATTCTAACACAAAGAAAATCAAATGTCAACACTAAATTACATCAAAATTATATTTTTTTAAAAATATTTAGTATTGCTATTTATCAATAATTTTTGGTATAATATATATTGTAAAGTAACATATTTGGGGGTTGAATTATGGCAAATGCAAAATCGCTCAAGATTTTTGAAATAGATCCTTACTTATTACCATATAAAGACGATTTGGAATTACGGATGAATCTTTATAAAAATAAGCGCAAGGAACTTTTAAAAGATGCTAAAAGTGTTGTTGAATTTGCTAATGCGCATAAATATTTCGGCTTTCATAGACTAAAAAACGGTTGGGTTTACAGAGAATGGGCACCTGCCGCTGAAAAAATGTTTTTAACGGGAGATTTTAATGGTTGGAATTTAGAGTCTTGCCCTTTGCAAAAACTTGATAACGGCGTATTTGAGATTGTTTTAGAAGGTGAAGATTCGCTAAAGGCAGGGCAAAAAATACAGGCTGTTGTGGTTCATAACGGTGAGTATTTGCGTAGAATACCGCTTTATGCTACAAGGGTTGTTCAAGATAGTGTTACTCATTTGTGGTGTGCTGAAATTGAAGATACTTTTTCCGATTTTGATTGGACCGACACCGGCTTCAAGCCTGAAAAAACTCCTCTAATTTACGAATGCCATATTGGTATGGCGCAAGAAGACGGAAAAGTTGGAAGTTATAAAGAATTTACTTCTAATATTTTGCCAAGAATTAAACAGGCGGGATATAACACTATTCAAATTATGGCTATAATGGAGCATCCGTATTATGGCTCTTTTGGGTATCAAGTTTCAAACTTTTTTGCGGCTTCTTCACGCTATGGAACAAGTGAAGAATTAAAACAACTAATAAATACCGCTCACAGTATGGGGATTGCGGTATTATTGGATGTTGTTCATTCTCACGCGGTAAGAAACACCAATGAAGGACTTAACGAGTTTGACGGAACAGTTTATCAATTTTTCCACGAAGGCGCCAAAGGCGAACACGCTGCTTGGGGAACTAAACTCTTCAATTATGGCAAGAACGAAGTTTTGCATTTCTTGCTATCTAATTTGAAGTACTGGATGGAAGTTTTCCATTTTGATGGTTTCCGTTTTGACGGGGTAACTTCAATGCTTTACCACAACCACGGTCTTGGCAGTGATTTTACCGATTATAGTATGTATTTTTCTTTAAATACAGATACCGAAGCAGTAACTTATTTGCAGTTGGCTAATGAACTTATCCACAAATTAAATAAAAATGCCTTAAGTATCGCTGAAGATATGTCGGGTATGCCGGGTATGTGTATACCGATTAAGGACGGCGGTATAGGTTTTGATTTCAGACTATCAATGGGTGTCCCTGATTTATGGATAAAAACCATTAAAGAACTTTCCGACGAACAATGGAATATGGGTAAACTTTGGTACGAACTTACTTCGAGAAGGCCGCAAGAAAAAAATATTGGCTACTGTGAGTCGCATGACCAAGCGCTTGTGGGAGATAAGACTATTATGTTCCGTTTGTGCGATGCGGCAATGTATACTTCAATGCAAAAGTTTGGCGGAAGCCCCATAGTTGACCGCGGAATAGCTTTGCACAAAATGATAAGACTCTTAACTTCATCTCTTGCGGGAGAAGGTTATCTTAACTTTATGGGTAACGAGTTTGGTCACCCCGAATGGATAGATTTTCCCCGTGAAGGCAACGGTTGGAGTTATCATTACTGTCGCCGTCAGTGGAGCCTTGTTGATAATCCCAACTTGCGTTATCGTGAACTTAATGATTTTGATAAGGCAATGATTAAACTTCTAAAAAAAGAAAAAGTTTTAAATCTTACTGCTGTAAATAAATGGTCTCACGAAGATGATAAAGTTTTAATCTATACTAAAGGCGACTTAGTATTTATATTTAATTTTCATCCGACAAAATCCTTTGAAGGTTACTTCGTTCCTGTTGAAAAGGCGGGGAATTATAAAGTTGTTCTTTCAAGTGACCAAGCGGAATTTGGCGGTTATTCACGCGTTGATACCGAGTATAAATACAAGGCGGTTAAAACGGCTGAAAATCGGTGTGGATTTGGTTGCTATTTACCAAACAGGGCAGCTATCGTTCTTAAAAAATACAAATAATTTTGGTGGTAATCCTTGTTTTATTTAGTTGTTTTTTTAGTTGTGTTATTAATCTTTTGCGCAGTTGTTTTATATTTTTTTAATCTTGCATTTGTGCGAAAAAGCGGTGCGAATATTGATGATATGGACCCTACAATCAGTAAGGCTTTAAAACCATATTCAGAACCTATTGAAAAGGGTATAAAATTTATAAAATCCCTGCCGCAAAAGTGGTATTATACTACTGCTTTTGATGGTGTAAAACTCGCGGGAAGATATTTTGACAATAATTCAAGTTGTACTATTTTTTTATTTCACGGCTATCGTTCGGTTGCTGAACGTGATTTTTCGTGTGCTGTTGAAATGTATATGAAAATGGGATTTAATGTGTTTCTTGCGGACCAACGTGCGCACGGCAAAAGCGAAGGCAAACTTATAACATTCGGTGTTAAAGAAAGCCGTGATGTTGTTTCGTGGGTAGAGTTTGTGAATGCTAAATTTGCTCCAAAACAGGTGGTTATAAGCGGTCTTTCAATGGGTGCTACAACCGTTTTATTAGCGCTCGGACACAAACTTCCCGAAAATGTCAAAGGGGTAATCGCTGACTGCGGTTTCAGTTCACCGTCGGATATAATTGAAAAGGTTGGCAAGGATTCCTTCAAAATAAACGCGCACTTTTTTATACCGTTTTTGGATTTTGCTTGTAGAATTATCGGCAAATTTTCTATAATGAATATTTCTACGGTAAACGCGGTTAAAAACAGTGAGTTACCGATACTTTATATTCATGGAGAAAGCGATAATTTTGTTCCTTGCCAGATGTCTAAAAGTGCTTTTGAAGCTCGTAGTGAAAACTCTAAGATTTTTTTATCCAAAGACGCAGGTCATGGTATGAGTTTTTTAGTTGATACAGACCTTGTTTTACAAGAACTAAAAAACTTTTTAAGTTTTTGTATAGAAGAATAATTTGTGTTGACATTTATCTTATTAAATTATAAAATTATATTATCAATATAATGGAGAGAAAAAATGAATTTTATAAAAATAACAGCATTGTCTCTTGCAATTATTTTCATGTTCGGTCTTTGCGGTTGTAATAAGGTTGATAAGAATTTCGGCGTTGTGAGTGAAACCGATACTACCGAAAGCGTAAAAGATAATAAGAGTAACGAAGAATTACCTGAAATTACTTCGCTCGATAACAAAATGGCTAAGTATTTTGATATAAGCCGATTTGACGAAGAAAACTATGCTGATATATATTTGGGCAAAAAGTATGAGATTAAGGCCGAATATGCGGGTACAGTTTTTGAAGTTCCTACTACTTTGGAAGCAATTACTGTAAATGGTTGGCAACTTGTAAGCGGTAGTGACTACGACGAAAACTCGCTTGTTTATGCAAGAGAATCTATCGAACTTAAGTTTAAGAACCAAGATGGTGCAGAAATTGTTGCGCTTTTTTATAACTCTTCAAATTCTTCGGTTCGTCTTTCTAAATGTGATATTGTTAAGTTCCATATTGATAATCAATATCTTAAAAACAAGAAAGATTACGATGAGTTTAACATTAACGGTGTTGTAAATACATCTGTTGTTACCGATATTATTGAAGTTTTAGGTACACCATCGCATTTTTACAAAAAGTCTGAAAACAGTTATTATTTTGATTATTTTTTACAAAAGCGTGACCGCCGTAATAAAATCAGGATTTATGTTGATTTAGAAGATGATGTGGTTACCGCAGTTGAATTTGCAAAATATAAATAGTTTTTTAGCCTTCACCTTGGTGATGGCTAATCTTTTAAGGAGATATTTATGAGCCAAAAATTTTATCCATGCGATTTTTTATTACCAAAAAAAGATTTTGAAAAATGGGCGGTTGTAGCGTGCGACCAATACACTTCAGAGCCTGAGTATTGGAAAGAAGTTGAAAAGTTTGTTGGTGATACACCATCAGCATTAAATATAATTTTACCCGAAGTATATTTGCAAAGCGATAATAGTGAACGGGTTATAAAAATCAATACCACTATGGACGATTACATAAATAATGGCGTTTTTGATGCGGTCAATAACACTTTTATATATGTTGAAAGGGAAGTTAGCGGTGGAAAAATTCGTAAAGGCGTAGTTGGTCTTATTGACCTTGAAGAATACTCTTACGAAAAAGGTTCTTCGGCTTTGATTAGATCGACCGAAGCTACAGTATTAGAGCGTATACCGCCGCGCGTCGAAATTCGCAAGGGTGCTTCCTTGGAACTACCCCATGTTATGCTTTTAATTGATGATATTAATGCAACTGTTATCGAACCATTGTCTGACAATATAGATGCTTTTAAAAAGGTTTATGATTTTGATTTAATGCAAAACAGCGGTCATATTAAAGGTTTTGCAATGGATAATGAAAGTGTTTTAAAGGTTCAAAAGGCGCTCGATGAATTGGTAGCGGACAGTGAAGATAAATTTCTTTTTGCTGTCGGTGACGGCAACCATTCACTTGCTACTGCTAAGGAATGTTATAATGCAGATAAACAAAATAATTCGCGTTATGCTATGGTTGAAATAGTAAATATTCATGACTATTCACTAGAGTTTGAGCCAATATATCGCGTTATGTTTGATGTTGAAGCGGATAAACTTTTAAATGATTTTGTAACCGCACACGGTGGAGAATATAATGGTGATGATGCTCAAAAATTTACCTGTGTTTACGGTGAAACTGTGAAAGAAATATCGGTGAAACCCACCGGAAAATTGGCGGTTGCAACTTTACAAACATATTTGGATAAATATCTTGCCGAAAATAATGCAGCAAAAATTGACTATATCCATGGTGAAGAAGTTGTTTACTCACTTTCAAAACAACCCAATACTTTGGGCTTTATTTTTGACGGAATGCAAAAGAGTGAACTTTTCCCTGCGATTAAACAGGACGGCTCTTTGCCTAGAAAAACCTTCTCAATGGGTAATGCTTGTGATAAACGTTTCTATATTGAAGCAAGATTGAATAAGTAGTAAAGAGTAGAACCGTAGGTTCAAGTCGGTATTTTAAGAATAAAAAAATCGAGTATTCAAAACTTTAACAAGTTAAGAATACTCGACTGGTGCGGGTGACAGGACTTGAACCTGCACGCGTAAGCGCTAGCTCCTAAGGCTAGTGCGTCTGCCAATTCCGCCACACCCGCATATAAAACTATAAAAACTGCAAATTCCACCACATCTGCATATTTGATATTCTACGCGTTTTTAATTAAAAAGTCAAGCATAAATCTTATATTTTTAACATACTCTCATTTTTTTCGTAAAATGTATTACCGGAAAGGGTGTGTTATTTATAAGAGTGGGTAGAAAATCTTTTTCGCGCATCGCGTATGCTTGGTTGATATTTTTGTTAATTTTATCACTGGTTTTTGGCGTGATTTATCGTCAAATCCAGCCTGTCATAATTCGATATGCCCAAAGCGTTGCCGAAACAGTAATGCTAAATTGTGCTAACGATGCGGTTGTTAAGATACTAAGCGATAATGATTTTAATTATGATGACATCGCGGTTCTTACAAGGAATAATGATGGGGAAATTACAAGTCTTGAAATTGATACATATAAGGTTAATTTTCTTAAAAGCCATATTTCTAACGAAATTTCAAGTTTAATTTCTAATAAAGAAAGATTCACTGTTTCTATACCGCTTGGAACTTTTTTGGCAAATGCCTATACAACAGGTATAGGACCTGATGTTAATTTTAAAATGCAAATTACAACAACCGCTTTCGTTGATTTTGAGCACGAATTCAGAAGTGCCGGTATAAACCAAGTTTTGCATAGAGTTGTTGTCAATATAAAAATTTGTGGCAGTTTACTTGTTGCAGGTTATAAAAAAAGCATTACTGTTAATACTTCTTCTATCGCGGCACAAACTGTAATAGTGGGTGGTGTGCCTGAAAACTTTACAAACGTTATAGAAGAAGAAAGTGATAATACCGCCGGTCTTATTAATGATTACGGTGCAGTAGGAGATTAGTATGGAGATAAATAAAGCGCAAGAAAGAATTGAATATTTGAGCGAAACTTTAAAGTATCACAACAAAAAATACTATATTGAAGATTCGCCTGAGATAGAAGATTTTGAATATGACGCAATGCTGAGGGAACTTGAAGATTTGGAAAATGAGTTCCCACAGTTTAAAAAAGAAGATTCACCAACACAGTTGGTTGGCGGTGCGGTTTCAAAACTTTTTTCACAAGTAGTTCATGCCGTAAAAATGGAAAGTCTACAAGATGTTTTTAATTTTGAAGAATTAAAATCTTTTGGAGAAAAAATTGATACTTCAAAAACCGCGTTTTCGGTTGAACCGAAAATTGACGGACTTTCGGTATCGCTCGAATATCGCGATGGTTTGTTTTTCCGTGGTTCAACTCGCGGTGATGGTGAAGTTGGTGAAGATGTTACTGCGAATCTTTTGCAAATAAAATCTATTCCAAAGGCTATTAAATTTGATGGTGAACTTGAAGTTCGCGGTGAAGTTTATATGCCGAGAGAAAGTTTTATAAAACTTACCGAACGTCAGGAACTTATGGGTGAAGCACCCGCCAAAAATCCGCGTAATGCTGCGGCAGGTTCGCTTAGACAAAAAAATCCAAAAGTAACCGCCGAGAGAGAACTTGATATTTTTGTTTTCAATATTCAGGCTATTAACGGTAAGGAGTTCGACTCTCATATTGAAACTCTTGATTTTTTAAAGAGTTTAGGATTTAATGTTTTGCCGTCATACAAGCGTTGTTTTGATATTGAAGAAGTGATTGCGGAGATTGAGAGAATTGGTAATTCGCGCGGTAATTTGCCGTATGATATTGATGGCGCGGTAGTAAAATGCGATAGCCTTGCATACCGCGAAACGTTGGGCAGTACTTCAAAGTTTCCCAAATGGGCGGTTGCTTTTAAATATCCGCCCGAAGAAAAGGAAACAATTTTAAAGGAAATAGAGATTGGGGTTGGCAGAACAGGCGCCTTGACTCCTACTGCTATTTTTGACCCTATTCAACTTGCGGGTACAACAGTTAGCCGCGCTACGCTTCATAATCAAGACTTTATCACTTCCAAAGGCATTGCCATTGGTGATACAATTATAGTTAGAAAAGCAGGAGATATTATACCCGAAGTTTTAGCGGTTAAAAAACATGCAGAAACTTCACCTGTATATACAATGCCTGAGTTCTGTCCATCTTGCGGTTCTAAAGTTTTTAGAGAAGATGGTGAAGCGGTTATTCGCTGTACTAATGCGGATTGTCCTGAGCAACTTTTAAGGCACTTAATTCACTTTACTTCGCGTGATGCGATGGATATTGAAGGTTTGGGTCCTGCCGTTTTAGAACAATTATTGAATGCTGGTTTAATACGAAACATTGTTGATTTATATACTCTTGATTTTGAAAAGGTTGCGCTTTTAGAGCGTACCGGTGAAAAAACGGTCGCTAATTTAAAAAATGCTATTGAAAACTCAAAGAGCAACGATTTATCTAAATTTTTGTTTGCGCTTGGTATTCGTCATATTGGTGCAAAGGCGGGTAAACTTTTGGCAGAGCATTTTGGAGATGTTGATTCCATAATGTCTGCTACAAAAGAAGATTTTGAAGCCATTGATGGTTTTGGCAGTATTTTAGCCGAATCGGCGTCGGAATTCTTTGCGCTTGAAAGCACAAGATTAATGATTGAAAGTTTTAAATCTTTAGGTCTTAATCTTAAATCGTTAAAAGAAGTTAAGGATAATAGATTTTTAGGTCTAACCTTTGTGTTGACAGGAACTTTGCCAACCCTTTCGCGAAAAGAAGCATCAGATATTATTGAAAGTTTTGGCGGTAAAACTTCTTCTTCGGTTTCTAAGAAAACAAGTTATGTATTAGCCGGTGAAGAAGCAGGAAGCAAACTTGAAAAGGCGAATGCTTTAGGTGTTACTGTTATTGATGAAACTCAGTTTAATGATATGATAAAATAAAAAATCCCGTTAGGGATTTTTTATTTTATCCGTCATAATCTTCTATTGCGGTTAGCGCTTCGTCTTTCGTTAAAAAGGAAATCCCTTTCTCTAAATGCATTTTATCTTCATTTGGCAAGGTATCTACAACAATATTACTGAAAACTTCAACGACTTCACCGTTGTTTAGCAGTACCACCGTATCATCAAGGGATTGTATTACCCAATTATCTTCACTTTCGTTTTGGGTTTTTATAGCAAACGAACAAGCAGTTATTATAAAAACCAAGAAAACACCCAAAAGTATTCCTAATGCCATGTAACGTCTATCAATAACTTTTGACATAAAATTCCACCTTCCTCTCTTTCTTATGATTGGCAATAAATGTTTTTTTATTCAAAATTCGTTTGGCGTAATACCGTTAAGTAAAAGAATCGTTGCGGATGCCATTACCGCAAACGGTGAATAGGATTTTGTAAGTTTAATCTTAAATTCGTAGGGGCTTATTTGATTTCCGTTATTATCGATGATCGAGCGTTGTAAAGTTGCGATAAAAGTTTCTTTGTTTATGCTTGAAATGGTGAGAGTATTCTTGTTGTTTATACCGCAAACAATTACAGCGTTGTTGTTGGCTTTAAAGGTTTCAAAAGCGGTTTTATTCCTTTCTTCGCAAATCCCTATTATTCCGATTGGAAATTTTTGTTCTTTGAACCGTTTTGAGTTTTCTGTAAAAACAACTGTTCCTTTGTTAAGTAAAATTTCGGTTTTTTTATAAATGCTTACTATTGTGAATTTTCCGCCGTTGTCCGATATTAACCGGTCAGAAATATGGTTTGCACCATATTTTTTTAAAATTTCCAGTATCTCTTTTTCAGTTTTGCTTTTTCTCTCGGTCAGGAGAATTACCACTGTTTATCACCAATAGTAAGTATTCCCCAAAAAGATTAGTTTAAAAATTCAAGTTATAATTTATGATTGACAATTCCAATTACCATGTTGTAAAATCAAGTTATAATCTTGTTTTGGGAGAATTTTTATGGGTGTTTCTAAAAGAAAATTCGGAGTTTTAAATGATGGCAGAGAGGTTTATTGCTGGTCTGTTGAAAATGAAGAAGGCATAAAGGTTGAAATTCTTGATTACGGCGCAACAATACGCACTATTATCGTTCCGGATAGAAACGGTAATGCCACCGATGTGGTATTGGGTTACGATACGATAGAAGAATATGTTAGTAATAGCGGATGCTTCGGTGCGGCTATTGGTCGTTTTGCAAACCGTATTCGTGCCGGTAAATTTACTTTAAATGGTAAGGAATATACTGTTGCAGTTAACAATGGACCCAACCATTTGCACGGCGGCATTATCGGTTATAATAGAATGATTTGGGATGTAAAGGATGAAAACGGCGCATTGGTGTGTTATTTAACTTCACCCGACGGCGACGAGGGTTATCCCGGAAAACTTGATGTTAAAATTACATATTCACTTAATGGTACTGCTTTGGAAATTCACTATGAAGCGGTATGCGATAAGGATACAATAACCAACCTTACCAACCACAGTTATTTTAATTTAAACGGTAAAGGCAACGTTAATGACCAGTATTTACTTATAAATGCCGACGAGTTCACACCTAATGACCTTAATTGTTTGCCAACAGGAGAGATTTTGTCGGTTAAGGGAACCTGCATGGATTTTCTTGATTTCCATAAAATTGGAGAACGCGCCGACTGCGATGAAGAGTATGTTAAACCTTATAAAGGTTATGATGGCAATCTTAATCTTAACGGAAACAAGCCTTCTTGTATTGCATTTTCGGATGAAAGCGGTATTAAAATGACGGTTGAAACGACCGAACCTGGTGTTCAACTTTATACCGGCAACAAAATCGGTGAGAGAAATGGCAAAAACGGCGTAAAATATGGCATTAGAAGCGGCTTTTGTCTTGAAACACAGCATTATCCCGATTGTATAAATCACCCCGAATGGCCAAGCTGTGTGCTTAAAGCGGGAGAAAAGTTTGATTCTACCACGGTTTACGCTTTTTCATTAAAGGATTAGTTTTAAAAATTTACATATTATTCACCAACCGTGTAATACGTTAATTAAAATATAAAGAGGTGAGGTTTTTGTTCGGGTATATTAAGGTTTCAAAGGGAGAACTTAAAATTAAGGAATTTGAGTTATACCGCGGTGTTTATTGCTCGCTTTGTAAGGTTTTGGGTAAAAACTACGGTTTAATTTCTCGCTTTACTTTGAATTATGATTTTACTTTTTTGACCCTTTTGAATATGTCTTTAAAAGACGGTTGCGATAAATTCGAACAAAAACATTGCACTTTCAACCCACTTAAAAAGTGTAATTTTTGTAAAAATACCGACAGTTTTGATATGCCGTCTGCGGCGGCTATGATTATGTCGTATTACAAATTGCTTGATAATATTGAAGACGAAAAAGGCTTCAAAAAAATCGGTTGTTTATTATTAAAACCTTTTTTAAAAACTGCTAACAATAAAGCGGCAAAAAAATATCCCCATATTGAAAAAATCGTAAGAGATTATATAACCGAACAGTCTTTACTTGAAAAGGAAAATTGTAAGGAAATAGACCGTATAGCCGACCCGACCGCTAACGCATTGGCGAAAATTTTAATGTGTTGCAGTGAAGATAACTCACAAAAACGCGTTTTGGAAAGATTGGGTTATTGCTTAGGTAGATATATCTATTTGCTTGATGCGTTTTGCGACCTTGAAAAAGACATAAAAACCGGAAATTATAATGTATTAAAAGGCAAAACAAATGTTAAAGAATACATTGAAAGTCAAATATATTTTTGTATTAACGAAGCAGGTATGGCTTTTGAACTGTTAGACGTTAAGAAATATAAAACCATTCTTGGTAATATTATATATTTAGGACTTGAAGATACTGCAAAAAAGGAGTTTGTAAAATGAAAGACCCATATCAAATATTAGGTGTAGGACGCGACGCGAGTGATGAAGATATTAAAAACGCTTATCGCGAACTTGCTAAAAAATATCATCCCGATAATTATGGCAACAACCCTTTGTCTGATTTAGCAGAAGAAAAAATGCAAGAAATTAACGAAGCGTATGATGCTATTATAAATATGCGTAAAGGCCGCAAGAGTGGCACCGAGCATGGCGGGGGAAATACTGCTACCGATTTTCCCGAAATTCGCAATTTGATAAGACAGGGAAGACTTGAAGAAGCACTCGAAATATTAGACGGTATCCCACCGCATCAGCGTAATGCAGAATGGTACTTTCTTAACGGAACTGTGCTTTACCGTCGCGGTTGGTTTGACCAAGCGTACACAAGCTTTGCTACCGCTTCGCGTATGGACCCCTCCAATATGGAGTACCGCAATGCTGTTATGAATGCTCAAAGGCAGTCTTCACGTCAGCAAAACAATCCCTACCGCACTTATCAGGGTGGTAATAACTGCAACGGTTGTGATGTCTGCCAGACACTTATCTGTGCGGATTGTTGCTGTGAATGTATGGGTGGAGATTTAATTAGGTGCTGTTGATGAATACAACTAAAAAAATCACCTTTTGTGCGGTTTTATCTGCCTTGGCGACCGTTATTATGTTTGTTTCATATTTTCCGTATTTAACATACGCAATTCCTGCTTTGGCAGGACTTTGTGTTATGGTGGTGGTTATTGAAACAGGTTGCAAATGGGCGCTTTTTTCCTACCTTACTTCTTCATTTTTGGCTTTTTTATTTGCCGAAACTGAAAGTAAAATTCTATATATAATGTTTTTTGTCTTTTATCCAATAATTAAGTGCATTATTGAAAAAATTGGGAAAAGGATAGTAGAATGGATTCTAAAATTTTCGGTTTTTAATGTTGCGATAATTGCGGCATATTTGCTTTTTAGCGAAATTTTTATGATATCTATGGAAGATTTAGGTCCCTTATATAACTATGGCATTATAATACTATTGGTGCTTGGCAATTTTGTTTTTGTTTTATATGATATCGCAATATCAAGAATGGCAATGCTTTATATTAACAGACTTCATTCACGAGTTATCAAACTTTTAAAATAAAGGAAAATAAATTGAAAAAAGAAAATATTTTAAAAAAACTTAAAAATAAAAATATTGATATTATTTTGCTTGATTTGGTTGATTCTACGAATGATTATTTAAAGCAACTTGCAAAGCAAGGAGTACAGGAAAACACAGTAGTTATCGCAAATAGTCAGACACAAGGTAAAGGGACAAGACAGCGTAAGTTTTTTTCAAAACCGGGTGGGGTATATTTAAGTATACTGTTAAAACCCTGTTTGATGGGTTTTGATGCTACTTTAATTACTTCTATGACGGCGGTTGCGGTTAGTGACAGTATTAACCAAATTAGCGGTAAAAGTTCTAAAATTAAGTGGGTAAATGATGTTTATCTTGAAAATAAAAAGGTAAGCGGCATCCTTTGCGAATCGGTTTTTGATCCCGAAACTCAAGAGCAAAATATTATCGTTGGCATTGGCGTCAATTTGTTTATGCCTGATGGTGGTTTTGAAAGCGAAATTAAGGATATAGCAACTTGCGTATTGCAAGATTACAACAGTGAAATTATGGAAGATTTTATTTCACTGATTTTAAATAATTTTTACGAATATTACAATGATATAAAAAGTAAAACTCATCTTGAAAAATACCGTGAGCGCAGTTTGGTTTTAGGCAAAGAAATTACTGTTTTTCAAAATAACGTTACTTCTACCGCTACGGCGTTAGAGATTGATGATAACTGCCGTTTGGTAGTGGAATTTTCCGATGAAACCAGAAAGGTTTTGTCTTCGGGCGATGTTACGATTAAACTATAAGATATCCGCAAACCTAAATTTAGGTTTGCGGATTTATATTTTGTTTATAAATTTGCCAAATTGTGCATAATAATATTATTATTTACTTGACAAGCGGTGCTAAAAAATAGTAATATATTAAAAGATATATATTATAAGGGAAAATTTATCTAATTTTATATACATAAATTTATTTGGAGGAAATACATGAGCGAAAATAACGTAAAAAAAGACGTTAAAAAGCAGAAGAAAAACAAAGATTTAAAAAGTAAAAACTTTCATAAGAAAAATACATCTAATAAACCGAAAAGGTCAACTACCAAGAAACCTCAAGTTTCAAAAAAACCTATTAAAATTATCCCTCTTGGCGGTCTTTTGGAAATTGGTAAAAACATTACCCTTTATGAATATGACGGTGATATGTTCTTGGTGGATTGCGGTATGGCTTTCCCCGATGAAGAAATGCCGGGTATTGATATCGTAATTCCTGATTTTTCTTATGTTCTTGAAAATAAGGATAAGATTAAAGGTATGGTTGTTTCTCACGGACATGAAGACCATATTGGTGCTATTCCGTATCTTTTACGCGAATTTAATGTTCCTATTTATGCAACACGTTTGACTATCGGTTTGATTGAAGGCAAACTCAAAGAACACAAACTATTAAGTTCGGCAAAACTTAATACTATAAATCCCGGTCAAGTTGTAAACTTTGGTAAGTTTGATGTTGAGTTTATTCACGTTAATCACTCCATACCGGATGCTGTGGCATTTGCAATAAAATGTCCCGCGGGTACTGTTGTTCATACGGGAGACTTTAAAATTGATACAACCCCCATTGATGATTATGTTATCGATATTGGCAGGTTTGCAGAACTTGGCAAAAAGGGTGTTTTGGCACTGTTGGCTGATTCAACTAACGCTGAGCGTCCGGGGTATACTTCGTCTGAAAGATTGGTAGGCGGTTCTTTCTCTAACCTTTTTAAAAAGGCAGAGGGCAGGAGAATTATTGTTGCAACTTTCTCTTCTAATATCCACCGTATTCAGCAAATTATTGATGAGGCTGTTCGTTGTGACCGAAAGGTTGCTATTTCGGGCAGAAGTATGGTGAATGTTGTAAATGTTGCTTCGGAACTCGGTTATTTAAAGGTACCTAATAATGTATTAATAGAGATAGAAGCATTAAGAAATTATAGCCCTGAAAAAACTGTTGTTATTACAACGGGCAGTCAAGGCGAACCGCTTTCGGCACTTCACCGAATGGCATTTTCAGACCATCGCCAAGTAGCAATTATGCTGGGGGATATGATTATTATTTCGGCAACACCTATTCCGGGTAATGAAAAGTTTGTTGATAAAGTTGTGAACGAACTTATGAAGCATGGCGCCGATGTTGTTTATGAAAGAATGTATGATGTTCACGTTTCGGGCCATGCCTGTCAAGAAGAATTGAAACTTTTGATGAGCATTGTTAAGCCAAAATTCTTTATCCCCGTTCATGGTGAACAAAAGCACTTAATCAAGCATAAAGGCTTGGCGGAAGAAATGGGAATCCCCGATAGAAATATTGTTATTGCATCCAACGGCGCGGTGATTGAACTTTCTAAAAATAATATTAAGTGCACCGATACCGTTCCTGCGGGTAGAGTATTTGTTGACGGCTTAGGTGTTGGTGATGTCGGAAGTATAGTTTTACGCGACCGTAAACATCTTTCGGATAATGGACTTATTGTTGTTGCCGTTTCTATTGATAGGGTTACGCGAGAAGTAGTGTCCGGTCCTGATATTGTGTCACGCGGATTTGTTTATGTTAAAGAGTCGGAAGACCTTATGAACGAAATTAACGATGTTGTTTGTGATGTGCTTGAAAGATGCTATATTCACAATGTGCGTGATTGGACAACAATTAAAACAAAAATTAAAGACGGTGTATCAAGGTTCTTGTTCACAAGAACGAAACGCAGTCCTATGGTTTTGCCTATAATTATGGAGGTTTAAAATGAAGGTTATTTTATTACAAGATGTTAAAGGGCATGGCAAGAAAGGTGAACTTTGCAATGTTTCTGACGGATATGCCCGTAACTTTTTATTCCCAAAGAAATTAGCAGTTGAAGCTGATAATTCTGCTATGAACGAACTTAAAAACCGCGAGGCTTCTGCGGCTCACCATAAGCAAGAAGAAATCAATAATGCTAACGCGACCGCTAAGCAGTTAGAAGGAAAAAGTGTTACTATTCGCGCTAAAGCAGGTTCTAACGGAAAACTTTTCGGTTCGGTTACTTCTAAAGAAATCGCTGCTGAGATTAAAAAATCTTTAGGTATTGAAATTGACCGCAAAAAAATGAGTGTATCAGATATTAAAAACTTTGGCGAATACACTGCTGAAATTAAATTATACACAGGAATTACTGCAAAAATAACAGTAAAGGTTACGGAATAATTAAATGAGTGACGAAAAATTAATTTATAATTTAGACGGTGCAAGACTTCCATATTCGGTAGAAGCGGAACAATCTGTTTTGGGTTCTATCTTAGTTGACCCAAACTGTTTAAATGAGATTGCGGTACAAATTAAACCTGATTATTTTTATTTACCGCAACACAAGAGCATTTATACTGCTTTATCTTCAATGTACGAGTTGAGTCAAACTATTGACTTTGTATCGTTGCTTGAGAAACTTAAAAAAGACGGTATCTATGATGAGGCGGGCGGAAAGGCTTACTTAACACAGTTGGCGCAAATTGTTCCGTCTCCCGCCAACGTCCTTACATATGTTGCAATTATTCGTGAGCGTTATTACGCAAGGGCGCTTTTGAATGCCGCTCAAAACATTATTAAGGACATTAATGAAAATACTGAAGATTCGGGTAAACTTATTGACAATGCCGAGCAACAAATTTATGAAATTCGTCAAGGCAGGGAAGTAAGCGGTCTTACACATATTAAGAGTGTCATTGAAAACGAAACATATGACCGTCTTTCAAAAATGGCAGACCCTGCAACAAGAGACGATTATATTGGCATACCTTCGGGTATTAGCGACCTTGATAAAATGATTACCGGTCTTAATAAATCAGACCTTATAATTCTCGGTGCTCGTCCTGGTATGGGTAAAACTTCTTTTGCTCTTAATATTGCGCGTAATGTTGCCGTTAATTCAGGTAAAACTGTTTGCTTCTTCTCACTTGAAATGACGCGTGACCAATTAGCGCAGCGTATGCTTTCAAGCGAAGCAGGTATCAAGAGCGAGAAGTTGCGCACGGGTGACCTTACCGCTGATGAGTGGACAAGACTTGCCCAAGCCGGTGATAATCTTTCTAAGGCTAATATTTATTTTGACGAAACTTCGGCAATAACCGTTCCCGAAATGAAGGCGAAATTAAGAAGAATGCGTAAAGTGGATTTAGTTGTGATTGACTACTTGGGTCTTATGAAATCGGCTAAATCTACTGAAAACCGTGTTCAAGAAGTTTCGGAAATTACACGAAACTTAAAGATAATGGCTAAGGACCTTAAGGTTCCTGTTATTGCTTGTGCGCAGTTGTCGCGTGGTACCGAAACAAAAGGTAAATCACACCGTCCTGCACTTTCAGACCTTCGTGAATCGGGCTCTATCGAGCAGGATGCGGATATCGTATTGTTTCTTTATAGAGATACTTACTATGACAATGAAAAGACCGACGACGAAGATAGGTCTGATCCGAATAAGGCTGAATGTATTGTTGCTAAAAATCGTCACGGTGAAATCGGTTCGATTGATATGCATTGGGATGGTCAGTTTACTAGATTTACTTCGGTGGATGTGTTTAGGTAATGAAAGATTCTATTAAAAAAGCCGCTCGGCAATTTTCGCTTTTTAAAAAGGGCGATAGTGTAACAGTTGCGGTATCCGGCGGTGCGGACTCCATTGCGTTATTACATGCACTGGTTTCTTTGAAAGATGAACTTGGTATTTCTGTAAATGCGGCTCACCTTAATCATTCAATCCGTGGTGAAGAAGCCGATTCAGACCAAGCATTTGTCGAAGATTTTTGTAAAAAAATATCGGTTCCGCTATTTTGCGAAAAAATCGATGTTCCGAAATTTGCTATGGAAAATCACTTAAGTTTGGAACTTGCCGCACGTCAGGTTAGATATGATTTTTTACAGCGTGTTTCCACAGGTTTGATAGCAACTGCACATACCGCAAGTGATAATCTTGAAACTTTGATTTTTAATTTGGCACGTGGTACTGCATTAAAAGGTTTGTGCGGTATTCCGCCAAAGCGCGACAACATAATTCGGCCGATTATTCTTTGCACTAGGGCAGATGTTGAAAATTTTTGCACTGAAAATGGGCTTGAGTTTGTTACCGATAGCACAAATTTAAGTGATGATTATTCACGCAATAAGATACGTCACAACATTATTCCTGTTTTAAAGGAAATTAATCAAAGTGTTGAATTGGCGTGTATGCGTACTTCAAAAACTGTTTGCGAAGATTATGACTTTTTGGAAACTAAGGCTAATGAAACCATGTTCACTTTAGTCGATGACGAGAAGTTGTTAATAGATGATTTCAAAAATCTTCACAAGTCTATTGCAAAAAGGGTAATTAAGTTGTATTTTGCCGTGTGTTTTCCCGATATTTCCTTGGAAAACCGCCACATATCCGAAATATACAGCGTTTGCCTTTTGGGTAAGGGAAAGGTGAATTTGCCTTCCAATCTTTACGCTGTTGTTGCTGATGGATGCTTGAATTTTTGTGACGGACAAGGTGAAAATGTAGATTTTGGAGTAAAAATCACCGAAACTAAAGATGTTAATAATTTGTTTGCAAATAATCTTTTAGATTGTGATAAGATAGTAGGCGAATTAACAATTCGCACCCGTGAAGACGGTGATAGTATACGACTTTTTAACCGCGGTTGTACTAAAACGCTTAAAAAACTTTTCACAGAAAATAAAACTCCGTTGTATTTGCGCAATTCATTACCAGTGATTGCGGATGAAAAAGGCGTAGTTTGGGTTCATACAATCGGCGTTTCACAACGCTGTGCAATAAATAAAAATACTAAAAAAGCATTTAAAATTGAAGTTTTTTGATTTTAAGCGGGGGAATTGAAATGAATAAGGAAATTAAAGAAATTTTAGTAAGTGAAGAAGAAATCAAAGAGATTTGCCAAAGACTTGGTAAACAAATCTCTGAAGATTATGCGGATAAAAATTTGTTGTTGGTTAGCGTATTAAAAGGCGGCGTTGTTTTTATGGCCGACCTTATGCGCAATATTACCTGTGACTGTAAGATTGATTTTCTTTCGGTGTCTTCTTATAACGGTGCAAAAACAACCGGTCATGTTAATTTTATAAAAGATTTGGATATAAATCCCGAAGGTTGTGACATACTTATAGTTGAAGATATTTTAGATTCAGGTATTACTTTAACATACCTTAAAAAAGTTCTTGCTGACCGTAATGCAAAGAGCATTAAAATTTGTGCTTTTCTTGATAAACCTACTAATCACAGGGTTGAGATTGAAGCCGATTATGTTGGTAAGGTTGTACCGGATGAGTTTGTTGTCGGTTACGGTCTTGATTATAATGAAAAATATAGAAATTTACCCTATGTTGCCGTACTTGCACCTGAAGTATACGCATAATAGGAAAGGAGAAAACCTTGAAAAAGAATCTTAAAAATGTGCTTTTATATATTGGTATTCCCATTATTTTAATATGCACAGTAACCCTTATTTCGCAGTTAAATAAAAACACTGCCGAAAAGAAGTATTATGAAATTGTTGATTTGATTAAATCAAATGCAGTTTCTGAGTACGAACTTAATTTGTATAGCGGTCAGTTGACCTATACTTTGCGTGAGGACGGAAAGACTTATCGTTTTACCGTTGCCGATTCAGGCTTGTTTATCAATGATGTAAACGAAGCGGTTGAACTTATTAATTCCGCTAACAAAGGTACTGATTATATAATCAAGTACCATTATGAGCGTGGCAACGAAGGCGCTTGGCTTAGCAATATGTTGCCGATTATTTTACTCATCGGTAGCTCGATTCTTATTGTTTGGTTTTTATCTAAAAAGATGGGCAGCGTTATGGGTGCCGATAGAACCATGGGCTTTGGTAAATCTAAAGCTAAAAAAGCCGATAATCGCAAGAAAACCACTTTTGCTGATGTTGCAGGTGCTGATGAAGAAAAGGAAGAAATGGCAGAGATTGTTGACTTCCTTAAAGACCATAAAAAGTTTAACGAACTTGGTGCGCGTATACCGAAGGGAGTATTGTTAGTTGGCCCTCCCGGTACCGGTAAAACTTTATTGGCTCGTGCGGTTGCAGGTGAAGCGGGTGTTCCGTTCTTCTCAATTTCCGGTTCTGATTTTGTGGAAATGTATGTTGGTGTAGGTGCTTCCCGTGTTAGAGATTTATTTTCGGAAGCCAAAAAGGAAGCCCCCGCAATAGTATTTATTGACGAAATTGATGCAGTCGGTCGCCAACGTGGCGCAGGTCTCGGCGGCGGTCACGACGAACGCGAACAGACTCTTAACCAATTACTTGTTGAGATGGATGGCTTTGGTGCAAACGAAGGTGTTATCGTTATGGCGGCTACTAACCGACCTGACATACTTGATAAAGCCTTGTTGCGTCCTGGTCGTTTTGACCGCCAAATCACTGTTAATTATCCTGACGTAAAGGGTAGAGAAGAAATATTAAAGGTTCACTCCCGTGGTAAGCCTTTAGGTCCCGATGTAAACCTTAACGCTATTGCAAAATCTTCTTCAGGCTTTACAGGTGCAGACCTTGAAAATCTTTTAAATGAAGCGGCGCTTCTTGCTGTTCGTCATAATAAGAAGGCTATTACTCAAGAAGAAATCGAAGAAGCAACTATTAAGGTTGTGATGGGCGCGGAGAAGAAGTCACACGTTGTAAGCGAGAAGGATAAGATGGTTACTGCTTATCACGAAGCAGGACACGCGGTTGTTTCTTACTTCTTGCCAACTCAGGATCCCGTACATCAGATTTCTATTATAAAGCGTGGCATGGCGGCGGGTTATACTATGTATTTGCCAACCGAAGAAAAAGGCCATGTTTCTAAAAATCAGATGTTAGAGCAAATTTGTTCTTTACTTGGCGGTCGCGCCGCTGAACAATTAACTCAAGACGATGTTTGCACGGGCGCTTCGAACGATATAGAACGCGCAACCGATTTGGCACGAAAGATTGTTACCCGCTTTGGTATGAGTGATAAATTAGGCCTTGTGGCTTACGGAAACGACAATAACGAAGTATTCTTAGGCAGGGACTTCTCGTCTACGCCGAACTACTCTGAAAAGACTGCTGCAGTTATTGATGAAGAAATTGAAAATGTTGTTATGACACAGTATAATAAGGCTTTATCACTTCTTAAAGATGCAATGCCTAAACTTCATGAAACAGCAAAAGTTCTTTTTGAGAAAGAAAAAATCACGGGTGAGGAATTCCGTGCTATTATGGAAAACTAATTTTAAAAGCTATCCTTTTGGATAGCTTTTTTGTTTATTTTAAAGGTTTTTGGGTATTTTAATGTTGGGTGTTTGTTATGAGTAAAAGTTTTAAATTATTTTTAAAAACATTTGTTATTAGTGCGTGGTGTTGCGCTGTTTTTGTTGGTGTGGGATTTTTTTATTTAGAAAATAGTTTTACCGGGGCAGATACTACAACCGAAAGTGTTCCGTATAAACAGGAAGTAACCGAAAGTATTGGTATATTATTCAAAATTGAAAGTGAAGAAACTTTTATAAATTTAGATTTTTATAATGGGAAAATTGTTGCTTCAATTAACCCTGAAAAGTCTTTTGAAAATCAAATTTACGGATATTCGAATGATTTTTCAGTTCAATCAAACGACCAACTTTTAGTAGATATTATTGACTATTTGAATGGACTTGAATTGGAAATTGATGGTGAAATGCTGAGATATACAGGAATACAAACTATCGATTTAATACACTCTAATAAAATCGAAGATTATGAGAGAAAAATCATAACCGCAATATGCAATAAAATTTCAAAACTAGGTGTCGGCACCGATTTTTTTGCAAATATAATTAAAAACAGCACTACAAACCTGAAACTTACCGATTGCTATTTTTGGTCGGATGAGATGCAATCACTTGCGAAAAATTTGCATTTTATTGATTAAAATAAAATAATATATTTACTTTTATTTTTAAAATTGTTATAATGATTATAATTACTTTATAATGAGGTATAGTATGGATTTTTATGTAAACCCTGTGGTGTTTTCGTCTGCATTTGCTTTTCCGAATGATGTTGCAGATAAATATTTAAAACTCTGCAAAGGCGAACACCTTAAAGTATTAATTTACATATTGCGTAACGGTTCTGATAAATCATGCGAAGAAATCGCCGTAGATACTGATGTATCGGTTTACGATGTTAAGGAATCGATTTTGTTTTGGGCGGACACCGGCATTTTGGTTTGTAATAATAACACTAAAGAAGCCGAAAAAAATATTGCTATAACCCGGTCTTTAAAGCCTTCGCGTGAAGATGTTACAAAGCGTGGCCTTGAAGACCCTAAACTCCAATATCTTTTGAGCCAGGCGCAAATGATTTTTGGCAGGAATCTAAAAGGTAATGAAATGAGTACTTTTTGTTGGCTATATGATGATTTGGGTTTAGATGCATCGGTGATTTTATATATCGTTCAGTATGCACAGCAAAAAAACAAGGCTAATATAAGATTCATCGAATCACTTGCTACTGATTGGTACGACAAAGGGGTAGAAACAATTTTAGATGCAGAAGAACAGGTCAGGTTAATCGCTTTGACCGAACAAGCATGGAATGTGATTTGCAAGGTTTTCGGTATTGAAAAAAGAAAACCCAGCAAAAAAGAAAGCGAATGGTCTTATAAATGGCTTGCCGAGTGGCATATTTCCTTGGAAATGTTAAAACATGCGTATGATATTTGTGTAGATTCTAAATCAAAATTTTCTTTTGCCTATGTTGCTAAGATAATTGAGAGTTGGCACAATAAGGGGTACAAAAAGCCCGAAGATATTCCGGACGGCAAACCTAAAAAAGATACAGATATTACATACGATATTGAATTATTTGAAAAAATGTTGAATTCGAAGGATTAAACTATGATTACAAAAGAAACAACCTTTGCAAAAGCCTTTGAAATTAAAAAACAGGCTTTAAAAGAAAAACAACAAAAAAGAGAAATGATGTTATTGGCGGCTTATGCCACCAAAAAACGACTTTCCGAAATTGATAACGAACTTGCTTCGATTGGCGCAAAACTTGCCTTAACAGCGCTTTCCGGTGATGTTAAATCAATAGAAGCAATTAAAGCAAAATCACAAGCGCTTACAGTAGAAAAAGATGCTTTACTAAAGAAATGCTGTGTTTCGGATATTACTTACGATTGCCCATTGTGTTGTGATACGGGTTACATAAACGGCAAGGTTTGCGATTGTGTAAAGAAAATTGCGAATGCTATTTTTATAAAAGAACTCTCGGCTAAAATGCCAATAGATGAATGCAGGTTCGATAATTTTGACCTTAAATATTATTCCGAACAGGGTGAAAATCCCCGCCGCAGAATGACTTCTATTTTAAAACTTTGCAAAGAATATGTTTTAAACTTTGACCCCGCAAATTCACCTAACCTTTTATTCTTGGGTGGTCCGGGACTTGGTAAAACGCATTTAACTTTAGCGATAATCTCAGGCGTAATCGAGAAGGGGTATATGGCGGTTTACGGTCCTGCGGAAAACCTGTTTTCAAGTATTGAAAATGAAAAGTTCTATGGTGAAAATAAGGGTAGTTATGAAAATATGCTAAGTTGCGACTTGCTGGTTATCGATGATTTGGGTACTGAAATGGCAACGTCATTTACAAAATCGGCGCTTTATAATCTTATTAACACCCGTTTGCTTACTAAAAAACCAACTATTATAAATACTAATCTTTCATTAAAAGAAATACAGGATATTTATTCACCGCGTATCGCTTCGCGTCTTATCGGTAATTATAATGCCAATAAATTTTTAGGTGAAGATATAAGACAACAAAAAATCTTAGGAAAATAGAGTGATTATTTTTGAATATCAAAAGATATGATGCAGGGAATTATGATGTTGCAGTTATAGGCGGCGGACACGCCGGAATTGAAGCCGCTTTGGCTTCGGCAAGGCTTGGATGTAGTACGATTATGTTTTCAATTACTGTTGATTGGATAGGTAACATGCCTTGTAATCCGTCGATTGGCGGTACCGCCAAAGGTCACTTGGTTCGTGAACTTGATGCTTTGGGCGGAGAAATGGGTAAGGCTGCCGATGCTAACACCTTGCAAAGTAGGATGCTTAATTTGGGTAAAGGCCCTGCGGTACATTCTTTGCGTACACAAATTGACCGCCGTGCGTACAGTGAATACATGAAACATACTGTTGAAAAACAGAAAAACCTTGATGTTAAACAGTGCGAAATTGTAAAGATTGAAAAAACTGAAGATGGTTGGGTTTGTCTTTCAAACCTTGGCGCTTCGTTTTTATGTAAAAAGGTTATTATAGCAACAGGAACATTCTTGGGCGGCAGAATATATGTTGGTGAAGTCAACTACGAAAGCGGTCCTGACGGTTGTTTCCCTGCGAAAGAACTTTCATCTTCGCTTAAAGAACTTGGTATCCCGCTTCGCCGTTTTAAAACAGGTACTCCTGCGCGTGTTCTTCGCGATAGTATTGATTTTTCAGCCTTGGAAGTCCAAGAAGGGGATAGCGATATTGTTCCGTTCAGTTATTCCACAAAGCAACCGCTTGAAAACAAAGTAGTATGCCACATAGGTTACACTAATGATGATACTAAAAACGTTATTTTAGAGAATATCGACCGTTCTCCGTTGTATGCAGGTGAAATTGAAGGCGTAGGACCGCGTTATTGTCCTAGTTTAGAAGATAAAATTATGCGTTTTGCTGATAAAAAACGCCACCAATTTTTTATTGAGCCTTGTGGTGAAAATACCGAAGAAATGTATTTACAAGGTATGTCTTCTTCGTTGCCCGAAGAAGTCCAAATTGCCTTTTACAAAACAATCCCTTGTCTTAAAGATGTGAAGATTATTCGTAACGCGTATGCGATTGAGTATGACTGTATTGACCCATCGGCTTTGAAAGCAACCCTTGAAATGAAAAATCTTGACGGACTTTACGGGGCGGGTCAGTTTAACGGTTCTTCCGGCTATGAAGAAGCCGCGGTTCAAGGTTTTGTTGCGGGGGTCAATGCCGCACTTTCTGTTAACGGAAAAGAACCGCTTGTGCTTTCACGCGCATCTTCTTATATTGGAACTTTGATTGACGATTTAGTTACTAAAGGTTGTATGGACCCTTATAGAATGATGACTTCACGTAGTGAATACCGTCTTGTTTTAAGACAGGATAACGCCGATGAGCGTCTTATGCCGATAGGTTATAACTTAGGTTTGGTTGATAAGGCTACTTATGACGATTTTTGTCTTCGCACAAAGCAAAAAGAAGAAGAGATCGAGCGCCTTAATACTACATTTATTGGTCCTAACGATAAACTAAATTCAATACTTGAAGAACTTGGCACTGCACCGATGACAACCGGTATGCGCCTTGCTGATCTTGTTAAAAGACCGCAAGTATCATATGAAATTTTGGCAGAATTCGATAAGGATAGAAAACCCCTTCCTAAAGATGTTTGTCAGAAGGTTGAAACCGAGATTAAATATGAGGGTTATATATCCCGTCAACAAGCCCAAGTGAATGAAATGTTAAGGCTTGAAGGAAAGGCAATACCGCAGGATATTAATTATAATGATGTTTATGGTTTGCGCTTGGAAGCGGTGGAAAAACTTAATAAAATCCGACCCACAAATATAGGTCAGGCTTCTCGTATCTCGGGTGTTAGCCCTGCAGACGTATCAGTTTTGCTTATTCATCTTTCAAAATAATTTACTTTTTATTCACATATAATCTTAAATATTGAAATAAAATAAACACATACTTAGTTATAAGCTGATATTTAGGAGTTGTTTTATGAGCGATTTTTATAATCAAGATAACCAAAACTTTAACAAGGGTTATTACAGTTATTCGTATACACAAAAACCAAAGAAACAAAAAGTTAAGAAATATGGCATCTTTGTAGTTGTACTTGCTTGTGTTTTAAGCGCACTGGTTGCTACTGTAACAACATATTGTGCAGTTTTTGTATTTGGTGATAATAAGACCACTGGGCAGCCGCTTCAAGAACCCATTATGCAAGGAAACAGTGTGAATATTAACGTTGATGAACAGGCTTCTTCGGTTGTTGAGGCTGTTGCAACAAAGGTTACACCAAGCGTTATAGGTATTCGTACTACAACTTCGGTAATGAGCTTTTTTGGTAACCAGGAAGCAAGTGGGGAAGGCAGTGGCGTTATCTACCGTGCAGACGGTTACATTATCACTAACTACCATGTAATATCCGATGCTGTTGAAAGCAGGTATGATGCTAAAATTGAGGTTTTTCTAGAAACAGTTGATAAAGAACCATATACTGCGAGTGTTGTCGGTTACAATATTTCCGCTGACTTGGCTGTTATAAAAATTGATGCAAAAAATCTCCCGAAAATTGATATTGCCGATTCTTCAAAACTTAAAGCGGGTCAGTATGTTATTACTGTTGGTAACCCCGGCGGACTAGAGTTTATGGATAGCGTTACCTATGGTGTTATAAGCGGTCTTGATCGTGTAGTCTCAAGTGATTCGGATGTATCTCTTATTCAAACTGATGCCGCTATTAATCCCGGCAACTCAGGCGGTGCGCTTGTTAATACGAATGGTAAACTTGTTGGTATTAATAGTTCTAAAATTGTTTCGGAAGAATTTGAGGGTATGGGTTTTGCTGTTCCTTCAAATACTGTTGTTGATATTTGTGATAAAATTATTGAAAACGAAAATTCACCCGAACCTTATGTTGGCATTACTATTAGTGAAAAATATACCGCAAGTGCGTTGGCTTTCTACGGCTATCCTTCGGGTGCTGTTGTTTTAAGTGTTGCTGACGGCAGTCCTGCTTATCAAGCGGGAATTAGAAAAGGTGATATAATCACATCATTTAATTCAAGCAAAATCAAAGAATATACGATGTTTGACTCCTTGCTTTCCGAATGTAAACCCAATCAAAAGGTAGAAGTGGAAATTTATCGCAACGGTAAAACCTATTCTACAACCATTACAATCGGCTCTAACAATTTGGTTGAATAGATTAATTTTAAAATTAAATAAAAAAAGTGTTGCATTTTGAAAATTGTTGTGTTATAATGGTTTGCAAGTGAAAAATTGATAGGAGGTGTCTTGTAATGCCAAATATTAAATCTGCTAAGAAAAGAGTACTTATTAGCAAAGCTAATTATGAAAAGAATAAGGCTTACCGTTCTGCTTTAAGAACTGCTGTTAAGAAGGCTAATGTTGCTATGGACGCTAAAAGCGAAGATATGGCAGCTGTTGTTACTGAAGCTGTTAAGAAGATTGACCAAGCTGCTAACAAGGGTATTATCCACAAGAATAATGCTGCAAGAAAGAAATCTGCTTTGGTTACTCGTTTCAACAAGGTTAACGCGTAAGATTTACGAAAAATCGCACCCAGGCGTCAAAAGACGCTTGGGTGTTTTTCATTTTTTTGACTATTTTGATGAAAATAAAAAAGATTGTTAAAATTTAAACAAAACTATTGAAAATACTATTAATATGGGTTATAATATATAAGGCAAAAATTGGATTAATTAAAGGAGCTTTTTAAAATGACCAACAACAAAACCGTTCTGACTTGGTTAGACGAAATGAAAAATCTTCTTACACCTGATAAGGTTGTATGGATTGATGGTACTGAAGAACAAACTGAAGAACTTCGCAAACTTGCTGTTGAGTTGGGCGAACTCGAAGCTTTGAATCAGGAAAAATTGCCTGATTGTTATCTTCACAGAACCAACCCTAACGACGTTGCTCGTGTAGAAGACCGTACCTTTATTTGTACTGCTACTAAAGAAGAAGCGGGTCCTACAAACAACTGGTGCGACCCTAAAGAAATGTATGAAAAACTTTACAACATTGCACGTGGTTCTTACAAGGGTAGAACTATGTATGTTATCCCTTATTCAATGGGACCTATCGGTTCTCCGATTGCTAAAATCGGTATTGAAGTAACCGATTCTGTTTATGTTGTTCTCAATATGCTTATTATGACCCGCGTTAGCACAAAGGTTTTGGAAGTTTTAGGCGATAGTAATGACTGGGTACGCGGTTTGCACTCTCGTTGCGATGTTGACCCTGAAAAGAGATACATCTGCCACTTCCCACAGGATAACACAATTATCTCTGTAAACTCAGGCTACGGCGGAAACGTTCTTCTTGGTAAAAAGTGCTTTGCACTTCGTATTGCTTCTTACCAAGGTTGGAAAGAAGGCTGGATGGCTGAGCATATGCTTATCTTAGGTCTTGAAAATCCCAAGGGCGAAGTTAAATATGTTGCTGCTGCTTTCCCGTCTGCTTGTGGTAAAACTAACCTTGCTATGCTTATTCCACCCGAATATTTACGCAAGAAAGGTTATAAGATTTGGACCGTTGGTGACGATATTTCTTGGATGAAGATAGGCAAAGACGGTCGTCTTTATGCTATTAACCCCGAAAATGGTTTCTTCGGTGTTGCTCCCGGAACTAACGAAAAATCCAACTTTAATGCTCTTGAAAGCACTAAGAAGGGTACTATCTTCACAAACGTTGCGCACGTTTTAGACGATAATACTGTTTGGTGGGAAGGTCTTAACAAGAACTTACCCGAAAACGCTATTGATTGGCGCGGTAATAAGTGGGATGCTTCTAAGTTTGATAAGGCAGATAAGTCTACCTATGCTGCTCATCCCAACTCAAGATTTACAGCACCTGCTGAAAACTGCCCTTGCATTTCTGAAGAATTTAACAAGGGTGAAGGTGTGCCGATTTCTGCAATTATATTCGGTGGTAGACGTGCTAAGTGCGCACCGCTCGTATATCAATCAAAAGATTGGGTTAACGGTGTATTCGTAGGTTCTGCTATGGCTTCTGAAACAACTGCTGCAGCTGCAGGTGCGGTTGGTGTTGTTCGTCGTGACCCTATGGCTATGCTTCCTTTCTGCGGTTACCATATGGGTGACTACTTCAAGCACTGGCTTGAAATGGGTGAAAAACTTGGCGACAAGGCCCCTAAAATCTTCAATGTTAACTGGTTCCGTACTGACGACGAAGGCAACTTCGTTTGGCCCGGATTTGGTGACAATATGCGTGTTCTTAACTGGATTATTGACCGTTGCGAAGGTAATGCTGATGCTACCGAAACTGCAATCGGTTATATTCCGAAGCCGGAAGATATTGACCTTACTGACTTAGATATGGATATCGAAACCTTGAAAGATATTTTAACTGTTGATAAGGCAGTTTGGGAACAGGAAGCTGCTGAGATTACTGAACATTACAAGAAGTTCGGTGACAAGTTACCCGCACAACTCAAGGAACAACTTGAAAATCTCAAGGCTAATCTTGCTAAAATGTAATACAAAAAATCCCGTGGAAACACGGGATTTTTTTATTTCTTTTTCTTGCATTATATATATTCTTATAGTATAATAATATATTATATAATTTGGGAGATAATAACTTGCAATTACTTACTTCAAATAACGCGGTTTTAGCAGAACAATTAGGTTATGCAAAACGCGTTTTAACCCTTACCGGTAAAATATATGGAAATAAACCAAAAGCTTGTGTTATTACTTTTGGTTGTCAACAAAATGTTAGTGATTCGGAACGTTTAAAGGGTATGCTTTTTGAGATGGGTTATACTATTATCGAGAATCCTGCCGAAGCGGATTTTATTATCTTTAACACCTGTGCCGTCCGTGAACATGCAGAAGACCGAGTTTTTGGTAACATTGGTACAACTAAGCAAATTAAAAAGGACAGGCCTAATACAATTGTTGCTGTTTGTGGTTGCATGGTTCAACAACAACATATTGCTGATAAAATTAAAAAAAGTTATCCTTATGTTGACATTGTTATGGGAACTCATGTTGAACACCGCTTACCCGAATTTTTGTATTCTCGTCTTTCAGGCGGTAAAAGAGTTTTCGAGTTGAGTCAAGAAGATAATACTATAGTTGAAGATGTACCAGTAAAACGCGATGGTGAGTTTAAGGGTTGGCTTCCCATAATGTACGGTTGTAATAATTTTTGCACCTATTGTATTGTTCCGTATGTGCGCGGCCGTGAACGTTCACGAGAGCCTGAAAAAATTATTGCCGAGTTTAAACAAATGGTTAATGGCGGGTATAAGGATATAACCCTTTTAGGTCAAAATGTTAACTCTTACGGCAAGGGATGTTCGCATGGTATTAATTTTGCAAAATTACTACGAATGCTCAATGATGTTGAGGGTGAATTTGTAATCAGGTTTATGACGTCTCACCCAAAAGACTGCACTATTGAGTTGCTTGATACTATTAAAGATTGTAAAAAGGTTACCCGCCATTTGCATTTACCGTTCCAAAGCGGCAGTAGTCGAATTCTTGAAAAAATGAACCGCTATTATAACCGCGAAACTTATT
This sequence comes from Acutalibacteraceae bacterium, assembly GCA_045591465.1. GTDB lineage: Bacteria > Bacillota > Clostridia > Oscillospirales > Acutalibacteraceae > UBA737. The sequence continues at coordinate 18,844 of JAZNSZ010000047.1, read as the reverse complement.
TGGAACTTATAAAAAATGCAAAAGAACGAATTCCTGATGTTGACCTTACTAGTGATATTATCGTTGGTTTTCCGGGTGAAACTTATGAAGATTTTGAGGAAACTTTAAGTCTTGTTAAAGAAGTTAAATTTGCTTCACTGTTCACTTTTATTTATTCTAAGCGCAACGGCACACCTGCCGCTGTTATGGAAGACCCCGTTACCCGCGAAGAAAAGGGTAAATGGTTTAGCGAACTTCTTATTGCGCAAGAAAAGGTTGCACAAGAAAATATACAAAAATTTATTGGCAAAACTTTTCGTGTTTTATGTGATGCTTACTCTGAAAAGGAAGGCTATATGACGGGCCATACTTCAGGCACTGCGGTTATAGAATTTGAAGGCGATGAAGGTATGCTTGGTAAATTTGTTAATATTAAAGTAGAGTCTTATGATAATGGGCTTTGCGGTAAAATTATTTAAAAGAGGTATTAAAAATGGATGTAATTAAGACTGCTAGAGAATTAGGAAAAGCTATTCAATCTGACGAACGTTTTATTCGTTATGCAAAGGCAAGACTTGCAAATGACAATGATACTGATTTGCAAAATGCTATCGGTAATTTTAATATCAAGAGAATGGAACTTGAAAAAGCGGCAAGTGAAGAGAACAAAGACGAAGCGGCTATTAAAGTTTTGAATGAAGAACTTCGTAAAATTTACGGCGAAGTTATGGCTAATAAAACAATGGTAGAATACAATACTGCCAAGGCTTTGGTTGACCAAATGATGAGCGAAGTAAATATCGTGATTTCTAAATCACTCGATGGTGAAGATCCCGAAACTTTAACTGTTGAAAGTGGTTGTAGCGGAAGTTGTTCAACCTGCGACGGTTGTCACTAATATTTGTTTTAATTTAATTTGAAAGGAAGTTTAAAATGGCTGAATTATCACCGATGATGAAACAATACAATCAAATAAAAGCTGAAAATGAAGACAGTATTGTTTTCTTCCGCGTCGGCGATTTTTATGAAATGTTTTTCGATGATGCTAAAAAAGCTTCCGAAGAATTGGATTTGGTGCTGACAGGTAAGGAATGCGGTCTTCCCGAACGCGCACCAATGTGCGGTGTACCTTATCACAGTTGTGAAGCTTATATAGCGCGTTTGATTGATAAAGGTTATAAAGTTTCCATTTGTGAGCAAACTGAAGACCCGTCGGTTGCTAAAGGCATCGTAAAACGCGAGATTATTAGAACCATAACTCCAGGTACTGTTCTTGAAGACAATATGCTTGAAGAAGGCAAGAATAATTACCTTGCAAGTGTTGTAATAGGGGAAAGCGAAGTTGGTGTTTGTTTTACCGACGCTTCAACAGGTGAGTGCCATGCTACCTATTTTTCATTGGATGATTTTGAGAACAAAGTTATTGATGAAATTTCCCGTTTTTCACCGCGTGAAATTTTAGTACAAAATGATTTTAATATTAAAGCGCCAATAATTTGCAATTTTTTGAAAATCAACTTTTTTGGAGTTGTTACTAAAAGGGAAGATAGCTGTTTTAACTGCCGGATAACTGAACCTTTAATTTTAAAACACTTTGATGTTATTAGTGTTGAAAATTTAGGTTTTAAAATAGGGTCTTCTATTTCTGCCGCAGTAGGTGCGGTGCTCGACTATCTTTATGAAACAGGCGTTAATGGTCAAATTTCGGTAAATGAAGTTAATATATATACTGATAACCAGTTTATGCGTCTTGATATTACTGCCGTGCGTAATTTGGAACTATGCGAAACAATGCGCAGTAAGGCTAAAAAAGGCTCACTTTTGTGGGTTCTTGATAAGACCAAGACAGCAATGGGTAAACGTCTTATTCGAAATTGGGTTTTACAACCACTTATTAACATTACCGCTATCAACTCCCGCCTTAATGCAGTTGATGAACTTGTAAGTAACGTCATACTTCGCGGTGAAATAACCGAAAACCTTTCAGGTATTCGTGATATTGAGCGCTTAATGACAAAGGTTGTTTATGGTACGGCAAATGCAAAAGATTTACTGAATTTATCCTTGACGGCTAAAAAATTCCCAATTTTAAAAGCGCTTTTGGGTGATGTAAATTCAAAAATGCTTAAATCAATTTGTGACGGAATTGATAATCTTGAAGATATTACCGCGCTTATTGATGCTTCAATCAACGAAGAAGCACCCGCAACCTTGCGGGAAGGCAACCTTATTAAAAGCGGATACAATGAACTTGTTGATACTTTGCGTCACGATATGAACTGCGGGACATCGGTTTTGACCGAAATTGAAGCAAGGGAAAAAGAACGCACAGGTATTAAAAATTTAAGAGTTCGTTATAATAAGGTTTTTGGGTACTATATTGAAGTTACCAATTCTTTCCTTGATAAAGTGCCTGAAGACTATATCAGAAAACAAACCCTTACTAATGCCGAACGCTTCATTACGGAAGAACTTAAAGAAATTGAAAAACGTGTTTTGACCGCAAAAGATAGAATTGTTCAGGTTGAGTATGAGTTGTTTGATACGATTAGAAAAAAAGTTGCTTCAGAAGTTAAGCGTTTCCAAAAAACTGCATCTGCTATTGCAAACTTGGATGTTTTAACTTCGCTAGGATATGTATCTGCCGAAAATCATTATTGCAGACCGCTTGTGAACAATAGCGGCACAATTCTTATTAAATCGGGCAGACATCCTGTTGTTGAACAAGTTATTAAAATCCCCTTTGTTGCAAACGATACTTTTCTGAATATGTCGGATAATCGTTGCGCAATAATTACCGGTCCGAATATGGCGGGTAAATCTACTTATATGCGACAAACTGCTCTTATCACACTAATGGCTCAAATCGGTTGTTTTGTTCCTGCCGATATTGCCGAAATCGGTGTTGTTGATGCTATCTTCACGCGCGTTGGCGCTTCGGACGATTTGGCTTCAGGTCAATCTACTTTTATGGTTGAAATGAGTGAAGTTGCCGCGATTTTGAATAATGCTACCAAAAACAGTTTGCTTATTCTTGACGAAATAGGTAGGGGAACTTCTACATTTGATGGTATGTCTATTGCTCGAAGTGTGCTTGAATATGTTGCCGATAAACGCAAACTCGGCGCTAAGGCACTGTTTGCAACTCACTACCATGAACTTACCGTTATGGAAAGTCAGTTAAGCGGTGTTAAAAATTATAATATCGCTGTTAAAAAACGTGGTGATGATATAACATTCCTTAGAAGAATTGTTTCCGGCGGTGCTGACCGTAGTTACGGTATTGAAGTTGCAAAACTAAGCGGTATTCCGAATACTGTTATAGAACGCGCAAAAGAAATTTTATTCGAAACCGAAACTAATGGCGTAGTTACATATAAAACTGCCGATGCGCCTGAGTTACAAATGTCAATGGAAATGCAAAATGCTCAGGATATTTTAAAAGAATTAAATGCTATTGATGTCAATACTTTAACCCCGATAGAAGCCATGCAAATTCTTTTTGAAATTTGCAAAAGGGCTAAAGAAATATAGAAAAGAGGTGGAAAAATGCCGAAAATTAATCTACTTGACAAACAGGTTAGTGAACTTATTGCCGCAGGTGAAGTTGTTGAAAGACCTGCTTCGGTAATTAAGGAATTAGTTGAAAACTCAATCGACGCGGGTTCTACGATAATCACTGTGGAAATTAAAAATGGCGGCATATCGTATATGCGCATTACCGATAATGGTTGCGGTATAAGTGAGCAGGATGTTCCTACGGCATTTTTACGCCACGCTACTAGTAAAATTCAAACTTCGGACGATTTGAATTCTATCGCAACTCTTGGATTCCGAGGTGAAGCATTGGCGGCGGTTTCTTCGGTATCAAGGGTAGAGATGCTTACAAAAACGCCCGATAGTCAATCGGGTACATACTACAAAATTGAAGGTGGAATTGAAACTGAGATTTCACCAATCGGCTGTCCCGATGGTACCACGATTATTATTAAAGATTTATTTTATAACACTCCCGCACGAATGAAGTTTCTTAAAAAAGACGTTTCGGAAGCAAACGCGTGTGCTGCTGTTATCGATAGAATCGCTTTATCACATCCTGAAATTTCTTTTAAATTTATTCGTGACGGTAAGCAAATTTTATCAACCAACGGTGACAACAACCTTAAAAACACGGTTTACAGTGTCTTGGGCAGAGAGTTTTCTAATAGTTTGATTGATGTTAATGGTGAAAATTTAGGTATTGGTGTTACAGGTCTTATTTGTAAACCTTTCACTTGCAAAGCAACCCGTAACAGTCAGTACACATATTTGAACGGCCGACTTGTCCGTTCGGGCACTGTAGTTGCTGCTGTTGAACAAGCGTACAAGAATAGCGCAATGGTTGGAAAATTTCCTGCGTTTGTGCTTAATTTGAGCGTTCCGTTTGAGACTGTTGATGTTAATGTTCATCCCGCAAAAACCGAAGTTCGTTTTTCGGATGAAAAGCGTGTTTTTGACTGTGTTTATGCCGCGGTTAAAAATGCTTTATCGGGTGGTGATACACGGCCCGAAGTGAAAATTCCTACGCCAACTTTCAATAAGTTTGAGCGTATGACAACACAAGAATTTAAGCAAACGGTTTTAGAAACCGAAATAAAACCAAAGATTGAAAATCCTGTAATTGCCGAAAAAACTTTTTCAGATAATTCAAAGACAGTAACCTTTAAATCACCTGTAAATTTGGATTTTGCAAAGCCTTCGGTATTCGTTGATTTAAATAATCCGTCAAAACCCATAGAAAAAATTCCCCAACCTATAAAAGTTGAACCGCAATCGGTTAAAAACGAAGACTCCGTTTTAATTGATAAAACAGAAGAAGTAGTTGACGTTTTAGTAATAGGTGAAGCATTTAGTACTTATATCGTAGCGCAAATGGGTGACAGTGTTTTTATGATAGATAAACACGCAGCTCATGAAAGAATTTTGTTTAACCAACTTAAAACCACGCGTAAAATAGAAGTACAAGCCTTATTGACTGCTGTTACTGTTTCGCTTAACAAGGAAGAGTACAATGCGGTAATCAATAACACTGATTTATTGCTGGAATGCGGTTTTGAAGTTGAAGATTTTGGCAATTCTACTGTAGCTGTTCGTGCAGTGCCTTCTACACTTGTGAAAGAAGATTTAAATCTTACCATAAGTGAAATTGCCGAAAGCCTTTTGAAAAGCGGAAAGGTGCAAATTGGTTTTGAAGAAGACCTGTTCCATACTGTTGCTTGTAAAGCGGCTATCAAGGCGGGTACAAAAATCAGTAGTTTAGAAATGCAAAAATTAGCCGAAAAGGTTTTGAGAACTAAAGAAATTATGTACTGTCCGCACGGACGTCCTGTAGCTTTTGAAATTAAACGCCGTGAACTTGAAAAGATGTTTGGTAGAATACAATGATTAAAGCAGTGTTTATTGTAGGACCAACCGCTTCGGGTAAGACATCGGTTAGTATTGAAGTTGCGAAGAAATTCGATGGTGAAATAATTTCAGCGGATTCAATGCAAATTTATAAAGGAATTCATATCGCATCTGCTGCGCCGAGTGAAGCCGAAAAGCAAGGAGTTAAACATCATTTAATTGAGTTTTTGGATATTGATAGTGAGTTTTCGGTTGCTGATTATGTTAAGTCGGCGCGTGAATGCATTAAAGATATTTCTTCGCGCGGAAAACTACCCATAATTGTCGGCGGAACCGGATTATATATTTCATCGTTGCTCGATAATATTGAATTTACTCAACAACCTTGCGATTCTATTTTGCGAAGCGAGTTGGAAGAAAAATTTGATGCTTTGGGTGGGGAAGAAATGCTTCGCGAACTTGCAAAGTTTGATGAAGACTCCGCAAAACGACTTCACCCGAATAACAAAAGAAGAATTATTCGCGCTTTTGAAGTGTATTTAACAACGGGAAAGACTATAACCGTTCAAAATGAACTTTCAAAGCAAAATAAAGGCAATATTAAACCGTTGGTTATTGGCTTGAATTTTGAAGACAGGGAAAATCTTTATGAGCGAATTAACAAGCGTGTGGATATAATGCTCGAAGCAGGACTTGTAGAAGAAGCCCGAAGTAATTACAACGGAAGTTGTAAAAATGGCGCCTTTCAGGCTATCGGTCATAAAGAACTTTACCCATATTTTAAGGGTGAATCTACGCTCCAAGAAGCAGTAGAAAACTTAAAAATGCAGACGCGTCGTTATGCTAAACGCCAACTTACTTGGTTTAGACGCGTTGAAAACGTTAATTGGTTTTATCCCGATACACAAAATGTTTTAGAAAATATTTTCAAAATCACAAAAGAATTTTTAAAGGAGGAATAGGTTAGTGAAAAAGTTTTCACCATTAAAGGTATTTTTAACGCTCTTGGCGCTTACTTTTATTACGCATCAGTTAGTTTCTACCTTTTATAAACCTATTTCTACCGAAAGTGCATATTTTTATACCGCTAACAACGGTTTTGATATTACCGGTATTGTTATAAGAAATGAAATGCTTGTTAAATCTTCGAAAGATGGTATTCTTCATTTTATGATTGAAGATGGTAACCGTGTTTCTAAGAATGGCGTGATTGCAAATATCTATAAAAACGAAAATGCATCCATTACTGTTAGCCAAATTGATAATATTAAAGCGAAAATCAATAACATAGAAGCTATTGTTTCTCAAAACAATATAGAAGCGGCAAATTTGGATGTTGCAAATTTAAATGTTAATAACGCGCTTAATGAATTAATTTTATCATCTTCAAATGGTAACTTTTTGGATTTTAATGCGCAATGCGAAGAATTGCTTTCTGCATTAAACCGAAGACAAGCCGTTTTGGGTGACACTTCCGACTTTGAAAAACAGTTAAAAACCCTAAAATCCCAACTTTCCGATTTGGAAAATTCACTTTCCAATCCTATTGGAAAAATCAAGGCAACTCAGTCGGGTTATTTTATTTCAAAAACTGATGGTTATGAAACTGCATTCAATATTAAAGACCTTTCAACCATTACACCTGATTTTTTGCAAAACTTAAAAAAAAAGGAAACTCCCGAAAATGTTGTAGGAAAAATTGTTTCGGATTATGAGTGGTATGTTGCTGCTGCTGTTTCTCTTGAACAATCCCTTTCTTTTAAAGAAGGCGATAGTCTTACTTTAAAAACAACCGTTAAATCATCACCTGTTTTACCGGTTACGGTTAAGAAAATTAACCTTTCTAAAAATGGAACGGATGCGGTAATTGTTTTTTCTTGCAACAATATGAATAGTGAACTTGCTTCTATGAGAAGTGGTGCAATGACTGTTGTAAAAGCGGAATACAGCGGACTTAGAGTTTCTAAAAAGGCTTTACGCGTTGTTGATTCGGTTCGTGGTGTTTATGTTGTCAGCGGTATGCAGATTAAATTTGTACCTGTTGAAATTGTTCATACAAACGACAATTTTATTTTGTGTAAAAAGTCGGATGATGACGACTCTTTAAGGTTGTATGATCAAGTTGTTGTAAAGGGGAAAAATCTATATGATGGAAAAATTATCAGCTAAAGAATTTGATGAGAATTTTAGCGAAGTTATGCGAAAATTTAATAATGCATTGAAAACTGCTGGTAAAACAGAAAAAGATGTTATTCTATTAGCCGCAACAAAAACGGTTGATATTGATACAATTAACTATGCTATATCAAAAGGCATTTCCTATGTTGCCGAAAATAAAGTTCAAGAACTTACTGCAAAACATGATTATTTAATAGATGTTCATGAACATTTTATCGGCCATCTTCAAACTAATAAGGTTAAAGATGTTGTAGGTAGGGTTGAATTAATACAATCGGTTGATTCTATAAAACTTGCAAACGAAATTTCTAAACAAGCGGTTAAAAAAGGAATTCGTATTGATATTTTGCTCGAAGTCAATATTGGTGAAGAAGAATCAAAGTGGGGCTTTAATGACCAAAATCTTGAAGATTCATTAAGGGAAATTGCCGGACTTGACGGTGTAAAGATACGCGGTCTTATGACTATACCGCCAATTTGCGAAACAAAAGATGAAGTACGCGGCTATTTCCGCAAAATGTATAAACTGTTTATTGACATTAGAGATAAAAATATAGATAATAGTAGTATGGATATACTCTCTATGGGAATGTCGGATGATTTTGATATTGCCATAGAAGAAGGTGCTAATTTAGTAAGAGTTGGCACAGCATTATTCGGTAAAAGAAATTATAATTAATATAAAAGAGAGGGTTTATAAATGAGTATTTTTGATAGCATTAAAAACATTATGACTATTCCTGAAGAGGATGATTTCGAAGAAGAAATTGAAGAAATTGCCGAAGAAACACCAAAGAAAAAGGCTTTTGAGGCTCCTATACAACAAAAACGCGAAGTTCAACCGCGAGTGATCGGCGGCAAATCTAAGGCTGTAAGTTTTAATCCAAGCCAAATGCAAGTTGTTTTGGTTAAGCCTGACCGTTTTGAAGATGCAAGTGCTATTGCTGACCATCTTAATGATAAAAAGACTGTTGTTTTAAACCTTGAAGCGTGTGAACGTGATGTTTCAAGAAGAATTATCGATTTTCTAAGCGGTGTTGCTTATGCAAACCATGGTAATCTTCGCAAGGTTGCAGTTTCTACTTTTATTATAGTTCCGACCGATGTTGATGTTTCGGGTGAATCTATGCTTGAAGAATTTGACGAAAGCCGTTTGTATTTTTAATGGAAACGCAGTTGCTTATAGCAAGGGCTGAAGATACATTAAATACAACATTTCGTACGGACAAGCCGTCTTTTTAGGATTTTTATCGCTCGAAGAATCAACACTGTTAAAGCGCTATTTAGATAATCGTAATGCTAAATATATGTTTTATGGTGGAGAGCATGACGCTCAACGCGTGATACTTTGCTGTATGCCTGATTGGATGGATTCTGTCAATTTTCCGATTACTGCATTAACCTTTACTTTTCGTTCGATTGACGATTTACGACATAGAGACTTTTTGGGTTCTCTAATGGGTTTAGGTCTAAAAAGGGAAACGATAGGCGATATTTTAATCGAAAAGGGCAGGGCTGTTGTCTTTGTAAAGGATGATATTGCTGAGTATATTTTAAAAAATGTTAGCAAGGTTGGAAGAATAGGCGTCACTGTTAAAACGGGTTACTATTTGCCCTTACCGACGGTTGAAGAATTGAAAGAAAATACCGTCACCGTTTCTTCCTGTCGTTTGGATTGTATCGTATCCGCGTGTGCTTCATGTTCCAGAAACACCGCTAATGAAATGATTGAAAGCGGTTTGGTTTCTATAAATTCGGTTATATGCCAAAAAACTGTAAAACAGGTTATAAATGGCGATATTTTGTCAATTAGGCATAGAGGAAAATTTAAAATTATCTCTGCTGATGAAAAATCAAAAAAAGATAGAATTATCTTAAAGTACAAATCCTACTAGGAATATTAATTATGGGAGGCTTTTATATGCTTACTGCCGCTGATATTAAAAATGTTTCGTTCACTAAATCTTTGAATGGTTTCAAACGTGAAGAAGTTGAAGTTTTTCTTGATAGGGTTGAATCGGATTTAGCCCAATATGAAAAAATTATTAAAGATTATCAGTTGAAGATTGAAAGTTTAGAATCGCAAATTGACGATTTTAAGAAATCACAGGATAATATTCAGAATGTTCTTATAAATGCTCAAAAACTTGCTGATAAAATTATCAGTGACGCAAGGGTGCAAAGCGAGGAAATCGTTTTGAAGGCGGAAGAAAATATTAATATTATAACTGCACGGGAAAGAGAACTTGCGGATGCTTTTGAAATGAAGGCTAATGAGCGAAAAAATGCATTGCAAGTTGAACTTGATGCAATGATTGAAAAGGCAAATATCAAAGCCAAAAGTATTGCTGATGCTACTGATGATTGTGTTCGCAGACAACAGGTGTTATTCGATAAATTAAGACTTGAAATTGCGGCTTTCAAATCTGCTGTAACGGGAAAATATAAAGAACATTTAAGCATTTTGCAAGATATACCTGATACTGTTCAAATGGACCCTCAGCAAATGGCGGCAGTTCTTGCTGCAAAAATTGATGAAGAACCAAATGTTATGGAGTTTATGCCTTCTTCTAAAGAAGCAGAACAAGTACAGGATGTTGTAGAAACTATTGAAGAGTCAAGCGGTTTTATTATTGGTGATTCTGAAACTGATACTACACAAGGTTAATGGAGTGAATTTTTTTGATTAGTTATATTTTAGCAATTTTTTGTGGCGCTTTGTTTTTAGGTGCTGACCAATTTACAAAATATTTTATTGTTTCAAATTTTGAAATTGGTGAGCGCGCCGAGTTTATAAAAGGATTTATTGATTTAATTTACATTAACAATAAAGGCGGCGCATGGGGTATTTTGCAGGGTTATACTTGGACTTTGCTATCTATAACCGCTATACTTATGGTAATATGTTTTACCCTTCTTGTAAAACTTGGTAGAAAAAACAAGGTTATATTTTGGGCGGTTAGTTTAATATTATTTGGCGGCTTAGGAAATATGATTGACCGCTTCTTCCGTGATGGAAATGTAGTAGATTTTTTACATTTTGAGTTTTTCCCAACATTCCCGATTTTCAATGTAGCTGATTGTGCTGTTGTAATCGGCGCGTTAATTTTGCTTGGATATTTTATCTATGATAGTTTAAAGGATTTGCGCGAAAAAAAGAAAAAATTAATTAACTCAATTAATAGCGAAAATGAATAAAATAGAAAAAATATTTTTAGATGAAGAACGTATAAGAATAGATGTTTTTGTTTCGCAAATTGCTGATGTTACGCGTTCCCGCGCGGCAAAACTAATTGCAGACGGTTGCGTTGAAGTTAATGGTAAAATTGCTTCTAAGAGTGTGAAATTGCAATCGGGGGATAACGTAGCGGTTAGTTTGCCTGACCCTGTTGCTTATGATGTTATACCGCAAGATTTAAATTTAAATATAGTTTTTGAAGATGAACATTTACTTGTTGTGAATAAACCAAAAGGAATGGTTGTTCATCCGGCGGCAGGAAATTTTGAAAACACCCTTGTTAATGGCCTTATGTATCACTGCGGTGATAAACTTTCGGGGATTAATGGTGTTATGCGTCCCGGTATTGTTCATAGGATTGATAAAAATACAAGCGGTTTGCTGATTGTTGCAAAAAATGATAATGCCCATAATTTTTTATCAGAGCAAATTAAGGAACATTCTTTTACGCGAGAATACGAAGCTGTTGTTTATGGAAATTTTAAGGATGAGAAAGGCACTGTTAATGCACCTATTGGCAGACATCCTGTTAAACGTAAACAAATGGCGGTTACTAATACTGCTTCTAGAAACGCTATAACACATTATGAAGTTTTAGAACGTTTTTCGGAATTTACACATTTACGCTTAAGACTTGAAACGGGACGTACCCATCAAATAAGGGTGCATATGGCTTTTCTTGGTCACCCCGTTGCAGGGGATGATGTTTACGGACCTAAAAAGGTTATAACTTCCTTGCACGGTCAATGTTTACATGCCAGAAAAATTGGTTTTGTGCACCCTGTTACAAAGGAATATCTTGAGTTTTCGTCTGATTTGCCGGAATATTTCTGTAAATTTTTAACTAATCTTAAAAATAAATGTAATTATTAAAGGTTATGCTATCTTTAAAAAACTTAAACACATAAATACTGTTGTTCGAAAGGATTGAGAAAATGGAAGCATCAAGAAAACTTGAACTTCAAAAAATTGCCTGTAAGGTAAGAATGGGCATCATTGAGGGGGTACACGCTGCTAAAGCGGGACATCCCGGAGGTTCGCTTTCCTGTGCAGATATACTGACATATTTGTATTTTGAAAAAATGAATATAGACCCTAAAAATCCTAAAATGGCTGATAGAGACCGTTTTGTATTGTCAAAAGGTCATGCCGCACCGGCTTTATATTCAGTATTAGCAAATAGAGGCTTCTTTGAAGTAGAGTCTTTAACAACCCTTCGTCAAATCGGCAGTATTTTACAGGGACATCCTGATATGAAATATATTCCCGGCGTTGATATGTCATCAGGCTCACTGGGTCAAGGTATTTCTTGCGCTTGCGGAATGGCTTTATCTGCTAAACACTTTGGCGATAACTATAAAGTTTATGCTATTCTTGGTGATGGCGAAATTGAAGAAGGTCAGGTTTGGGAAGCCGCTATGTTTGCTGCAAATAAGCAACTTTCTAATCTTACCATTTTCGTAGATTATAATAATCTTCAAATTGACGGTTCTATTGAAGAAGTAAATTCTCCGTATCCTATTGATAAAAAATTCGAAGCATTTAATTGGCATGTAATCAATATTGACGGTCACGACTTTGACCAAATCGAAAATGCTTTAATCGAAGCGGAAAAAGTTGATAAACCGGTTTGCATTGTTGCGAAAACGGTCAAGGGTAAAGGTGTTTCGTTTATGGAGAATGCGGTTGGTTGGCACGGTACCGCACCGAATGATGAACAATATGAAATTGCAATGAGTGAATTAAAACAAACTCTTGCTAATTTACAGTAAAGGAGAGTGCGTAAAATGTCGGAAGTTAAAACTATTGCTACAAGAGCTGCTTACGGTGAAACACTCGTTGAATTAGGCAAACAGCGCGATGATTTTATTGTGCTCGATGCTGACCTTGCCGCTGCTACCCAAACAGGAAAATTTAAAAAGGAATTTCCCCAAAGATTTTATAATTGTGGTATAGCAGAACAAAACATGATGAGTATTGCTGCGGGTATTGCGGCAACAGGTAAAAAGGTATTTTGCTCTTCTTTTGCTATGTTTGCGGCAGGACGTGCTTTTGAACAGGTAAGAAACTCTATTGGCTACCCGCATTTGAATGTTGTCATAGGTGCAACTCATGCAGGTATTTCTGTTGGTGAAGATGGTGCTACACACCAGTGTAATGAAGATATTGCCTTAATGCGCACAATTCCCGGTATGACAATAATTAACCCGGCTGATGCTACTGAAGCGGCTTTAGCGGTTGAAGCTACATTTAATCATGATGGTCCTGTATACTTGCGTTTGGGCAGACTTGCCGTTCCTGTTGTTTTTGGTGACGATTATAAGTTTGAAATTGGTAAGGGTGTTGAACTTAAAGAAGGTAAAGACGTTACCATTGTAGCGACCGGTCTTATGGTTAATGAAGCGCTTATTGCTCATGATTTACTAAAAGAACAAGGTATTAATGCCCGTGTAATTAATATTGCGACTATCAAACCACTTGATAAGGAAATTATACTTAAAGCCGCTAAAGAAACAGGCGCTATTGTCACCGCTGAAGAACATTCAGTAATTGGTGGTCTTGGAAGCGCTGTTGCAGAATTTTTGGCGGAAGAGTATCCTGTTCCTGTTTTAAAACTCGGCGTCAACGATGTTTTTGGACATTCCGGACCGGCAGTTAAACTTCTTGATGAGTTCGGTTTACGCGCTGAAAATATTAAAGAAAAAGCCTTAAAGGCGATTGAAATGAAGTAATAATTAAATAATCTATGATTAGCAGATGCGATAAGCATCTGCTTTTTTTGTTGACAGATTTGGTCGAAAAATGTAGAAGAAACAGGTAATGTCGAAAAAAGTCGAACGATTTTTTTGGCTTAGTTATGCGGTTTTTTGCGAATTTCATTCAAAAATTACTGATTTTTGAAAAGATGTCGGTGAATGGCGGGTTTTAATTAGGTATTATAAATATGGTTGGCCGACCAAGAATTAAATCTATTTTGAAAAGAGGAAAAAACAATGACAAATAACAAAGCAAATGAAAAACGGCTAAATGTGCCGATTAGCAGTTTATATAATTTTTTAGGCGACAGCGAATATGCGCAGTCTGAAAATTATACCCTCGGTGTTACATGCGGTAGTATAACTGACGAAACAGGCGAAACTTCGGCAGAGCTTGTAAAAAATTCGTTGTACTTAGGCTATAGCTTGACTGATTTTATAAAGAATCAACGCTTAAAAAAAGCGGAAATCACTTTGTATCAGCGAGATATTGCTATTAATGAAGAAGAATACTGCAAACTGGGTGTATTTAGATACGATGATGGCATATATGAGGACTGCTCTATAGCAAATTTAAGTGAATTATGTGATTACGTAAAAATCAGAACGCCGGACGGGGATGAAATAGTATCCTATACATTCGATATTACCGAAATTGTTGAAAAGGCGGCAAAAGAAAATAACAGCACTTTAGGATTAGTTATTAAACCTGTCAGCGAAGATTTACAGAAAGAAAGCTATATAACTGTTTACGGCGAGGGTGAAAGCGAATACGCACCTAAAATTACTGTTACCTATGAAACAAACTACGGTGTAAATATCTCTTATCGCGCTTTAAGTCACGATTTAGGCTTTTTCGGTCAAGGAAACATTGATTTGCAGTACGGTAATTTAATGCTAGATAGTACAGACTTTTCTTGGGGCGGTGGAAGACTGCCTGTTACAATCAAGCACCTCTATAACAGCACTCTTTATAATGAGCAATACACTCAAAAAAGCTCAATCGGTCTTAATACGGCAGATTTCAGCGCTATGAAGTTAGGATGCGGTTTTAAGCTTAACCTAATGCAAAGTATTGTCAAGGACAGTGAAGGTAATTATATCTATACCGATGAAAACGGTGAAGAGATTTATCTTTTAGCCACAGATGATGCAAATATTTTTAAATCAAACGAAGATGACGGAGAGCACGAATATAACGAGACGGAGCGAGTTCTTAAGAACGGTGACGAGTATATATTCGACGAGGCGGGAAGACTTGTATGTATTACCGACCAAAACGGAAATAAAAATGTAATCACCTATGAGGACGGTAAAATTACAGCGGTGACCGATGCAGTAGGCAGAAAATTTATTTTAGCTTATGACGATAGCTTTCTCTCGTTAATTATTGCACCTGACAGCACAAAGGTAGCATTTGCATACACAGGCAACTATCTTTCATCTGTCACATACTCTGACGGCAAAAAGGCAGAAATTACTTATACAGATGATAAGCCGACAGCGATAATTCTTTATGAAAATGAAATTGCGGTTTGCAAAACAGAATATACATATTCGGCTGATTGCACCGTAACTGAAATGACCGAATACGGTGCGCAAAACGGCGAGTTTGTAAAGGGTGACATAACAAGCTTTGATTATTCAATTGCTTCGCACCGAACTAAGATTTGCAAAAATGAAACCGAAACTACAGTTTGTGTTTTTGACGAGGACGGAAATGTTATAAGCGAGTATCTTGACCGTGATTATAACAGAATAGGTGCCACTAACAACAGCGGTTCGGAAAATGCTAATCATGAAATTTCTATTGTAAATCAGTTATTAGACCACAGCTTTGAAAGTCTTGATAATTGGCAGATGGAAGAGGATAACAGTAGCAGTACAGAAATTACAGTCTGCGAAGACGAAGCTGTAGCAAAGTTCGGCAAACATTATCTTTCGATTAAGACGGCCGAGGATGGCGCGGTTAGAAACGGTGTATATCAGGAAACTCTGCCGGGTGGTGATGACGAAAGCACATTTTCGGCGTATGTTAAGGTTGTTTCGGGCTTTGAGGGTGAAAACGACGGCGTATATTTGCGTATTTATAATCAAGAGCTTGGAATATTAGCACAGTCTGAAAAGGTCAAGGATAAGTATGATGAATTTGTTCGCATTTCTGTCGGCGAATGGTTGAGTTCGTCTTCACCTGTAAAGGTTGAAATTTTAGCAGATGGCAAGGGCGAGGTTTTAGTAGATTCTGTTCAATTGGAAAGAAATGCCTCTGCAAATGCATACAATCTTTTAAATGACAGCGGTTTTTATAAGCAATCTGGCTGGGAGCTTTACAATGCGGAATATCTGTCAGAAAATGAAAATGCATTTAACTATTCAGGCTCAATTAAAATTGAGGGTAAGTTAGATGAAAAATGCCACGCTAAGCAGACAGTTGAAGTAAAAGCAATAGATAGTACGCGCGAAACCTTTAAGCTTTCAGGTTGGGCAAACGGCTATGGTCTTCCTGTGGGCGACAATAAGGGTGACAATCCGCCAACATTCCGTCTGCGCGCGGTTATAAGTTACACAGACGGTACATTTTGCGAGCATACCGCCGACTTTAACACAAGCGTGGAGGAATGGCAATATGCATCGGTAGAATTTTCAAAGGATGCCTTTAAAGAGGTAGAAAACCTACAGTTATTCTGTGATTATGACTATAACTACGGCACCGCATATTTCGATAATATTGAGCTTGTACGCACTTCAATCGTAACCGACCTTTCTGCAGAAGACTTTGTTGAGGAAGAAAACGAAGAGGCAGAAACCTACGCCTTAACAAAGGAAAATGAGGAGGAAGCCGAAGAAACACCCGATTTCCAAGAATTGTTGGATGCTTTTGGCAACACCCTTACCGAAACCACCTTTACTGACGGTGAATACGGTACAATCTATCGCTCGTTCGGTTACGATGAGGACGGAAACAACCTTTTAACCGAAACTGATGCCAGAGGCAACAAAACCGAATATTCGGTTGACGGTGTGACCTCACGCACAGAAGAAGTAACCGACAGGATGGGTAATATAACTGCCTACCAATATGACAAGTCGGGCAGAACTACTAAGGTGATAAGCAAGGATACAAATAATACTGAGCTTAGCCATGTTTCTTACAAATACGACGCTTTCGATAACCTGACCCAAATTGTACGCGGTGACGGACTTAGTTACTTCCTTAAATACAACGCGTTCCGCGACCTTGAAAGCATAGGTATAGACGGCAAAGCTGACGGCAACCTTATAACCTACACCTACAATACAGGAAGCGGAAGACTTAAGGAAATGGCTTATGCCAACGGCGACAGAATGACCGCTACATACAACGGCTCAGGTCAGATGATTGCTGAAAAGTGGTATAACAAGTACCAAGCCCAAATAGCATATTATAAATACGCTTACGACAGTAACGGTAATATAGTTCGTTCTATTGACATTAAAGATAGAAAAATGTATAATTATATGTACGAGGACGGCAGACTAACCTACGCTTGCGAGTCGGATATCGGTCTTAGCGAATACAACTATGTAACCCGAAAAACTCCGCTTTATGTTGTCCGTTATTTCTACGATACCGAGGGCAACCTTGCAACAAAGCGTACCGTTTTTGCCGACGGTAAGGAGCAAACCGTTACATACGAAACTGCTGAAAACGAAACACAGCTTGTCAAGACCGCAATCGGTGAACACAGCTTTGTAAGTGTGGCTAAAACCGACTCTTTCGGCAGAAAAGAGTTTGACGAAATTGGGCTTTCAAAATGCTCGCTTGCAAGAAAGTTTGATTACCTAAAAGGACAGGCTACTGACGAGCATATCGAAAACGGCAAGTATAAGTCTGTGCCTACAACTCAGCTTGTAAGCAAGATAACTTTCCAAGACGGCAGAACTATCGAGTACGAATACGACAAAGAAGAGCGTATTACTAAAGTTACCGACAGTCTTGACGGTGTAACAGAGTACACTTACGATGCTTTAGGTCAGCTTTTAACTGAAACCAAAAACGGTGAAGTCATTAATCAAATGACATACGATAACTACGGTAATATTGTTACTAAAAACGGCATAGGTTATGTTTATAACGACAAATGGAAAGACCGTCTTGACTTTTATGACGGAAAAGCTATTACCTATGACGAGCAGGGCAACCCTGAATCCTACCGCGACCATTGGCTTATCTGGGAAAAAGGCAGACAGCTTAAGTTCTTTGACGATATCCGCTACACCTATAACGCAAACGGTATCAGAATTTCTAAAACAGTCGACAATGTTCGACACGATTTTTGCCTTGACGGTGCTAAAATATTAAGGGAAACCTGGAACGGCAACACAATAGAGCCGATTTACGACCAAGAGGACAGCGTTTGCGGTATTATCTACAACCAAACACCCTACTACTTCGTAAAGAATTTACAGGGTGACGTAATTGAGATTACCGACCAAAACGGCAAAGCTGTTGCTCGTTACAGCTACGACGCTTGGGGCAAGTGCGAAATCGACAAGGATTTCCAAAATTCTCTTATCGCCCACATAAACCCATTCCGCTACCGTTCATATTATTACGATATTGAAACGGGACTTTACTACCTGCAGTCACGTTACTATGATGCTGAGGTTGGTAGGTTTGTGAATGGGGATATGCCTGATTATCTGGGTATGGCTACAACGATACCATCCTATAATATTTACACGTATTGTGATAATGATGTTATAAACACTTCTGATTTTACTGGTTATGCATCAATGAATATATGTGCTGTTGGTTCTTTTGAAAAGAAATATGAAAATCAGATTTCGAGTTCTAGTTTATACAAAAAATTCAAAAGTATATTTCTTTTCAATAATAAAAAAAGTGTACAAAGAATGTTTAGCAAAAAATTTGATGGCGGTTTTTGTTACACCTATGGATATTACACTGATGGAAATATTTTCACTCAAAAAGGTTATCGTTATACAACGTATTATTTTTTAACAAGAACCGTATCACAATGGAAAAAATACATAAAAACGTGTGATTTTAGTTGGATAATTAAAGCAATGGGTATTGTAAGTTTTTTGATACAAATTTATGGAGTAAGTGGATATTCTAAAACAGGTGGTAAATGGTTAGATTTTGGGGAAACAATAGATAAAGGATTAGACGCTTATGGCAGTAAGTTTGCAAGTAAATTAAAAAATGTTGTTATAGACTCTATGAGCCGTTATATATCTGGTAAAATATCGGGTAAAAAGAGTAATGAAAAAGTAAGTATTTTTATGTTTGCAAAGTGTACTG
>JAZNSZ010000046.1:0-37397 GCA_045591465.1 Acutalibacteraceae bacterium | reverse complement strand
TAAGCCAGCTTGGCCTCCGACTTACCAAAAACTTCTTGGCAATTGCCGTCACGAAGCATTAAAAACGCAATTATGCCACAGCCTGTACCTAGATCAACCGCCTTGTCGTTTCTTTTGGCTTTTGCAAAATCCTTAAGCAGTACCGCATCTGTACCAAAGGTGTGGTGCGGTGACACGTATATAAACCTGCCTTCGCCTATAGGCTCTTGCTTTATGCTCTGGTCCATTTTACACCCTGAGGAGTATCTTCAAGAATGATACCCATTTCTTTTAGCTTATCACGAATTTCGTCAGCAGTCTTAAAGTCTTTTGCCTTTCGTGCTTCGGTACGCTTTTCAATAAGCGCTTCAATCTCGCTATCTAAAACTTCTTCTTTACGGTTATATACAAGACCTAAAACACCTGTTAATTGGTCAAACAAATCAGCACAAGCCTCTAATGTAGCCTTTTTGGCACCGTTTGCAATAACACTGTTAATATCGCGCACAAGAACGAAAATAGCCGCTAAAGCATCGGCAGTATTAAGGTCATCTTCCATTGCATTTATAAACTCGTTTTTGCGTTCCCCAATAAATGCAGGTACTTCGCCGCCGTCTTCAGCATTTTTAATCGCAAAATCAATATTATCACGGCAAGTATAAAGACGCTCAAGCGAATTTTTAGCCTGTTCAATAATATCTACCGAGTAGTTTATAGGACTTCTGTACTGTGAAGAAATAAGGAAATAACGAATAGGCTCATAGCCGAATTTGTCAGCAACGTCACGTACAGTAAAGAAGTTATTTAAGGATTTTGACATTTTATGATTGTCAACATTGATAAAACCGTTATGCATCCAATAATGCGCAAAGTCACAACCGTTAGCCGCTTCACTTTGAGCAATTTCATTTTCGTGGTGAGGGAAAATTAAATCCAAACCACCGCAATGAATATCGATAGTTTTACCCAAGTATCTACCTGCCATAGCAGAGCATTCAATATGCCAACCGGGTCTACCCTTACCCCATGGTGACTCCCAGAAAGGTTCCCCTTCCTTAGCGCCTTTCCAAAGGCAAAAATCCATTGGATCTTCCTTAATATCAGCACCGCCGTCAACACGGTTACTTGCACCCTCTGCTAAATCTTCAAGCGGTTGATGTGAAAGTTTGCCGTATTCTTGGAACTTTTTAGCGCGATAATAAACATCACCGCCCACAGCATAGGCATAGCCCTTTTCTATAAGCGCGGAAATTATACCCTGAATTTCAGCAATATTATCGGTAGCGCGTGGATGAACTGTCGCTTCGCGAACATTAAGTCCCTTAGCATCGGTCCAAAATTCGCCGATAAATCTTTCGGCAACTTCGGGAACAGTAATTCCTTCAGCGTTAGCCTTATTGATGAGTTTATCGTCAATATCGGTAAAGTTTTGAACAAAATTTACCTTAAAACCGCGCCATTCGAAATAACGGCGCAAAACATCGAATATGCAAAGCGGACGCGCATTACCTATATGAATATAGTTATAAACCGTAGGGCCACAGGCATAAATTTTTACCTCGCCCTCATTTATAGGCTTAAATTCATCCTTTTGTCTTGTTAATGTATTGAAAATTTTCATTAGTTTTTCTCCTTTAATAATGCTTCAAGCTCCAAAATTCTGCCTTCAAGCATATCCATCTTTTGTTTAACGGGGTCGGGTATATGAATTTGGTCAAGCGCTACACGTTTGCCGTCCTGACGGACAACACGCGCAGGAACACCCACAACCGTAGAGTTAGGCGGAACTTCTTCAAGCACTACCGCACCCGCAGCAACGCGTGAATTGTCACCTATTTTAAAAGGACCTAAAACCTTTGCACCCGCACTAATCATAACATTATTACCAATGGTTGGGTGTCGTTTACCGCTATCCTTACCCGTACCGCCAAGGGTTACACCTTGGTAAATCAATACATCGTCACCGATTTCGGTTGTTTCACCTATTACAACGCCTGTGCCATGGTCTATAACAAGTCGTTTACCTATAGTCGCGCCGGGATGAATTTCTATACCCGTAATTCTTGCCGCCCTTTGCGATACATAACGCGCCAAGAACATCATATTATGCTTATAATAAAAATGCGCACGACGATGCATTCTTATTGCCTTTACACCGGGATAAAGAAAGAATACCTCCCAAAAACTACGCGCTGCAGGGTCGCGGTCGCGCACGGCGTTTACATCTTCTATAATTCTCTTAAACAAAAAAATCACCTATTTCGATGGATCGATATATTCTTTACTGCCAATCAAGTAAATAGCTCCCGAAATAACACAAAGTACAGCCGAAATCCAGAAAATAACGCTAATTATTATATCGCATACACTTTGAATGGAAATCAAACCAAAATCACCAATAAGTGCATAAGCGAAAATTGCTAAAACTATACCTACCATTTGGGTAACTGTCTTAAGTTTGCCCCAAATATTAGCGGCAATAACTTTTCCACCGCTTGACACAACAACAAGTCTTACAGAAGAAACCATAAATTCCCTAAACAAGACAATAAATGTAATAGCGGTCATTTGCCAACAATACTTAGTACCTGCATACATATCTATAAACCCTAAGAATGCGGCGGTTGTGAGCATTTTATCCGCCAATGGATCTAAAAACTTACCAAAAGAAGTAACAAGATTATATTTTCTTGCCATATTTCCGTCTATCGCATCTGTGATAGCAGCCGCGATAAACAACACCAAAGATACAGTGTAGTGATACGGAAAATCAATAAGCATTGTTGCCATAAAGATTGGTGTTGCTATTATTCTTGCTATTGTTAACTTATTGGGTGTATTCATTCTTCCAATTCTCCTAACAAATCATATTCTAAACAGTCGTTTATTCTTACCTTTACAAATTCGCCTATAACGAGTGGGCGGGTTGACATAAAGAAAATTTTGCCGTCTACTTCGGGGGCGTCGCCCAAAGTTCTGCCAAAATAACATTTTATATAATCGTCCCAACCTTCAATTAAAACTTCGGTAACCGTGCCGATTTTTTCTTCGTTTTTCTCACTTGCTATAGTAGACTGCATATCCATAATGTTTTCCATGCGGGAAACCTTTGTTTGCTCGTCTATCTGATTTTCAAAATCACAAGCAATAGTATCTTCTTCTGCCGAATAAGTAAAACATCCTAACCTGTCAAAACGGGTTTCTTTTACAAATTCGCAAAGTTCACAAAACTGTTCTTCGGTTTCACCCGGAAAACCTGTTATAAAGGTTGTTCTAAGAGTAATTTCGGGAATTTTGTTGCGGATTTTATTTATAAGCGCAATAAGGCTTTGCTTGTTACCCTTGCGATTCATTCTCTTTAAAATATCACCGTTTACATGTTGAAGCGGAATATCTAAATATTTTACAAGTTTACTTTCACTTGCCAATACTTCTATAAACTCATCGGTTATCTTATCAGGATAAGTGTAAAGAGTTCTTATCCAGTGAATACCGTCAATTTGGCACAACTCTTTTAAAAGTTTTGGGAGCATAGGTTGACCATATATATCAGTACCATAGGCGGTGGTATCTTGAGCTACTACAATTAGTTCCTTTACACCGCTTTGTGCTAATTCCTTTGCTTCTTTAACGCAATCTTCAATAGTACGGCTTCTAAGTCTGCCACGTATTTTAGGTATCGCGCAATAGGTACAACAGTTATCACAACCGTCGGCTACTTTCAAATAAGCAGTGAACGGATAGCCGCCAAGTATACGTTTACCGTTCAGGTCTAAATCGGTTTTTTCGCCAAAAGAATTTTTACAGTTCCCTTCAATAGCGTTCTTAACAATCGCGGCTATATTACCGTTAGAGCCTATGCCAACGCAAACGTCCACTTCGGGGATTTCTTCGGTAACATCGTCCTTATATCTTTCAGCAAGGCAACCTGTAACGATTAAAGCCTTGCAGTTACCCTCTGCCTTATAGCGTGAAGCTTCCAAAATATTTTCAATAGCCTCCGCCTTAGCATCTTCAATAAAACCGCAGGTATTAATAATAATCGCATCTGCCGCAGCTTCTTCGGGAGAGATTTCGAACCCTGCTTCTTGCAAAGAATAAAGCATCATTTCGGCATCGACCTGATTTTTAGGGCAACCGAGAGACACCATACTTACTTTATACATAATATTCCTCTGATTCATCGATATAACTTTTTAGCGCTTCTCTTACGGCGCTGTAAGAAAAGCCTTTGCGCGAAAGAGCAGCAAAAACTTTTTCACTTCCATTTGGCGCTAAAAGTTTTGTTTTATACTTTTTATCTATCAAATTTTTAATTTGGGCAAGTTCACCGGTTTCATCTTCCGAAAGCACTTGTTTTGCCAAATCGTACGGCACACCTTTAGTGAGCATTTTTTGCACCGCTTGTCTTTTAGACACATTCGATTGCATCAGCCGCTCAGCATAGTTACGCGCATAGCGCTCGTCGTCGAGAAGACCTACTTCTATAAAACGCGCTATAACCTTTGCACAAGCATTCTTTTCGTACCCTGCGCGCAAAAGTTTATCGAAAAGACCCTTTTCGGTGTGGTCAGCGCGGTCAAGATACCATACAGCGCGTGATTTTGCCCGTCTGTAATCAGACTCGGCTATAAGTTTTTGTAAAACTTCCCTGTCTACACTATTACCTATTTTAAGGCAATTTTCATAGCAGACATCATTATCAATAAAAACTTCACTTCCGTCAGAAAGGGAAACCTTTGTTAAATGAAGTTTATCTTTTTTTAAAGCCGTAATTTGCATTAATCGTCAACTGCTATATCAATATCTATCGATTTGCGTGGACTTGCAACCGGCTCTGTTGGCATAATTACTTGGTCATCACTCTCGGTCGCGGGTGCTTCTTTGCTTGTGATAAGCGCCATAACCTTGTTTTCAATCTCGGTTGCGAGTTCTTCATTATCTTCAAACAACTTTTTAACATTGTCTCTACCTTGGCCAAGTCTTGTTTCGCCATAATAGAACCAAGCGCCCGATTTTTTAATGACGCCTGTTTCTACACCCGCATCAACAATTTCACCTGTATGAGAGATACCTGTGCCATACATAATATCAAACTCGGCAATCTTAAACGGCGGTGCAACCTTGTTTTTAACAATCTTAGCACGGGTATGAACACCGATGATATCACTACCGTCCTTAATTACATCACCCTTGCGTACATCAATACGAACCGACGAATAGAACTTAAGCGCTCTACCACCTGTTGTAACTTCGGGATTACCGTACATAACGCCAATCTTTTCACGCAACTGGTTAATAAATATAGCCGCACAGTTAGTCTTTGACAACGCACCTGTTAATTTGCGGAGTGCCTGTGACATAAGACGCGCCAACTGGCCTACGTGGTTATCGCCCATTTCACCCTCAATTTCCGCTTTGGTAACCAAGGCAGCAACCGAGTCGATAACAATAATATCAATAGCGCCCGAACGCACAAGACTTTCGGCAATTTCTAAAGCCTGTTCACCCGAATCGGGTTGAGAAACTAAGAGAGAATCAATATCTACGCCGAGATTTGAAGCATAAACCGGATCTAATGCATGTTCAACATCTATAAAAGCAGCAGTGCCACCCGCCTTTTGCGCTTCTGCAACACAGTGAAGAGCCACGGTGGTTTTACCCGAAGACTCAGGACCGTATATTTCAACAATTCTTCCCTTAGGAATACCGCCGATACCAAGCGCTACATCAAGTGTAAGAGAGCCTGTTTTAATATGTTCAACACTCATAGCAGCATTCTCGCCAAGGCGCATAACAGCACCTTTACCGAACTGCTTTTCAATTTGGTCAATGGCGGTTTTAAGTGCCTTTTGCTTTTCGGTTTCTTCGGTCACCTTAACTGCCGTTTTTGTTTGTGAATTTTTGGAAGCCATTTTTATTACTCCTTTATTCTTTTATTGCAGTGACTACACGCTCAACAGAGTTTAAGTCTTTAAATATACTTACATTTACAAATCCCGCATCTTCTAATAAACCCAACACCGATTTTGCCTGATTTATTCCGACTTCAAACGCCATCATGCCGCCATTTTTCAGAGAGTCTTTGTAATTTTTAATTATCGCTCTATAAAAATCAAGCCCATCTTCACCGCCTAAAAGCGCTGTTTCAGGTTCAAACTTGGTCTCAGGTGAAACGATTTCCATTTCTTGTGGCGGAATATAGGGTGGATTACTTACGATAAGGTCATAAAGTTGGCAAGCCGCAGTGCCTTCAAATATATCGCCGTCAATAGCCAAGGTATTATACGCGCCGTTAAGTTCAATATTACTTTCGATATATTTTTTTGCTTCTTGGTATTTTTCCACCATAACCACCGCGCTATCAGGAAAATCACACGCGAGTGATATACCTATGCAACCGCTCCCCGCACACAAATCAAGTACTGCCGGTGAATTTTTACCTTCAAGATATTCGCAACATTTTTCTACGAGTATCTCGGTATCGCTACGGGGAACAAGTACGCCTACGCCAACCTTAAATTTATACTTATAAAAACCCCACTCACCTAAGATATACTGTAAAGGATACCTTATCTCGCGTTGGCGAAGAATTGCCGTAAGATTATTCTCTTGAAACGGTGTTAGTTCCTTCGTATACTCGGTAAGAATTTGGTTATTATTCATACCTGTAATATGTTTTATTATAAGTTTTGCTTCATAAACGCTATCTTCTATACCCGCGTTTTTAAGTTTAAGTTTAGTATGATTGTATGCTTCAAATATTGTCATCGTTACGCTCCACATCGGGTACTTCGGGTTCGCAGGCTTTAAGCGCCGCTATAGCAATTTCTATCATATCGTCTTCGGGTTCTTTAGTAGTAAGTCTTTGCAACCACATACCCGGTGCTGAAATTACACAAGTAATGGCATTATCATACCTACCGCATATTTTAAGAACTTCATAACCTATACCGCAGGTTAATGGTATCATCAAAATTTTAGCCAATACCCAAAGCCATTTTATACTGTAAACTGACGGGAAAATCATTTGCAATACTGTTGAAAGAATAATGCTTATAAGTATCATAAGTATCATAAACGAAGTACCGCAGCGCGGATGGAAGCGTTGCTGTTGCCTTACGTTTTCAACAGTAAGCGGTAAGCCTTTTTCATAGCAAAAAATTGTTTTATGTTCTGCCCCGTGGTACATAAACACACGCTTTATATCCTTCATATAAGATACCGCCCAAACATAACCCACAAAAACAATAAGTTTTAAGAGTTGCTCTATACCTGAGCGCAATAATTTAGAAGTGATTTGTGTTTTTGTTACCCACTCAATACCCGATACAAAAAGACGGGGCAAGTACATAAAAAGTACCACTGCCAACAAAACACCTAGCACAGCGCCCACAGCCATCACAACATTTAAAAAGGCGCTGTTATCCTTAGTTTCATCTTTAGGGGAATTTTCTTCTTCCAAATCGGTAAAACCTGATTTGTCAGCCGAAATCATAAGCGCTTTATAGCCTTGAAGCATAGATTCAATAAATGCTATAACACCGCGAATAATCGGCAAACGAAAAATTTTACAAATTTTAGAAATCCTTTTTTCTTCCATATAGGAAGTATCTATACTGCCGTCGGGCAATCTTACACATAGCGCGGTTTTTTCAGGGCTTTTCATCAAAATACCTTCGATTAAAGCCTGACCGCCTATTGAAGTATATTTATTCGCCATTTTCTACTCCTGTTTCTATTTCATTTGCAGTTTCTTCCAAAACAGGCTCTTCATAAATCGGAAGAACTACTGTAACGGTTGTTCCCACATTTTCAATACTTTCAATAAACAACAATCCGTCATGCTGTTTTATAATCTCATCGGCAACGGCAAGGCCTATACCCGAACCGCGCACGGTTTTATTTGCTTTATAGAATTTTTCTTTAACTCGGTCGATATCTTCGGCAGGAATACCAACACCTGTATCCTTAACAGTTATTCGAACACAGGCTTCTTCAATATCAAGGTTAATAAGTACCTGACCACCCGCTTCGGTATACTTAACCGCGTTATCAATTATATTAATGAATACCTGCTTCAATCGGTTCTTATCACCCAAAACGGTCAACTCATCTTCAGGAACCGACAAAGCCAAATCAATCTCTTGCTTTTTGGCAAGTTCTACATACATATCCGCAGACTCACGCAAAATAAGGGTTACATCCATCGGTTGAGACACAAGCGAAAGTCTACCCGTTTGCATACGTGAAAAATCAAGCAATTCTTCTACCAAACTTGAAAGGCGGTCGGCTTCGCTCAATACAACATCAAGCCCCCTTTGCACAAGTTCAGGGTCGGTATCCAAGGACATTTTCGCGGTTTCACCCCAACCGCGTATAGCGGTCAAAGGTGTACGAAGTTCGTGCGATACCGAAGAAATAAAATCATTTTTAATGTTTTCGGAGTTACTAAGTTCGGACGCCATATAGTTAATAGCATCACAAAGTTCCCCTATTTCGTCATCCCTATCTATCTCAATACGCGAATTAAAATTACCCATTGCAATAGTTCGTGAAATATTGCTAACATCGCGAATAGGATTTACAATCGACTTTACGAAAAACAGCCCTGTAACAGCCGTAACAGCAAGAATTATTACGCAAATGATAATAACTATCGCCGTAACATAACCCATAAGAGCGTTTACTCGCGACATTGAAGTTACCCAACGATAAGCGCCAAGTTCTTCTTTTTTTTCATCATAAACCATAACGGTACCCGCCATTACAGACTCTTTCGTACCGCTTTTACCCCTAAATGTTTGCATTTTCTGGGTTTGTTTAGCTTTTTGATAATCGGGCATATCTTCAGGATCGGTAGAGAAACCAGTTGTTGAAACTACAACATTACCAAACCTGTCAATTACTTGTACTTCTATTTTGTCTTTATATTTGAATTCACTGACAATATTTATCGCAGTATCTTTGAATGTGTTTTTGTTAGTGCTGCTAAGTGCCGAAAATTCGTCAACATAGTCGAAAGCTAGGCTTTCTATTTTTTCAATGTAAAGCGAACTGTAAAGCGAAGAAAAAGCAACCGCCGCAATACAAACAGCTACAGCTACAACAAGAAATATATTGAAAAACCACTTGTAAGTTATACTTTTAAAATTTATATCTAACCGCACGGTCACCTCTCCTTTCTATATTTTTAGGAAAAACTTATCGTGTACTCCACTTATAACCCATACCCCAAACGGTCAAAAGCCTTTGCGGATTAGACGGGTCATCTTCAATCTTCATACGAAGTCGTCTTACGTTAACATCAACAATCTTCTCTTCACCGAAGTAATTGCTTCCCCAAACTTTAGTTAAAATATCGGTTCTGCCAAGCGCAACATCGGGGTTCAAGAAGAAATACTCCACCATTTGAAACTCTACCTGAGTAAGTTCAATATTAACGCCGTTTTTAAGCAATGTTCTCTTACGAAGATTAAGGGTGAAATCACCAAGCGTAATATCATCCGAAACAGCAGGTGCTGTCTGCGGAACAAACATCTCAACCCTGCGGTAGAGTGAATCCACACGCGCCAATAGTTCGGTAGGACTGAAAGGCTTTGTTATATAATCGTCAGCACCAATCATAAGACCGCTTATTTTATCCATCTCTTGAGTACGGGCGGTAAGCATGATAATACCCAATGTTTCACTTCTTTTGCGAAGTTCTTTACAAAGGGTAAAACCGTCCATACCCGGCATTGAAATATCCAAAAGGGCTATATCGAAACCTTCCGGGTCGTTATCGTAAATATCAAGCGCTTCTTCTCCTGAACCTGCTTCGACAACAGTGTATCCTACTCTTTTTAAATTTATTGCTTCAAATTCGCGGATTGCAACTTCATCTTCTGCTATTAAAATGCGTTTCAATTATCTCACTCCTGTGTATATAATCCAAAGTTAGATTTTATTTGTTCAAGCGTAATACCGGCTTCTTTTGCAGAGTTAGAAATTCTGCAAGAAATTACAGATGTCTCAGTCTCACCTATCTTTATAAGATTTAAAGCATCATAAACGCCTTTTTCCCAATCTTTCTTGCTTATAGCACGTATATAAAGTAGACTTTCACCTACTGCCATTTCGGTAGTATCGTAGGTATAAATTTCTCTTATGCGGTTATCGGTATCCTTGAGAATTGCTATATTCCCTACCCACTTAGCAGGTAAATTATAATAATAACCGTCAAGCACATTTATCATCGATGTGACCTGTGTGGTAAGAATTTCACCATTGAAAGAGCACCAGTTGGTAAGGTAAAGTTTTTCAGCCACTTCACTCTTAGAAACCGACGGTACATTCAACTGAACAGGGATTTCCAAAATATTATCGTTATTAAAATCTCTCGTTGAGAAACTTGCCGAACGCAAAGTAAGGGAAGTTTCTTTGTTTTGCTCATCAAAAAGCGGGTTTAAAAGTTTTCCCTTTTCGTAAATAAGCACTTCGGTTATAGCGCCAATACCCTTTATAGAATCAATATAAACCGCGCTCTTACCCGAAGACAGTTCTGACAATACGGGGTGGCCGAAAGACTGCACCTTGCTGTCAAGTTCACATCTTCCTATCTGCACAATACCGCTATCAGACAAACCGTAAAGCGAAGCAGTATTTTGCGACTTTTCGGCATCAACATCAATAATCAAAATTTCGTTAGCCTTATTATCGTCAAGGTTACAGGTTATAAAGTGGGTATATTTGTTAAGCATTCGTTGGGTTAAGGTGTTGTTCTTGAAAGAATATACCGCCAACTGCATTTCACTTGTGCCGTATATTTGCCAACCTACCAAAATTTCCTGTATGCCGTCTTCGTCCAAATCACAAAAATCGACCCTATGAACACCTGCCGCAACAATCGACTGCTCACCAAAAGACTTCCACTCATCTTCTCTGTTGCAAACAACATTTATGCTAACAGTTTCAATATCACCATCGCTCTTGCTGTAAAAAGCAAAGGCTTCGTTCACGCCGTCACCGTTAATATCCTTTCTAACCACAGCCGAACGATATTCACCCATTTGGGGATATTCAAAACTATACTTGTTACCGGCGCTCTCACTTATAGCCGCCGAGATAGCCTTAAGGTCACCCGAAAGGGATGGCGGAGAGAGTAATTCTGCTATATCGGTAGTGAAAAATTCGCAACCGCACATGCTAAGCATTAACAAACAAACAAATACGCATAACAGTAATTTTTTGAACAAAAGTGCCACTCCTTTCAGTACATAGATATTCAATTTAGATTATAACATATATATTATAAAAAATAAAGATTTTTATTTAGTAAAAATAAAAAATTTACCTTTTCTTGACATAGCGGATTTAAAGTGTTAAAATGTAATGGATAATGACCTAACATTTTAGGTTATCACTTTGTTTTTTTGTAGGTTTTGGCGAGCTGCATTTAATGCAAAGTAATCATATTCTCGGGAGGTAAATGCACGGCTCCCGTCTTTTAAAAAGAAAAATTCCGTGTTTATTATATAGGAGGTGCATTTTATGCTACCATACATCATTATGGGTGTTGTTGCAGTTGCGCTTGGTGTTACTGGCTTTATCTCAGGCTCAACTTACCGCCGCAAGTCTGCAGAAGCTACAATAGGTTCTGCCGAAGACGAAGCAAGACGCATCTTAAACGACGCCATAAAAAATGCTGAACAAAAGAAAAAAGAAGCTTTATTAGAAGCAAAAGACGAAATCCACAATATGCGTCAGGAAACCGAAAAGGACCTGCGTGAACGCCGTTCCGAAGTACAGCGTCAAGAACATAGACTTCAGCAAAAGGAAGAAACTCTTGACCGCAAGATAGATAACTTGGAAGCAAAGGAAGAAAAATTAGCTTTGCGTTCTAAGGAAATTGATTCTCGTATAGAAGAATGTGACCGAATTAAACAAAGCCAGATGGACTTGCTTGAAAAGATATCCGGCTTTACTAAAGAACAGGCAAAATCACATCTCTTACAGTTACTCGATGACGAATTAGTACACCAAAAGGCTGTAAAAATTATGGAATACGAGCAACACACAAAAGACGAATGTGACCGTATTGCCAAAAACATTATCTGCCACGCTATTCAGCGTTGCGCTGCTGACCACTCTGCAGACTTGACCGTTTCAGTAGTTGCCCTTCCCAATGATGAAATGAAGGGTAGAATTATCGGACGCGAAGGCAGAAATATCCGCGCACTTGAAACTGCAACAGGTGTTGACCTTATAATTGACGACACTCCTGAAGCAATCACAATTTCAAGTTTCGACCCTGTAAGACGCGAAATTGCGCGAGTTTGCCTTGAAAAACTTATTCTTGACGGTCGTATCCACCCCGCAAGAATTGAAGAAACCATTGCAAAAGCAACCGCAGAAGTTAATACAACAATTAAGGAAACCGGTGAACGTGCTGTTATTGATGCAGGCGTACCGAACATTCACCCTGAACTTGTTAAACTTTTAGGCAAATTAAAATATCGCACAAGTTACGGTCAAAATGTACTTAACCATTCGCTCGAAGTTTGCTACCTTTCAGGTCTTTTGGCTGCCGAACTCGGCGCTGATATAACCCTTGCAAAACGCGCGGGACTTTTACACGATATCGGTAAAGCCTTAGACCACGAGCAAGAGGGTACACACATTCAGTTGGGTGTTGAAGCGGCTAAAAAATACCGCGAAAGCGAAACTGTTATTCACGCAATTCACGCTCACCACGGTGAAGTTGAGGCTAAGACACTTATTGCTTGTATTGTTCAGGCTGCCGATGCTATTTCCGCTGCACGTCCAGGCGCTCGCCGCGAAAACATTGAAAGCTATATTAAGAGACTTGAAAAATTGGAGGAAATCGCCAATTCCTTTAATGGTGTTGAAGGCTCATTCGCAATTCAAGCAGGTCGCGAAATCCGCATAATTGTTAAACCTGAAGTTGTAACAGAAGACCAAATGATTCTTATGTCACATCAAATTGCCGAAAGAATCGAGAACGAACTCGAATATCCCGGTCAAATCAAGGTTAATGTTATCCGTGAAAGCCGCGCTGTTGACTATGCAAAATAATTAAGAAATCGCCTTGCAGAACTACTGCAAGGCGATTTTTATATTTCGATATTACAAATATACCTATTTTCATATCAACAAATCGGAATTTGTTGATTATTTTTTTGTTTGCAAAGTGCACAAACCCTTAGTTTTGCAACAAGGGCATACTAACATATCTTCATTACCGAAATGTTGGGTAATTACCACCTTTGACCATTTGATATTGAACTCATTGTAACAATGACAGTAAATAAATATTCCATTATATTTATCTCCTTAGTCAAATTCATCTCTTTGACAGTAAACACACCGTCTCAACATGGCTTGTTCTTGGGAACAGGTCGCAAGGGGTATACTCAACTAACTCATATCCGTTTTCGGCAAATATTTTAATGTCCCTTGCCAGAGTAGCGCTATCGCACGATACGTAAACAACCGACTTTGGTTTAAAATTAGTTGCGATAGTTTTAATAACTTCATTACTGCAACCCTTTCTTGGTGGGTCTACTATAACAACGTCGGCAGTAATACCTTCATTTGCAAGTTGCAAAGCCGCAGCCGTCGCATCTGCACAAATAAACCGCGCATTATTCATTTCATTAAGCAACGCGTTATATTTTGCATCTTGTATTGCTTCAGGAATAATCTCAACACCGATTATACTTTTAGCGTCTTTCGCCATAGAAAGACCTATTGTACCCGCGCCACAATACAAGTCTATAATATTTTTATCATTTGGATTTGCATACTCTTTAGCCTTTTTGTAAAGTTTTTCAGCCATAGCGTGATTAACCTGATAAAACGATAACGGTGAAAGTCTTATTTTTACACCGCATAAAATATCGATTATATAATCCTTGCCGTAGACAGTCTTGCAAACATCACCCAAAATAACATTGGTATCTTTTTTATTTATATTAATTTGCACACTTTTTAAAGAATCTTCACAAACTCCAACAAGCGCTTCTACGAGCGAATCGCTTTCGGGTAAAAAGTCGCCGTTAATTACAAGACAAACCATTATTTCGTTTGTTTTTTCTGCCTTGCGAATATAAATATGACGCAAAAATCCCGTATGAGTTTCTTCGTTATAAATGCTTATATCGTTTTTCTTTGCCCAGTCAGTTACACATTCGGTTATTCGGGAAAAAACTTGCGGTTGTAAAAGGCAGTCTTCGCAAGGTATTATCCTATGCGAATGAAAGGCATAAAAACCTGCATTATAATCCATTGACAACGGATATTGCGCTTTATTGCGGTATCGGTCGGGTTTATTAGAAATAATAGGTTGCGGTTTCATATCCACACCGCCAATACGCTTAATATTCTCGTAAACCTTGTTTTCTTTAAGCACTTTTTCGGCTTCGTAACTTATATGCCTGTAAACACAACCGCCGCACTGATTAAAACGGGGACAATCGTTATCTATACGGCTTTTAGAAGGCTTTACAAGAGATATAAGTTTTCCGTAAGCATAGGTTTTCTTGACCTTTAAAATCTTGATTTTTGCCCTATCACCCACAGCTGTCAGCGGTACAAAAACAGCCATTCCGTCAGCTTTTGCAACACCGTTTCCGTCGGCAGTAACATCAACAATATCTAAAACAAATTCTTCATTCTTCTGCATATTTATTCTCTTTTACCATTTTTGTTAAGTATATCATATTACATAAAAAAATAAAAGCCTAAAAAGGCTTTTATTTTTATCCTATCTTCAAATCGTTTGCCTCGGCAATAACAATTCCCTGTTTCTTTAAAATCTCGGTAGCCTTTTCAGCATCCTCAACCTGCATAATCATATATGCCTTTCCGTTCTGGTGACCGAAGATTGAGTACATATAATGAACATCAATGCTCTCGTTTGCCAAAATCTCCAAAACCTCACTCAAAGCACCCGGCTTATCATCAATAGCGATAGCCAAAACAGGTGTTTCGGTAAAGATAAGGCTTTCTGCTTTGAGCACTTTTTCAGCCAAAACGTTATCAGCCGTAATCATTCTGAGAAGTCCGTAATCGGCAGTTTCAGCAATATTTATTGCACGTAAATCTACCTTATTGTCAGACAAAATCTTAGTAACATTTAAAAGCGCGCCTGCTTTATTTTCCAAAAATACAGTAATCTGATTTATAGCCATAATACACACTCCTTAAATTTTACGCTTATCAATAACGCGGACAGCCTTGCCCTCACTACGAGCAATAGTCTTGGGGTCTACAAGGCGTACCTTAGCATAAATGCCAAGCATTGCCTTAAGTGCTGCTACAAGCTGCTTCTCTTTTTCGGTAATTTGACCTAAAGAGTCAGAGAAGATTTCGGGTGTCATCTCAACCAAAACCTCAATAGTGTCGCTATGGTTTACACGGTCAACAACAATCTGATAGTTTGCAGGGTATCCGTTTTCAAGAAGCACTGCCTCAATCTGTGACGGGAATACGTTAACACCCTTAACAATAAGCATATCGTCGCTTCTGCCCATAGGCTTTTTCATTTTAACAAGTGTTCTTCCGCAAGAACATTTTTCGCGGGTTAAAACAGTAATATCCTTTGTTCTGTAGCGTAAAAGCGGGAAGCCCTCTTTAGTAATAGAAGTAAATACCAATTCACCCTGACTGCCCTCGGGTAAAACCTCTAAAGTATCGGGGTCGATAATCTCGGCAATAAAGTGGTCCTCATTAATGTGCATACCTGTCTGCTCAGAGCATTCAAAAGCAACACCTGGGCCGCTTGTTTCGGTAAGACCGTAAATATCATAAGCCTTAATACCAAGCTTTTCTTCAATATCGTGGCGCATTTCCTCACTCCACGCTTCTGCACCAAAGATACCTGCTTTAAGCTTGATTTTGTCGCGAAGACCGCGCTCGTGAATGCTTTCAGCCAGATATTCAGCATAAGAGGGTGTGCAGCAAATAATAGTAGCGCCAAGGTCGGTCATGAACTGAAGCTGTCTGTCGGTATTACCCGAAGACATAGGAAGTGTAAGGCAACCAACCTTATGACTACCGCCGTGCATTCCGCTACCGCCCGTGAAAAGACCGTAGCCGTAAGCCACTTGACAAACATCCTCATTTGTACCGCCTGCTGCCACAATAGCTCGCGCACAACAGTCCTCCCACAAATCAACATCGTGCTGAGTATAAAAAGCCACAACACGCTTACCTGTGGTGCCCGAAGTAGAATGTATTCTTACACAATCCTTTAAATCAGCACCTAAAAGACCGTATGGGTAAGCGTCACGCAAATCATCCTTTGTTAAAAAAGGCAATTTATATAAATCATCTATACCCTTTATGTCATCGGGCGTAACGCCCTTTTCTTCCATTTTTTTACGGTAGTAAGGAACATTATCCCAAACGTGCTTAACCTGTACGACAAGGCGCTCGTTCTGTAAAGCTATCATTTCTTCGCGGGAAGCACATTCAATATCCTTTTGATAATATCTTTCCATTTTTACACCTCGTAATCTCTGCCCAAAGCAAATGCTTTTTTGTTAAGCTCCAAGAACTTAGGCGGAACGCTTTGCTCAATAGCCGCAAGCCATTCTTCCTCAGTAAAATCAAACTGCTTTGAAAGTCTGCCCATAAGTACAATATTTACTGCTTTAGAGCTTCCTGCTTTCTCGGCTAAGGATAAAGCATCTAAAGCATCCAAATTAATTCCCATTTCTTTAAGCTTATTTTCAAGGTTTTGGGGATATTCTTGCGCGCCTGTAATTACCGGCATAGGATTAACCTGTTGAGTATTGGTAATAATTACGCCGTCTTTCTTTAAGTACTCTGCCCAACGTGCCGCTTCAAGCATTTCAAAGGAAACAATAACGTCAGCCTCGCCCTTATCAATAACAGGAGAATAAACCTTATCACCGTAGCGCACATAGGTAACAACACTACCGCCGCGCTGGCTCATACCGTGAACTTCACTTACCTTAACGTCATAGCCCTTACCCAAAAGTAACTTACCCAAAAGCTTACTTGCAAGAAGTGTACCCTGACCGCCAACGCCTACTATCATAATATTTTTGGTTTGCATTATTTATCCCCCTTTACGCTTTCGAAAACATCAAATTTACACATTTGCGAGCATACGCCACAGCCTGTGCAAAGGGTGTTATCAATCTTAACCTTGCCGTTTTCCATACTAACAGCCGGGCAACCGATTTGCATACACATTTTACAGCCTACACATTTATCGGTATTAGTCTTTATTGGTCCTGCATGCTTAACATATTTAAGTAGCGCACAGGGACGGCGGGAGATAATAACCGAAGGCTCAGCCTTAGCTAATTCCTCTTTTATAACAACATCGCACTCGGCCAAATTATAGGGGTCAACAACGCGTACACTCTTAATGCCGACACTATGGCACAAAGCCTCAAGGTCGATTTTAGAGGTAGGGTCACCCTTTAAATTATAGCCTGTAGTGGGGTTTTGCTGATGACCTGTCATACCTGTAATAGAGTTATCTAAAATAATTACGGTAGAATTAGAATCATTATAAGCGATATTTATAAGCCCTGTAACACCCGAGTGCATAAAGGTGCTGTCACCAATAACAGCAACGGTTTTGCCGTCGGTAGCGCCCTCGTTTGCTTTATTAAAGCCGTGAAGACTGGAAACGCTGGCGCCCATACAAATAGTGGTATCAATAGCATTTAAAGGTGCTACCGCGCCCAAGGTATAACAACCAATATCACCAAGAACGGTAAGCTTATTCTTTTTAAGGGTATAGAAAAGACCGCGGTGCGGACAGCCTGCGCACATAACAGGCGGACGCATTGGAATATTTTCATCCAAACAAGTACCTGCGGGTACATTTTCACCCAATTTTTCAGCAACCATGTTTTGTGAGAATTCACCGATAAGACCAAAAAGTTCCTTACCGCTAACATCAACGCCGATATTTTTGCAGTGTGTCTCGATTATACCGTCAAGTTCTTCAACAACGATAACCTTTTCTACGCTATTTGCAAAATCCTTAATTTTATTTACGGGGAGCGGATTTATCATACCAAGTTTTAACACAGGGTACTTATCGCCGCAAACTTCTTTAACATATTGATAACTTGTCGAAGAAGTAATAATACCGATTGATTTATCACTACCGTCTTCAACACGGTTGAAAAATGCAGTTTCGGCATACTCGGTAAGTGCCAAAGTACGCTCTTCAACTATCGGATGACGCTTTTTAGCGTTACCCGGCATCATTATGTACTTAGCGCCGTCTTTAACATATTCCTTTTGCTCAGGTAATACCCTTTCGCTCTCTTCAATTACGCTTTGAGAGTGCGCTACACGAGTGCACATTTTAAGGAATATTGGGGTGTCAAACTTTTCCGAAATCTCAAAAGCTTCTTTAACAAAAGCAATAGACTCCGCACTGTCGCTTGGCTCTAACATCGGAATTTTTGATGCTATTGCATAATGACGAGAATCCTGCTCATTTTGAGAAGAATGCATACCGGGGTCGTCAGCAACACCGATGATAAGACCACCGTTAACACCTGTATAGGCAACCGTGAAAAGCGGGTCAGCGGCAACATTTACACCAACGTGTTTCATACCGCAAAAACTTCTCTTACCTGCAAGACATGCGCCGAAAGCAGTCTCAAGCGCTACCTTTTCATTAGGCGCCCATTCAGCATAAATTTCCGCATATTTTGCAGCATATTCAGTGATTTCAGTACTCGGAGTACCGGGATAGCTTGAAACAAATGAGCAGCCTGCTTCATAAAGACCACGTGCTACCGCCTCGTTACCTAGCATAAGTTTCTTCATTGTTTACACCTCTATAAAATATTACAACTAATAATTATATTCTAATTTACTTCTAAAATCAACAAAAAAGATATTTTCGATTGAGTTTTTAAGGCCTTTTAAGGCTTAAATTAAGGATTAAAGCGACAACAGCAAGAGCTAATAACGAAATAAACGGAGCTATATAACTTCCGAAACTATCTAACAAATTACTACAAGCAGTCGCCATAAAGGATGCGCAAATAAGATGACAGTTCATCACACTGAAATTTGAAGCAAAGTGCTTTTGTCCATAAAAAGCAGATACAAAAGCGGTAGACATGGTAGGACAAGTACCATAAGACAACCCCGTAAGACAAAGCCCAATAATACACATAGTTAAAGAATTACCTAAAACTGATAAAAGTGTAGTACCTGCCGCTACTATGGTTAAAATTGTAGCAATAAGCATTGTTTTCTTTCTACCATAGTGATCGAACAACGCACCTGTAATAATTCGTCCCAAGCCGTTACAAACAGCCAAAACACCAACGAGAGTTGTAGCCAAAGTCACCCCTGCACCAACCGAAATTGCCAAATCACGCGCAAAGCTTATAACCGAATTACCTACTGCTGCAGCAAAAGCCAAAAACAAAAATGCGCGCCAAAAAGAAGAACGCTTTAGCATTTGCTTTGTAGTATAATTCTCTACTTCAAATATTTCGACGGCATTTACAGTTTTTTTAGCAACCTTTTGCAAAACCTCATTTGTTTCAGGGCGCTTTAAAACTAAACTTACAAACACCAAAACAACGAAAAGTGCAATACCTAAACAAATATAAGTGCCGCGGCGGTCAAGACTGCTTTTAAAGAGCATATCTGCAATGTTGCCAAGAATAAGTGTACTCGCACCAAACCCCATCATAAGACAGCCTGAACAAAAGCCTTTTTTGTCAGGAAACCAGACTGTAACAGTAGAAATTATCACATTATAAGCAATGCCAATTCCGAGCCCCGCCATAACCGCGTAGGTAAGATATAACATTGCTACACTTTTACCATCTAAAAAGCCTGTGGTTGCCATACCAACTCCTGCTAAAACCGCCGAAGTAATACCTGCCAGTTTTACACCGATTTTTCGAGCCATAAAACTTCCCAAAAGACCACCTAAGCAAAAAGTACACATTGTAAGCGTAAAATTAAGAGAAAGTTGCTCTGCTTTCCAACCAAAATCCTCTGCAAATGGCACTTTAAGGATTGACCAAGCATAAATAATCCCTGCAAACAGCATCGCAAATATCGATACCACTAAAATAATCCAACGATATGAATTTTTTACATTGTTATTCATATTAAGACACCTTGATTAACTGTTGATTTGCGCCTCTACAAGTCCGTCAGGGCAGTATTTTTTACGAAGCGCAGGTTTTTCTATTTTACCCGTTGGATTACGGGGAATTTTATCGAAGATTATTTTCCTGGGTCGTGTGTATCTTGGAAGTTCTTTGCAGAATTCGTTAATTTCTTCCTCAGTACAATCGCAATCTTCTTTCACTTCTACAATAGCAGTGGCAATCTCACCGAGTCGCGCATCGGGAAGACCTATTACTGCTACATCCTTTACCTTATGGTGTTTGCGTATAAGATTTT
Source organism: Acutalibacteraceae bacterium (assembly GCA_045591465.1). GTDB lineage: Bacteria > Bacillota > Clostridia > Oscillospirales > Acutalibacteraceae > UBA737. The sequence goes on along the minus strand of JAZNSZ010000046.1, from coordinate 16,979 downwards.
CAATTTGAACAGGGTAAATATTTTCACCGCCCGAGATTACAACGTCTTTTTTACGGTCAACAAGATAGATAAAGCCATCTTCATCTTTTTTAGCCATGTCACCCGTGTAAAGCCAACCATCCTTTAAAATCTCGTTGGTGGCTTCTGGGTTCTTATAATAACAATCCATAACACCGGGGCCCTTTACTGCCAATTCGCCAATATCACCGTCGGCTACAGCATTGCCCTTTTCATCAATGATTTTAACTTCCCAAAGATAACCGGCTTTACCGATAGCGCCAACCTTATGAACATTTTCAACACCCAAATGCACACAACCGGGACCTATAGATTCACTAAGGCCATAGTTAGTGTCGTACTGATGGTTTGGGAAATGTTTAAGCCAACGCTTTACGAGACTTGGCGGTACAGGCTGTGCGCCTATATGCATAAGGCGCCATTGTGATAAAAGGTAGTCATCCATATTAAGTTTACCCGATTCAATAGAATCAAGCAAATCCTGTGCCCACGGCACCAAAAGCCATACTATTGTGCATTTTTCTTCGGTAACGGTACGTAAAATCCATTCAGGCTTAACACCGCGGAGTAATACAGCCTTGCTACCCGACAAAAGACTGCCAAACCAGTGCATTTTAGCGCCTGTATGATAAAGCGGAGGTATGCAAAGGAAAACATCGTCGCGTGTTTGACCATGGTGATTTTGCTCAGTCTTGCAGGAAGACAAAAGCGCTCTGTGTCTATGTAAAATAGCCTTTGGAAAACCTGTTGTGCCCGAAGAAAAATAAATAGCGGCAAAGTCTTCTTCTTCTAGTGCAACAGGCGGCGCCGAAGTTGAGCAATATGTCATAAGCTCTTCGCAATCTTCAGTATATTTAGGCTTATCATTACCCACAAAAAGCATAGTTTTAACCTGCGGCAAGTTGTTGTATACGGTATCCATACGTCCTGTAAACTCAGGCCCGAAAACTAAAACTTCGCAATCAGCAAGTTCTAAACAATACTTAATTTCGTCACCTGAATAACGGAAGTTAAGCGGTACTGCCAAGCAACCCGCCTTTAAAATACCAAAATATATTGGAAGCCACTCTAAAGAATTCATCAAAAGAATAGCAACCTTAGTGCCCTTCTTTATGCCGCGGCTTAAAAGTAAATTTGCAAAACGGTTTGCTTTTCTATCAAAATCGGACCATGTCATTTCTCTACGGTACGGCGCATCATTCGCGCTTTCTATAAGACTTGCTTCACGCCAAGTAACCGCACTGTCGCGTTCTTCCGAAGGGTTTACTTCAACCAACGCAACTTCCTGCCCGTAAAGACGCGCATTTCTTTCTAATAAATCCGTAATTACCATCGTTTTCCCCCAAAAAGAGTTATATTATTTCATGTTAAATATTTTAACACTTTAAAGCGATAATGTCAAGCGTTATCCCACATATATTTTACTATTTTAAAATTCCTTAGCTTTTGAGATGAAAAAACAGCTTGGAACCAAATGATTCCAAGCTGCACAACCTTAAAAATACCTATTATTCAAATTCAATAGTACCAACGGGTTTTGGTGTAATATCCATAAGTACACGGCTTATACCCTTTACTTCGCTTGTGATACGAGCGGTAATATGATGCAAAAGTGCATACGGAATTTCTTCAATAGTAGCAGTCATAGCGTCTGTTGTATTAACCGCGCGAATAACTGCACACCAGCCGTCGAGACGCTTGCCGTCAACAACACCCACTGCGGTCATATCGGGAACCGCAATGAAATACTGCCAAACCTTACCAGAAAGACCGTTTTTATCAAATTCTTCACGCAAGATTGCATCTGCTTCACGAAGTGCGTGCAATCTGTCACGGGTAATGGCGCCAAGGCAACGAACACCAAGACCTGGGCCGGGGAACGGTTGACGATAAACCATTTCATGCGGGAGACCCAAAGCCTCACCAACAACACGAACTTCGTCCTTATAAAGCAACTTAACAGGCTCTACAAGTTCCATTTCCATATCTTCGGGAAGACCGCCAACATTATGGTGAGCCTTAACACCGACAGATTCCAAAATATCGGGATAAATAGTACCCTGTGCCAAGAAAGAAATGCCCTCAAGCTTACTTGCTTCTTCGTCAAATACCTTTATAAACTCGCCGCCGATAATCTTTCTCTTCTTCTCAGGGTCACTAACGCCTGCGAGTAAATCAAGAAAACGGTCGGTAGCATCAATATAAATAAGGTTAGCATCAAGACCATTTTTAAATATCTCAATAACCTGTTCACTTTCACCCTTACGCATAAGGCCATGATTAACATGAACGCAAACGAGTTGTTTACCGATAGCCTTAATAAGAAGTGCTGCAACAACCGATGAATCCACACCGCCTGAAAGCGCGAGTAAAACCTTTTTATCGCCAACCTGGGCACGAACCTGCGCTACTTGTTCTTCGATAAAAGCATCCGCTAATGCTTTTGTGGTTATTCTTTCCATACTTTCGGGACGCACATTGCTGTCTACCATTTTTAAATCCCCCTTAGTTAGTATAGTTATCGAAATAGCCCTGAACAAGAATTACTGGAGTACCCTTGTCGCCTGAGCCTGAAGTTAAGTCACAAAGAGAACCTATAAGGTCGGTAAGTTGACGTGGAGTTGTACCTTGAGCCGCCATATTACCTACAAGGTTGTCATTCTTTTCTTTAATACTCTTAGAAATTGCTGCCTTAAGTTCTTCACCTGATAAATCTTTAAAATCGTTATCTGCTAAATACTTAAGTTTCAATTCGTTAGGTGTACCGATAAGACCATCGGTAAACGCGGGAGAAACACATGGGTCTGCCAATTCCCAAATTTTACCTTGCGGGTCTTTAAAAGCGCCATCACCGTAAACCATTACTTCAATGTTTTTACCTGTACGGTCCTTAAAACGCTTTTGAATATCCAAAACCAAATCCTTACATTCCTTCGGGAAAAGTTTTATAGATTCTTCGGTAGCCTTATTAGAACCTAAAAGACCAAATTTTTCATTATATCCGCTGCCGTCAATGCTTTCGGTCAAGATTTCGTCCAAACCGTAAACAATCTTAGCGCCGCCTTCTTTTAATAGACGCTTTGTACGGGCACGAGTGTGGATATCACAAGCGAGAACGCAATCAGTATAATTCAAAATTGCTTTTGCTTGGTTAGCAAAAATAATTTCTACTTCTGCACCGCATTCTTCAATAAGGTCTTTATAATACTGAACATAATCAACACCCGTGAATTTGAGCGGGTGAACACCGAAAACTTCGCGGTAACGTTCCAAAGATAAAACATCTGCATAAGGGTTAATACCAGCCGCATCAAGCTTGTCCCAATCAGCCAACTCATTACCAACTTCATCTGACGGATAAGCAAGCATTAAAACAATCTTCTTAGCACCCTTTGCTATTCCTTTAAGGCAGATAGCAAAACGGTTACGCGATAAAATCGGAAAAATAACACCAACAGTGTTATCACCGAACTTTGCTTTAATGTCCTTAGCAATAGCATCAACCGAAGCATAGTTACCCTGTGAACGAGCAACAATAGATTCAGTCATAGCAACAACATCGCGGTCACGAAGCGCAAAACCTTCGCTCTCAGCAGCCTCAATAACGCTGTCTGCTACGATTTTTGCCAAGTCGTCCCCTTCACGTATAATGGGGCAACGAATACCCCTAGAAACTGTACCAACTTTTCTTTCCATTTAAAGTCCCTCTTATCAAAATTAAGATTACAAATTATTTTACCACAAAACCTTTTGTAAATCTACTTTTTTTTTATTTTTTTTCAAATTTTTTGCAATATGCACAAAATTTAAACACTTGACAAAACCACACTGTTGTGCTAAAGTATAACATAAGATAGAGGCGCGGTATGTTATCAGTAAGTTTTGGATGCTAATCATGGCGATGAAATGCCAAAACCGAAAGGAGCAGCCGCCGAAGAGAGTTGCCGGCAGGCGCTACTCTGGTAAGACGGAATAATATTCGGCTTACTGTCGCATTTGCGGAGTGCTATCAAATTAGGAAGACTTATATTGTATTCTTATTTTTGATAGTCGAGCAATCGGCTATTTTTTATTGTATTTTTTTGGAGGAAAAGAAAATGAAGAAGCCTATTTTTGAGGGTATCGCCACCGCGCTTATAACCCCTATAACTGAAAACGGGGTTGACTATGAAGCATTTAAGCGTCTTATTGACTGGCAGATTTCCGAAGGTGTAAACGCACTTGTTGTTGCGGGTACCACGGGTGAAGCATCTACCTTCAGCGATGATGAACACCGCGAAGTTATTGATTTTGCAGTAAAATATGTTAATGGAAGAGTTCCCGTAATTGCAGGTACCGGTTCTAACGATACCGAATACGCGCTTGATTTAACCCGTTGCGCTTGTCGTTCGGGTGCTGATGCTATTTTGGTTGTTACACCTTATTATAACAAGGCAACCCAAAAAGGACTTATCAAAATGTTCACCACTATTGCTGATGAGTCTACCGTACCTGTTATTCTTTATGACGTTCCGTCGAGAACCGGTGTGGCTATCGAACCTGAAACAGTTGCTGTTTTAGCGGAACACCCAAACATTGTAGCCTTAAAAGCCGCAAGCGGTAATATTTCAAAAATTGCTAAAACCGCTCAGCTTTGCGGTGATAAAATTCATATTTATTCAGGTAATGATGACCAAATTATCCCCGTTATGTCTTTAGGCGGTTTAGGTTGTATTTCGGTTCTTTCCAACCTTTTACCCAAAGAAACCGTTAAGATGGCAGAAACATTCTTCGCAGGCGATGTTAAAGCTGCGGCTAAAATGCAACTTGACTTTATTCCGCTTGTGGACGCGCTCTTTAGCGAAGTTAACCCAATCCCCGTAAAAGCCGCTATGGCAAAAATGGGATTTTGCGAAGATTACTTGCGTTTGCCATTAACACCTATGGAAGACAATACCCGTGCGGTTTTGTATGAAGAAATGAAAAAGAACGGAATAGATATTTAATGATTTGTGATAATATTAGTATAGGCAGTAACGGCCATTTAACCTTTGCCGGTTTTGATACGATCCAATTAGCGAAAAAGTACGGCACTCCCCTTTACCTTTTGGACGAAAACAAGATAAGAGAACATATAAGGGAATACAAAAGCGCTTTTGCCCGCTTTTTCCCCTTAGGCTCTTGTCCCGAATTTGCAAGTAAGGCGCTTTCTTGCAAACAAATTTACCGTATTTTAGCCGAAGAAAAAATGAATATCGATGTTGTATCCTGCGGTGAAATTTACACTGCGGTTTCGGTGGACTTTCCTATGGAACACTGCTTTTTCCACGGCAACAACAAGACAGACAGCGATATTACCTTTGCTATGGATAATAAGGTGGGTTTCTTTGTTGCCGACAGCGAAGATGAACTTTTTGCCATCAATGAAATTGCAAAAGAAAAGGGCATAACACAAAAAATATTGCTTCGTGTAACACCGGGCATTGATACCCACACCCACCAAAAAATATCGACAGGTAATGTTGATTCTAAGTTCGGTATTGCAATCGGTACAGGTCAAGCAAAGCAAACGGTAGAAAAAATCTTAAAGTTTAACAATATCAAACTTTGTGGTTTCCATTGTCATATCGGTTCCCAAATTTTTGAGAGTGAACCGTTCGCTACCGCTTCCGAACTTATGCTCTCTTTCGTTGCGCAAATCGAGCATGACTACGGTTTTAAGACCGAAATTTTAAATTTGGGCGGTGGTTTCGGAGTACGTTACATTGAAGAACATCCCGAAATCAATTACACCGAAAAACTTGAAGAAATTTCTAAGATTTTAAAGATACAATGCGACTTTTTAGGAATTGATATTCCAAAAATCGCAATGGAACCGGGCAGAAGCATTGTTGCCGACGCAGGCATGACTCTTTACAGCGTAGGCTCGGTGAAAGAAATTACAGGATATAAAAATCATGTATCGGTTGACGGCGGTATGACAGATAATCCGCGCTACACCCTTTACGAATCACCTTATACCGTCATGTTAGCATCGCGCGCAAATGAAGAAAAAGACTTTTGCGCTACTATTGCAGGACGTTGTTGCGAGTCGGGAGATATTTTACAGGAAAATGTAATGTTGCCAAAGCCTAAACGCAACGAAATTTTAGCCGTTCTTACAACGGGCGCTTATAACTACTCTATGGCATCTAACTACAATCGCGTACCCCGCCCACCTATCGTAATGCTTAACGAAAAGGGTGACTATATCGCCGTAAAACGCGAAACATTTGAGGATGTATGTTCTTTGGATGTGTAAAATTTTTACATCCATGCGAAGCACACATTGACTCTTCACTATTCACTTTTAACCATTAACTAATAAAAACTCCCGAAAGGGAGTTTTTATTTTGCCAGCGTTCCGCCGTCACTTTTTAGGAGTATTAAAATTTCTTCCTGCTCTAAATTTAAAACATTAATATAGACTAAAACTTCGGTATCTACATCCATACAAGCAAATTCGTAACACCGTTCTTCCTTGCCCTTATCGGTAGGGATAAGCACAACCGAAGTCTTATTAACTTTAAGGTCACGGCTGAGTGTGTCTTTCGCTTGGTCGGGGGTATATACGGCGGTTTCAAAAGCGCGGCTTTTATGGTTAGACAAATATCCACTCGCCTCATAAAGCATAACTTCACCGTTGTCCATCGCTATACCCACTTTCAAAAGGTCGGTATAACAAATAGTTTCACCATCTAAAAAAGCGAAGTTTATAACACAAACGCCTTCGTCGATAAAATAATAGGTTTCCAAAAAACTGTTAAGTCCGTTTCTCTCTAAAAATCGTTTTGCCTTTTCAAGCGCTTGGCTGTAAGAAATTATATCAGTCGGCACCTCTCGGTTTTTACGCATATAAACAACAAAACCACCCGCCTTGCTTACTGTAATATCGGTTCCGTTTCCACCAAAACGATAGGTAGGGATTTTACCGTTTTCTTCAGTTATAAATTTAAGCGCATTACTTTGATAATCCAAAAACTCGGTTGCCTTTTTCTTGGCTTCGCTTTGTGTCACAATTTCCTTATCAACCAACATAGACGGCTCATTTTCGAGCAGATGGTCGGAATACGGGCCATCATAAACAAGGGTTGGATAGTCACTGAGTTCACCCTCGATCTCTTGCAAAGAAGACACCAAATTATCATCAATATTCATATCTATCTCTTGTTCAATTTCCTTTGCCCAATAATCGAGATTATCAAAATTTATTTGTATTGTATTAACTATTTGGGAGACTTTTTGGGCGGTTTCGCTTAATGCGGTTATATTTACCGCATAATCCTTTGGTATGTTTTCTCCGCCATAAAGTTTGCCCGAAACCGCAAAGGCGTAATTGCCCGCCTGCGATAAAAACCTGTTTAATGTATCAAGATGACTACCTGACGGCAATCGGGACAATGCCGTTTTTGAGATTTCGGCTTCGGTCAAAAGTTCTGCTGCGTAACGGCTTAACTGGTTCGGACTTGTAACATAACGCGCCTTTTTCAGTATCATAGAAATGTTATTAAGCGATGATGAAAAATCATTAAGACTGCTGGAATAGTTATTTTCAATTTGAAGTTTAAGCACCGAATTTTTTTGCGATATTTTTACGCACAAACCCGTTAATGCAACTATAACCGCCGATAAAAAAGAAACAAGCCTTACAATATTTCGTCTTTTCATTGATACCACTTCCTTAAATAGTAGTATTAACAAAATTTAGCAAAATATTGCAAGGCTAAAATTTTATACTTTCCTTTTCCGAAAATCCTTAATAATAAGCGCTATAACCACCAAAGACAAAACCGCAAATATAAACGCACCGCCAATAATAAGCGGTTTGTAGTCGGTTTTGGTTTTAAACTGTTCTTTCACAATAGCATCAATATAATCTTTACTTTCACCAATATCGGTATAAAAACTCAAAGTTATTCTTTTGGAATTTTTAACCGTTATGTAGGTTGTGAGATAATACTCATCTTCAGAAGTTTTTAAATCATACTTGAGCAATTTAAAACCATCAAGCGATACAATACTCCCCTTGGCATCGCTAAAATGCGAAAGTTCGTACGAAAGGGTTTCTATGTTATCATCACTAAGCACCGATAAATCAACAATACGTTTTGAAAAATCGTCTGCAAATTCAACCCTTTTTACAAGCTTGGTGTTATCGGGGTTAACTGCAAGATATGTTACATTATTCTGCTTGCAATAATCTGCTATATCACAGTCGTTCATATCTAAGGCATTGCAAATACCCTCTATATCATCCTCGCCGTAAACCAACAAATCATCCACAGCAGAAACCGAAAGCGAAAATATAACCGTAAGCACCGCTATAAGACAAATAATCCTTTTAAGCACTAAAATCACCTTTTGTTTTGTTTTTTAGCAGCAGTAAGTGTATTTTGCATAAGCATAGCAATAGTCATAGGTCCTACACCGCCGGGAACCGGAGTAATAGCCTCACATTTGTCCTTAACTGCCTCAAAATCGACATCGCCTACAAGTTTGCCGTCAACGCGGTTAATACCAACGTCGATAACTACCGCGCCGTCCTTTACCATGTCGGCAGTGACGAAATTAGGTCTACCCACAGCGGCAACCAAAATATCGGCAGTTTTGCAAACTTCCGCTAAATCTTTAGTTCTCGAATGGCAAATAGTAACCGTACCGTTTTTATGAAGTAAAAGCATACCCATAGGTTTACCCACGATATTAGACCTACCGATTACAACACAGGTTTTACCTGAAACATCAATATTCTCATACTGGAGCATTTCCATAATACCCGCAGGGGTGCAAGGTACAAAATCATAGTCACCGAGCATTATTTTACCAACATTTTGCGGATGAAACGCATCGACATCCTTTTCGGGCAAAATTGCATTTATAACTGCCTGTTCGTCAAGGTGCTTCGGAAGTGGAAGTTGGCATAAAATACCGTTTATGCTGTCTTTATTATTAAGTTCATGAATAAGGTTTAAAAGTTCTTCTTGTGTAGTATCTTCAGGCAAAGCGTATTCTTCCGATATTATACCTAAAGCCTCACACGCCTTTTTCTTGTTAGAAACATAAACCTTTGAAGCGGGGTCTTCGCCTACAATAATAACCGCAAGACCTGTTGTTATCCCTTCTTCTTTAAGTAAAGCAACTTCGTTTTTAACGCGTTCTTTAACACTTGCTGAAATTACCTTTCCATCAATCAACTTCATTTTCTTCTTCCTCCATATTTTCACTGAAAACAGCAACATATTCTTCTTCAGGTTTCATCTTTTTACGAATAACGGTTATCGCAGTAAAACTAGAAACACAGAGTAAAAACGCCAACAGGCAAGAAACTTTTATATTACCCAACATTAAACTATCGGTGCGCAAAATTTCAATAAAGCCTCTACCGAAACCGTACCACGCGCAGTACATCAAAAATACTTCTCCGCTAAATGCGCGTTTTTTGCTTAGAAAATGGATTAAGAAAAATCCCGCAATACACCACACGGATTCGTACAAAAAGCAAGGATGAACCAAACCTTCACCTATTTCGGCAATAGTTCGATTACTTTGCATACCCCAAAAACTACTACCCGTGAAAGCTCCGTAGGCTTCTTGATTAACAAAATTACCCCATCTGCCTATACCCTGACCTATGAGAAATCCCAAGGCGCCAAGGTCAAACATATCAGCAATTTTAATCTTGCGCAATTTGCACATTATTCCGCCCGAAACAAAGGCACCTATAACCGCGCCATAAATGGCAATACCCGCAAATCCCGAAGATTCACCAAAACCAAAAAAATCGGCAATACTTTCACACTTTTGACCATCAAAAATAACATAGTATATTCGTGCGCAAAGTATTGAAACAGGGGTTGCTACCAAAATAACATCTAGCATACGGTCCTTATCAATATTAAAGCGGTCGGCATTTTTTACGCCATAAATAATTGCCAACAAAAATCCCAATGCAATTAAAATACCATACCAATAAATATCCCATGTTTTGCTTCCCAGCGTCAAACTAAAAGCGATTGGTTTAAGGGTTACATCTATACCAAAAATTGTAACATCATAAGTCATAATTAATCTTCCTTTAACGGATTTATTACCGATAATACCGTTTTTTCATTACAGAACAGTTGTAGCCTTTTAGCAACATCATCAACCGTTACCGATTTTAAATATTTTATTTCGTCAAATAAATTTGTGTCGTTCATGGCACAATCAACAAACTGCATAGCGCAACTTTCCACGCTATTAAAACTTCTTATTGCATTCCCGTAAAGACCGCTTCGTATTGCTGCGAAAAGTTTTTTGTTTATGCCGTCTTCTTTAATACGATTAACTTCAAGTTTGATTTCTTCGGCAACCTTTTTAGGATTATCCGACTCGCCCTCGAAAATCACCGCGCTGTAACCATCGCCACAGAAGAACTCACTCGAAAAATCATCATTTATAAGACCGTCATCCATTAACTTTTTATATAACGGTGAACTGTCACCCGCTATAATTTCCTGCAAAATATCCATGCAAACCTTATCCTTAACAGTCGGCATTTTTTCGGCATTTTGCTTGTAACCAAAACAAAACATCGGCTGCGCCACCGCCAAGGATTGTTCTACTACGGGTTGTAAAACCGTTTCGGGTTCTTGGGGTTTTATACGTTCAATCTCAAGTGGTGAGTTTTCTTTAATACCGCTCTCAACCATTTTTAATATCTTTTCGGTTTCAACATTACCCGCAATACACAAGAACATATTGGACGGATTGTAAAATGTGTTATAACATTTATAAAGTAAATCGGCATCAATTTTAGCAATACTTTCGGTAGTACCTGCAATATCGATCCTTACAGGGTGATTTTTATACATCGCAAGTAACATATTAAACATAACTCGCCAAGCGGGGCTATCGTCATACATGCGAATTTCCTGACCGATTATCCCCTGTTCCTTTTGTACTGTCGCTTCGGTAAAATAAGGCGACTGAACAAAGTTTAAAAGAATCTCCAAATTTTCATAAAACATATTAGAGCAGGAGAATAAATAACAAGTTTTATCAAAAGAAGTGAAAGCGTTAGCATAAGCGCCTGTTTTAGCATATTTTGTAAAGGCATCGCCGTCTTCACTTTCAAAAAGTTTGTGTTCTAAGAAGTGGGCAATGCCTTCAGGAACACTTACAGTCTCACCATTTACCGAAAAGGAAGTATCTATGGAACCATACTTGGTGCCGAAAATAGCATAACAAGAATTATATTGCGGTTTTTCGAGAATATAAATTTTAAGTCCCGAAGAATGAACCGCCTTTACATAACTTTCACCGATTTCACTGTGTATAATTTCCTTTAGCATATTACACCCTCCTTCGATAAAAGTTTATAAACAGTATGCAACTTCACACCCTTAGCAGCATAAATAACGTCTTCTTTTGTGATTGTTTTAATTTTTTCTATAATATCCTGCGGGGAATAAAGGTTTTGATTGTTCACCTTTAGCGCATACCACAAATCAAGCGAGTTTTGACTATCATAATAGGTATTAAGCGAATCACAAATACTTTTTATAGAAGACTCAAACTCATGGTCGCTAAACTCACCTTTTTTCATGATTTCGAGTTGATTTAATATTTCATCAACGGCTTTATCGGCATTCTCTACTTCCACACCGGAGTCGACCATTAAAAGACCTTTGTATCTTATGGACGAAGCCGAACAATAGTAACAAAGGCTCATCTTTTCGCGTACATTAGTAAAAAGGCGTGAATAAGGTCCGCCACCAAAAATATCACACATAACCATAAGCGGAAGCGCTAAATCATCATCACCATATACATCGCTGGTGAAGCCCATAACAAGTTTGCCTTGCTTAACATCCATCTTCTCGAATACGGTGTTTACCTTAGTGGCGGGAGTGGCGGGTTTGCAAATTTTACAATCAGTAATATCATGACGGCCAATCTCGTCAAACTTTTCTTTTATATCTTCAAAAAGTTTCGACGGAACAGCAGTACCCACAACATGAACACGCACAAAAGCAGTAGCCAACATATTTTTCCAAGACTTATAAAGACTTTCGGGTGTCACCGCTTTAACATCGTCCACAGTGCCACACTTAGGTATTCCGTATGCCGTACCTTTAAACATCTCACTTATAAGGCGGTTCTTGGCATAAATGCGTTTTTCGGCTATTTCACCCTTTATATGCTCAATCGCCTTACGCTTTTCCCTTGCAACATCGCTAACCAAAAAAGCATCGTTTTCGGTATTGGGATTAAAAATAAGTTCCAACAAAAGTTCACTCGCTTGTTTAACAAGCGAATCACTGTCAAACGAAAACTCATCATTTATAACCGAAACCGTCATACGCAAAAGTTGACAGTCGCCATACTTTTCACAACTGGAATCAAGCCTTGCGCCGTAAAGTTTATTGAGTTTTAAATTTAAAAGCTGAAAATCGGGATAATTCTTACTGCAAGAAGTTAAAATAAAAGGCAGTAGGGCATTATCGGCTACCGTTTCTTTTTTTAAAGGTAAATAAAAATTGAACGATACCGAAGTTGTATTAAACCTTTGATTGCTTATAAAAAGCCCTTCTACGCCTTCACCGCAGTGTATTAGTTTATTCGACATTTTGCTTCCTCGCTAAAAAGTTTATTCCATAAAATTATACCATATAAAATATATTTTTTCTACTACTAATTGAAAAATTGGCATAAATATGGTAAAATATTTTTTACTTATTAAAATTATTGCCCGAAAGGAGTGTAGAATATGAAAAAACAGCATAAACGCGGTATAAGAATTCAAAACCGTATTGTTATTTCCGCTTTTCTTTTAGTGTTGCAGTTAGCATTTTTGTTTCTCTTGATTTACGATTCCAGTTTTTACTCCGCTTGGGGATTTTCACTGTCTATGCTTTTGGGTACTATTACGGCAGTTTTTATTATCAACAAGCGCGGAAATGCCGACCATAAAATAGGCTGGATAATTTTTATTCTTATCTTCCCCATCTTTGGAATTTCGGTCTATCTTTTATGGGGTGGCGGCAGGGTTTTACCCCATTTAAAGAAAAAAATGGCGGTTTGTGAGTCCCACTTTACCCCATATCTCAACGATAGTGAAACCACGATAGACAGTATAAAATATTTTGACCTTCCACATTCAAGACAAGCGGAATATTTAACAAATGAATCAGGCTTCCCCTTATACAATAATTCTTCTGCTGAGTATTTACCGAACGGCGAAAAATTTCTGTCGCGCCTTTTAGAAGAAATCGAAAACGCAAAGCATTACATTTACCTTGAGTTTTTTATTGTTGCAGAAGGTTACATGTGGGAACAGATATATTCCGCATTAAAAGAAAAAGTAAATAGTGGCGTTGAAGTTAAACTTATATTTGATGATTTCGGTTCTATAAAACGCCAACGCAAAGACTTTATAACAAAACTTCGCAAAAACGGCATTGAAGTTTCGGTATTTAATCCTATTTATCCCTTGTTTAATACCTTTTTAAACAATCGTAACCACCGAAAAATTGTGGTAATAGACGGCTTTCTGGCTTTCACAGGCGGTATTAATATCGGTGACGAATACATCAACTACAAAAAGCGTTTTGGTCACTGGATGGACAGTGGTGTCATTATTAAGGGTGAATCGGTAAACAGTTTTTTGTGTATGTTTTGCACCATGTGGGAGTTTATAACCAATAAACGCATTGATATGAAATCGCATATGGTGGAGCATAATATTGTTGATGACGGATTTGCTCTACCTTATAGCGACGGACCGTTAAACGAGCACAACCCCGCCGAAGGCATTTATATGCAAATTATTAACTCGGCGCAAAAATATATTTATATAATGACGCCCTATCTCGTAATAGATGATATGATGACTTGGGCGCTTTGTATGGCGGCAAAATCAGGCATTGAAGTTTGTATTGTAACGCCCCATATACCCGATAAAAGTTATGTTCATAATGTAACCCAATACCATTATCTTGAACTGTTACAAGCCGGTGTTAAAATTTATGAATACACCCCAGGTTTTTTACATTCTAAAATTTTTTTATCGGACGATTGTATTTCTACTATCGGCTCGGTTAATATGGATTACCGCAGTTTTGTCTTTCATTTCGAATGCGGTGTTTGGCTTTCAAACAAAGAAACCGCATTAAATATAAAACAGCATTTTCGTGAAGTTTTAGCAGTGTCGCAAGAAATAAATCTTGACGAATGGGAAAAAAGACCACTAAAAACACGGTTAAAACAGGCAATTTTGCATATTTTTGGACCACTAATGTGATTGACAATTTAAAAATATGTTGATATAATAAATACAATATAAAATATTTTGAAAGGCGGTTATCATATGAAAAGTTTTTTAAAGATGATTGTTTCTTTGTTGGCGCTTTTTGGTGCTCTTGTTGGCGCTCTTGCTATTTTTGATAAGTTTCAAAATAAAAACCGCATTAAAGGCGATTACTTAGAGTGTGACATTGAAGAAACCGAATAAATAAAATGAAAAATCCGAAGTTCAATAGAACTTCGGATTTTTTTATTATTTTATGGGATATGTCCAACCAAATGTATCGTCTATCTTACCCCATTGAATACCTGTTAAGGTATCATAAAGCATTTGCGTTACTTCACCGATTTCGCCATTATTTACAGCGTATTTAACACCCTTGTAGCAAAGTTCACCGATAGGTGATACAACAGCCGCAGTACCGCAGCCCCATGCTTCTTCAAGTTTGCCGTTTTCGAGCGCATCGGCAAGTTCATCAATACTTAAGAGTCTTTCTTCTACTTCGTAGCCCTTTTCTTTAAGCACCGCAATGCAAGACATACGTGTAATACCGGGAAGAATAGAACCACTAAGCGCCGGTGTTACGATTTTGCCGTCGATCTTGAACATTACGTTCATAGCGCCAACTTCTTCGATATACTTACGTTCTACACCGTCAAGCCATAATACCTGTGAATAGCCCTGCTTAGCCGCACGCTCACCTGCACGGTTAGAAGCAGCATAGTTACCGCCGCATTTAGCATAACCTGTACCGCCGCGCACTGCACGAACATCTTCGTCTTCAATCATAATCTTAACAGGGTTAATTCCTTCAGCATAATAACTACCAACAGGAGAAGCAATTATAACATAGGTGGCATTATGAACAGCATGAACACCCAAAGATTCATCATTACCGAACATGAAAGGACGAAGGTAAAGTGAAGTGCCTTCTGCTGAAGGTGTCCAATCTTTTTCAAGTTCAACAAATGTTTCAAGCACCTGCATAGCCAAATCTTCAGGGATTTGGGGCAAACAAAGGCGGTCTGCCGAGCGATTCATACGACGGATATTTTCGATAGGACGGAACAACTGAACTTCTCCGTCCTTACGACGATAAGCCTTAAGTCCTTCAAAAATTTCACTGCCGTAATGCAAAACAGTTGATGCAGGGTGGAGTGAAATATTTTCGAAAGGAACTATACGAGCATTGTACCAGCCCTTTTCACTGTTCCAATCCATCATAAACATATGGTCAGTAAAAATTTTACCGAAGCCCAATGTACTGCTATCAGGTTTTTCTTTTAAAACAGAAGCTTTTGTTATCTTAATTTCCATAATAACATCTCCTAATTATTTGCGCCAATTTGCATAGCTTTCTTGTTTACTTCAAGCATATCTGCTCTTTTTGCTGAAATAACCTTAGAAAGAGCCGCGTTAACGGTTTCTTCATTATAACCGCCGAGTTCTTTTAAAATCTTGCCAACTATGATCATATTAGCCAAGGTAGGCATTCCATTTTCACCCGCGAGTTTTGTTGCGGGGATATAATGAACGGTAACGTCGGTTCTTTTAACCTTGCGTTCAATAAGCGCTGAGTCAACAAAAATTGTACCGCCCGAAGCAACAGCATCCTCATACTTGTCAAGTGAAGGAAGGTTCATAGCTACCAAAACATCGGGTTTTGAAACGATTGGAGAACCAACAGGTGTATCACTCAAAATAACACTGCAACTTGCAGTACCGCCACGCATTTCGGGGCCGTAAGAAGGAAGCCAACTTACCTGTTTATCCTCTGTAAGACCTTTGTAAGCCAAAAATTTACCTGAGAAGAGTATACCCTGACCGCCAAAGCCTGCAAACAAATACTGTGTAGTAGCCATTATTCCGCCTCCTTTTGTGCCGAGCGATCCTTATAAACACCAAGCGGGTAATAAGGAATCATTTTTTCATCGATCCACTCAAGTGCCTTTTGCGGAGTAAGTCCCCAGTTTGTAGGACAGCTTGAAATAACCTCAACAAGCGAAAATCCCTTACCGTCAAGCTGATTCTGGAACGCTTTTTTGATCATCTTCTTTGTCGCGATTACGTTCTTCGGGCTATCCACGGAAACTCTGGCAGCGAGTGCAACTCCGTCAAGTGTAGAGAGCATTTCGCATACGCGGATGGGGCTGCCCTGAATCTTGCGGCTTCTGCCGTAGGGAGAGGTGGTCGTTACCTGACCCGGAAGGGTGGTGGGAGCCATCTGACCGCCGGTCATACCGTAGATACAGTTGTTGATGAAGATAACGGTGATGTTTTCACCGCGGGTCGCGGAGTGAACGGTTTCCGCGGTACCGATTGCCGCGAGGTCACCGTCGCCCTGGTAGGTGAATACGGTGAGTGCGGGATGAGTACGCTTTACGCCGGTCGCAACGGCCGGAGCACGTCCGTGAGCCGCTTCGATCATATCGCAGTTGAAGTAGTTGTAAGCAAATACAGAGCATCCGACGGGAGCGATGCCGACGGTGGTGTCGAGGAGACCCAGTTCGTCGATGACTTCCGCTACCAGACGATGTACGATCCCGTGGGTACAGCCGGGGCAGTAGTGCAGCGGAATATCCGTCAGAGCCTGCGGCCGGTCAAATACAGTTTTCATGGTGAATTCCTTTCTTTTTCCCGTGGAAACCTTTTTTGA
>JAZNSZ010000045.1:0-3808 GCA_045591465.1 Acutalibacteraceae bacterium | reverse complement strand
TTTTAAGTTTGTTCACCAAAACATTAGGCTTGTTTTCAAAATATTTTGCACTTCGACTTGAAACCATTTCATCTTTTTCAGATTGATATACCAAACAAATTGTATTAAGCAAATTCACAGTTTGGCGAGTTCGACGGATTTTTGCAAACAATTCTAAAAACCTAGGTATCCAGCCAATATAATGAAAAGGATTTTTGTCCTTTTCTATACCGTAACACTTTTTTGCCGCCAATGCTTCATAATCATCCGAGCGAATTTTATCGAAATAAACCTTTAATGAATTGATTGGCATTTTAGGTTTTATCGACAATCGCAATGGAACTGCAAGAAGAAACAACTTGCAAACTTTTTTGTTTTTAATTGCCTGGTCGATTGCAAAGAGTGTTCCTAATGAGTGCGCAACAATATATATTTTTTCGTGTGTTAATGATAATTCATCTACGACAGAAGCAACCTGTGCCTCCCACTTTTTCATTGATGTCTTAGAAAAATCTTTAACGCTTTTTCCATGACCATCTAGTAGTAAATTATAAACCGAAAATGATTCAGGAACTAAAGAAACAAATTCATTAAAATGATTTGGCGTTCCAACAATTCCGTGGATAAACAAAATGACGATGTTTGAATTATCGCATATCCTCACATATTCCTTATGTTCCATCTCATCACCGACCTTTTAGTGTATTATAGCATAAAAGCGGCGGAGCCGCAATACTTATTACCTCTTACTTCTTACTTATTACTTCCCAAAAATCCCGTTCGAATTTTATTTTGAAGTAAGAGTGAAAAGGTAAGAAGTAAGAAGTAAAAATCCCGTCCACTTACGTGAACGGGATTTTTGGTTTTTTTGAACTTAGTGGCACGAATTAAAGTGCTATGAAAACCTGATTTTCTACAACTATTATTTAAGATTTAATAACTCATATACTTTTTGTGCTGTTTTGGAAAAAAATAAAGATCGATTTGTTTCTCTCCGTCGTTTAAGTTTAATCCTCTTGATACAAAAGAAATTTTAGAAGCGATAGTATCATCAATTTTATACTTTGCAACAGTTATAAAAAGATATTTAATGATATATTCCGTATCAGTTATAATCAATGTTCCACCATTTGACGGCATAAATGCGTTCTTTTTGTGATAACTTATAACTTTAAATTTTTTCATATCATCACCGACTTGGGTTTAGTATAGCATAAAAGTTGCAATAAAATCAAGGCAGAGCCTTGCAAAATACTTATTACCTATTACTTCTTACTTATTACTTTCCAAAGCACCAAGGACTTTTTTAGGTAAGAGTGAAGAGGTAATAGGTAAGAAGTAAGCCCCAAGAACTTTCGTCCTTGGGGCTTTGGAGCTGCTAACCAGAGTCGAACTGGTGACCTCATCCTTACCAAGGATGCGCTCTACCTCCTGAGCCATAGCAGCACACTTTCACGCGACTTTAATATTATATCTAAAAAGATATATAAAGTCAAGCATTATTTTTAAAAAAGCACTTGAAAAAATCAAGTGCTTTTAGAAACAATTATTTTGTAAGTAAATCAATAAGAGTTGCATAGATTTCGGTAGGGTTATTCAAAAACTTTTCCTTAATATGAATAGCCTGTTCTTCGTCTGAAACCAATAACTTTACGCTCATAAAGGGTGTGTCGTTATCACAAGCGGAGCAGGTGATAAAGGTTTTATTATCCTGCCGCGATATTTTAATATCAGTTTCTTTGGTATTCTTAAAGCGAGAATACATTTTCAAAGCTGCGTTATATGCACGTTCCTTAACGATAATGGAAAGAGTTGTTTTTAATGTTTCGGCAACATCTTTGCCACTTTCGGTAATTAAGTAAGTATCATCTTCTTCATTAACAAGTTGAAGTTGGCCGTTTTTGCAAAGGTAATCAATAGAATCATTAACTTCAAAGCAGTTTGCAATACCTTCATAATGGAGGGTGTTGGCCAAAAGATTACCCGGTACGGGTTTTCCTATTGTAGAGAAGATATAACATATTAGTACGCGTATTTCGGCAGTGGTGAATAGACCGCCAATTTCAGACACACCGGCTGTTAAAGCATCTTTTTCCAAGGAAGTATTCTCCTTTATATTAGTTTACAAATTTATCGTGCACAGCGGTTACTGCAGCGTCGGCAAACTTTTCATCAATAAGTACTGAAACTTTAATTTCGCTTGTGGAAATCATGCGGATATTAATACCTGCATCAAACAATGCTTCGAACATTTTAGCAGCAACACCGGGGTTACTTTCCATACCTGCGCCTACGATAGAAACTTTAGAAACGCCTTCATCAAAGGCTACATCTTTGAAAGCAAGGCTATCTTTAAGACCCTCAATAACTGCTACAGCATCTGCACGGTTATCTTGAGAAACGGTAAAGGTAATATCTTTTGTATTGTCGCGGCCGATAGACTGCAAAATGATATCAACATTGATTTTTGCCTGAGCCAATTTATTAAAAATCTTGAAAGCAATACCGGGCTTATCATTAAGACCGATTATTGAAATACTTGCAACATTATTATCCTTAGCAACGCCTTTAATTAAAGTTTTTTCCATTTTAACAATCTCCTTTACAATTGTACCAGATTTATGTGGTTCAAGACTTGAGCGCACTTCAAGTTCAACATTATATTTTTTAGCCATTTCAACCGAGCGGTTATTAAGAACTTGTGCACCGAGCGTTGCAAGTTCCAACATTTCGTCATAGCAAATTTCTTCCATTTTCTTGGCATTTGGAACCTTACGCGGATCGGCAGTATAAACACCGTCAACGTCGGTATAGATTTGGCACAAATCAGCCTTTAAAGCAGCCGCAATAGCAACCGCACTTGTATCAGAACCGCCGCGTCCCAAAGTTGTAACATCGTCATACTTGTTAATGCCTTGGAAACCTGCTACGATAACAATCTTCTTCTTTTCAATTTCGTTCTTTAGTCTTTCGCCGTTAATATTTTTGATACGGGCGATTGTATGGTGGGAATCGGTATTAAAACCTGCTTGCCAACCAAGAAGTGAAATTACGGGACAACCCATTGTTTCAATAGCCATAGCAAGTAAGGAAATTGAAATTTGTTCACCGGCGGATAAGAGCATATCCATTTCACGCTTTGATGGATTTTTGGGATTGATTTCCTTAGCTTTCGCAATAAGGTCATCAGTAGTATCACCTTGGGCAGAAACTACAACAATAACATCGTTGCCTTTTTTATAGTCTTGAACTACCAGGTTTGCAACGTTGAATACCTTTTTTGCGTCGGGCACAGAAGAGGCAGCGAAATTTTTAACTATTAATGCCATTATGCTACCTCCGATCACTTATTGATCCATACAATAAAGTTGACGATCGTGATGATCCCCAAGGGGACCACTACCAGCCAAAAGACGATCGGAACTTCCATGATCAGGAACAAGATGCTGCCCAACAGTAATGAGAACCACATGAGTATCCCTCCATAATGCTGTTTTCTTTTGTTTGATGGTATTATTATAAATCATTAACTGTCCAATAAAACTCCCTGATCATATTATGATCTATACTGTATTTGCCCTTATTATATCATGAGCATTGAAAAACGGAGATCATTTTGCTAAGATATCCACTTTGGCATAAAAAGTCGGGATTTTTCTAATTCTGTATGATATGATGCACTCAGTAAGGAGGGATCCCCATGGCAGACTTGACAGAAGGTATCCAGAATGCACTGGTCTATATCGAATCGCATCTGACCGAGGAACTGAAGGTTCGTCAGATCGCAAAACGGGCATATTTGTCTCCCTACTATTTCCAGAGGATCTTC
>JAZNSZ010000044.1:0-10924 GCA_045591465.1 Acutalibacteraceae bacterium | reverse complement strand
ACGAATTCCTAAGAAAAATATAATTAATGAAGCGATTATAATTAAACCTAAAGTTAAGTATTTTAAAATTTCCATATTATCACCGATAAATAATATGAATTTTTTTAAAATATAATTCTTAAAAAATGCTGTCCCGTAGTTTGAGACAGCATTTTAGTTTTATTCTAACGGTGCATCATCTTTTTTAACTTCTATCTCATCAAAAACATCTTCGGTAAAATAAATATTTTCAGGACGACTTACTGCTTTTTTTACGAAGTAAAAAATAATCAAAATCAGAAGAGAAAATACACCTAAAAGAGCAATAAACAAGGCTATAATAATCACTTTACCGTTAGTCGAAAGACTGGCAAAACGGGTAAATATGTTATCTTTAGGTTGTACTTGTGTGGTTGTTGATGGTTGAAACTCAGGAAAACGTTGCAAAGATTTTTCTAAAACGTCGTATCTATACCAAGAAAATTCACCGTCAACAAAGCAATACACGTAATAGAATTCCGATATATTAGAAGAAGTATAGTTTAAACATTGAACAGAAAACTCACCAATGTTTTGATTGGAAAGTGTCATGGTACCCGAATAATCAAAATCGTTTGGAATTTGGGCAAAAATATAGTTCTTATTGTTAAATGAACCGTATTTTAGTTTTTCAAAAGTATCTAACGCTTCATCATACAAATAAGGAGTTAAATCTTCGCTATCTTGGGATTTTAAATAGAAAATCTTATAATTTTTATCGGCATCAACAGCGGTTTCAATATCATATCCATTAACCTTTGAAACTTCTATAGAAAAACCGTCAAATAGAATCTCTTGCGGAATAGTTTGCGCTATTGTGAATAAGGAACCTTCGACGGTTGTTTCCAATGGAGATTCATCAATAATTTCGGATTCAGAATCATCAGAAGAAGTATCATCGGTTTCTTCCTTTTCTTCCTTTTTAGAACGGGTAACCGTTATTGTATACTTTTTCAATGTGCCGTTTGGCGCCTCTACCGATACAGTAACTGTGTTTTTACCAACCTTAAGATTGGTGTTGCCTGACACTGATTTAACCTTAGCTGCGCTATCGGAAGGTGTAGCGCTAACGTTTATCTTTTTTGTCTCATACGGAACAGTTATTTTATAACTAGTAGTAGTTGAAGAAAAAGACGGAGAAAGCGAGAAACCGGTAACCTTTAAAGATTTTAATTTTGCATCACTTGAAAGAGAAGGATCTTTTACGGTCATAGTTGCAGATGCGCCACCAAATTTTTTAGTTGTTGCACTATTGTTATCACCTAAAATATCATACGTGCAATCAGTAACAGAAAAAGTACATGAACCCGCTTTAATCGCTTTAAAGGTGAGATTGTATTTAACACTCTTACTGCCTGTGGGTGATTCGACAACTTTAATGACACCCGCATTTCCAACACCATTGCCTTCCTTGTATTCTAAGACGGAATCATCATATTCCAAATTAAAGGCCACAGCATACATTTCTATATTTGGATTTATTGAAACACTAACTGTAACTTCTTTGCCAACTTCGATAGAATTTTTGTTAAAATACAAAGTAGCACTGCTTGCGGCGGTTGAAGAAATAGTAAATAAACTAAAAACCAGAGAAAGCGTAACAAGGAAAGATAAGATTTTAAATAATGTTTTCATAGTATTGCTCCGTTATTTTAATGTAATAATTTCTAATAAATGAAGTCTGATATTTGCTAAATCGGAAGTTGTGATTTTACCGTCACCGTTAGTATCGGCACCGGCTAGGTTATCGTCTTTTAACTCGATAATATCTAAAAGATGCAATCGTACATTAGCAAGATCGCTTGTAGTGATTTTGCTATCACCGTTTGTATCACCTTTGACTACTGTTGTTTGTTCGGTTTTAGAACCAGTAGAAACGTATAATGTGCATTCCTTCTCAGCGTCAACGTTGATAACATAAGTGTTTTTGTAACCTGTTTGAGATTTAACGACAAGTTTTACGGTGTTTTCACCTTTTTTAAGTGAAAACGATTCGGCGCTTGTATAACTAGCACCCGAAGGAAGTTCCAAATTTACAGCCGTGTCACCATCAATAGATAAAGAATAATCATTAGTATATCTATTAAAACTAGGGGTTAAACCATCTACCTTTATATCTGAAAAATAATAATTATTTAACTTATCACTAGCGGTGGGTAGTTTTGAAACCGAACTCGGAAAAGAACTGTAAACAGGTATGCGAAATATTAATTTTACATTATTATCTTTAGCGTACAAATTTTTAAGTTTTCTTGAAGAAGTTAATGAATCCTGCACATTTTGAGCATATTGGTGCCATTCTTCTCCTTTATTTAAAACGTTGAAATTTTTATAAAAATAAGTATCCTGACCTTCTCTTACATAGTTAGAACTATATTTATTGGCACCGCCAATGATAGATTTTGAAGGTGTCGTCCAACCTTGCTCGTAAGCAAATTTAGCACCGTTTTCAATAATTTCTTCAGAAGAACTGCCACTAGCACTAAAATTAAAAAAATTATAAACGGTAGTGTTATTGTAGGTTGTACCTTTACTTAAAGTAGCACCATTTGTTCCCTGCTCTTGAATAATTGTAGAAGCAAGTATATAGGGGTTTACTAAAGATTGTTTCGCGGCAGCAATAATTGCTTCAGAATATCTTTTATTATAAAACTCATCTTTGGTATCAGCAATTTTACTATCAAGAAAAGTACCTTTTACGATTTCTTCAACACCTGAAAGAGTTTGCAAATTGCTATCGTAAGATTGTTGCATATATAAATAAATGTCATTCGCGTTCAAAAAATTCCTAGGGTCCATATAATACGTTATAACTTCGCGAGATGCACCGTACCAACCACCACTATCGGTTTCGATAAATTTGCCCGTGGTCCAGTTGTAGCAACCTTTTCTCATAGAATACCACGATTTATTTGTAGATTGAATGAGTTTTCTAAATTTATCATCCTGCGCGGTGACAGCGGAAGCAAGCGATTGCGAGACCTTGTCGGCTTTAAACACCCAATTTGGATATATCGCATGTAAAAGTATCAAGTCGTCATGATATGAAGTTGGGAAATTCTTTAATTCGTTAGTAAAGGTAGCGTCCAAATTATATTCTTTAACTTCGATATAATCTTCCCTTACGTAACCGTTAATGGTTTTACTATTCGAAGTATATGAAACATTGTACCAAGTATAATTTTGTTTTTTATCAGTGTCCTTTTTGCTTCCGATAACCTTTACAGTCCACACAGAAACTTTACCCAAAGATTTTGCGGAAGTAGAAGCGTCTTCACGAACATTTACATTGGTATTGCTAATAAAACCTATTTTTACAGTTTCAGCAATAACCGGCGTACTCGAAAGAATTGCAAAAGAAGACACTAATATAATTAATGCGAGAGCAAACGATATTAGTTTTGTATTTTTTGTCATAATTACCCTTTCGACATTTTATTACAAGATATATTATATATTTTTTTGAGTAATATGTCAACTAAATACAGTATACAAAATATAAAAAATCCCACAATATTGTGGGATTTTGGAAATTATAGGTTTTTAATTGTACTCATTAAATAGTCACCAAACTCTGAACAAGTAGCGCTGTTTTCACTATCATCAACAACTATCTTCTTTTCAACTTCGGTGCATATATTTAAAGCATTATTTAATTTATCCGCCTTTTCAGTAAAGCCAATATGTCTTAGCATCATTTCGGTTGCTTTGAACATGCTTGTAGGATTAGCATATTCTCCCCTACCTGCTTCAATTAAACGCGGTGCAGTGCCGTGAATGGGTTCAAACATAGCATATTTGTCACCAATATTAGCACTTCCGGCAGTTCCAACGCCGCCTTGAATTTGAGCCGCTTCATCAGTAATTATATCACCATAAAGATTAGGCATTACAAACACTTGGAAATCGGAACGAATATTCTCGTTAACAAGGTTAGCGGTCATAATATCAATATACCATTCCTCAGCAGTAATTTCCGGATAATCTTTTGCTATTTCATTAGCAATTTGAGAGAACTTTCCGTCGGTCTTTTTCATGATATTTGCTTTCGTAACGATAGCAACCTTAGTTTTACCGTTCTTTTTAGCAAATTCAAACGCCGCACGGCAAATACGTTTTGTACCGGCATTTGTTGTAACCTTGAAATCCATCGCCAAAGTATCGGGAATTTCAATACCGCGGCTGCCTAAGACATATTCACCTTCAGTGTTTTCGCGGTAGAATGTCCAATCAATATTTTGTTCGGGAACACACACGGGACGTACGTTAGCGTAAAGGTCTAATTCCCTACGCATTGCAACATTCGCACTCTCTAATGTTCCGCCTTTTAAGGTTGTTGTAGGTGCTTTTAATATAACATTACAAGCCTTAATTTCTGCCAATACATCATCAGGAATAGCCTTATTATGCGCAATACGGTTTTCAATAGTTAAACCTTCGATAATACGAAGTTCTACCTTGCCGTTTTGGATTTCGTCTTTTAAAATAAAATCCAAAAGTCTTTTACTTTCTTTAGAAATAATAGGTCCAATGCCGTCGCCGCTGCAAATACCGATAATTATTTTATCAAGTTTTTGATAATCGGTAGCGCCGCTGTCTTTTTCCATTCTTTGCTGACGCGCAATTTGTTCGGTTAATAGAGTCTTAAATTGCTCTACAGCAGTATTAATATAGTTTTCCATAACTTAACCTTCCTTAGTATAAGCCAACAAACCGCCGGCCTTTAAGATTGCTTTTTGTCTATCGGTAAACGAACAAACAAGAGTATAACTTTCACCGGTTGTAGTATTTTTGAGTTCGATTTCTCCGTTATCCATACCTGCGAAAACGTTATTAAGTTCTAATTTGTCTCCCTGATTTAATCTATCATAATCGTCGGGGTTCTTAAACGTAAGCGGCATTATACCAGCGTTTATAAGATTAGCAATATGGATACGTGCAAAACTCTTGGTTATTACAACACGAACGCCTAAGTACATAGGAACTAATGCTGCGTGTTCACGTGATGAACCTTGACCGTAGTTACTACCGCCAACTATTATAGATTCTCCCAGCGCTTTGGCTCTTTCGGGGAAAGTTGCATCGCAAACGCCGAAGCAGAATTGTGACAAATGCGGAATATTAGAACGATAAGGCAATATTTTAGCACCGGCAGGCATAATATGGTCGGTGGTAATGTTGTCACCAACCTTTAACACTAATTCAGCGCTAAGAGTATCTTGTTGGGGTTTTGATTGCGGGAATGGTTTAATATTAGGACCGCGTAAAATTTCAAGACTCTCAGCATCTTTCTGTGATGCAGGTTCAATAACCGCGCTGTCATCTATTTTGAAGTTGGTTGGCATAGTAATTTCAGGCATTTCGCCTAAAAGACGTGGGTCGGTAATTTCTCCTGTAATAGCCGCCGCAACTGCAGTTTCGGGTGAAACAAGATAAACACTGGCATCTGCGGTACCGCTTCTACCAATAAAGTTACGGTTAAAAGTACGTAACGAAACACCTGCAGAGTTAGGCGAAAATCCCATACCAATACACGGGCCACAAGCACATTCAAGAACACGGGCGCCTGAAGCCAAAATATCGCTTAAAGCACCGCAATCAGCAAGCATAGAAAGAACCTGCTTAGAACCCGGTGAAATAGAAAGACTAACCGATGGGTCGATTGTTTTGCTTTTTAAAAGTGCGGCAACCTTTAACATATCGAACAAGGAAGAATTGGTGCAAGAACCGATACAAACCTGGTCAACTTTAGTACCTTTTAAAGATTCTACGGTAACAATGTTATCAGGGCTATGCGGACAAGCAATCAAAGGTTTTAATTCTTGAAGATTGATATCGATAACTCTATCATATTGTGCATCATTATCACTTTCAAGCGGGATATAATCCTCTTCTCTGCCTTGCGCTTTTAAGAATTCTTTTGTAATCTCATCAGACGGGAAAATTGAAGTTGTAGCACCAAGTTCGGTACCCATATTTGTAATTGTTGCACGTTCAGGCACTGATAAATATTTAACACCTTCACCGCCCCATTCAATAATGGCACCAACACCGCCTTTAACCGAAAGGATACGTAAAATTTCAAGACTAATATCTTTCGCAGTAACAAACGGGTTAAGTTTGCCGATAAGGTTTACCTTATACATTTTAGGCATTGTGATGTAATAAGCACCGCCTCCCATTGCAACAGCAACATCAAGACCGCCGGCGCCCATAGCAAGCATACCGATACCGCCACCGGTAGGGGTATGACTGTCCGAACCGATTAAAGTTTTGCCGGGTTTTCCAAAACGTTCAAGATGAACTTGGTGACAAATACCGTTTCCGGGACGTGAGAAGTATATACCATGCTTTTTACAAACCGATTGAATATATCTATGGTCATCGGCATTTTCAAAGCCTGACTGTAAAGTGTTGTGGTCGATATAAGCCACACTACGCTCGGTCTTAACGCGGTCAAGACCCATTGTTTCAAATTCAAGATAAGCCATTGTGCCTGTTGCATCTTGTGTTAAGGTTTGGTCGATTTTTAAAGCAACCTCACTGCCAACAGTCATATCTCCGCTTATCATATGCTCTTTAATTATTTTTTGTGCTATTGTTAAACCCATTGTTATTAATCCTTTCCGATTATATGATTATAAGCATTAATTACATGCCCTACTGCAAATTCTTCTGCTTTCTTTGCATCACGCGCATATATTGCTTCATAAATTTGTCTGTGTTCCTTTACCGAATCAACCGCTCTTGATTTGGACTGTACCGAAACCTTGCGGTACTTTTGAACCTTCTTATGTAGTGAAACCAAAATATTATTAAAAATTACACTGCCAGAAATATTGTAAAGCGTTGCATGGAATTGGTTATCCATAATCTTTATTTGTTCGGCATTGTGCTTTTCAAGATAAAATTCCTGTAGTTCAATAACCGATTTCAATTTTGCAATTTCTTCATCGGTGCAATTTTTAGCCGCAAACGATGCCGCCAAACCTTCTAATTGCTGTCTGATAATAAAAATATCTTGCAAATCTTTTTCGGTAATACCTAAAACCATAGAACCCTTACCGCTTTCTTCGATAAGGTTTTCCTGTTCTAACCGACGAAGCGCTTCTCTTATCGGTGTACGGCTTACACCCAAGATTTCGCAAAGTTTATTTTCTGTTAAAATATCACCACGAACAAATTTACCGCTTAAAATATCAGTCTCTAAAGCATCGTAAACTTGATCCGCAAGTGATACTGTTTTATGTTCTAACATCATTCTTCTCCTTAGCACTTATTAAATCTATCGCCTGACAATTCAGCAATCTTTGCCTCAAGTTCGCCATCTGAAAGTGTTGTTTGACGGCCGTCTTCGTATTCCTTATCTATCCATTCCTTAAGTTTTATAACTAACGGGTCTTTTTTATCGATAAGTTTATCGTCAGGTAAATTGTAGTTGGTGTTAATCCAGTAAGCAATACCGGCAAGACCACTTGCTTTACCAACAAGTACTGAAGCAGGACGATTTAAAATCTTTTTAGTATTAAATATATTGTATATTTCTTCATCCTTTAATAAACCATCAGCGTGAATACCTGCTCTTGTAACATTAAAATTCTTTCCAACGAAAGGCGTCATTGGCGGAATGTTATAACCAATCTCGTTTTTAAAATAGTCGGCAATTTCGGTAATAACCGTGGGGTCCATACCATCAAAGGAACCGCGAAGTGCGGCATATTCCATAACCATTGCTTCAAGCGGAACATTACCTGTACGCTCACCTAAACCTAAGAGCGAACAGTTAACACCCGACGCACCGTATAACCAAGCCGTAGCAGCATTGGTAACACCTTTATAAAAATCGTTGTGTCCGTGCCATTCAAGCAATTCACTCGGCACTTCGGAATAATGCTGTAAACCGTAAATAAGACCTGGTACACTTCTTGGCAAAACAACTTCGGGATAAGGTACACCATAACCCATGGTATCACATGCACGAATTCTAACAGGTATACCCGCATCGCGTGACATTTTCATAAGCTCATTTACAAAGGGCACGACAAAGCCGTAAAAGTCAGCCCTTGTAATATCTTCAAGGTGGCAACGCGGCATAACACCCGCTTCAAAAGCTTCAGCAACCGTCGAAAGATATGTATTCATTGCTTCTTTTCTGGTCATTTTAAGTTTTTTGAAAATATGATAGTCACTGCAAGAAACCAAAATTCCTGTTTCTCTAATACCTAAGTCTTTAACAAGTTTAAAGTCTTCTTTGGAAGCGCGAATCCAGGTAGTAATTTCAGGAAACTTTAAACCCAAAGCCTGACATTCTTCTATCGCTTTTCTATCTTTTTGACTGTAGACAAAAAATTCGGTTTGACGAATTAGTCCGTAAGGTCCGCCAAGTTTTGAAAGAAGTTTATATATATCTACAATTTGCTTAACCGAATAAGGCTCAACCGATTGTTGACCGTCGCGCAAAGATGTATCGGTAATCCAAATATCTTGCGGCATACCTATAGGCACCCTGCGATGATTAAATGCAATTCTTGGTACATCGTCATAAGAATACAAATCTCGGTTCAGATTTGCTTCTTTTACATCTTGCAACGAATATCGGTAAGCATTCTGTTCAAGCAAATTTGTCTTATTGGATAGTTCAAACATTTTACCACTCCTGTGTGTTTGTGTATATATGTATACAATTATACCGCTAAATATTTAAAAGTCAATACCAAATTCTAAAAAAACCCCGAAAAATCGGGGTTTTAAAGGCAAATCATAGTTTGAAGAGTATCAAAATTTTCCAAATAATTTATATTTATATTAATAACCGTTCTATCTTGTTTTTGAGCATATCTTAAAGTGTTCCTTGTACCGCCGGGCTTTCCGTCGTACCAGCAAACAACAAAATCACTGTTATCAACCATATACATATTTCGCTCTTGAAAACAGTTTTTATGGTATTCATAGTTTACCAAAACGCGCCTGTCACATTTTTTTAAAACATATTTATATCTTTGTTGCCAATCAACAGGATATGCTATATTTTGCTTTTCGTGAGGTAAAGCGCAAATCAACTGAATATCTTTATATTTTTTGCGGAATTCTAATACGCATTCTGCGCATATAATATCAAACCCCATAGCCATGCCCGTGTAAAAAATTTTACAATCATCTTCAATCAAGGCCTCAAGGGTTTTATTAATGCGGTCAATCATTTTTTCATATTCCGCACTATTTCTATTAAGTTTAAAAGGGAATTTTTCGGGACGATACCCTGTAAAACAGGCTTTCTTAAAAAAAATTAAATCATTCATAATTATATTATAACGAACAAATGTTCAGTTGTCAAATATAAAAACAGTTTAAATTATACATTAAATATTCAAAACAAAAATAGCAACGTTAAAGTAAATTGCAAGTGCAATAGCATCAACGATTGTTGTAATAAAAGGACTTGCCATTACTGCGGGGTCGAGTTTTAATTTTTTGGCTAACATCGGCAAAACACCGCCAACAATCTTTGCTATTAGCACTGTAACAAAAAGCGTAATCGAGACTACTATTATTTCACCCATGTATCTACCGGCGTCAAATGTATCAAACAATAAATGGTCAACCAAAATCATTTTTATAAAGTTAACCGACGCTAACACTACACTACAAACAATAGCAACACGAGTTTCTTTCCAAACAACGCGTAAAATGTCACGCCATTCAATATCACCTAAAGAAATTGCGCGAATAACAGTAACAGAAGACTGACTTCCACCATTACCAGCCGTATTCATAAGCATAGGTATAAAAGTAATCAGCGCGGGTAAAACGGTAAGTTTTTCTTCAAAACTTGAAATAATAGCGCCCGTAAAGGTAGCAGAAATCATCAAAAGCAAAAGCCAAGGAATACGCGATTTAAATGCCGACCAGACGGTTGTTTTAAAATATGATTTTTCACTTGGTAAAATAGCCGCCATTTTTTCGATATCTTCGGTTGCTTCTTCTTGCAAAACGTCGATAGCGTCATCAACAGTAACTATACCAACAAGACGATTTTCCTTATCAACAATCGGTACAGCCATAAGGTCATATTTTTCAAACAAATAAGCAACTTCTTCTTTATCGTCGAGCGTATTCGAAGATATAACATTCACATCCATTATATCTTCCAAAACACTATCCTTGGGATTTAAAAGCAAATCTTTAATTGTAACAATACCAAGGAGTCGGCGGTGAGCGCCAATAACATAGCACGTGTTAATAGTTTCACTCTGAAGACCAATTTTTCGTATACGGTCAATAGCATCGTCTACCGTCATTGTCTTTTTAAGGTCAATATATTCGGTAGTCATAATACTGCCGGCGCTATCATCAGGATATGCCAACAGTTGATTAATCATCTTGCGTTTTTCTGGGCTTGTATGCCTTAAAATACGCTTTGTAACATTAGCGGGCATTTCTTCAATAATATCAACAGTGTCATCCATAAATAACTCATCAAAAACCTGTTTAATTTCAGTATCGCTAAGTTTTTCTATCAAAAACTGTTGCATATCACTTTCAAGATAACTAAAAAGTTCGGCCGCAAGTTCTTTGGGAAGTATACGAAAAACGATAGGTAAGTCTTTTTCTTCCGCTTCTTCTAAAATTATAGCGATATCAGCGGGGTTCATATCAATAAGGAGTTCTCGCAGTTTAGCAAATTTCTTTTCTTCTATTAAGGTTAAAATTTGTTTTTCCATAACTTTCCCCTCCTTATTTAATGTAATTATTATGCCCATCATAACTAAATTAGTAGACAAAAAGCGAAAATCGCTGTTTATCTATTGATATTAAAATAATCATAAGGTTCTTGTTTTAAGAATGCTTCTTGTAATTTTTGTCTTTTTAAAAGTCTTTTTTCTTTCATCTTTTTACGACGGTATAA
>JAZNSZ010000043.1:0-2903 GCA_045591465.1 Acutalibacteraceae bacterium | reverse complement strand
TTTTAAATGCGGTTTTAGGTGTCCTAATACAAATAACCGTTTGCGGAGTAAAAACGGTCTGCTCGCTAAAATAAAACGATTATTTGTACTCACTACACATAATCAAAAATTATGTGGTTCGCCTTTATAAAATAAAGGTTGACAAATATGTATTGAGTGTGTATAATAGGTGTATTAAGTAGTGAGGTGAAAATTATGAGATTAAATATTACTTTGGCTGATAGTTTGGTTAAGGAAATTGACGAAAAAGCAAAGGCTATGTATATTTCACGGTCTGCTTATATTGCTACTGCATTAACTGAAAAATTACAGAAAGATAAAACAGTTGATAATATGCCTGAAATGCTTAAAGTATTTAAAGAAGCATTAGAATTTGAGAAATCAAAACAGAGTGAGAATGAGTGATAGTGTGAGAGTATGGGAGAGCGTGGGGGCGGAGACGGGGCCCCACACGTAGTGGGGCCCGCCCGCCCTCTCTATTACTTGACTAACTAACACTTTACGCTAAATTTGTATTTTTAGGGTTAGAAAAGAGGTGTAATTATTGCCCTTAAAAGATGTCAAATACAAGTATGACCAAACGATTTTAAAAGTATTTGGTTATGGTGAAAACAAGAAAATAAAAGTAATTAGAATGAATTGTCTTCGTACTGCTGGTATTGAAGATGATACAGAGCTTTCTTGTGTTCGTGGTACTGTTAATGATGAAAAATTAGAAGAGAGTATCACAAGAGCAAAAAATAAAATATTTGAATTAGCGTTTTGTAATCCGTGGCAATACTTTTTTACGGGTACTATTGACGGTAGCAAATATGACCGTACTGACTTAAACAAGTATCATAAAGATTTAACAAAATGGCTTTCTAATCAAGGACAAAAATTAGGTTGTAAAATTGATTATCTTTTAATTCCGGAATTACATACTGACGGCAAATCGTGGCATATTCACGGCTTTATAAACGGTTTACCTCAAAGCGAATTAAAGCAATTTGTAATCGGTGATACTATGGGAAAAGCACTTGCAGAAAAAGTAAAAAACGGTGATATAGTTTATAATTGGCTTGCTTATCAAAAAAAGTTTGGTTTTTGCGATTTAGAGCCTATACGAAATCAAGAGGCAGTAAGCAAATATATAACAAAGTATATCAATAAAAATCTTGCTACAAGCGTTACAGAATTAAATGCACATTTGTATTATCATAGCAGAGGTTTACAGATGGCTGAGACAATAAAAAAAGGTACTATGTCTGCAAACATAGCACCTACATATACGAATGATTATTGTTCTGTATCTTGGCTTGATTATACAGATGAACTCCTGCAAGAGTTAAAACAATCATTCATCGACATTGATTATTATAAAACAAGACGGTAGTTTTGTCAAGAGTAGTTTAAACCATACTTTAAACCATTTTAAACCAAAGTTTAAACCACATTAAACCATATTGAAAGGCGGTGATTGTTATTCTTACAGTTGCAGAAGTAGCGGAAATATGCGGTGTTTCGGTGCAAATGATACATAAACGAATTAAAGCATTTACACCTGATGAATTAAACCTCTATTTAAACCAAGTTGAAACAAGGTTTAAACAAATAACATCCGAAGGACTGTTGTATTTCAAGTCTGTTTATGGTATTTCTACTGAGCCGAAAACAGAAAATAAAAACAATTCTGCTGATAGTGATATTGTTGCTTTGCTTACAGAACAATTACGAATTAAAGACGAACAAATATCTACCCTTATGGAACAAAATCGAAATTTCCAAATACTCTTAAAGGCTGAACAAGATAAACAGTTACCACCGCCGAAAATACCACTTTTAAAACGGCTTTTCGGTAAGGCTGATAATTAAACTTTATGCTTTTAGATTCCGAGCCATAAGAACGGTTATAAGATAGCACAAATATAGTGAATGGTTTTCGGTGCTATAATAAAATATGGTGAGGGTGAAAGTCTTTTAAACTTTATGCTTTTGAGTTCCTCGCCACGATTGGCGAATAGCACCGAAAATGTGCATTGTCAAGGTTGCCTTGTGCCGAGAAAAATTTTGTTTACAAAAATTTTCGTAGCCTTGACAATGTGCAAATGAACGGTTGTCTTTCGCTGATAGTGGCATTAAAACAGAATATAAAATAGGGAAAACCCCCATTGTGTTGCAGTTTGGAGACCTCACACAACAGGGGTTTAGATACAAGCATAGGCTTGCTTTATTATTATAGCAGGTCTTTGCAAAAAAATCAATTAAAAGGAGTTTTTTATTATGGCAAAGTCTTGTAAGTATTCTGTAAATACCTCTGTTTCTTGGGGTGAAATTCTTTCTATTTATCGTTGGCGAATTGGTGTTGTAAATAAAGACGGCCTTTATTTTGTAAAATGCTACACTGAGGACTTTAAACACAATTACCCCGATTTTGTTGCTTACGATAGGGCAAGAGCAGTTGAAACGGCAAAGCGTGTTTTAAAACTTTATGATGTACTTAATGAATTAAGACGGTTTTTAAGATATAAGACTTTATCTTATGCTGATTTAGGTATTGCCGAATTGATAGAGTTTTATAACGAACATAAAGACGAGGTAAACGAAAACGATTTTCATTTACCAAAAGAAAATAAATATTGTTATCCAGAATAATGTTTTTCCGCCGAGTCTCCACGGCGGTTTTTTATATGGCAAGCATCGCCTTTGTACTACCACGGCAAGCATATTGTTTGTATATACAAGGCTTATTGTTGGGATATTCCCAAGCGCTTTTATTTTGCTTTTAAATGCGGTTTTAGGTGTCCTAATACAAATAACCGTTTGCGGAGTAAAAACGGTCTGCTCGCTAAAATAAAACGATTATTTGTACTCACTACACATAATCAAAAATTATGTGGTTCGCCTTTATAAAATAAAGGTTG
>JAZNSZ010000042.1:0-35779 GCA_045591465.1 Acutalibacteraceae bacterium | reverse complement strand
TTATGCAGAATACTATTCGGTTGAACTTTCCGAAAAAGTTACACGAGGTATGACCGAGAATGCGCTAAAATGTAAATTTAATGGCGGTACAGTCCCTATCGGCTATGTTATTAACAAGGACCAAATGTTTGAGGTGGATCCCGTTAAAGCGCCCTACGTAGTACAAGCATTTGAAGCCTATGCGAATGGCAAAACTATAAAAGAAATTGTTGAAATGCTAAATGCAAAAGGTGTTACCACTTCCCACGGAACGAAAATAACCATTAATATCGTAACGGATATGCTGAAAAACCGACGGTATATCGGTGAATACAAGTTCCGAGATATTGTTAACCCAGACGGCATACCAAGAATAGTCCCACAAGCATCATTTGACAAGGTGCAGCGTGAGCGTGCGAAGAATAAGCGAGCAACGGCAAGACATAAAGCCGAAGATGATTACTTACTGACCACAAAGCTGTTTTGCGGCAAATGCGGTGTCTATATGACCGGTGAAAGCGGCACTGCACGAAACGGTACGGTTCACCGATATTACAAATGCAACAACGCTAAGTACAAACATACCTGCGATAAAAAGACGGTAAAAAAAGAATGGATTGAAGACATTGTTGTTAAGCACACCCGGGAGATGATGATTGATGATAATGTCATTGAGGACATCGCAAGTATCGTATTTAGGAATGCGAAGAAAGAAAACCCCGCAATACAACTACTTAAACAACGGCTTAGTGAAACAGAGACCGCACTTAACAATCTGCTTAGAGCAATAGAAGAAGGAATTATAACTCCGACTACAAAACAAAGAATGATTGAGTTGGAGCAGACGAGAGATGAGATTAAGTTAAAACTCATCAAGGAAGAAATGAAGAAGCCCACCATCACGAAAGAGGGCTTAGTATTATGGCTCAGGCATATTCAAAACATGAGCTTAGAAACGAAGGAACACAAACAAAGACTGATTGACATTTTTGTAAATGCCGTATATCTTTACGACGACAAATTAGTCATAACATTTAATTATAAGGAAGCAAGCAAAACCGTGTCTCTTAAAGAGGTAAACGGTTCGATTATAGAATGCTCAGGTGCACCAAAGTAAGAACTGACTTTTAGTCGGTTCTTTTCTTTTTATTTATGTTTTTGCAATTCAATTTTCTTAAAATATAGTCCCCCGTTAGAACAGTCGCGTTCATAGAGAATATAAAGGGTATTATCTTTAATAGCGATATCGGAATATCCGGCAGGAGTATCTACAAAAATATCTTCCATGTTTTCAAAGCAATCATCGCTTATTTTTACAACAAGATTTTCTCTATTGGTATTTGAGTTGCAATTTATGTGATAAATTTTTTCGTTATCGTGGCACATACTTCCCATGCATATTGGGTCCGGTATTTGCGGATTAAAATGAAGTTGTTTCCAGTTAGTTAATCCGTCATCACTAAGCGCAAAAGCACGTTGACGACACTCGTTTTCATTTCGGATTGAAATAAAAACTTTGTTATCTGCAGTGATAGCCAATGCGCATTCGCTGGGGTTTACCAAAACGTCTTTACCAATAAATTCGCCCAATCGCCATTTTTCACCGTCGGTTGAATATAGTGTTGAGATAATCGAAGGTTTATGACCTTTTGGTATTTCTTTATTTTGAGCAAACCATATAGGTATAATCATTTTTTCGTTATGTACAATGCCGTGTCCCGGACCAACCGCTACAACATTGTAAAAAATATCACAATCTATGATTTTTTCTTCCGGTTTGGAAAAAGTTATACCGTCATCTTTGCTGACACAATGAAATAGATTTTTATAATTTTTCAAAAATAGAAAATGTAGTTCATCACCTTTTACGAACATTACCGGATTATTAAGTGTATTTCCGTCACCATTAATAACCGTTATTGTTTGCCAACTTTGACCTTCGTCAGTGCTTCTAATGACTTTAATATCAATATCCGCCCAATCCGAATTTGCTTTTCGACATTCATAATAAGCAAGTAAAGTTCCTTTTTCGGTACTCACAATACCGGGGATTCGGCATTGTGAGTAGATTTCTCCGGGAGCCTTTTCAATCAACATTAATTTTCTCTCTTTCTACAAATACAACAATTTATTTAACAATAGATTTTTGGTTTAGCGTATATAAACGCCTGTTTTTGTATTATTTTTAATTATACCATCGGCTTGATTATCTTTCAAGGAATATGTTTTAACTAACACAATGGGTTATCCCGCTGTGTTTTTCTTTTTTATCCGAAATTAAATCTCTTGTAAATAAATAGATTTACTGTTATAATTAGTTAAAGTTTTTTAAAAGGTCGGGTTTTATGTTCAACTTTTTTGCAGACAAAACTAACAAACGAGATTCGCATTATATAATAAGCGGAAACGACTATAATCACATTAAAAATGTATTGAGAATGGAAATTGGCGACACCTGCCTTATAAGTTGCGACGCTCAGAGCGATTTATGCCGAATAGAAACCTTTCTCGGTGATGCTGTTTTGTTAGAAATATTGGAAGAAAATTACACCGATACCGAACTACCTGTTAAAATATATCTATTCCAAGGTTTGCCCAAAGGCGACAAAATGGAATATATAATCCAAAAGTGTGTTGAACTTGGTGCTTTTGGAATTATTCCTGTCGAAATGAAACACTGTGTTGTTAAACTCGACAGCAAAAAAGCAAAATCAAAACAAACCCGTTGGCAAGCCATTTGCGAGAGTGCCGCAAAGCAAAGCAAACGAAACATCATTCCCGAAATTTTCGAAGTTTCATCTTATGATAAGGCTATTGAGTTTGCAAAAACGCTTGATTTAATTTTACTGCCTTATGAGAACAAGGAAGGCATGAGCGCAACCGTCGACGCCCTTTCAAATCTCGGGAACGTTAAAACCGTTGGCATATTCATCGGCCCCGAAGGCGGATTTGATAAACGCGAAGTAGAAAAAGCGATAGATTGCGACGCGAAAATTATATCGCTTGGCAAAAGAATTTTACGCACCGAAACTGCGGCAATTACCGCGGTTGGTATGTGTATGCTTAATATTGAAATGTCGGAAGGTAAAGAGTAATGAATCAACTGCCGATTGAATATATAAACAGAATGGAAACCTTGCTCGGTGATGACTTTAATAATTATATTGAAGAACTAAAAAACCCACCCGTTAAAGCGTTCAGGGTTAATACCGATAAAATAAGTATTGAAGATTTTGAGAAAATCAATGTTTTTTCCAAACAGAAAATTCCGTATGTTGAGAACGGTTATTACCTTGAGTATGAAAAAATAGGCAACCACCCTTACCACCACGCAGGACTTATATACGTTCAAGAACCTGCCGCTATGGCACCTGCCGAATGTATAGAAATAAACCCCGATTGGTGCATACTCGATATGTGCGCCGCTCCCGGTGGCAAAAGTACCCAACTTAAAAATAAACTGGGTAAAGACGGTGTGCTTGTATCCAACGAAATTATCCCTTCGCGTTGCAAAATACTTACAGGCAATATAGAGCGTTTAGGTCTTCGCAACACAGTTACCACCTGTATGGATACCGCAAAATTAGCCAAGACTTTTGCCAATAGTTTTGATTTAATTATGGTAGATGCTCCTTGTTCGGGTGAAGGTATGTTCCGCAAAGAAGAAGCCGCTATAACCGACTGGAGTGAGAATAATGTGGCTATGTGCGCAAAACGGCAAGGCGAGATTTTGGATGACGCAGTTTTGGCTTTAAAAAGCGGTGGATATATTATCTATGCTACCTGCACCTTTTCTTTAGAAGAAAACGAAATGACTATTTACTCCTTTTTGGAAAGGCACCCTGAATTTGAAATTTTGCCGGTTAATCAGAAGGTGCAAAACAGCACATCCCCCGGTATCCGCTTTAGTGGTTGCAAATGCGACAATATGCATTACGCGCGTCGTTTTTATCCGCATAAAGCCAAGGGTGAAGGTCAGTTTATGGCAGTGCTTCACCAAAAAGGAACATGTGAATGCGAATTGGCAAAATCGAGACCCACAAAAATAACAAACAAACTTGTTGCCGATTTTCTTGATAATACACTTACGGATTACAATCCCGAATACGTACTCGAATACAACGGCAACCCCGTGTATTATAACAACAAATTGCCTATAAAAGACGGTCAGGCGTTTTGCTGTGGCGTAACTATAGGTGAAGTGAGAAAGAACCACCTTTTGCCCCATCATCAGTTTTTCATGGCAATGGGTAACAACTTCAAACGGAAAATAAATCTAAGTATCGATAGCCAAGACCTTGTAAAGTACCTTCACGGCGAAGAAATACCCGCCGATTGCGAAAACGGTTGGGCAGTTGTTACGGTTGATGGCATCGCCTTGGGCGGCGCTAAGGTTGTAGACAAAAAGGCTAAAAACCATTACCCAAAGGGTTTAAGAAAATAATCACCAGGGCATTTAGCCCCAAAACGTCACTTGTCAAGAGAACCTAAAACTTTCATAAGGCTCATAACACTCTAATAATCTTTTTACGTTGCTTTATAGCGTAATCAAGGGCGATTTTGGTGCCGCTTTTGCGGGTAGTTGGGGCGTTTGGTTCGTCATAGTAAACTATGCAAAATTGGCTTTTGTTTATCATTTCATAATTGCGCTCGACATAGGTGGCTCGACCGGAGCCAATAATATGTTCCGGATAGTAGGTGTGCTCGTAACTCTCCAAAAGATAGTTTTTTATAATGCTCATTTATATCCAAATATTCTGCTCGTACATAAACTCGTTTTATGTACGGGTATTTTTCTTTTATTTCGGTCACTGTTTCCAGGCACAGTCTATTGAATTGGCTCTTACTCCCGAAAAGGAAGGTATCAACATTTTCGTCCACAATTAGTTTTTCTATAATCTCAATAAGTTTTAATTTTAGTACCTTAGTTTCGTTAATAGTTCTATGACCGAAAAAGCAACATGTATTTTTTTCATACAATCCCCCTTAAAATATAATAGATATACCGTGTATTCGTTTTTAACATTATAACACACAATATATCTAAAATAAATACACAATATATTTATTACGGGGTGGATTTATGGCTATCAAAAGTGTTTCTATAAGAATTGAAGAAGAAATGTTGAATAAAATCGCACACATAGCTGATTACGAAGGTAGAAGTGTAAACAGTCAAGTACTTGTTTTAGTAAGAGAAAATATTAAAGCTTTTGAAGACGCTAACGGTGTTATTGACGGCAATATTACTCCTGCATCAAATGTAAAACCTACTCGAAAATA
Organism: Acutalibacteraceae bacterium; assembly: GCA_045591465.1. Lineage (GTDB taxonomy): Bacteria > Bacillota > Clostridia > Oscillospirales > Acutalibacteraceae > UBA737. Next base: position 30,517 of record JAZNSZ010000042.1, on the reverse strand, counting down.
ACAAAAAACTCTCTGCTGAAATTCAGTAGAGAGTTTTTCTATTATATTGCTTATATACTAAGTTTTTTATTTTATAAACCTTTTATAGCCTTCGCCGTATTGAACACAACGCGATACGCGGCTTAATGTTGCCGAAGAAATATCGGTCTTATCTATAACCTGATTATAGGTTTTTCCTTCTATTAAAAGTTTTGCCGCTGTGATACGCTGTGCCATTTGTTCAACTTCTTTGTTTGTGCATAAATCTGCAAACAAAATCTCCATATCTTTGGGATTATCAATCGAAGCCAACAATTCATACACCTTTTGTATCATTTCGTTGGTAATTTTTCTATCACTCATAAATTCACCTAAATTTCTTCCATTGATTTACTTAAAAAATGCTGAGTTTTAGGGGATTGCGGATTTTCGAAAATTTGTGCGGGTGTTCCGATTTCTTCTATAACGCCGTCGGCCATAAAGATTACCTTGTCGGCTACATTTTTGGCGAACTCCATCTCGTGAGTAACAATTATCATGGTGCTGTCTTTACTCTTTAATCCTTTTATAACCTTTAAAACTTCACCTGTAAGCTCGGGGTCAAGAGCCGAAGTGGGTTCGTCAAAGCAGAGTATATCCGGATTAAGTGCCAACGCACGTGCAATAGCAACACGCTGCTGCTGTCCGCCGGAAAGTTCGCACGGGTAGTTACCGGACTTATCGGAAAGACCTACCCTTTCTATAAGTTCGAGTGCTTTTTTCTCTATTTCTTCCCCTGTGCCTTTTTTAAGAAGCGTTGGCGCCAAGGTTACATTTTCAAGCACCGTATACTGTGGAAAAAGATTAAAGTTTTGGAAAACAAGGCCAAAATGCAACCTGTTTTCGCGTATTTGCTTGTCATTAAGTTCGGGTTCTGCGCCGTCAAACAAAAGTTTTCCGCCAACACTTATTGTCCCTTCGTCCGCGGTTTCCAAAAAATTTAAGCAACGCAAAAGCGTGGTTTTACCGCTTCCCGAAGAACCGATAATAGCAAGTACTTCGCCCTTTTCAAGCGAGAAATCTATTCCCTTTAAAACTTCGGTTTTGCCGAAGGATTTTTTTATATTTTTTACCTGTAATACCGACATATACTACCCTCTAAAATAATTGAGTTTTTTCTCTAACTTGCCCAAAACTATTGTAAGTACGCCTACAAATAACAAATAAAACGCACCTGTATAGAAAAGCGGCCACACAAGAGCCTTTGTAGCAGCAAGTTCCTTTGCTTGTTTAATAATTTCGCAAACCATAATACAGTTAGCAAGTGCGGTATCTTTAATAAGCGTTATAATTTCGTTAGACATCGGCGGAACGATTCTCTTTACAACCTGTTTTAAAATAATCTTTTTGAAAATTTGGGATTTAGTAAGTCCCAAAACATATCCCGCTTCGTACTGACCTTTAGAGATGCTTTCAATACCACCCCTGTAAATTTCGGAAAAATAACAAGCGTAATTTATAGTAAATGCTATAAGTACGGCAACTATTCTTCCGGCGTCGGCAATACCGTAATTCATAAACATAAATCTATCTATTTGGCTAAACATCGGGTATTCAAACAATAGCCCCGGCACATAATAGATTATAAATATTTGTAACATAAGCGGAATACCGCGAACTATCCAAACTATAACCTTTGAGATGCTCCTGACCGCTTTAAATCGGCTCATGGAACAAAAAGCAATAGGCAAACCAAGCGGTATACCGCAAATAAGGGTAACCGCGAAGATAAGTAACGATATTTTAAAACCTTCTAATAGAAACAGTGTAACTTCTAAAAATGACATTTTATAACCCCAAAAAGTGTGGCAGGCTATTAACCTGCCACACCATTAATATTTTTTAATTATTTCTGGTCTGCAAAATCTTTGATAGCAGTGTTTGCTACGCCATATTTTTCAGCAAGTGCAGCGATTGTGCCGTCAGCAGCAAGTTTTTCAAGTTCAGCGTTAACCTTTGCAGTAAGTTCGCTACCCTTCTTGAAGCCGATTGCATAATACTCAACATCGCTTGAAAGTTCATCAACGATTACAAGGTCAGCATAGTCGCCCTTGCCGCAGTAGCTCTTTGCAAGTTGTGCGTCTACAACAGCGAAGTCAGCAGTCTTTGATTTAACTTCTGTTAAGCAGTCAGTTTGCTTTGTGAAGCCCTTGAAAGAAGTACCTTCGAAGCCCTTAGCATATTCTTGACCTGCAGAACCGCTTTCAGCTACGCCGAATTTGCCCTTTAAGTCTTCTGCTTTTGTGATGTTTGAATCGCTCTTAACAACTACAACCTGACGGTTTTCCATATAGTTGTATGAGAAGTCTACCTTTTCCGAACGAGCAACGCCGTCATCGTCAGAAGTGTTAGCGGTAAATCCGTTCCATACGCAGTCGATTGTGTTTGAATCAAGGTCGGTGTATTTGTTGTCCCAAACGATTTCTTGGAAAAGAACTTCATAACCTAAGTTTTCGAAAACTGCTTTTGCAAGTTCGGTATCGTAACCAACGAGTTCGCCGTTTTCATCTAAATAGTTCATGGGTTCGTAAATTGTGTAACCTACAGTAATTACATCTTTAGTGCCGCAGCCTGCGAAGCAAGCAACAATCATAAGTACGGTCATAAGTAAAGCTAATAATTTTTTCATTTTTAATTTCTCCTTAAATGTTTTTATGTTTTAATTAATTAGTTTGTTTTGTTTTTCACTTTATTAGTTTAGCCAAGTGAAGTAAGCCGTTAAAAAAATAAAAAAGTATTCAGTTTAGTTTCGGTGGACTCTCATTTTCTTTTTCCTCCATGCGCGGTGTCGATGATGCTATTATACTTCATCAAACTAAATTTGTAAAGTCTTTTTTCCAAAAAAATTCAACTTTGGCACTTCATCTAACTAAAGAGCCAAAGTTTTATGCAATTTGCCTAATAAATACGCCTGATTCCTTATATTATACCTTTTTACGCCTTGGGGTTGTTTGATTTTATATTAAACTTGTCAACTTTCTTTGCAAATATTTTAAAACATTTGCATTCCCAAAAACCGCTTTTCTTCCTATATATAATACGTCTGGCGTAACTTCGTATGGATAAACATACACAAAGTATCGCCGCACCAATGACTAAAGATAAAAGAATTTCAAACACTATTAACACCTATAATATACTATTCAATTATAAAATTGTTGTTATTACGGGTTAAATGTGATATAATGATTGGTAGACTAAAATCACAGGAAGGAAAGTTATGGATTTTCAAGCAGTAGGCAAAAAGGTATACAATCTTTTTTGGAAAAAGCTTCCCGCTTTTTTAAATAACACATTTGAAGTTTCATATACGCGAGTTTCGAAAATCTTAGGCAGCGTTTTGTGCTTGATTGCTCTTTTTGTGACAATCTTGCGCATTGACGCTTTTGCGGTGTTGCCATATTCTACACGCTGGATTCTTATGGCTTGTTGCCTTTTCCTGCCTTTTGCAATCGGCTTTGCGACCATATATACCGTTCGCATTAAAAACAAATTAGCCGAAAAAATATTCGGTTTTGTTCTTTTATTCTTAATGCCGATCGGTCTTATGACTATTACCGAATGCCTTAACGGCATTTTCATTTACGACGTGACCTACCTTGGATTTTTGGCAAATTATACGCTAATACTAATTGCCTATTTCGTTTTCTTCGCCATCACGGGAAGTTTCAAAACTTCTTACCTTATCGTAAACACGGCATGCTTTGGTCTTGCTATTGCTCACTGCTATCTTATGGAGTTTCGCGGAACTCCCTTTCAACCAATGGATTTTCTGAGCATTACTACCGCTGTAGGCGTTGCAAACACCTACAACTACGCCCCCAACTATAAAATTATCACCGCTACGTTTTTATTTATATTGCTTACAGTTATAATATTAAAAACCAAAACCCCAAAATATAATATTTGGACAAGGGTGGTATCCCGTTCTTTTGCGGGTACCCTTGCATCCGTTGTTCTTATTCTCTTCTATTTTACAAGCTTTTTTGCCAACATGGGTATTCGGCCTGACTTCTGGAACCAAGCGCGCGGATACCGCAATTATGGCTTCGTCTGGAATTTTTTTGCCAATACGAAATACCTTTATATGAACGAGCCTAGCGACTACGACCCAAACCAAATAAAAGACCTAATAGATAAAAACGAATCGGAAGAAGACGCTTCTACCGAAGATCCTGATTTGCCGAATATAATCTGCATTATGAACGAATCTCTTTCGGATTTGAGTGTTTTGGGCGAATTTGAAACCAACAAGGATTATATGCCTTTCATGAGTTCTCTCACAGAAAACACTATAAAAGGCAACCTGTACGTTCCGGTTATCGGCGCAGGTACATCTAATTCTGAGTTCGAGTTTTTGACGGGTCATACAACCGCCTTTTTACCTTCAGGCAGTAATGCTTATATGCTTTATATGGATAATCCGTCGGCTTCGTTGGTTTCCACCCTTAAAGCGCAAAAATATTCTTCTTTAGCACTGCACCCCTATTATGCGAAAGGCTGGAACCGCACTTCCGTTTACTCGAACTTTGGATTTAACAAGTTTGTTACCCTTGAAGATATTTTAGATATTTCTATTATGGATAAATATCAGCAAAGCGGTAACGACGCCGATTATCTTCAAGACCTTATTGACGAATATTATCCTAATTCAAATATGCTTGTTCGTCAGTATGTAAGCGATAAATACAACTACGATTTAATTATTAAAGATTTTAAAAACCGCAAAAAGAATAAACCCTATTTTGCATTTAATGTAACCATGCAAAACCACGGCGGTTATAACACAGTTTCAAAAAACTTCGAAGAAAAGATACACCTTACTTCAAGCGAGAACGAATACCCAAAGGTTAACCAATATCTTTCTCTCGTAAAGCAAAGTGATACCGCGTTTAAAAAACTTATTGAATATTTCGAAAATGTAGATGAGCCTACTATTATATGTATGTTCGGCGACCACCAACCCACTGTGGAATCGGAGTTTGTAGAAGAAGTTTTAGGGGTTAAGAACCTTTCAAATCTTACTACCGAACAGGAACAAAGCCGTCATATAACCCCGTTTTTCATTTGGGCAAACTATGATATTGAAGAACAGGAAATTGATAAACTTAGCGTTAATTACCTATCTTCCTTACTTCTTAAAACTGCGGGGGTCCAACTTACAGAGTATAACAAATATTTGCTTAACCTTTCAGAAAAAATACCCGTTATAAATACTGTGGGTTATATTGACAAAAACGGCAACTATTATAAGTGGAGTGATGTTTCACCCTATACCAAACTTATAAATCAGTACGAAAAAATTCAATATAACTGTATTTTCGACTATGATAATCTAGATAAGGACACCTTCTTTATAGCAGGTTACACCCACGAAGCGACCAAGCTTGGAGAAGACGAATAAACACTATGCGTAATACAACATTGTGCCACATTGAAAAAGATGGCAAGTATCTAATGCTGCACCGCGTCAAAAAAGCAAACGACCTAAACCGCGATAAATGGATTGCCATTGGCGGAAAGTTTGAAGACAAGGAAAGTCCCGAAGAATGTAACCGCCGCGAAGTATTGGAAGAAACGGGCCTAACGCTTAATTCTGCCAACTACCGCGGTATAGTCACCTTTGTATCAGACGAATGGGAAACTGAGTATATGCATATTTTCCATTCGGATGACTTCTCGGGGGAAGTAATCACTTGCGACGAAGGCGAACTTTGTTGGGTAGATAAAAAAGAAATATACAAACTACCCATATGGCAAGGTGATAAAATATTTTTAAAACTTTTGGCAGAAGATATTCCTTTCTTTTCCTTGAAACTTGAATACAGCGGTGAAACCCTAATAAAAGCCGTTCTTAACGGAAAAGTTTTAGAAGAATATTAAAAACCACGAACTATGTTCGTGGTTTTCTTTTATCTTTCTATTTTTGCTTCACCGTTTTCAACCGTTTTTGAGGTGATTGTAATTTTCTTTATGGTTTCGTCCGAAGGAGTTTCAAACATTAATGGTTGTAAAACACCTTCTATAATAGAGCGAAGACCACGGGCGCCTGTTTTGCGCTCAATAGTAAGTTCAGCAATCTTTTCTAATGCTTTTTTGTCGAACTTGAGTTCCACATCGTCCAACTTAAACAAGGTTTCATACTGCTTGATAATGGAGTTTTTAGGCTCTATCATAATACGCACCAATGTTTCCTTGTCCATGCCCGAAAGTGCAGTTATAACCGGCATACGACCAACTAATTCAGGAATTATGCCAAACTTTACCAAGTCCTGATGAGTAGCCTTGGCGCTTAACGCCTCGGATTCTTTGGCTTTCGGAGACTTAACATCCGCGCCGAAACCTAAACTGCTACCGCCTATGCGACGTTCGATAACCTTTTCTATACCGTCAAACGCACCTGCGCAAATAAATAATATGTTTGTGGTGTCTATTTGAATAAACTCTTGCTGCGGGTGTTTTCTTCCACCTTGAGGCGGAACATTTGAAACAGTGCCTTCCAAAATCTTTAAAAGCGCCTGTTGAACACCTTCGCCGCTTACATCACGGGTAATAGAAGCATTTTCACTCTTACGGGCAATTTTATCAATCTCATCCACATATATAATACCGCGTTGCGCCTTTTCAATATCATAATCCGCCGCTTGTATTAAGCGGAGTAAAATATTCTCAACATCTTCACCGACATAACCCGCTTCGGTTAAAGTTGTCGCGTCGGTAATAGCAATCGGCACGTCGAGTATCTTAGCAAGAGTTTGCGCTAAAAGGGTTTTGCCCACACCGGTAGGTCCCAACATTAACACATTACTTTTACCAAGTTCTACTTCGGAATTTTCATTCTTGAAGATACGCTTATAATGGTTATAAACCGCAACCGCCAAGGTTTTTTTTGCATCATCCTGACCTATAACATACTGGTCAAGTTTTTCCTTAATTTCTTGCGGTTTCGGTAGCACAAATTCGGTATTCGCGGCTTTTTTAGAACGCTTTTTGGGCATTTCATCTTCAAAAAGCAAAGAATTGCAAAACTGTATACAGTTATCGCAAATATAAACCCCCGGACCTTCTACCAAACGGGTTACTTCGTCTTGGGATTTACCGCAAAAAGAACAGCAAATTTCCATATCGTTTTTATTAGGCATTATATTACCTCTTTGTAATTACTTTATCAATAAGACCATATTCACACGCCTGTGCAGCGGTCATAAAGTTGTCACGCTCGGTATCACGTGCGATTTCTTCTAAAGATTTGCCGGTGTTTTCCGCCAAAATTCTATTAAGATTTTCGCGTGTTTTTTCAATATGCTTAGCGTGAATCAAAATTTCGGTAGCCTGCCCCTTGGTGCCGCCTAAAGGCTGGTGAATCATAATCTCACTATTAGGGAGAGCATATCTCTTACCCTTGGCTCCCGCAGACAACAAAAACGCACCCATACTTGCAGCCATACCCATACAAATAGTACTAACATCGCACTTAATATACTGCATAGTATCGTAAATTGCCATACCTGCCGATACCGAACCGCCGGGGCTATTGATATAAAAACTTATATCTTTGTCCGGATCTTGACCTTCAAGGTAAAGCATCTGCGCGATAACAATACTTGCGGTAGTATCGTTTACTTCTTCGCAAAGCATGATTATGCGGTCGTTTAGAAGTCGTGAAAAAATATCGTAGGAACGCTCTCCGCGGCTTGTTTGTTCTAAAACATAAGGCACTAAACTCATAAGTATTCTCCTTTAAAAAATATAACTGGGTTAAAAACTTATAAAAAGCAAAATATATGAGCGTCGGCACCGTTAGTGCCGGCACCCATATACCGTATTATTAACTAATTCACAAAATTATAATCAATTATTCTTCTGTCTTTTTTGCGGTAGTTGTCTTCTTGGTAGTAGAGGTAGACTTCTTAGCGGTGCTCTTCTTTGCAGGAGCCTTTTTTTCGGTCTTCTTTTCTACTTCGGTGATAACCGCATTTTCTTTAACAAAGTCGATAGCCTTACCAACTGCAACATCCTTAGCAAGTTCTTCTGCAGGGATAGCCGACTTCACAGCTTCAACTTCCATATTGTACTGCTTAGCCATTTCTTCAAAACGGGCATTAAGTTCTTCTTCGGTAGCCTCAATCTTTTCAAGTTCAACAATCTTTTCAAGCGCTAAGCGGAACTTAACCTGGCTTTCAGCTTGTGGACGGAAAGTAGCCTTAAAGTCGTCCAAAGAAGTGTTTGAATACTTAAGATAGGTTTGTAAATCAAGACCTTGCATCTGTAAGCGGTAACCAAACTCTTCTACGCTTTGGTTCAAACGGCTTTCAAACATAGCTTCAGGAATTTCACCCTTAATGCTATCAACAATCTGCTGTACCAAATCGTTCTCTGCTTCTTCTTCAGCAAACTTGGTCTTTTGCTCTAAAGCCTTTGCCTTTAAATCTGCCTTTAATTCATCGAGAGTGTCAAACTCACTTACATCCTTCGCAAACTCGTCATCAATTTCGGGAAGTTCGCGGAACTTGATTTCGTGAAGTTTAATCTTGAATACTGCTTCTTTACCTGCAAGGTTTTCAGCGCCGTATTCTTCAGGGAAGGTTACGGTAATTTCAAATTCGTCACCGATGTTCTTGCCAACGATTTGTTCTTCAAAACCGGGGATGAATGCACCAGAACCAAGTTCTAATGTATGGCCTTCTGCTTTGCCGCCATCAAATGCTACACCGTCTTGGAAACCTTCAAAGTCGATAACAACAGCGTCGCCCATTTGAGCCGCTCTGTCTTCAACAGAAACCATACGAGAGTTGCGTTCAGCCATGCCCTTAATTTGAGCATCGATTTCGCTATCTTCTACTACAGCCTTAACTTTTTCAGCCTTTAAGCCCTTGTATTCGCCGATTTCAATTTCAGGATAAGTAGTAACGGCTACCTTGAAATCAACACCTTCTTCTTTGGAGATTGAAACCATATCAAAATCCATCTTATCGTTAATAACTTTAAGACCAGATTCATTTATAGCCTCATCTACAGCTTCCGGATAAAGAATGTTAAGAGCTTCTTCAAAGAAAGTTTCTTCGCCGTACATCTTCATAACCATAGCATAGGGAGCCTTGCCCTTTCTAAAGCCAGGGATATTGATTTTATTTTTCTGTTGGTTGTAAGCCTTCTTTATAGCTTCTCCAAACTTTTCAGCATCAATAGTAATTTCAAGTTCGTATCTATTGGCGCCAAGTTTTTTTGTTTCTTTTAAACTCATTTTTATACCTCCGCATAAAATGCTATTTATTCACTTCAAAATATTATATCATATAAAAACAATTTTTTCCACTAATTTTCAAAAAAAGTTTAAATTTAGTAATTTAAACTATAAAAAGGGGTGTAAAATCAATACAATCACAAGAAATTAACCTAAATTCCACCCCGTCATACTCTTTTACGGCATTATTGAAACCACTTCCGTGGATATGCCCGTGGTATACAGTTTTTATATTATGCTTTTTGATGACTGAAAAAATTTCTTCGCAAACCTGATTTGAATATACCGGCGGGTAATGCAAAAACAATAGTATCGGCAAACCTGTTTTTTCGGCCTCTTGCAAAGATTTTTCAAGTCTGCCCACTTCCCGCGCTATAATTTTATCATCCGCCGCCGCATCGTAAAACCAACCGCGCGTACCCGCAATGGCATGGCCTTGCGTGACAACCGTGTTATTAAACAGCACCTCTACGTCATCAATTTTATTTTCCGCAAAAAACTCGTTGAGTTTCTTAACGGTAGACCACCACAAATCGTGGTTGCCTTTTAAAATAATTTTTTTACCGTTGAGTTTTTTTAAAAAATCAAAGTCAGGCTTTGTATCAGAAAGTTTAAGCGCCCATGATAAATCACCGGGGAGAACAACAGTATCTTCCGGTTTTACAAGACGGTTCCAGTTTGCTAAAAGACGGTCGGTATGATTATCCCAACCGCGAAAAATATCCATCGGCTTATCGGAGCCAAAGGACAAGTGCAAATCAGAAATAGCAAAAATACTCATTTTTCTCCCCTTTACATATTTTTAAGATTTTCGCACAAACTAAACTTGACCTGAAGGTCGGAAAGGATTGAACCATGATGGAAAATAAATGCGAAACAAATTACTGTATTTCTTGTAATGTAAAAAACTGCATTCACCATGCAGAAAACGATACCTGTTCTGCAGGTAAAATTCAAGTAGGTAACAGCACCGCAACTACAGTTCGTGACACCTGCTGCGACACATTTGAATCAAGATAATGATATTGAAAAGCCACTGTTACAGTGGCTTTTTAATCTATATTCCCAGTGCGTTATAAACCGCAAAGAGCATATTTTCTTTTTCGCAAATTTCTTTAAAACGAACCTGCGCATTTTCTAGTGCTTTTATGGGTTGCGGTATATCTGTAGCAGTAACTTCCGACAATAAGCGCACTGTATCAAACTCGGTTTCAGCCTTTTGGTCGCTTACAGCCGACAAAACGCTGTTAGCAAACTTATAAGGTGAAGCGGTAGAAGCAATAACGGTAGGTATATCGTCACCTGTTTTTTCTACATACTGCTTGTAAACATTCATAGCAACAGCGGTATGAGTATCACAAAGATAGCCGTACTCGTCGAAAAGTTCTTTAATAGTTGCAATAGTTGCCTCATCGTCACAGCAACCGCCAAAGAACAACTTGCCCATTTTTTGCTTTATATCATCATTAACGGTAAATACGCCGTCTTTAGACAAATCACTTTGCATTTTTGCAACAGCGGCATCATCATTACCTGAGAGTTCAAACAACATTCTTTCAAGGTTAGAAGATATAAGAATATCCATAGACGGAGAAATGGTAGTAAAGAAGTTGCGGTTGCGGTCATACTTGCCGGTATTTATAAAATCGGTAAGTACATTGTTAGCATTTGAAGCGCATATTAACTTATTCACCGGAACGCCCATTTTTTTAGCATAATAAGCCGCCAAAATATTACCAAAGTTACCGGTAGGAACAACTATGTTAAATCCGTCTTTTAAATAATCTTCGCCGCGGGAAAGCATATCGCAGTATGCCGAAATGTAGTAAACAATTTGCGGAGCCAATCTTCCCCAGTTAATAGAGTTTGCCGAAGAAAACTGCATATTATTTTCGGCTAATTTTTCCTTAACTTCATTGTTGGTGAAGATATTTTTAACCCCTGTTTGCGCATCATCAAAGTTACCTTTTATAGCGCAAACATGAACATTTTCGCCCTTTTGTGAATCCATTTGAAGTTTTTGCATAGGACTTACACCGTCGCTTGGATAGAATACCAAAATTTCGGTATTTTCCACATCGCAGAAACCTTCAAGCGCGGCTTTACCGGTATCACCGGAAGTTGCAACAAGAATAACAATCTTCTTACCGTTTGAAACCTTTTTAGCCGATGTAGTGAGAAGATAAGGCAAAAGTTGTAAAGCCAAATCCTTAAAAGCACAAGTAGGGCCATGCCATAACTCAAGAACGTTTGCATTTTTTCCTATAAGCGAAATCGGAGCAGGTTGTTCGTTATCAAAACTGCCTGTGTAGGCACCCTTTACGCAGTAATCAACTTCTTCAGCCGTAAAATCATTTAAAAATCCGCTTAATATATATTTAGCCCTGCCCACATAATCAAGTTTAGAGATTTTTTCGAAATCTTCCTTTGTAAAGGTAGGGAAAGTATCGGGCACAAAAAGACCGCCTTCTACAGAAATACCCTGAGAAATAGCCTGTGCAGCAGTAACCTTTACTGATTTATCTCTTGTGCTTATGTAATTCATAATATCTTCCTTTCAACACTTCTATCACTATAATGATTGTGGTTTGTCGAAACGCTAAAAAGTGCTTCGACAAGCCACTTTTTAAGTGGCTTAAGCAAAATTAAATTCTAATATTTAATTTTGAACAACACTCATTGCAATGGGATAGGACAAATTTTTCTTAAAATTTGTCGCAAAATCAAAGATTTTGTGGCGAAACAATCTTGTTTCCCCAACCTATACCATTATTTTAGTACCATTAACGGCGTTTGTCAAATACTGTTTTAGAAAGCATTTTCAATATAATAAAGTTTATAACCTGTTTCGCCGTTGGGCTTCTCGAAAACCGTTACTTCGGCTATATCAAAACGCGGTTGTTTTTCGTTCAAAGTTTTAGCAATATAATCGTTAGCGGTAAGCAAAATCCGCCTTTGTTTAAAACTGTCAACCGCCTGAGCGCCTGATACCATACTGCCTTCTTTTCGGGTTTTCACTTCCACGAACAGCAACATCGAATCATTTTCGGCAATAATATCAATTTCTCCAAACCTCGACTGAAAATTACGCTTAACTACCGAAAAGCCGTTTTTTCGCAAAAAAGACGCTACTCTTTTTTCACCTTGGGCACCTGTTTTTCCTATATTCATTTTATTCACCCAAAATATTCTTCAAAAAAGATAATCGGTGAATTTCGCACGGGCCATGCTCTTTAATTAAATCGGTATGGAGTTTGGTGCCATAGCCCTTGTGCTTAGCAAACTGATACAAAGGGTATTTTTTATCGTACTCCAAAAGTAACCGGTCACGCGTTACTTTTGCCAAAATCGAAGCCGCCGCAATGGACATGGATTTAGCGTCACCCTTAACAACGGTTGCGCAATTAACCTTAATATCTTTCGGTACGCGGTTGCCGTCAATAAGCGCAAAATCAACTGCTTTAAGCCCGTTTATCGCCCTGTTCATAGCAAAATATGTAGCATTCAAAATATTATATTCTTCAATTTCTTCCAGAGAACCGAACGCGATATGATAATCCACCGCTTTTTCAATTATAACGTCATACAGCGCTTCGCGTTTTTTCTCGCTGAGTTTTTTAGAGTCATTAAGACCTTCAATCTCTAACCCTTCGGGCAGGATAACCGCCGCCGCACAAACAGGACCTGCTAACGGTCCGCGACCCGCTTCATCCACGCCGCAAATATACTTAAAGCCGCTTTTCGAAGCGGCTTGTTCATAACTGTAATCAGGCATAATCTTCTACCCTTTCCAAAGAAATATTGCCGATTTTTTGGTTTCTGTATTCTTCTAAAAGCATATTAGCCGCTCTTTCGGTATCGGTTTCACCGCCACGAATAACCATGCCACGTTTTTTACCTATACCGCACAAAAGTTCATAAGCGTCGAGCGAAAAATCAAGTTCGCCATAACGGCCTGTTAGCATTTGCGGATAGTTTTTACCCAAAATTTCAAGCAATCTCACTGCCAACAGTTCGGTATCAAGGATATTATCCTTAACCGCACCCGTAAAGGCTAAATGCTCACCTACAGTCTGGTCTTCAAACTTCGGCCACAAAACACCCGGTGTATCAAGCAACTCCAACTGCTTATCAATCGCAAACCATTGGTTACCGCGTGTGACACCCGGACGGTTTTCGGCTTTGGCACGGGCTTTACCTGCAATTTTATTTATAAACGAAGACTTTCCGACATTAGGTATACCTATAACCATAACCCTAAGCGGTTTGCCTACCATACCCTTTTGAGCATACGCTTCAAGTTTATGCGCAAGTGCGGTTTTAACAGTATCCTTAAACAAATTTATACCCTTGCCGCTTTTACAGTCTACCGCAATAGCGGTAATCCCGTTTTGTTTGTAATACTCTATCCACTTTTTTGTTGCCGCCATATCCGCCATATCGCATTTGTTAAGTAAAATAATATGCGGCTTATTTTCAATAATTTCGGCTAAATCAGGGTTTCGGCTACTAACAGGAATACGCGCGTCAACCACTTCGGCAACGGCGTCAATAAGCGGTAAAATTTCTTTTATTTTACGCTTGGTCTTAGCCATATGCCCCGGAAACCACTGAATTGTTTGTTTGTTATCCATTACTATACTTCCAAATTATTTATTAGTAAGGCTTCCCAATTTGTTAAACGGAAAAATCCTAAACACCGCATGTCCCAAAACATAACGTTCGTCAATCATACCGTTATTTCCAATACTCGAAGAACGGCTATCAAGCGAAACTGCACGATTATCACCCAAAACAAAAATATGACCTTCAGGAACAGTTACAGGAAACTTGACATCGTGTTTTACGGTCGTCGGTGTGCTTATATAACTTTCTTGTAAAGCAAGACCATCAACATACACTATACCTCTTTCGAAGTCAATATCTACCGTTTGCCCTTCGGTAGCAATAACGCGCTTAATTATGGGGCCGGTTCCTTCTATGCTGCTGTTAGCAGTATTCTCAATATTACGGGAAATTACCACAATATCCCCATTTTTCGGGGTGTACGAAAGGTTTGTGATTATAACCATTTCTCGGCTATGAAGCGTATTAAGCATAGAGTCGCCGGAAATAGTAGCAACCCTAAACACAAAACCAAAAATTACTATTACGGTTATAAGCGCTACCGATACAACAGCAAACCACTCAAACAACTCTTTGCGTTTTGAAATAACTTCTTTTTTGGGTGGAAGATTTCTTATTTCATCAATATCGGTATCAACTGTAAAGCCGTAACCATAATCATAAAAATCTTTTCTTCTCATAAAACAATTCCAGCTTCTAATTAAAAATTAGGGGGACAAGGTTTAAACCCGTCCCCCTTTTAAGATTAAATCTTTTCTTTAACCTTTGCAGCCTTACCAACTCTATCACGAAGATAATAAAGTTTTGCTCTGCGAACTTGACCCTTGCGTACAAGTTCAACCTTAGCAACTGAAGGTGAATGTACAGGGAACACGCGTTCAACGCCAACGCCGTAAGAAACACGACGAACAGTGAAGGTTTCTGCGATGCCGCTGTTATTCTTAGCAATTACAGTGCCTTCGAAAACCTGAATTCTTTCCTTTTCGCCTTCCTTAATGCGAACGTGAACCTTAACTGTGCTACCAATTAGGATTTCGGGAGCGTCTTTTTTAAGCTGCTCTGCAGTTAATTCCTTAATTACGTCCATGGTTTTTCCTCCTTAATTTTTTACAGATGTTCATAAACTTCAAAGCCAGAGGACCATCCGCTTCAATGTCGATTTTTTCGGCAAGAAGACACCCGTAAGGGCCGGGTGAAATCAAATGCTCATATATTTTATCACAAAGCCCCCAAAAATGCAAGTATTTTTTTAAAATATTCAACAACGCCACCCTTTGCGAATATTATACTGTGGATAAAAAATTGCGAATACTTAGGCTAAACGACGAAAAGTTATCCACACACACCATTTAATAAAAACTTTTTTGTCGATTTTAAACAAATTTCAGTCATATATTACTCACACTAAATACTTGAAAAAAATCTGTAAATAATGTATTATATATGTATATCACTTGTATTATTACATTGGAGATGACAAAATGGCTAAAATCACACCCACTTCTCTTGCGGCTTCGATTGAAAAAAAATTATTACACAACTTTGGCGTAACTCCCGAACAGGCTTCGGACGAATTATTTTATAAGGCAAGTGTTTTATGCCTTTTGGAAATAATGAACGAGCGTCGCGCGCTTGCTAAAAAAGAACGCGCCGAGAAAGAGTCCAAAATTGTTTATTATCTTAGCATGGAATTCCTTATGGGGCGTTCCTTTAAGACAAACCTTTACAACCTTGACCTTACTTCGACCATGGAAAAGGCGCTCAAGAAATTTGATGTAAAATTAGATAAATTATACGATTTTGAGCCTGATGCAGGTCTTGGCAACGGTGGTCTTGGCAGACTTGCCGCTTGTTTCTTAGAAGCACTTTCAAGCGGAAGTTACCCCGCTATGGGTTATTGCATCCGTTATGAACTTGGCATTTTCCGCCAAAAACTTGTTGAAGGTTGGCAAACCGAAATGCCAGATTTTTGGTTGCCCGGCGGCGGTGTTTGGCTTGAAGCAAAACCCGCTTCCGCCGTAGATGTGCACTTTGACGGCTATATTAACGACTGGTGGGAGAACGGCCACCACAGAGTAGAGCATAAAGACTACCAAACGGTACGCGCAGTACCTTATGACCTTATGGTTGCAGGTAAGGACGGCAAAACCGTAAACGCTTTAAGACTTTGGAGTGCTGAATGTCAGGAATTTAATATGTCGGCATTTAATCAGGGCGAATATTTACGCGCTATAGAACAACGCGCTATGGCTGAAAATATTTCCAAAATTCTCTACCCTGCCGACAACCACATTGAAGGCAAGTCTTTAAGACTTCGTCAGCAATACTTCTTGGTTTCGGCTTCAATACAGGATATTTTAAGCCGCCATTTAAGACATTATCACACCCTTGAAAATCTACCCGAAAAGGTAGCCATTCATATTAACGATACCCACCCCACTCTCGCCATACCCGAACTTATGCGTTTCTTGCTTGATGACTGCGGTTACAGTTGGGAATCGGCTTGGAACATTGTTAAGGGTACCGTAGCGTATACTAACCACACAATTATGCCCGAAGCGCTCGAATGTTGGCCCGATACGCTTATAAAAGAACGTATTCCGCGTATTTATCAAATCATTAAAGAAATTGACCGCCGTTATCGCGAAGAAGTTATCGCAAAAACGGGTGACTTTGAACTTGCTGAACGCACCGCGATTATATCTGACGGCGTTATTCGCATGGCAAACCTTTGTGTTGCGACCTGCCACGCAGTAAACGGTGTTTCAAAACTTCATAGCGGAATTATCGCCGATGAACTTTTTAAAGATTATGCAAAAATGACACCCCAAAAGTTCAAAAACGTTACTAATGGTATTGCTCACCGCCGTTGGCTTTGCTGTGCCAACCCCAAACTCACAAACCTTTTGTGCGAAACCATAGGCGACGGCTTTATTACCGACGCTTCGCAACTTGAAAAGTTTATGGATTATAAGGACGATACCGCCATCTTAAATAAACTTGCCAAAATCAAGCGTTATAATAAAGAACGTTTTGCAAAGTACGTCGAAAAGAAAAACGGCGTCATTCTTAATCCTGATTCTATTTTTGATATGCAGGTTAAGCGTTTGCATGAGTACAAGCGCCAACACCTTAACGTTTTAAACATTATAAGCGAATATCAGTTTATAAAGAACAACCCCAACGCACCATTCACGCCAAAAACCTATATTTTCGGTGCTAAAGCCGCTCCCGGATATTTACTTGCAAAGCAAATTATCCAAATGATTTATACGCTCTCAAAGATTATTGAGAACGACCCTGCCGTACGCGATAAGATTAAGATTTTATTCCTTGAAGATTACCGCGTAACCATGGCGGAACTTATGATTCCGTCCGCCGATATTAGCGAACAAATTTCACTTGCTTCTACCGAAGCATCGGGCACAGGCAATATGAAACTTATGATGAACGGCGCTATAACATTGGGTACCGAAGACGGCGCAAACGTTGAAATACACTCAGCCGTAGGCGATGATAACATTATTATTTTCGGTATGCAAACACCCGAAGTTTTGGCACTCCAAAAAAATGGCTATAACCCCGACCAATACTATAACAACAACCCGATTTTAAGAGAAGCGCTTGACTTTATCGGTCAAGGCTTTGGCGGACAACGTTTTGACGATATTTACAACACGCTCAAAAACCACGACACCTACATGGCTCTTGCCGATTTTGCCGATTATAAGTCAGCGCAGGAAAAGGCTTCTATGCTTTATAACCAGTCGGAAGTTTGGCAAAAAATGTCGCTTACTAACATTGCCAAATCGGGAATCTTCTCCGCCGACCGTTCCATTGCAGACTATGCAAAAGATATTTGGAACGCGTCACCTTTGAAATAATTATGAATTATTATCCATTCGATTCGAGAAATCCGTTATACCGCAATAAACTTCATGCAATAGCCGAGGGTGAAAACCTTCGGCTTAGAGTGCTTTTGCACAAAGATGCAAAGGTGCAAAATGCATATCTGATAATAAAAAACGATGCCGACGGATGCTCAAAAGAAGTTTTTATGCAACCCGCCGACTATTTAGAAAACTACCGCTTTTACGAGTGTGATATTTCGTTGGCAGAAGGTCTTTATTGGTATAATTTTAAATACCAAAGCGACTATGGCGAGTTTCTTATTCACAAAGGCAAACACTCTCTTGGGTTTGTTTGCCCCGAAGGTGACTGTTGGCAGTTAACAGTTTTTAAAAGCGATTACCAAACACCCGATTGGCTTGACGGCGGTATTATTTATCAAATTTTTCCCGATAGATTTTGCGCGTCGGGGGAAAAGAAAAGCCGTATCCCGAAAGACCGCTTTATTATAAACGATTGGGAAAAGCAACCCGAATTCAGACAAGACGATAACTTTAAATGCCTTGGTAATGATTACTACGGCGGAGATCTTAAAGGTATTGAGAAAAAACTAAAGTATATTAAATCCTTGGGAGTAAATTGTATTTATTTAAACCCCATTTTTGAAGCCCATTCCAACCACCGCTACAATACCGCCGACTATATGAAAATAGACCCGTCTCTCGGCACCAAAGCCGACCTTGAAAGTCTTATTAAATCGGCAAAAAAAGAAGGCATTTTTATTATCCTTGACGGCGTCTTCTCCCATACGGGTGACGATAGCATTTATTTTAACAAGCACAACCGTTACTCTTCAACAGGTGCTTTTTCTTCGGAAAACTCACCCTACCGCAGTTGGTATAAATTCAACGATAGCAAAATCGGTTATGATGCTTGGTGGGGAGTACCGACACTCCCTGAAGTAGAAGAAAACG
Organism: Acutalibacteraceae bacterium; assembly: GCA_045591465.1. Lineage (GTDB taxonomy): Bacteria > Bacillota > Clostridia > Oscillospirales > Acutalibacteraceae > UBA737. The sequence goes on along the minus strand of JAZNSZ010000042.1, from coordinate 11,806 downwards.
ACCCTTCTTTTACCGAGTTTATAACAGGTCAAAACGGCGTTATTCAATATTGGCTTAAAAAAGGCATAAAAGGTTTTAGGCTTGATGTTGCCGATGAACTTCCCGATGAGTTTTTGGATAATATCCGCAAGGCTGTCAAAGCCAACTCAAAAGACAACTTCCTTTTAGGTGAAGTTTGGGAAGACGCCACTAACAAAATCAGTTATGATACACGCCGTCGTTTTTTACGCGGAGAGCAACTCGACTCGGTTATGAACTACCCATTTTCCAATGCTATTATAGACTATTTACTCGGCGGCAACTCTCGCAATTTGATTGATACCGTCTTAGAGATATTGGAAAACTATCCGCCACAGTCGGTTAAACTGCTTATGAACCATATCGGTACCCATGACACACCGCGAATACTAACTCTTTTGGGCAAGGGCGGTGTAGAAAGTGACGACCGCGAATGGCAATCACTTCAAAGTCTCACCCCGAACGAATACAAAAAAGCGTCTTCGCTTTTAAAGGTTGGCGCGATTATCCAGTATACTCTCCCCGGCGTTCCTTCTCTTTACTATGGCGACGAAGCAGGTATGCAAGGTTTTGGTGACCCATTCTGCCGCGGCACATACCCCTGGGGCAAAGAAGATAAAGATTTGCTTTCTTTCTATAAAACCTTAGGCAGTATCCGTCGCAAAAATAAGGTGTTCGCATCGGGTGAGTTTATACCCGTCTATGCTAACTTCGGCGAAATTGCATATATCCGCAAAAGCGGGGACTCTAAACTTTTGATTGCCGTTTCGCGTTGGCATGAACCAACCGCCATAGAAATACCAAAAGAGTTTTCAAATGCAAAATGTCTTTTGGGTGACAAGCCCGACGGAACTCTTCTTAAACTATCACCATACGGCTACTCTATTTTAAAAATATAACAAAAATCCCGTGGAAACACGGGATTTTTTAATGTCCTTTTTATTGGACACTAACCTTGATATAATAATTTACAGAAAGCACAAAAAATTTAAAAAAGTGCTTGACATTTTTAAAAAAATACATTATAATATGAATAACGAACAAATGTTCGGGAGGTAATGAAATGACTTTTATTGATAGTTTAAGAACTTTATTTGAAATATTTATGTTAGGCGGTCTTCTTTGGTGCATATTCAACGAAAAGCGCCTTGTAGCGTTTGAAGAAAAGATTTTATCGGCTTTTCGCCGTAAGCGTTTGCGCGTTATTAAGAACGACCGCGCAAAGCGTAATATTGCTTGATTTTCCTTCGTCTTATAAACCCATAATGATTGTGGTTTGTCGAAACATCAAAGATTTTGTGGCGAAACAAGATCGTTTCACCTAACCTATACCATTATAATAAAACCGCAGGTTAAAAAACCTGCGGTTTTATTTATATCTTAGATAAGTATTCTTCGGCGTGGTGCGCTGCAACCGCGCCGTCCGACACTGCAGTAACCACCTGACGCAAAGCCTTTGTACGCACATCCCCCGCAGCAAAAACACCGCCAACGTTTGTTCTTGTGGTTTCGTCCGCTACTATATATCCATAATCGTCAAGTTGAACTTTCCCTTGCAAAAATTCCGTAGCGGGTTTTCTGCCGATGCTCACAAACACACCGTCACAAGCAATCTCCTTTATATCATTCGTTTTAACATTTTTAACCACCACACCTTTAAGTTTGCGGTCGGTTAAAAACTCCAGAGTAACGCTATCCCAAACAAACTCTACATTATTCGCATTCATTAACGGAGCGTGGTAGATTTTCGTTGCCCTTAAAGAATCTCTACGGTGGATTAGATAAACTTTTTTAACAAGGCGCGAAAGATAAAGCGCATCTGCCGCGGCGGAATTGCCACCGCCTATAACCGCTACCGTTTTATCTTTATAAAATCGACCGTCACAGTGGGCGCAGTAATGAACCCCGCCGCCTGTAAGTTCGGCTTCACCCTTTATTCCTAGTTCGCGCGGGTTAGCACCGGTGGCAATAATAACCGTCTTAGCAAGGTATTCACCGTTTGTGGTTACTACCTTTTTATTTGGCTTAGAAAAATCTACACCGATAACCTCGGCGTATTCGGTTTTAGCGCCAAAACGCTCGGCGCCCGCTTGCATTTTCATGCCAAGGGTAAAGCCGTCTACACCCTCGTCGAAGCCTGGGTAATTATCAATGTCACCCGTCAGAGTCATTTGTCCCCCCACCGACATTTTCTCAACAAGCAAAGTATCAAGTCCGGCTCTCGAAGCGTACAAAGCCGCCGTATATCCCGCAGGTCCACCGCCTAAAATAATGGTGTCGTAAACCTTTTCCATTATCAATTCTCCAGCATAGCAAGAATTTGCGCTTTAGGTCTTGCGCCCGTAGATTTATTAGCTATTTTGCCGTCCTTCATCACAACCAGTGTAGGTATGCTCATAACTTCAAAAGCACCCGCGAGTTCAGGCTCGGCATCGACATTGATTTTACAAACAAGAAATTCCGGATATTCGTTGGCTATTTCATCCACCAAGGGCGACACCATACGGCAAGGGCCGCACCAATCGGCATAAAAATCAAGCAAAACAGTTTTTTCGCTGTTTTTTACCTGTTCAAAATTATCTTTAGTTAATTGCAATACTGACATAATACTACTTCCTTTCTTTTATATTATAACCTATTTTTCAAACTTTTGGCGGTCGCGCTGTATTTGTTTTTGGTAGCGGTCTTCTTCCGAAAAAACGCAACCGCAATATTTTTGCATATAAAAGCCTTTTTCTTTCGCTTCCATGTTACCTTGGCGGAAATTAGGACGAAAATCGCGGTATAAGAATTTTACACCGTATTTTTCAGCAAATCTTTCCCCCGCCGCCTTAATTGCATCGTGGTTTTGATAAAGGCTTGAAAGCAGGGTTGTTGTAAAACTTTCAAAACCATTATCTCGCGCAAATTTTGCCGTTTCTTCCAAGCGATGCTCATAACAATAAACACAACGCCCGTCTATATCTTCAGCAACATTCTTCACGAACTCGCGCAGTCCGTAATTTTCCTTGATTTTTACTTCAAGACCGATTTCTTTAGCATAGTTTAAAAGACAATCGCGCCGAGATTCATATTCTTTAAAAGGGTGAATATTCGGGTTGTACCAAAAAAGCGTAAGTCCCGCGCCTTCGTTTTGCAAAGGTTGTATACACGAAAGTGAGCAAGGCGCACAACAGCAGTGCAGTAATACTTTATCCATAGTTTCTCCTTAAAGCCGTATAATTATGGGCATTATTCCGTTTTCTTCAATATCTATAACCGAGTAGGACTCATGAAAATCGCGTCCTTGCGAACAAGAACCAGGATTAACAATATAAACCCCATCTTCATATAATATATTAGATATGTGCGTGTGTCCGTAAAGGGCAATATCACAGTTGTTTTGTTTGGCGCATTCAAGCAGTCTTTCGGTGCCGTGTTTTACCGATAGTGTATGACCGTGGGTGTATAAAACTTTTTTGCCGCCCACCATAGCCACCGCTGTTGACGGATAGTTTGAAAAACAATCACAATTTCCGCTTAAAATATAGAATTTCTTTTCGGGAAAAAGATACTGCAAATCTTCGATATCGTCCGCATGGTCACCCAAGAAGAAAACCGCAACTGCTTTGGGCTGAGCGCAAATGATTTTTTCAACAATATCAGACCGCTTATGTGAATCAGATATAACAACTATTCGCAAAAAATCACCTTTAATTCTAAACTTAAAAATTGAGCATAAATATATTACGGGGGGTATTTTATGGAAAACAATCAATCTATTGAACAACTCTTAAAACAACACGGTGACAAAATCGACCGCGAAGCCTTGGAAAAGGCAACAAAATCGGGAGATGCATCGTCACTTGTTAAAAACCTTTCTGAAAAAGATAAAGAAAAGTTAAATAATATTCTAAACAATAAAGAACAACTTGAAAAGGTGCTTAAAAGTCCCCAAGCGCAGATGCTTTTAAAAATGTTCGGTGGCAAAAATGGATGACCTAAACCAAAAATTAGCCGAGATTTTAAACGACCCTGAAAGTATGAACCGCGTTAGAGAAATGGCAGAAAGCATACTATCGAATCAGGACAAAAAGGAAGAACCGCCCGACGATTCGGTTTTTGGCATACCCGACAGTAATGAACTTATGAATATAATGTCAATAGTATCAAAACTAAATGCCAAAAACGACGATGCGCGAACCAATCTTCTCTCAGCGCTTAAACCCCATCTTAGCGAACCCAAGCGGGAAAAGGTAGACACCGCGATAAAAATTTTACGCCTTTTAGAACTGTTGCCCGTTTTAAAAGAAAGCGGGGTTTTGGGTAAGTTGTTATGAGTAATGCCGACTTTTTAGACAAGCAACGCAAAGCTATAGAACAACTCAAAGAAATGCAATCAAAAAGCACCGTGAAAGAGCCCGAAAACCAAGCCGAACCCATCAAAAAACCTTCAAACTCTATTTTAGGCGGTATTAACCTGCCTTTTTTGGAAAATCTTAAAACCGACGGCGACCTAACGCTTATTTTAGGCATTCTGCTTTTACTGCTTAGCGAAAAAGCAGACAAACGATTACTTTTCGCACTAATCTATATCTTACTATAAAAGAGTATATTTGGGTTGCAAATATACTCTTTTATACTGTTTCTTTAAAATGTGATACTGTAAATACAATAGCGAACACACCCAATGCCAACAATGCAAACATTGAACTTAAATCGGCGTGAACATATTTTTCGGCACTAAAAATATTAACCAAGAAATACGCCAACGACTGACTTATACATATTATAGACACCGTAAGACCGGTAGCCAAAATTTTACGGAAGTTAAGGTCGGTATCAAGACCGTTATAGAGTTTTCCGTAATTTATAAAGAACATCATCAAAAGACAATATGCCGCCACGAGCAAAATATTATCGCTTATAAGCGCCAAGGAAGAAACGCCTATAAAGGTAAAAATGGTTCTGCCAACCGCATACACGTAAGGTATTATATGACAAAGTTTTGGTATTTTAATATCTATAACACTTTGCAAAGCCAAAGCGGCGAAATACAAAATACAAACCAGCGTAACAATCTTCATTAAAGCCACATGCCAATTAGACACTGTCACCGGTATTTGCTCTAAAAAAAGTTCAATAACCAAGGCGGTCATTGCAAAAACAGCCGAGCCCGACAATACCACATTTGCCTTTGGGGGATTTTCGGGGGTTTTATACGCCTTAAAAGCCGCCAACCCCAAACCAATGCAAACCGCCAATATTATTACCAAAATAATATTACCCAAAACCTTTTGGTCGTTAAAGTAAAAACCGTTACTGTATTCAATGGTTTTTGCAACCTGTATAATACGGGCAATCACACAAACAGGGAGCCCGATAAGGAAAAACAACATTATTTTTTTAAAAGTCATTATATCTCACCAAATAAACATTAAATTGATTTTTCTTTCATATATTTAATATTATAATGCGATTGAAAAAATGTCAATAATAATGTAAAAAAAGAAGGTAGGTTATGAAAAAAATATTCGCAATTTCGGCCATTTTGTTATCCGTTTTATTGTTACTTCCTTTAAGCGTACTTAAAGAAGAAAGGGTTGTGCAAACGCTGGGGCCCGTAAGTAGCCCTTTAACCGAAACCCAAACCACCGACAAATTCAAAGTTTTGATAAGCGAAACCGGAAAGATTGAAGAAATGGCGGCGGAAGATTATATTTTTGGCGTGTTGGCGGGAGAAATGCCCGCGCTTTACGAACCCGAAGCATTAAAAGCACAGGCGGTTTGCGCTTATACCTTTGCACTTTGGCGAAAACTTGGCAACACCGACAAAGATTACGATATTACGGATGATTACACAAAAGACCAATGCTACATTTCATTAGATGACACGCGTGAAAAATGGGGAAGCAAAGCCGCCGAGTACGAAACAAAAATGCGAAACGCTATAGCCGAAGTAGCGGGACAAACACTAACATATAACGGTGAGATTATCCTTTGCGTTTATCACGCGGTATCTTCCGGCAAGACCGAAAGCTCCAAAAATGTTTGGGGGAAGGACTACCCCTATTTACAGGCAGTATCAAGCGTTGGTGACAAACTTGCCACAAATTATATTTCATCCGCAACATTTTCAAAAGAACAAATTTGCGAAACTTTAAAAACAACTTTACAAGAAAATCCCCGTGACGCCTTTTCCGATTTTATCCGCACCGATTCCGGCACCATAAAAACTTTAAAGTTTGGCGGAAAGGAGTTTAAAGGCAGTGAAATTCGAGAACTATTGAACCTTAAATCTTCAAACTTTGATGTAACATACGCCGATAACAACTTCACCTTTACCGTCTACGGTTACGGTCACGCTGTCGGCATGAGCCAAAACGGTGCAAACTATATGGCGCAGCAAGGCAGCGACTATAAGGAAATTTTAAAGCACTATTATACAGGGTGTCAGATAATGCGGAATTCGTAATGCATAATTCGGAATTATATAATCAAAAAGAAGATGTCAAGTGACATCTTCTTTTTGATTGTGTCGCAACTATATGGGTTTCGTGTGGTAACTAAACCGTGGTATAAATATTATTGCATCAAACCAAGTATATGATTTAAAAATCATTCAAATAGATGATAAATTTATTGCTTATACGGGTCAAGGGCGAAGCACTTTGTCGAGGGGTTGTAGGTGACGAGATATAAAATAAAAATTTATATAATACTTGCCGCCAAATTGAAAACTTAAGTTTTCACTCTTTGGCGGCGGTTTTACCTTTGTTGCAACCGTCACCTAAGGGGAAATCGAAATTCCCCTTTAGGCGAATCTTTGCTTCCTTTCTTTTCGCCTACATAAGAAAGGAAGTGCCCGTCGCGGCACCAGCGACAAGGCAGTGAGCTTTCTCTTATTTCTGATTTTACAACACTTGTATTCACTTGTCAACACTTTTGTTGTAACTTGTGTTATTAATTTTGTAGGAGTGATTTTATGTACTACAATGAAATAATACAATTTGAAAGAGAATCCCAAAATATTACCCAAAAACAAATGGCTGAAATGTTAGGAATAAAGCAACAGCAATATGCTAGATATGAAAAGGGAATAAACCTTTTGCCGATTACACACCTTAAAAACATTTGCGTCCATTTAAACCTTTCAGCAGATTATATTTTAGGGCTTCCCGATTTACCCTATCCTAAAAGATAAAAGCATTTGTATTGATATTTTAATTACGCATTACGAATTCCGCATTAAAAAAATCCCGCCTAGGCGGGATTTTTTTATATCTTTTCGCTAAACTTTTTTATTGCATCAAAACTTTCGGTGCTTATGTGGTGTTCTATCTTACACGCATCTTTCGAAGCGGTATCCTTATCTACACCTAATTTTTGCAAAAAGTTCGATAAAACAGTGTGGCGCTCGTACATACGCTCGGCAATTTTTATACCTTCTTCGGTCAAGGTTATATATCCCTTTGCGTCAACAGTTATAAGTTCCGCCTTCTTTAAAAGCCCTACTGCTCTAGATACGCTGGGTTTTGAAAAACCTAAATCGGTAGCAATATCCAAAGAGCGCACATACTGCATCTTTTTAGAGAGCAATAAAATAGTTTCAAGGTACATTTCGCCCGATTCATATATCTGCATTTAAGCACCTTCTTAAAATAAATTATACCTTCTTAACGCCGATAGTAACAGCTTCTTCGTTGATGTCCCACTCTTTAACAAAGCCTTGAGTTTCACCAACTAATAAAGAATCAGCCAATGTATCGCCCGAAATTTCTTTTGTCTTGCGTGATGCTATATCGCATACCTTTTGACTGCCCGAAAGGGTAATTTCGATATGGTCGGTAACATTGAAACCTGCTTCCTTACGCATTGTTTGAATTTTGCTTATAAGTTCGCGTACAAAGCCTTCTTCAATAAGTTCTTCGGTCAAGACAGTATCGAGTGCAACAGTAACGCCCTTATCGCTAACAGTGAAGAAACCTTCTTTTTGCGCCGCATCGATAAGCAGATCATCTGCTTCAAGTTCTATATCACCGCAAGAAAGTGTTAGAACGAGTTTTCCGCTCTCGTCCAACTGCTTTTTAGCGGCATTGCCGTCGATAGAGCCAAGCGCATTACGAATTTCGCCTAACTGTTTACCGTACTTTGGACCTAATGTCTTAAGTTGTGGCTTGAAAGTATAGGTAACGAAGTTATCAACTTCACCCGTAAAGTCAACATTCTTAATGTTAAGTTCTTCTCTGATAATATCAATAAAACTATCTTCAACAGCGCCGTCAAGTTTAACATACATTGTGTTAAGCGGTTGACGGTTTTTGCGTGAAGAACCGTTACGAGCAGAACGACCCAATACAACTATTTGCAAAACCTTTTCCATCTGGTCTTCAAGGTTTTTATCAATAAGCGCTTCATCAACTACAGGGAAATTGCAAAGATGAATACTTAAAGGCGCGTTTTTATCCACACTCATAACAAGGTTTTGGTAGATATTTTCCGCCATAAACGGAATCATAGGTGCGGCAGTTTTGGCGGTTATAACAAGCGCATGATAAAGGGTCATGTATGCTGCGAGTTTATCATCAGTCATACCCTGTACCCAATAACGTTCACGGCCGCGGCGTACATACCAGTTGCTCATTTCGTCTACAAATTCTTGCAAAGCGCGTGCCGCTTCGGGTATGCGGTAGTTAGCCAAGTTGGTATCAACCGCTTTAACCATCGAATTAAGTTTAGACAACAACCATTTATCCATAACAGTAAGTTTGCAATCCGAAAGGTTATACTTAGTCGGGTCAAACTTATCAATATTAGCATAAAGCACATAGAACGCATAAGTGTTCCAAAGGGTGCCCATAAATTTGCGCTGACCTTCGGTAACGGCTTTACCGTGGAAACGGTTAGGAAGCCAAGGTGCAGAGTTGGTATAGAAATACCAACGAATAGCATCCGCGCCGTAACTTTCGAGCGCGTCAAACGGGTCTACTGCATTACCCTTTGATTTACTCATCTTTTGACCGTTTTCGTCTTGAACGTGGCCTAAAACGATAACGTTTTTATAAGGCGCCTTATTGAATATAAGGGTAGAAATAGCAAGAAGTGAGTAGAACCATCCGCGCGTTTGGTCAACCGCTTCGGAAATAAAGTCAGCAGGGAACTGCGCTTCAAACAAATCCTTATTCTCAAAAGGATAGTGATGCTGAGCAAACGGCATTGAACCCGAATCGAACCAACAGTCGATAACTTCGGGAACACGATGCATTTGCTTACCGCATTCGGGACATTTAATTGTAACCGCATCAATATATGGGCGGTGTAGTTCTATATCATCAGGGCAGTTATCCGACATACTCTTTAATTCTTCAATACTGCCGATAGAATGCTGATGTCCGCATTCGCAGGTCCAGATATTAAGCGGTGTACCCCAATATCTGTTACGGGAGATGCCCCAGTCCTGAACGTTTTCGAGCCAGTCGCCAAAACGGCCCTTGCCAATGCTTTCGGGAATCCAGTTTATAGTATTGTTATTACGGATAAGGTCTTCCTTAACGTCGGTCATCTTGATAAACCAAGATTCACGCGCATAGTAAATAAGGGGTGTGTCACAACGCCAGCAGAACGGATAATCATGTTCAAACTTAGGCGCGTCAAACAAAAGACCGGCTTTATCCAAATCGGTAAGTACGAGCGGGTCGGCATCCTTAACAAATTTACCGGCATAGGGGGTTTCTTCGGTCAATTCACCCTTGCCGTTTACAAACTGAACAAATGGTAAATCATACTTTCTGCCAACCTTAGAGTCATCTTCACCAAAGGCAGGAGCAATATGAACTATACCTGTACCGTCACTCATAGTAACATAAGAGTCACAAGTAATGAAATGCGCCTTTTTCTTTTGCTTTTCACAAACAGGCTTTTGGAAATCGAAAAGCGGCTCGTATTCCTTATACTCAAGGTCACGACCTACATATTCTTCCAAAATTTCATAGGCTTTGGTGTCTTCGGTTGCAAGTTTAGAAAGCACCTTGTCTAAAAGTTCTTTAGCCATATAGTAGGTGTAGCCGTCAGCCGCCTTAACCTTGCAATAAGTATCATCGGGATTTACACAGAGTGCTACGTTGGACGGGAGAGTCCAAGGTGTAGTAGTCCAAGCCAAGAAGTAAGCATCTTCATTTGTCACCTTAAAGCGAACAACCGCACTGCGTTCCTTAACATTTTTATAGCCCTGTGCTACCTCGTGTGAAGAAAGCGGAGTTCCGCAACGGGGACAATAAGGCACAATTTTAAAGCCCTTATAGAGAAGTCCCTTATCGTAAATTTGTTTTAATGCCCACCATTCAGACTCAATAAAATCGTTATGGTAAGTAACATACGGGTCATCCATATCTGCCCAGAAGCCAACAGTCTTAGAGAAATCTTCCCACATACCCTTGTACTTCCAAACGCTTTCTTTACAGTGGTCGATAAAGGGGTCAAGACCGTATTCCTCAATCTGCTCCTTACCGTCAAGACCTAAAAGTTTTTCAACTTCAAGTTCAACAGGAAGACCGTGGGTATCCCAACCTGCTTTACGGGGAACCATATAGCCTTTCATGGTACGGTAACGCGGAATCATATCCTTAATAACACGTGTGAGCACGTGACCTATATGCGGTTTACCGTTAGCGGTAGGCGGACCGTCATAGAAAACATAGGGCGCGTCGCCCTTTCTTTCTTCTATACTTTTTTCAAAAATTTTGTTATCATCCCAAAATTGCTTAATCTTTTTTTCTTCTTCAACAAAATTGAGATTGGGTGAAATGTTTTTATACATTTCCTTGCTCCTTTCAATAAAAATGCCCTTTATCCATAATAGGACAAAGGGCATTTAGCTTTCTTAACCACCTATTACGACAAACTAACATTTGCGGTTTCTGTAACGTGAAACAAACGGAAAAGCCTACTTAATTTCAGCCGTCTGCTCAGAAGTGATACCGATTTTCAAACCTGCAAGGCTTACACCATCCCCCGCTCGCTAAAAGATTTCTATGAAAACCGCAGTCTTCGTCAAAGCATTTTTATATTAAATTTAAATTAGTTAGATGAAGTTGGGATTTGCTGTTTTAAAGCAGCGCGGGTTTTGCGAACCTCACCCAAGTTTGCAGTAAGACCCTCGTCAGCGCGGCGCATAATATCATCAACAAAGTCTTGAGCTGCTTTGCGCATTTCACGACTCTTGCCTTGGGCCGCAGCAATAATTTCAGCAGCCTTTGCCTGAGAAAGTTTAACAATCTCTTCTTGTGCTACCATAGCCTTTGCCTTTTCTTCAGCGTTGCGGATAATAGCGTCTGCTTCACGCTTAGCATTTGTAATAATATCTGCACGGTCAGCAACGATACCCTTAGCCTGTTTAATTTCCGCAGGGATATTAAGACGGATTTCGTCTACAACTGCGCGAAGTTTTTCAATGTCAACAACAGTCTTTTTGCCGGGAATCTTAATACCGCTGTCAAGCACCTCGTCAAACTGTTCCAGTAATTCATCAAGTGTCATTTTTTCTTCCTCCATTTATTTGTTTCCTTGGATTCTCTCAATAATGTCCTGTTTGATTACATCGGGTACAAAGCTCGAAATATCCCCACCCATAAGCGCAATCTGCTTAACCATACTGGAGCTAAGATACATATTCTCTGCCGCGGTGTTCAAAAACACCGTTTCCGCATACGGATTGAGTTTGCGGTTAGTCAGTGCCATCTGGAACTCGTACTCAAAATCTGACACAGCACGAAGACCTTTTACTATCGCACAAGCTCCTGTCGAGCGAAGA
>JAZNSZ010000041.1:0-23717 GCA_045591465.1 Acutalibacteraceae bacterium | reverse complement strand
GCTGAAAGCATCTAAGCGTGAAACCGGCCTCAAGATAAGATATCCCATAGCGTAAGCTAGTAAGGTCCCCGGAAGACTACCGGGTTGATAGGCTGCGTGTGTAAGTGTGGTGACACATTTAGCTTGGCAGTACTAATAGACCGAGGGCTTGACCTATTATTTCGTTCCTCTACGTCGCTTCCTTTGTTCAGTTTTTAGGGTGTGATTGAAAAATGCACCATTAGCTCAGTTGGTAGAGCACCTGACTCTTAATCAGGGTGTCCCGGGTTCGAGTCCCTGATGGTGCACCACCAAAACTTCACCTTCTTCCCTTTGGGAGAGAGTTTAATATACGCATTACAGACAGTTTGAACCAATCACACGGCGCGTTCGCTTGTGTTCTTGGAAGGGACTCTCGGCTTCAAAAACTGTCCACCGGAAAGTTTTTGATACGCCTCGTCTGATGTTGCACCATTCATAATATCTCATGGTGATAGGTTGTTGTCTTTATGTGGCCCGTTGGTCAAGCGGCCTAAGACTCCGGCCTCTCACGCCGGCAACACGAGTTCGAATCTCGTACGGGTCACCATTTTTTAAAAAAATTGAATAAAGCGTGTTAAACAGTGCATACTGTTTAATATAGAGTGCCGAAAGGCACAAAAAAGTTAGTTGGTGTTGATTGCGGCGAGGGTCCACCCGTTCCCATACCGAACACGGAAGTTAAGCTCGCTTGCGCCGAAGATACTTGGCGGGAAGCTGCCTGGGAAAATAGGTAGATGCCAACACTTTTTGCCCTAATAGCTCAGTCGGTAGAGCATGCGGCTGTTAACCGCAGTGTCACAGGTTCGAGTCCTGTTTGGGGCGCCAAAAATCCCGTTCTCGTAAGAGGGCGGGATTTTTACTTCTTACTTCTTACCTCTTCACTATTACTTCAAATAATGTTTCACACGGGATTTTTGGGAAGTAATAAGTAAGAAGTAATAGGTAATAAGTATTGCTCCACCACCGCTTTTATGCTATGCTTGTGCTACAATAGGGACAAATAATTATTTAGCCTTGCTTTTTTTATCAAATGTGTAAGGCAAGGCAGGAATAGCCATCATACTTTTGGCAAGTTTACCGCTTGAAAACAAAGTTTTCATCTACATTCTCTTTGGTATGATTTTTAATGCATCGGTATGATTTTTGTCATACCATCAAAAACCGAGACATCTTTTGATTTTAAGGTGTTTCAATTTCTTTATGCCTTGAAAAATCATTAGAAAAATGTTATATTATAATAAAATCATTAGATAAATATACGGATTTAATTGAGGTTTAAAATATGTTTGATAATATTTCTCAAGGACTTTTCACCACAGGTGCAACGGGTTATTTGATTGTTGTTCCTGTCCTTCGTTCATTAGCAATTTTGTTTATGGTTATTTCTACATATAAGCTTTTAAAAGCAAGACAGGATAATCACAAATTTTTATGGATTGTCGCAATTTGTTTTTCTCCAATTATAGCAAGAATTGCCTTTGAAGTCTATCGTCGATGGATATCAAAAAAAGAAAGAGTTAGGGTTAAAGGAAGTACAGCTTTTCTAATTATATCAATTATAGCGTTTGTTCTTTCTGCTATTTTGATGATTGTATCGGTTATTTCCATGGGGATAGGCTACATAAAAAGCGAAATTGATGGAGAACCTCTTGCGACTTTTTACGATGCTTACGGTAATGAATATCATGACTTGTATGATGTTCCGCTATATGATAAGCAAGGGAATATATATACTCATGAAGACGCTTGGTTTACAACAGGCTCTTATACGGATCAAAATGGAAAATCTTATGATGGCGACTACTGCTATTTGAGTGAAGATGGTTATTTTTATTTTGATGAAAACGAAGAATTGAAACCGTATAAAGATTCTTATGACTATTATACCGATGGAGAAACGATTTATTATTTATTGTTCAATCGTGTTTATTGGGAAGATGATGGTACAATTTATGAGAAGTCTGGAAAACTGCATTTAGAATTATTTGACTTTGACAAGTAAATTTGTCCCTAATTTAACACAACCATATAATACACTTAAAGGTCGGTGAACTGTATGAAAGAGAAAAGTAACAAAGGCAATCTGATAATAACTTTGTGGATAGTTTTTGGCGTTATAATTATTTTAGGCTTTTTTGTATTTTCTATGATAATTGGTGGAACTGCAGGTAGCGGGTATATAGATGGCGGTCGTTATTTTGTTTGTGAGCATTCTAATACCGTAGAGGTGTCCAATATGGTTTGGTATATAAGCCGTATTTGGGGTATTCTATTTTCGCTTTTTATTCCGCTAACACCAATAGGTGCTTTTATTATTTCAAATATTCAAGAAAAGATTGAACAAAGAAAAAATAGATCTGAATAAAGAAAATCAGCTTTTTAGACTGGTTCCATTTTAGCGTTAGTACTAACCAATCATCTAGACTCGAACTAACGACTTTAAATTAAAAATGTAATGTTCGTATTTTATGGTATAAAACACAAAAATCCCGTTCTCGTAAGTGGGCGGGATTTTACTTATTACTTCTTACCTCTTCACTCTTACCTCAAAAAAATTCACACGGGATTTTTGGAAAGTAATAAGTAATAGTGAATAGTGAAGAAGTATTGCGGCTTCGCCGCTTTTATGCTATACTACACATAGGCGGTGATGAGATGCTTAAGTTATCCGAATCAAATGGTGACTTGATATTAAAACGCAATACTTATTTTTTGGGTGGAATTTTAATAGCCGGGATTATGGCTCTTGGAGGTTTGTTTGTAATTTTTGCGAGTTTGCCTTTCGATGAAGGCTATGCTTTTGCAGAGATTTTCGGTTTAATTTTTGTTTGTCTCTGGGAAGTTGGAGTCATATATGCAGTCGTCTATTTTATGAGGGAATATAGTAAATATATTGTAATTTCAAAAGAGGGTATAAGTTGCCATACTTGTTTTAAAAAAGAATTTATTAAGTGGTCTAACATAAAAGATTGGGGATTGTCCTATTGCGGACAAACTCGATTTGAGGGTAATACGTATTACTTGTATTTCTCTGAGCACGAGTGCCCTGTAAAAAATGAGTGCAGGAAAAAATTAAAAGGCAGAATGATTAAAACTTTTGTTATAGGTGAGGATTATTATCTTGTAGTAGACAATGTGATTCCTTTTTGTGAAGAAAAAACCGCTGTAATGCCTTTTATAGGTAAGGACAAATTTCATATTATTTAAAAACAAAGAAAATCCTCGGTTTTTACTCAGTTTTTTTCGAACAGGAGAGACAAAAAAAGAACACTTCGTAAGAGTCGTACTCTAAAGGACAGTAAAAAAGGAAGCACGAAATTCGTGCTTCCTTTCATTTTTTTGTCTCAAACCGTAACAAGCAGGGAAAATGTACGGCACATTTTCCACTTGTTAGGAGAACCTAAAACCCTTTAATGATTATTTCTCAAACTTTTTATTCCAATATTCTCTTAATAAGCGTTGTGTTTTTCTGTTACAAGGAATTTTAGTTGACGTGAAAAAACTTTTCCTACCATACACATCGCCAAACACTTGGTAGTACCTTGTCTCGAAAAAGATTCTTTCAACTTTCCAAACTGATTCCCAATTAACCTTTTGAAAAAAGCCAAAAAGAAAATGTATTGTAAGAGTGCTTTTATCAAATTCAATCCATACTGGTCTAAACAAAAGTGGAATAAATAGAATTAACAAAACAAAAAAGGCATAAAACATATTTTCTGTTGTTTTATTCATTATTATGTCAATTATAAATGCTAATGCACATCCGACTGTTATTATAGCCCAAAGAGACATATAAATCATCCAATGTATATTATAAACCTTTTTATGCATAGCATTACCTCCTCAAAGACATTATATCATACAGTTTGAGATGGTTCAAGAAAATAGTGATATCTTTTATTCGTTTTCAAACTCGCCGTCAAGCGAATAAAACAGGCCAAGTATCCTTACGGATACTTGGCATATGAAGTGTTCTTTTTATATTCAATCGAAAGGATTGGTATTTAATCGCTGTAGGCGTATTTCTTCGGATTTATTACATACCTAATGCGGCAGCGCCGATGATACCTGCATCGTTGCCGAGTTCGGCAATTTTGATTTGAGAGAAGTTGGTTTGGTTAGCAGCACCGTATTCGTATTTTCTAACGGTTTCAACAAGTGGTTTTAAAAGGTAGTCGCCTTCGCCGCAAACACCGCCGCCAATGCAAAGCACTTGCGGTTGGAATATATTAACCATATTTGTCAGACCGCAAGCCAAGTACTCAATATACATATCTACAACTTCTTTTGCGGCTTTATCGTCTTTGCGCGAAGCATCAAAAGCGGTACGTCCGCTAACATTTTTAATGTCACCGTCTGCTAGTTTCCACATTAAAGAATCCGCGTTTTCAAGCATTTTTTCTTTTGTCATATTTATAAGACCGGTAGCAGAACTGTACGCTTCAAAACAGCCGCGTCTTCCGCAAGTACAAGGTCTTCCGCCAAATTCGATAACTGTGTGTCCCAATTCGGCACCGCAGTAGTTAAAGCCGGAATAAAGTTTGCCGTCGATAACAATACCGCCGCCAACGCCGGTACCCAAGGTTATCATTACAAGGTCGGAATAGCCTTTACCCGCACCTGCTTTTGCTTCTGCTAAAGCGGCAGCGTTAGCGTCGTTTTCAACCAAAACTTTTTTAAGCGGTATACGCTTTTTAAGTTCGTGAGCAATAGGGTAGTTTTCCATGCTGATATTGTTAGCATAGCGAACCATACCAAGTTTGGGGTCAACCGAACCCGGTGTAGCAATACCTGCATATTCAACTTCATCAAAAGTGATTCCTGCGCGTTCTACAATAGACTTGCAAAGGTTAGCCATATCGTCCATAATATCACTTGTGGGACGGGAAGCGCCGGTAGGAACCTTGTCTTTTAAAACAATTTCAAATTTTTCGTTTACAAGACCAATAGCAATATTGGTACCGCCAAGGTCAACACCTAAATAATACATAAAATTCACCTAATTACATTATTTTATATTATTGTAGCAAAAATTATATCAAAAGTAAAGAAATAATTAAAAAAGAAGTTTTCAGCGGAAAACTTCTTTTTATTTTTCTTCTATTACGGTTAATTGATTGTCGTCAATATAAAAAGTGATATCTCCGCTTTGGTCGGTACGATAGGTTTTTATATGTGCCTTTTCAAGATTTTCAAGGGTGTCGGTGTCGGGATGACCGTAGGTATTGTTTTCACCCACCGAAATCACTGCATAATCAGGGGTGGTGGCATTTAAGAAATCCTTTGTTGTGGAAGTATCGCTGCCGTGGTGTGAAACCTTTAAAACATCGCAATCTATGTTAAGGTTTTCATCAAGCAGTTTTTGTTCCGTCTCGGCTTCGGCGTCACCCGTAAATAAAAATTTTATGCCGTTAATTTCCGCTATAACAAAGACCGAGCGGTTATTCTCGTTAGATTTATCCGAAAAATCACTCAGCAGTGTAATCTCAAATTCGCCGATATTAAAATTCATTCCTTGCTTTGCTGTATAAAATGCCGAACCGTTCTTCGTGGCAATATTTTTCCCACTTTTTGCTGAAACGGTGTTTCTTTTTAAAATTTCGGGCATTATAAGATTTTTTATCCCAAAATTTTGGGCGATTTGTGGTAATGCGCCAACATGGTCGGAATGAAGGTGGGATATAAGAACGGCGTCGAGAGCGGTTATGTTACAATCATACAAATCTTCACTTAATTCGTTAACAGTGTAAACCTGACCGACATCTATTACAGCGCTGTATCCGTTACTGTAAATCAGCGCACTGTCGCCCTGCCCCACATCAAGAAATTTAATGAAATCTTGCGAAGTGTCAAAGTTGCTATTCGGATGGGTTAAATTATAAAATCCCGACGGATTAATCAGAGCATATAAGAGTACGGCGAAAACAACTAATGTTATTATCGCCGTAGTTAATATTGAATGGTTTTTCTTTTTATGATAATTATTCATCGGAAGAAAGTTCCATTTCCATTAGTTGATCTTGGGTGACAAGTACCTTTCTCGGCTTAGAGCCTTCATAAGGACCAACAACACCGCGTTCTTCCATTTCGTCAATAATACGGGCGGCACGTGCATAACCAAGTTTTAATTTACGCTGTAAAAGCGAAGTTGATGCCATGCCGTTTTCCACAACCACGCGAATAGCATCTTTAATCATTGGGTCTTCATCGGGGCCGTCTTCTGCAACACCGGTGCGTTGTTTTTTCTCAACCGCTGCCTGACGCTCTATTTCAAACATAACGTCATCGTCATAGTTGGCGGGGCGGTCACCCTTGACAAAATCAACAACACTTTTAATTTCTTCGTTGCTTACAAAGCAGCCCTGAACACGCTTGGGTTTATTGGTACCAACGGGGCTGAACAGCATATCACCGCGACCTAAGAGTTTTTCGGCACCCGCCGAGTCGATAATAGTTCGGCTATCAATTTGCGAAGAAGTTGTAAGCGCAATTCGGGTTGGGATATTTGCCTTAATAACACCGGTGATAACATCAACCGACGGACGTTGGGTAGCAAGAAGCAGATGGATACCTGCGGCTCTTGCCTTGGCGGCAATACGCGCGATAGAATCTTCAACTTCTTTTGATGCGGTTTGCATAAGGTCGGCAAATTCATCAATCATGATGACTATGTAAGGCATTTTTTCGATTTCTTCATCATCCAAAGTTTCAACAAAGGCGTTATACTCTTCGATGTTACGAACCTTGCGGTCGGAAAGCATCTTATAACGCTTTTCCATTTCGGTAACCGCCCAACCAAGAGCACCTGCGGCTTTTCTTGGGTCGGTAACAACAGGCACCATAAGATGCGGTATACCGTTATATGGCTCAAACTCGACAGTCTTCGGGTCGATGAGAAGAAGTTTTAATTCGTCGGGAGAGTTTTTGTATAAAAGACTTATAATAATCGAGTTGGTACAAACCGATTTACCCGAACCGGTAGCGCCTGCGATAAGACCGTGCGGCATTTTGGAAATATCGGCGGTTATAATGTTTCCGCTTATATCCTTACCCAAAGCAACGGTTAATTTGCTCTTTGCTGAAACAAATTCGGGCGCTTCAAGAATTTCGCGTATACAAACGGCATTTTTCTCTTTGTTAGGAACTTCAATCCCAACAGCGGCTTTGTTCGGAATAGGTGCTTCTATACGAACGTTACCTGCCGCAAGATTAAGGGCGATATCGTCCGCCAATGCGGTAATACGGCTTATCTTAACACCGGCGCACGGCTGCAACTCGTAGCGGGTTACAGTGGGGCCGCGGCTTATATCAACAATTCTTGTTTCTACGCCGAAACTTTTTAATGTTTTAACCAAATGCTCGGCGGTGACGGTGGTATCTTGTCCTAAAACACCGCTTGACACGGTAGGTTCATTAAGTAGGTTCAGCGGTGGGAAAACATAGCCGTTATCGGTGCTTTGGTCGAGTTCTTTAATCTCGTTTGTAAAAATTTCAGTTTCTTGCTTAAGGTCTATAGTTTCTGCTTCTTTGGCGGCGTCTTTCAAAGCGGTATCGAGTTCTTTCTTATCGAGACTGCCTTCGGGAAGTTGCGGCTCGGCATTTTCTTCGGGTTCGGGCGGCAGTTCTTTGCCCTGGTATGCATCAACAAGGCGTTTTTGCTTTGGTGACATTTGCATACGCGCTTTTCTTCGTTCGTTGGGACCGTCATCTACGGGAATATCAATATTAAACTGTCGGTTGTTTTGTTCTTCAGAATATTTAGAATAAGCATCTTCTGCATGTTTTTTAACCGAAACCACAGGAGTAGCAACTGTTTTGAATAAAGACATCAACGTAGTTGATGTGAGTATCATCAAAAGCACAAAGATAAGAAGAATGATGGTTATAGCGGCGCCTGTCTTACCAAAAGCCAGGTAGACGGGTTTGCCTATAAGTGCGCCCAAAAAACCGCCGTTTTTAAGCAAAACACCTTTTGAATAAGCGTCTGCAAGGTGCTTAAAAAATGTGAGAGAAGCGTCTTTGACGGTAAAAATATCAATAAGCGCATCAATCAAAACCAGCACACAGGTGCCTTCAACGATTTTAACCTTTATGGAACTGCCCATTTTGTTAATGGCAAACATAACCGCAATAAAGCCTAAAAGGAAAGGATAAACATACGCGGTTACACCAAACACGCCAAAAATAAAATTATGTATAAAGGTCCACAAATTTTGACCTTTAATAAATACTACACACAGCAAAAAAACAGCCACCGCAAACCATATTACCGAATGAAGTTGGCGGTTACCTTCGGTGTTTTGAACAACTTTTTGCGTTTTTTTTCTTGCAGTAGTGTTACTGCTTTTTTTCTTTGTTGCCATAACAACTCTCCTTGATTTTGTCTATATTAATCTTCGTTTTCTATTAATTCGTATAGTCCGTCTAAAACGTCTGAAAGGGTACCGATGTTGTCTATAAGCCCAACGCTTACTGCCTTTTCACCCGAAAGAACCGAACCCACGTCGGTCACCATTTCACCTGTATTCATCATAAGTGAAGTAAAGTCTTCTTTAGAAATTTTGGAATTTCTAGTTACAAAATCGGTTATACGCTCTTGCATACGAGCAAAATGGTTAAACATTTGCGGTACGCCTATAACTAAGCCGTTGGTTCTGACAGGGTGTACCGTCATTGTAGCAGATGGTGCGATAAACGACCGCTTTGCAGAAACCGCAAGGGGTACGCCGATTGAATGACCGCCACCCAAAACAAAAGAAACGGTAGGTTTTTTCATGCCGGATATAAGTTCGGCTATGGCAAGTCCCGCTTCAACGTCACCGCCGACGGTGTTTAGTATCACAAGCAATCCTTCAATTTCTTTGGATTCTTCCACCGCAACGAGTTGGGGTATAATATGCTCGTACTTGGTGGTTTTGGACTGCTCAGGTAGTACGTTGTGACCTTCAATCTCGCCTATTACCGTAAGGCAATAAATTTTGTGCTTACCTGAAAAGGCGGTTACGGCGCCAAATTCCTTTATTTCTTCGTTTTTATCACTTAGATTATTTTTTTCACTCATTAAATTCACCCAAAAATAGTATGGAAAGAAACGAGCCAAAAATACATATATAGTAATTATAACATAAATAAAATAATATAACAAGCAAATAAAAAAAACATTGTAAAATTGGCAAAAATGTGGTATCATAATATTACAAAAATCGACAAAGGGGAAGATTATGCGAGCAGACGGAAAAAGATTAAAAAATACCGACCCTATGTATAGGGTTGCGGCGCATATCATGGATAAGCGTGTGGATTCAATGAATATGATAACCATTGATATTCCTTACGCGCCTATGCAGGAGTATGTCAACAAAAAGCGTAAGGAAGGCATTTCTGTAAGCCATATGGCGCTTATACTTGCGGCGTATTTGCGTACAATGGCAAAGTATCCTGAGCTTAACCGTTTTATTGTAAACAAAAAGGTTTATAAAAGGAATGAAATTGCTGTCGGAATGGTAGTTTTACAGTCGCTTGAAAGCCATAATGGTACAATGTCTAAAATGTACTTTGAAAAGACCGACACAGTGCTCGAAGTCAATAATAAAATTAATACATACGTTACCGAAAACCGCGAAGCACCCGAAAAAAATGGCACCGAAAAGATTATTAAATTTCTTTTAAGCGTTCCGGGTCTTTTGAGTGTAGGTGTAGCGATTATTAAATTTTTAGATAAGCACGGCCTCTTGCCCAAAGCGGTTATCGATATGTCACCGTTCCATATGAGTTTGGGCATTACAAACTTGGCTTCTATCCGCACTAATCACATTTACCACCACTGTTACGAGTTTGGTACAACAAGTGTGTTTATGGCGATGGGTAATTTGCGCGAAAAACCAAAACGCAAAGGTGATGAGATTATCTTTGAACGCAGTTTGCCTATAGGTGTTACAATGGATGAGCGCATCTGTTCGGGCAGTTATTTTGCTACCGCGTTCCGTTATATGAAGAAACTTCTTGCTAATCCTGAGTTGTTGGAACTCCCGCCCGAAGAAGTTATTGAAGATATTGTTAAATAAAGGTTGATTTTATACGCTTTATAGTATAAAATACCTATTGGTAAAAATTATTTGGAGGAATAAAAATGTTAGTATCCGCAAAAGAAATGTTACAAAAGGCAAAAGCAGGCAAATATGCAGTAGGTCAGTTCAATATTAATAACCTTGAATGGACAAAGGCTGTTTTGCAAACTGCACAGGAACTCAATTCACCTGTAATTTTAGGTGT
This sequence comes from Acutalibacteraceae bacterium, assembly GCA_045591465.1. Classification (GTDB taxonomy): domain Bacteria; phylum Bacillota; class Clostridia; order Oscillospirales; family Acutalibacteraceae; genus UBA737. The sequence goes on along the minus strand of JAZNSZ010000041.1, from coordinate 13,424 downwards.
ATCTGAAGGTGCAGGTAAATATATGTGTGGTTATACCACCATCGTTGGTATGGTTAACGGCATGATTAATGAACTTGGAATTACTGTTCCTGTAGCGCTTCACCTTGACCATGGTTCTTATGAAGGCGCAATGAAGTGTATCGAAGCAGGTTTCTCATCAGTAATGTTCGACGGTTCGCACTATCCGATTGAAGAAAACATTGCAAAAACTAAAGAATTAGTTGCAATCTGCGAAGAAAAAGGTTTATCCTTGGAAGCAGAAGTTGGCTCTATCGGCGGTGAGGAAGACGGCGTTGTTGGCGCAGGTGAAGTTGCAGACCCCAAAGAATGTAAAATGATTGCTGACTTAGGCGTTACAATGTTGGCTGCAGGTATCGGCAATATCCATGGTAAGTATCCTGAAAATTGGGCCGGTTTGAGTTTCGATACTCTTGATGGTATTCAACAACTCACAGGTGATATGCCTTTAGTTCTCCATGGTGGTACAGGTATCCCTGCTGACATGATTAAAAAGGCTATTTCTTTAGGTGTTTCTAAGATTAATGTTAACACCGAATGCCAGTTAGCTTTTGCAGAAGCAACCCGTAAATATATCGAAGCAGGTAAAGACTTGCAAGGCAAGGGCTTTGACCCAAGAAAACTTTTGGCTGACGGTACTCAGGCTATTAAAGATACCGTTAAGGAAAAGATGGAATTATTCGGTTCTGTTAATAAGGCTTAAAATTAAAACTCCGCTTCGGCGGAGTTTTTTATTGCAACATTTAGCGGTAACAATAAGAAAAGCGGTTATGAAACTATCCATTCATAACCGCTTTTAATAATATTCAGTTGTATCTATCACTTAAATTCTCTTTTCGTGCATACCGCAAAAGCGGCCTTTATATTTTTTCTCAGGGCGTTCCCCAGGTTATCAGTTTTGCATCGATTTTAAAATTAAGCCTTGAAATTTTAATAGTACATTGGACTCACCTTAACAGTTTATTTGATAAAATATTTTCTCACTTTCATATTTATCACCGTTTAGTGCTTTATATATAAATTTAATCTTAATAGTCTTTGTATGTCTTAATTTTTGGAAGTTTTTAAGTTTTGGTAATTACTTCATTGGAAACACGCCTTTCGTTTATTTAAGAAACCTTTCAGGTGGAGTTGACTCTTTCATTTTTTGCTCCTCCTTTCTTTTCTGTCTTCATTATAATGTATTATACACAATTTGTCAAGCAAAAGTTGATAACTTTTGTGCAATTTATAAAAATGCATATTTATTCATACATTTTATTGTGCAATATGTTATAATGGAAATATAAGGGAGTGATAAGATGAGACCTATGAATCCGCCTCCTGCCGATATGCGCGGTCATGCGCGTATTGGTGGTCCGCGAGGATTTTTAACCGAAGAAGAAAAGCAAAACAAGCCGAAGATTGATAAAAAACTGCTGCTGAGAATAGTGAGTTATTTAAAACCTTACAAATGGCAGTTTATACTAGTGTTTATGGCGCTTGTAATTTCGGCAGTGTTGGGACTTTTTCCGTCGATTATAACGGGTAAGATAGTTGACTCTATTATCGCTAACGGCAGTTTGCAGTTGCTTGTAAAACTTTTGGTGTTAGCATTTGTTGTACTGTCGTTGTCACAAATAATAAGTGTTTTAGAGCAGTATATAAACTCTTGGATTTCGCAAAAAATTATTTATGATATGCGAAATGAGATGTACGACCATCTGCAACACATGCCCCACGCATTTTTCACTAATGAAAAACAGGGTGATATTATAACCCGAATGAACAGTGATATTAACGGTGTGAGCTCGGTTATATCGGTTATGCTAACTTCGATTGTAAGCAATGTTCTCACGGTTGGCACCTGTGTATTTTATTTATTTTATACCGATTGGCGTTTGGCAATAGTTGGGCTTATAGTAATACCGCTACTTATTTTCCCCACAAAAGCGGTGGGTAAAAAGCGTTGGTTACTGGCAAGTGAAGTTCAGGAAAAAAGTGACGAACTTAATACCCATATAAACGAGACTTTATCGGTAAGCGGTTCTATGCTTGTAAAACTTTTCACCAAGGAAAAGGCGGAATATGAAAAATTTAAGAATATTAATAACCAAGTTACAAAAACCACTATTAAAGAACGCCGCGCGGGTAGCTGGTTTCATGTATTTTTGGGCATGTTTATTCAGATTGCGCCTTTGTGTATTTATTTTGCAGGTGGTTTTCTTATTATGAGTAACGCCGACGGCAAACTCACAGTAGGCGATATCACCGTAGTGGTAGCGCTTGTAAACCGCCTTTATCAACCCGTGCGTTCACTTCTTAATTTGCAGGTTGATTTCATTCGTTCATTGGCCTTGTTTACCCGTATATTTGAGTACTTAGACCGTCCGCATTTGATTGAAAATCCCGAAAATCCTTTAACTCCTGATTTGAGCGATAGTTGCGTAGAGTTTTCGGACGTGCATTTTTCCTATGAAAAGAATAAGGAAATATTAAAGGGCGTAAGTTTTAAGGTGCCAAAGGGCAAAATGTATGCAATAGTAGGTACTTCGGGCGCGGGTAAGTCTACCATAATCGGTATGATACCAAGACTTTATGATGCTATTTCGGGTGAAGTTAAGGTTTCGGGAGTAAATGTTAAAGAGTTTGATTTATCCTATCTTCGCAGGAATATAGGTATTGTAACGCAAGATACATACCTGTTTAACGGTAGTATTTTGGAAAATCTTTTGTACGCTAAACCTGATGCTACAATGGCTGAGATTGAAGAAGCCTGTAAGGTTGCTAATATTTACGATTTTATCATGTCGCTTCCGCAAAAGTTTGAAACAATAGTGGGTAACCGCGGTTTAAAACTTTCCGGCGGTGAGAAACAGCGTGTGTCTATTGCGCGAGTAGTCCTTAAAGACCCCAAGATACTCATTCTCGACGAAGCAACATCTTCGCTTGATTCAATTTCTGAAAATTTGATAAGCGACGCGCTTAACAACATTATGAAGGGCAGAACCAGTATAGTTATTGCCCACCGCCTTTCAACCATTATTGCCGCAGACAAAATAATGGTTATCGAAAAGGGTATAATAACAGGGGAAGGTTCCCACGTTGAACTTATTAACAGCAGCGAGAAATATAAAGAACTTTACGAAACCCAATTCAGAAAGGTTTTGGATTTTGAAAAAAAGAATGTTGACTTAAATTAGTAAAGATATTAAAATACATGTTAAGGAGTGATAACTATGGCAGAAAATAAAGAATATAATCCCGATATAATTACCCTTGCGGATGATGAAGGAAAAGAATATACCTTTGAAGTTCTTGATGCAATAGAGACGGATTTGGGTAGATATTTGGCTCTTTTACCAACTTTCGAAGATCCAAAGAAGATGCTCGAAGACAGTGGTGAACTTGTAATCGTTAAGGTTGGCGAAGAAGACGGCGAAGAATATTTTTACGAAATCGAAGACGATGACGAATATGAAACCGTTGCCGATGCTTTCGTAGACCGCCTTGAAGATTTTTTTGAAATTGATAATAAATAGTAAAAAAACTCCGCGAAAGCGGAGTTTTTTATTGCGATATATCATTTGTAGGAAACAAATTTATAATCTTTTTTTCTTTTCTTTCGGCATACTGTTTAAAGTAATAAGCATTTGAAAATTGATGTTCTATATAGCATACTAAATAATCGCATCGTTTTATCATCCATTTATTTCTCTCTATTATGGCATATTTTTTTGGGGTTTTTTCTATATGTTCGGGGTAAACAGTGTGGGAATAATCGCAGGAATTTTTCTTTCGTTCAGGGATATAAGCAAATACGATACTATAATTTATTTCGGGGAATCGGACACTAAGTTTTTTTAAAATTTTTCGCACTAAAAAATCAAAGTTGCCGTGAGTTCCTACATAAAAATTTTTTACATTTTTAACTGTGATTAAATCTATCAGAACAGCTTCTAAAAATGGTTCTATTTTTTGAGGTGTGTTTCGGTGCCCTATAAATGTACAACTTTTCATAAAATCCCACCATAAAAATTTTAGTATACTTAATTTAAGTATACTTTTACATTATATCATAAAATAAACTTAAAATATACTTAAATTAAGATTTTTGGGTGATTTTTATGAGAAATAAAAATAATAAGCATTTAGGCATTGAGATAGACCCTGAGTTACATTCGAAATTACAATATATCGCAAAGTATGAAGACCGCTCAATGAACGGACAAATATTATATCTTATCCGTAACTGTGTCCGTGAGTTTGAGCAGAATCACGGTATAATTGAAAAGTAAACAGAAAGTCCCGAACATTTTGTTCGGGACTTTTTTTACGCGTTCCAGTATTTTCTATCAAGGCTTCTAAATGATATTGCCGAGAAAATATGTTGTTTTTCAATGATATCGCTTCCGTCAAGGTCGGCTATAGTACGCGCAACCTTTAAAATTCGGTCATAAGCACGTGCCGACATGCCAAGCCTTTCGAAAGAAAGTTCCAAATATTTTGAAGCATCTTCGGTAAGAACACAGAATTTTTTAATTAAATCGGGAGTAAGACGGGCGTTGCAAGAAATGTTTGTGCCTTTATAGCGCTCTTGCTGAATTTTCCGAGCTTTATCAACTCGTGCTTTAATTTGTGCCGAAGTTTCTTCACTCGCATTAGAACTCAGCGCATTATAATCAACAGGCGGAACCTCAACATGAAGGTCGATTCTATCAAGCATTGGCCCTGAAATTTTACCTAAATATTTATGAACTGCGGTTTGCGAACAGTTACAACTTCTTGTGGGGTGGCCGAAGAAACCGCAAGGACAAGGGTTCATTGCTGCTACAAGCATTATAGAACTGGGATATGTAAGGGTACCTGCCACGCGGGAGATTGTAACCTTGCCGTCTTCAATAGGTTGGCGCAAGGCTTCCATAACGTCGCGGCGAAATTCGGGAAGTTCGTCCAAAAACAGCACACCGTTGTGCGCTAAAGAAATTTCACCGGGTTTTGGAACAGCACCGCCACCTGCAATACCCGCTACCGAAACGGTATGGTGGGGAGAGCGGAACGGCCTTGTCGAAACAAACGGGTTTTTACTGTCAAGCACACCTGCTATAGAATGAATTTTTGTAGTTTCTATAGATTCCGAGAAGGTCATATCGGGCAAAATACCCGGCAACCTTTTTGCAAGCATACTTTTACCTGCGCCCGGAGGGCCCACCAAAATTATATTATGACCGCCTGCGGCGGCTACTTCAAGAGCCTTCTTGGCCGCAACCTGACCCTTAACATCGCAAAAATCGGGAACGCGAAGCGTACTTTCCGCGTCTATAGGGGTTGGCGGTTGCTTTTCAATCAGTTTTTCACCCGTGAGATGAGCAATAAGTTGCTTTATATCTTCTACGGGATAGACATTTATACCTTCGACAACTGCCGCTTCGGTGGCGTTTTCTTTGGGCACAAAAATATTTTGAATACCATTTTCTTTGGCGGTTATGGTCATAGCAAGTACACCGCTTATGCCGCGCAAAATACCGTCAAGCGCTACTTCGCCTATGGTGATGCAGTCGTCCAAATTTGCTTTAAGTTGTCCCGAAGCCTTTAGAATGGCAAGTAAAACAGGCAAATCATAAGCCGAGCCTTCTTTTTTACGGTCGGCGGGGGCTAAATTTACTGTAATGCGCGAAACGGGAAATTTAAAACCGCAGTTTTTAATAGCGGCGCGCACGCGGTCGCGGGATTCCTTAACTGCGGTATCGGGAAGACTTACAATATCAAAAGCGGGAAGTCCGTTTGATATATCGGCTTCAATTTCAATCATATAGGTTTGAAAACCGAATAAACCTACGCTTTGGGTTCTTGAAAACATCCTTGAATCACTCCGTCTTTGGTTTGACTTTTCGTTTGGTGCCATCGGGCTCTACGATATACGTGTTTTCAAGTTGACCTATAAGGCTTTGCTTAAAAGAGTCTATATACTCGCGTCGTAAAGCGTATTGTTCTTTTTTTTCTTCTTCGGTAAGCCCTTCTGCTTTTTGTTTACGAGCAAGGGCGTTTATGCGGTCAATTTTTTCTTGTGTCATATCAAATCTCGTTTCTGCCCTCAAGAGCACGGGCAAGGGTGTATTCGTCGGCATATTCAAGGTCGCTGCCGACGGGGATTCCGTAAGCCAAGCGGGTAACCTTTATGCCCATCGGTTTTACAAGACGCGAAATATAACTCGCGGTGGCTTCGCCTTCAACGGTCGGATTGGTTGCCATAATGATTTCCTTAATATCCTGGTTGGAAAGCCTTGCTATAAGTTCTTTTATGCGTAAATTGTCGGGTCCAATACCGTCCATAGGGGAGATTACACCATGCAAAACATGGTAAAGTCCTGAAAATTCGCGTGTGCGTTCAAAAGCCATAACGTCTTTGGGTTCTGCTACAACACAAATCACTGAATTATCGCGTGACGTGTCCGAACAAATCGCACATTTTTCCATATCGGTAAATCCTTGACATTCGGCGCAAAAGTGGATTTTTTTACGCGCGTTTACAAGCGCTTCGGCAAATTGTTGCGCCCTTTCGGGTGGTTGTTCTAAAATATTGTAAGCCAAGCGTTGAGCGGTCTTTTTGCCGATGCCCGGCAATCGTTCAAACTGGGCTATGAGTTCATTTAAGGGTACAATATTATAATTAGCCATAATTAAAACATACCCGGAAGATTAAGTCCGCCGGTTATAGCCGACATTTCTTCTTCGCTTGTTTTAATAGCATTGCCAATAGCCTCATTAACCGCAACGGTTACAAGGTCTTCAAGCATTTCGCAGTCGTCAGGGTCGATAGCGTCGGGGTTAATTTTAATGCTTTTTATAAAGTGTTTACCGTCGACGGTAACTTCTATCATACCACCGCCTGAAGTAGCAGTGTATTCTCTTTGTTCTAAATCGGCTTGAAGATTGGTCATATCTTCCTGCATTTTTTGAGCCTGTTTAAGCATTTGGTTCATATTGCCGCCTTGGTTTGGAAGTCTTACTTTCATTATATATTCTCCTTATCAGTTAATATCTAAATTTTTAAGTTTATCGGCTAAAGATAAAAGCGGGTCGGAAGCCTTGCTTTGCTTTTCGGCACTATAGGGGCCTAACTTGTAAGTGGCGCCCAATACTTGTTCTGCCGCCTTGCGAATATGGTCTTTATATATGCCGTTTGAAGACTTAATAAGCGTTCTAAACTGCGAGTTTGCGGAGTCTATTAAAAGGTATTCGCCCTTAATATACGCGCTCGAACCACCTAAAACTCCCGCTATAAGCGGACAGGTGGTTTTTAATATGTTTATAATCTCGCCCCAGTTGGTTACTTTGGTTATGCCGTCTTGCGTGTTGGCGGCGGGAACTTCAGGCAAAATTTCTTCTGACGGCGGTTCCGGAAGGGGTGGTTCATCGTCGGGTTCCGGCACAACAGGTGTTTCGTCGGCATGTGGTTTAGGTTCCGCTTTTTTGACGGGTGCGGCAGTTACTGCGCCGCTTTCCAAAGCCGAAACGCGCCTTTCGAGAGCCGCTATATCAACCGCAACCGACGGGTTGCAAAGTTTTATAATTGCCATTTCCATTTCGCAACGGCGATTGCCGTTTTGCATTAAAGCGGTCGAAGACTGCAAACATCCAAGCGTAAACATGATATCTTTAATATCGTAGTTGTGCGCTTGTTCTTCCAAGGCTTTAAGTCTTGCGGTGGAACAAACAATAGGGCGGTTTTTACCGTTTACTGTTTTAATAATCATCAAATCGCGATAGTGGGATATAAGTTCGGACAACAATCGAAGCATATCAACCGAAGAATTGTGAAGTTTATCAAGCATCAAAAGAGCGTTTTCGGTTTGCTTTGCTTTTATACAGTCGGCAAGTTCTAAAAGATAGTCATTACCTGCCATAGCGCAAACACTTTCAACCGTTGCTTCGTCAATGTTTTTACTGCTTGAAGCGCAAAGGTCAAGTATAGATAAAGCGTCACGCATACCGCCGTCGGCAGCACCGGCAATCAGCGTTGCGGCAGAGTCGGTAAGGGTTAAGCCTTCTTCTTTTGCTATAAAATGCAATCGTTCGCAAATTTTTGCGGGGTCGATACGTCTGAAATCAAAACGTTGGCAACGCGATAAAATAGTAGCAGGAAGTTTATGAACTTCGGTCGTTGCCAAAATGAAAATAACATGGCTTGGTGGTTCTTCAAGGGTTTTAAGCAAGGCGTTAAAAGCCCCGATGGAAAGCATATGAACCTCGTCTATAATATAAACGCGGTATTTTGAAGAAGCGGGAGCAAAATTTATGCGCTCACGCAGTTCGCGTATACTGTCAACGCCGTTATTCGAAGCGGCGTCTATCTCAACAATATCGGTATTTTCACCGTTAATGGACGATTTGCAACTTTCGCATTCTAAACAAGGATTACCGTCAATGGGATTGGTGCAGTTTACGGCGTTTGCCAAAATTTTTGCACAAGAAGTTTTACCCGTGCCTCGCGTACCGGTAAAAAGGTAGGCATGGACGGTGGTACCTGTTGATAATTCATTTTTTAAAGTTTCGGTAATATGCTCTTGTCCGCACACATCCGAAAATGTTTTCGGGCGGTACTTACGGTATAATGCCTGATAAGCCATATTTTTCCCCTTTACGATTAAAAAAATTTGCGTATCCGAATGCACGAATGAGCCGATTTACTGCGGCGCACAGAAAAATCTACTTAATGCTGCTCGGTTCCCCGCCTGACATGGTTCGTAGCATTCCGTCGCACAGGACCCGCCCATTCGCACATTCCGATACGCAATGCACTTTACGACTATAATTTTACCACAAATTTTCCTTTTTTACAATACCAAACACATAAAATGTTGAAAATTTTTTATTTAGTTGATATAATATAAGTGTATGTTCTTATAATATGGAGATTTTATAAAATTATGAAGATGGAAATTTGGGATGTTCTCGACGGCAACGGTCTTAAAACAGGGAAAACTGTTGCGCGGGGCAGGTGTTTTTTAAAGCCGGGCGAATATCATCTTGTTGTTCATATCTGGATAGTATCTTCGGACGGTAGGTTTTTGCTTCAACGCCGAAGCGATAATAAAAAACTTATGCCGGGCGAGTGGGCAGCAACAGGCGGTGCGGCAATATCGGGCGAGAGTTCGTTTGAAGCCGCAAGTCGCGAACTTTTTGAAGAGTTGGGTATTTCTTCCAACCAACAAACGCTTAGAAAAATATTAAGGCTTAAACGCCGCAATTCGTTGCTTGATATTTGGATGATAACCTGCGATACTGAAGCCGAAAAACTCACTTTGCAAAAATCCGAAGTGGCAGAAGCGCGTTGGGTTTCGGTAGACGAGTTACAAAAAATGATAAATGACGGGCTTTTCCATAATTACGGCAAAGATTATTTTGAGCAGGTTTTGAATGCGATAAACACCGCTAAAGGAGCGACTGTATGAGTTTAGATAATAAGGGAATAAGTTGTGCTTTATGCCATGCTTACCTTTTTGAAGAAGATGATGTTGTTTATTGCCCCGATTGCGGTGCGCCACATCATAGAGAATGTTATAACAGCATAGGTCATTGTGCTTTACAAGAACTTCACGGCACCGAAAATCAGTATGATAAGATTAAACGCGTTATGGAAGAAAAGGAAACCGAACAACGCGAACAAAAAGACGAGCCACAACAGGAATATAGGCCGCCCTTTGCTGATTTTTCAACTATAGATTTTCTTGGTGGTGTTAATCCCGAAACCGAAATTGAAGACGGGGTTACCGCAAAGGATGCCGCAAGGTTTGTTATGTCGAATACTATGCGCTATATACCTAAATTTGTAAAGGGTAAAAAGGCTTCGTGGAACTTTTTGGCTTTTCTTTGGCCTTGCGCGTGGTTTTTATCCCGTAAAATGTATAAAGCGGGTATAATTGCAGGTGTTATACAGTTGGTTTCAAGTCTGCTTACGATACCTTATCAAAACATTTTGGTGAATTTGGGACTTACGGCTTCAATGTATTCTTATGAGTATGCCGAAAGTTTGGCGCAAAACCTTGATAAGTTTCCGCCCGCGGTTATAGTAGCGCTTTTTGCAGGTGGCTTAATCAGTCTGGCGCTCAGTATTTGTTCGGGAATCTTTGGTGACTGGTTATATAAAAAGCACGTGGTAACCAAGATTAAAGAAATAAAGCAAAACAGTCAGGATATCGAAATGGATTTCCGCAAAAAAGGCGGAGTAAATTTCATTTTATTTTTCGTTGGACTGTTTGGGCTACAATATATTTTAAACTTTATAGTAATCATTATATAATGGGGGTATTCTTATGAAAATTAAAAAAGCGATAATTCCTGCTGCGGGTCTTGGTACAAGGGTTTTACCTGCATCAAAATCTATGCCTAAGGAAATGTTACCGATTGTTGACAAACCGGCTATTCAGTATATAGTTGAAGAAGCCGTGAAAGCAGGTATTACCGATATTTTAATTATTACCAACCGTGGCAAAGGCGTTATTGAAGACCATTTTGACCACTCAATAGAGTTGGAAGGTATCTTGAAACAGCGCGGCAGAACCGATACTTTGGAAGAACTTGACGCGTTGGCAAATATGGCAAACATCTATTACCTACGCCAAAAGGAAACACGCGGTCTTGGTGATGCGGTACTTCGCGCACGTCAATTCGTAGGTGATGAGCCGTTCGCAGTGCTTTACGGTGATGATGTTATAATCGGTGAAACACCTGCTATTGCCGAACTTATTGAAGCCTACGAAGCATTTGGCAAAAGCGTTGTTGGCATAAAAGAAGTGCCTGACCATTTGATTGTTAAGTATTGCTCGCTTGCGGTGGAAAAGAGCGGTGACAAAACCTATGCGGTAAGCGATATGATAGAAAAACCGAAATTGGAAGAAAAACTTTCCAACTTCTCTATTCTTGGAAGATGCGTTTTAGAGCCTGAAATTTTTGATATTTTGGAACGCACTCCTTTGGGAGCGGGTAACGAATTGCAGTTGACCGACGCCATGCGAGAAATTGCTAAAACTAAGGGCATGACAGGCGTTGATTTCAGCGGTACACGTTACGATATGGGTAACAAGTTTGGCATATTGAAGGCTAATATTGAAGTTGGTCTTACCCATCCCGAAACTAAGGATGAATTAAGAGAATATATAAAGGAAATAGCCAAGCAGTTATAAAATAATTCCCGACAGTGAAAACTGTCGGGAATTTGTGTTTTTAAATGGTTCCTTTAAAGTATAAACCGCGGGTGTATTTAAAATCGGCTTCTTTTTCTTTTTTGTAGGCGCGAATAATGTTTTCAACGTCTTCCTTTGTTTCGTTTGTAAAATAAAGAATTTGAAAATCAAGTCCCTTTAAAAGTGACTGCTTGTCACCAAGCCATATAGGTACCGAGTTTAAAAGTTCGCTATACCCAAGACGGCATCTTATGGGGAATTTTGTACCCAATCGGTCGGTAAGCACCTGCGATTTATCGCATTTACTGCAGTCACTACCGTTTTTAATGGGGCAGTTTTTGAACAGCATAAGCGGTATTTTTCCGTAGGTTATAATACCTTTTTTAATAGGTGAATTGATTTGTGAGATGCTCTCAAGCGTAAGTTCGGGGGAGAGTACTACTGCTTTAGCGCCAAGGTTTGATACCGTTTCACAAGATTCACTGTTATGAATGTTAAGCCCTGTGTCAGAAATGACGGTAAAGCCGATTGTTTTAGCAATTTCAACCGCCGAAAGATTACCGCAAAGGCATAAATTAAAACCTTTTTGCTTATATTTCAAAAGTTGCTCTGTGATAATTTTTTCACTAATTATACCACGCGGGATATCAACAATGTTTATTACATCACCTATAACTTCAAAATCTTTTTCAAGCGGTACAATTACCGCTTTTATATCCTTTAAGTCGGTAGGTAGTTGATGGGGGTTTTCAATCCTTATTATTAAATCGGGGGTTTTGTTGCCTTCGTTTTGTATAGGCTTTGGAGAGTAGGCTATATTTTTTTGGTTATTTATTTTAGCGCGTTGTTTATCAAGCAGTTCACACGCTTCGCGCCTTAGGGAATTCAGTTCACTTGCGGGTACAAAAAGTAACTCGTCAAGTTCAAGATGGCTCTCTTTTTCAAAATATGGTGTATCACCGAATTTTGTAAGATTTTTAAGCGCGTCTTCCTGCGTTAATGCTCGGTTTTTGGCTTTTTGGGGTATACCGCCGTAAGCGGTAACGGTATTTACGCCGTCTTCAAGTATGAGCGAAACAGGTTCATTTTCTTTTATTATAGCCTTTATGTTTATGGCTACTTTTTTAGGCTCTTTTCGGTAAAGTTCATGCAAAATGGGGAATGCCTTGTTGGCGGAAACCACATCTTCCTTAGTGCGAATGCCAAACATATCTCGCCCTAATTTATTATCAAGATAACCGCTTGTAAAACCTTGGCGGGAGAAAATGTCTTTAAGTGTTTGTTGCAATTTTTTGTCAACAATCCCTTTTGTTAATGCGTCTTTGCAAGACTTTGTTGCGGCTGCAACATATTCAGGGCGTTTCATTCTGCCTTCGATTTTAAAGGAACGTACGCCTATGCTGTAAAGGGTGGGGATATAGTCAATAAGGGATAAATCTTTAAGGCTTAAATCGTAGCCCGTGCCGTTTTCGGCAGAAAAGGGTAGGCGGCACGGACCCGCACAAAGACCGCGGTTACCGCTTCGCGAACCTAAAAAGGCCGATAGTAAACATTGACCCGACATACTCATGCAAAGTGCGCCGTGGACAAAGACTTCTACTGTTATATTGTATTTTTGCGCTTCTTTGCAAAACGCGGTTAAATCATTAAGCGACATTTCACGCGCGACTACTACCTGTGTAAAGCCTAGTTCTTTTAGTAAAGGTAAACAGGCAGGGGAGTGGATAGTCATTTGAGTAGAAGCGTGTAAGGGAAGTTCGGGCAACAACCGATGCAACACCTGCGCTAAACCTAAATCTTGCACAATTATTCCGTCGATCCCTGCGTTGTATCCTGCTAATGCTAAATTAAAAGCATCCGAGAATTCATTATCTTTTATAAGTATATTAAGGGTTAAATATACCTTTACGTTTCTAATATGGCAATATTCTACAACTTCACGCAGTTGGGAAAGCGTAAAATTTTCGGCGTTTCTTCTTGCAGAAAAATCCTTGGCGCCAAGGTATACTGCATCAGCGCCGCTTCTTACTGCAGCTTGAAGCATTTCGTTATTTCCCACAGGGGATAGAATTTCGCCTTTAAAACTCTCAAGCATTATTTTCACCTCGTATAATAAAGTAGTAGTTTTTAGTGTCCCTCTCCAAGGACAATATGCTACACTGTAAATGGTGCTGTGGATTGGTGACTATCACCTACCGCATGACGGTTATGTAGAGGCTCCAACCACAGACCTTTGCAGTA
>JAZNSZ010000040.1:0-49244 GCA_045591465.1 Acutalibacteraceae bacterium | reverse complement strand
GTCGGCTCTCGGATCAGATAATGAATATACTGCGTGTCCCATACCGTAAATAAGTCCCGACTTATCAAATGCCTGTTTATCAAGAAGTCTGACAAGATAATCCCGAACCTCATTTTTATCTTTAATGTTGATATTGGCTTTAAGTCGGATCGTAGCCATGTCGTTCTGTGAGCCAAGGAGTTGTCAGTGAGTCTTGTCTTCCTAAGACCGCTTGGCCTCCGACTTATTCCGCTATTTCGGCGGCACTCGGTTCTCTAAAAGGTCCCCGTCATGGCGGTGCAAATATCAAAGTTATGCAAATGTTTGATGATATGAAAGCCAATATCAACATCAAAGATAAAAATGAGGTTAAGGATTATCTCGTTAGGCTTCTTGATAAACAGGCATTTGACAAGTCGGGACTTATTTACGGTATGGGACACGCAGTATATTCATTATCTGATCCGAGAGCCGACATATTCCGTTATTACGCTGAACAACTTTCTGTAGAAAAAGGTTTTCACGATGAGTTTGAGTTGTACCAAACCGTTGAAAAAATGGCACCTGAAATTATCGCTGAAAAGCGTAAAATGTATAAAGGTGTAAGTGCCAATGTTGACTTTTATTCAGGTATGGTCTATAAAATGCTTGGCCTACCTTACGAATTGTTTACTCCCATATTCGCTATTGCAAGAATTGCAGGTTGGAGTGCACACCGTATGGAAGAAATACAAAACGCAGGAAAAATTATTCGTCCCGCATATATAAATGTGAAAGAAGAAAACAAGTATATCCCTCTGCAAAATAGATGAATTGAGGATGGACAAATAATATTCCGGAGTAAAAATCATGAAATCACATAAAAGAAAAATATTAGCACCAATTATTATTTCGGTAATAATAGTATTATATTATGTTATTTACTTTAGCATTTTGATAGCATTAATAGACGGTATTTGGAAATGGCTTTTAGGCATTATTCCACTTGTGCTTTCTGCTGTTATGCTCAAAGTTTGCATAGAAAGAATAAATGAAATAAAGAAAGGTGAAGAAGATGATCTTAGTAAATACTGATTATATTAACGGAAAAGAATTAGAAATGTTGGGCCTTGTAAAAGGTAGCACAATCCAATCTAAACATATTGGAAAAGATATTTCCCAAAGTTTCAAAACCTTAGTCGGCGGAGAACTTAAATCCTACAACGAAATGATGAACGAGGCTCGTGCTCTCGCTACCAAAAGAATGGTTGCAGAAGCCGAAGAACTCGGTGCAGATGCGGTGGTTAATATTCGCTACGCATCTTCTGCTGTTATGCAGGGTGCGGCTGAAGTTATTGTGTACGGGACAGCGGTTAAGTTTGTAAAATAATTTTAAGCGTCGCTTCGGCGGTGCTTTTTGCTTTCTTCTTTCTTAGAGAAAATATTTAACTTGTGATGTTGACTTAGGAATGTGTTTGTGTTGCATTCTATGAACCATAATTTTAGAGATGTATGTTGCAATAAATGAACCTTATTCTTTTATATAAATTAGGGTAAATAAATTTAATACTGGCAATCGTGTTGCAAGGTTTGAATCGTAACTCTGTTCCACGTTTTATTCCATATGACAAAACTATGTTGCGAAACTTGAACTTATGGTATTCCACTTTTTATTCCACCTTCTAAAAATGATTGTTGCAATTGTTGAACCTAAAAGATTATGACGGTATGAGTTAAAAGATGGGCTAAAAGGTGGAATAGCGTTATTTGTCTTGATGGTTCAAAAGTTGGAACACGAATAGGCTTATGCCTGAACAAAAGAGCGAAAAAAGCATTCCGCAAAAACACCCTCCCCCTTATAGGGTAATTATTGATTTAAATTAATAATCGTTTTTTATGGGGCTTGAGGCGACAAAACCTTACTTAAAATTAGCTCAAATACTAAATTTTGCTCATTTATATTTTATTTTCTCTTTAAAATGATTTTTCAATAAAATTCTATAAAAATGATTGTCCGTTTGGGATGATTAGAGTTTGAGAGTCTTTTTGCGACGAGTTATCGCTTCCAGAGGACTCTCTTTTTTGAGCAAAAAGTAACGCTCAGTTTGTCGGAGAATTATCTTTTAACTATGACTTTACTGAGCTTTAAACTTTCAGTTGTTTATGACAGGAATAGTATTATCGTTTTCAGGTTGACAAGAGGGGGAGCAATCTGAGCATATAGAACGGAAAGTTCGTATGCTCATTTCAAAATGAGAGTCATCCTATCATCTCGAAAAGAAAATTCGTTTGTCATTTCAAAATGATAAAATAATCATCTCAAAATGACAGTTATCCCCCTCATTTCAAAACGATAGTTTTCCCTAAAATTAATCTTCTATTAATCTATAAAAAATCTATGACTGTCATTTCAAAATGAGTATTATATTATCATCGCAAAAAGAAAATCATCATCATTTAAAACCGACACTCATATAAAAATTATTCCAATAAAAGCAGACGGTCCGTGCCGAAAGGTGCGGACCGTTTAAGTTTTCTTGAAATGAAGCATTAACCTTCCTTATACATTAAGTGCGCCCAAGAAAAGAAAAACCTCCCACCGTTAATCTTTTCTTGAAATGCAGAAAAAACATTCCTCAAATTCATTATAAGATTTTCGCTTAAAAACATTCCACTCTGTTTGTGAGCGAAAATCTTTGTTGCGGCACAAAGTCAGAGAAAGTAGCTTTGTGTACCAAAATGTTTTTTCGCAGCAGGCACAAGCTGGGCTGACGTAGCGAAAATATTTTCGTCAGCAAACGGCACAGGTCGACCGTTATAACACGGTGTGCCTAACTACATATCTTTTTTTGATAACTAAAAATGATGAAGGAGAAATTTAATTAAAGATATGAATAAAAATTATGGGCAAGAGCAACATTGGATTCCGTGTTTTGTATTAAAATGCTCAAATGTTGTCCATAATTATTTCAGAAAGGAAGGTAGCATACTTTGAAATTTAAAGTTCGAATTTTTATGGGCGACAAAGAAATTACCCACGAGGAACTGAAGAATTATGTCATCAAAGGTAACAATACGATTGATCGTATTGTTAATAGCATTGTTGACAGAGCCATCGTTACGGAAGACGGCGAGGTTGTTTTGCCCGAGCCTTCCCGTGACAAGAATCCGGCCTAAGTTTTAGGCTATTATAATCGGAATCCAACCGATGCAGCTTTGCATCGGGATACATAAACAATTTCGACAAAATATGGTGTTTTGTCAAAACGCCTTGTGTTTGGTGTAAAAGTATGCTACAATAATAAAAAAAGATGAAAAGTGGTGTGCTAATGGGTTGGCTCGAAAAGAACTTAAATTCAGATAAGTGGACAGAGATTTTATTTGATACCGATAAAATTGATACCGACAGTGACGGAAACTTTTTAATCAATGTTGCTTATCGCCGTGTTTCTACCGATAAGCAGGCAGAAGAAGGCTTCGGTTTGGATGTTCAGCGTAATGACATCATCCGATATTGTCAGTATAACAATGTTAATAACTGTGTACTCTTTACCGATGATGGTGTCACCGGTACCACAATGGATCGTCCCGGTCTTAATCATTTTGTTGAGCTTGTGGACCGATTTAACCGTGGTGCTTCAAAAATTAAAATCAACTGTTTTATCGTGCCGAGGATTGACCGACTTTCCCGTTCACTGCTTGGCACACTTCAGTTCATCCAGGATTATATCGTTGACCGTAAGGATAGTAAAAACAGCCTCGTTAACACAAATACATACGACATTAACTTCGTAAGTATTGCTGAACCTTTTGTCAGCGTGGACCGAAACAATCCCACTTCTAAACTGATGTTGGTCTTGTTTGCCGGTCTTGCCGAGTACGACCGTGACCAAATCGTTTATAAAATGAAGCGCGGCCGAGAGGAACGCATAAAGTCAGGCAAGCCAATGGGCGGTGGTAATCAGCCCTATGGCTACAGATACAACCGAGAAACCGGAAACTATGATGTTGTTCCCGAAGAAAAGGAAAAGGTGCAGGAAATCTTTCGTTTGTATGTTGAGGAAAAGATGCCGCCTGCAAAAATTTCTGATTTGTTGGGCTTCAAGGGTGAGCGTATTGTTGTGCAGATTTTAAAACGTCGCACGTCACTCGGATATTTGGTCTACAAGGGTAAAGAGTACGCAGGTAACCACGAGCCGCTTATTGACGAAAAAATCTTTTATGAGGCACAAAAGGAGATGGAACGCCGCAGCATAACCTATGCCCGTTCACAGTACCTTTTAAGCGGACTTTTGGTTTGTGGAGATTGCGGTGCTAAAATGCGCTATCAAAAATGGGGCAAGAGTGTTAAGATTGTTTGTTATTCTCAGCAAAGCACAAAACAGTATCTTATTAAAGATCCTGATTGTAAGAATTTAAAATATTTTGCTGAGGATGTTGAAGATGCAGTTGTGCAAGAATTGTTCCAGATGTCTTATCTTAATAATAAGAATACAAAGAAGACTGTTTCACAGTTTGAGGTGTTGGATAACCTTAAATTGAAGATCCGCCGTAAGCAAGAAGAGATTAAACGTCTTTATAACATTTACGCTGAAAAGGGTACTGAACAGCTTTTAGAGGTTATCAGTGAACGTGAGCAAGAAATCGACCGACTGCAAGAGGCGGTGGAAAACGAGAGCAAAAAATCTACTATTGCTATTAAGGTTGAACGTTCACGAGAACTTTTACGTGACCTTCAAAAGTCTTGGGGTGTAATGAGTATCGAGGAAAAGAAGCATGTGTGCGACCAGCTTATAGACAAGGTTATCATCAGCGGCGCTAACGGAGAGCCGAGTATTATGGTTAAATTTAAACTGCAAGAGTATCTTTTGGAAGACAATAAACAATGAAATAATTAGTATGAGGACACAGTTATTTAGACTTGTGTCCTCAAATTTTTTAAAACACTTGATTTTCTAAAAATTATGATATATAATATTATCAAATCACGATTTAGTAAATTACGATTTGAATTAACGGAGGTTTTAATATGTTTATTGGAAGAGAGGCAGAGTTAAAGTTTCTTCAGGATAAATTTGATAACGAGAATGGTCAGCTTGTTGTTCTTTATGGCAGACGTCGTGTGGGCAAAACTGAAACATTAAGAGAGTTTTGCAAAGGAAAACAGCATGTGTTTTATTCCTGCACGCAAAGTACCGATAAAGTTCAGCTTTCTAAATTCTCAAAGCATGTTCTAAAAGAGGATATCCCTGCAAAACAATATATTTCTGAGTTTGCAGATTGGGAGAGTGCTTTTCGTTCTGTTTTAGATTTTCCTTTTGGAGATCAAAAGAAACTGCTTATCATAGATGAGTTCCCGTATATGTGTAAAGGAAATAAAAGCATCCCCTCTGTGCTGCAAAATCTTTGGGATGCTGAGCTTAAAGATAAAAATGTAATGATCGTATTGTGCGGTAGCGCAATGAGTTTTATAGAGAAAGAATTACTTGCCGAAAAAAATCCGCTTTACGGAAGGGCAACAGGCATTTATAAAATGACCGAGATGGGATTTTATGATGCGGTTAAATTCTTCCCGAATTATTCGGATAAAGATAAGGTGTTGGCATATTCCATCCTTGGCGGTATTCCGCATTATCTTCGCCAGTTTAGTTCAAAGCTTTCATTAGCGGAGAATATTAAGAGAAATATCCTAACCAAAGGCTCGGTTTTGTATAGCGAGGTTGATTTTTTACTCCATCAGGAGCTTCGCGAAACCCCGATATACAACTCCATTATTGAGGCAGTAGCTCTTGGCAACACAAAGCTTAATGACATCAGTCAAAAATCTCTTGTAGAGGACACATCAAAAACAAGCGTATATCTTAAAAATCTTATTGAGCTTGGAATTGTTGAGCGTGAGTTTTCGGTCGATTCCAAAAGCAAGGAAAAAGCCAACTCTAACAGAGGCACTTATCGCCTGACCGATAATTTTTTTAGATTTTGGTATGCGTTTGGTTTCACAAATTTTTCTCAGCTTGAAGATGGCGATGTAGACGGCGTTTACGATTATGTTATCGCACCGGCATTACACGAGTTTGCGTCCTTTACCTTTGAGGATGTGTGCAAAGAGTTTGTAAGAGAGATGCAGAAGAAAAATGAGCTGCCTTTCCGTTATTCAAAAATGGGTAGATGGACAGGAAAAACCACGGTGCGTGATAAGGATGCACCAAAAGGCGTTAGAGTTGTTGAAACCGAGATTGATATTCTCGGTATCGGAAAGGGCGGCAAGGAGTATTTGGTTGGTGAGTGTAAGTTCAAAAATTCACCGTTCGATTATTCCGAGTATCTTGATACAGTTACCAAACTGACTTCTCTTAAAGAAAGTGCAAAGTTCTATTATGCACTTTTCTCTGAATCAGGGTTTGATGACAAGGTTGTATCAGAGGCAGATAATAACGACAATATTACGCTCTATAATATAAATCAAATTGTAAATTACAAATGACAAGTAATTTACAGTTATTGTCAGTTGACCGAATACTCCAAAAAAAGTATAATATTTAGTGGATAATTTATATGACATTAAGAGGATGGATAAAGGTTCATCCTCTGTGTATATTACTTTTTCGCCATTCTATAACCATTCCTATGATAATTGGTGAGATAAGGCGTTATCTAAGGGATAATAATTTAATAAGAGTAAGCCGTTCAATAAAGGATACTGCGTATAGGGCGATGCAGGCAAAGGAAAGGATTATGAGTGAAAAGCAGACCGAACCTACTGTATCTGAAATAGCAAAGGAACTTGAATTGCCGGTTGAAGAAGTAGTAATAGCACTTGAAAGTATAGTATCGCCGATGTCTCTTTATGACCCCGTTTATTCAGATGGCGGAGACACAATTTATGTGCTTGACCAGTTGGGCGATAATAACGATGATAAAAACTGGCTTCAGGAAATTGCAATAAAACAGGCAATAGAAGATTTAAGCGAACGCGAAAAGCATATTTTAAAACTCAGATTTATGCAGGGCAAAACCCAAATGGAAGTTTCCGAAGAAATTGGTATTTCACAAGCACAGGTTTCGCGTCTTGAAAAAGGGGCGTTAGAAAAAATAAAATCATAATTTAAGAAATTTGTGGAAAAGTATTACTAATAAATTTTGTTGGAGGTAAACATTATGAAAAAGATAATATCTTTAATCCTTACAGCAGCAAGTGTTTTATCTTGCTTGTTGTTAGCGGGATGCGGGGAAAATAAAAACACCGCGGCACAGGTCTATTTTTTAAACTTCAAGCCTGAATCTGCGGCGGTTTATGAAGAACTTGCAAAAAAATATGAAGAAGAAAAGGGTGTTGCGGTTAAGGTTGTAACTGCGGCGGCAAACACCTATGAGCAAACCTTAAAATCAGAGATTGCCAAAACCGAAGCGCCTACAATTTTTCAGGTAAACGGACCCATTGGTTATAATTCTTGGAAGGATTATTGCCTTGATATTAAGGATAGCAAAATCTATTCTTATTTGAGTGATAAATCTTTGGCAATTACCGAAGGAGACGGTGTTTATGGCGTACCTTATGTTGTTGAGGGCTACGGTATAATCTATAATAATGCTATTATGGACAAGTATTTTGCGCTCAAAAACCGTCAAAGCAAGGTTAATAGTGTATCGGAGATTAAGAATTTCACTACCCTTAAAACCGTAGTGGAAGATATGACTAAGAACAAAAAAGAACTTGGTATAGATGGCGTTTTTGCGTCCACTTCACTTTCAAGCGGTGAAGATTGGCGTTGGCAAACCCACCTTTTAAATATACCGCTTTATTATGAATATAAAAATAACGAACAACCAACTATATCCCTATTAGATGCGGGTGAAATCGCTTTTAAATACGAGAAGAATTTTAAAAATATTTTCGACCTTTATATAAATAATTCGGTGACTTCGAAGAATCTTTTAGGGTCTAAATCGGTTGCGGATTCTATGGCAGAGTTTGCTCTCGGCAAAGCCGCAATGGTTCAAAACGGTAACTGGGCATGGTCACAAATTTCGGGTGTTCAGGGTAATACAGTAAAGTCTGATGATATTAAAATGCTTCCTATTTATACCGGTATCGACGGAGAAGAAAAGCAGGGTATTTGTATCGGTACTGAAAATTATCTTGCAATAAATAAAAATGTTAGCAAAGAAAAACAACAAGCGTCTTTGGATTTTCTTGATTGGCTATTCTCAAGTAATACCGGCAAAAGTTATGTTACCGAAAAACTTGGGTTTATAACACCTTTTAACACCTTTTCCGAAGAAGAATCACCCGAAGATCCGTTGGCTAAAGAAATTAACCGATATTTGAAAGACGATGATACCGCTACAGTTCCTTGGATTTTCACAGCCTTCCCAAGCGAAAATTTCAAAAAGCAGGTAGGCAGTGCTTTGCTTGATTATGTTCAGGGACAAAAGGACTGGGAAAGTCTAAAAAATACAATTATTGATAAATGGAAGAGTGAAAGAAAATAAATGAACTCGGTTAAACGGTATTTTCCTATATTTGTTATGCCAACGCTTATAGCTTTTGTTATTGCTTTTGCAGTGCCGTTTTGTTTAGGTTTGTTTCTCTCTTTCACCGAGTTTAGAACAGTTGCCGATGCCGAATTTGTAGGGCTTAAAAATTATATAAATATATTTACTACTGATGATACTTTTTTGAATTCGTTGTGGTTTACGGTTAAATTTGCAGTTATTTCGGTTGTAACTATAAATTTGTTTGCATTTTTATTAGCGCTATTATTAACCCGCGATATTTTCGGCACAAGGCTTTTTAGAACCGTGTTTTTTATGCCAAATCTTATAGGCGGAATTGTGCTTGGCTATATATGGCAGTTAATAATTAACGGTGTGCTTTTCAGGTTTGATTACTCAATAACCAGTGATGCAAGTTTCGGCTTTTGGGGTTTGGTAATACTAATGAACTGGCAAATGATAGGATATATGATGATTATTTATATAGCAGGGCTTAGTAATATGCCGACCGATATTTTAGAAGCGGCTAAGGTTGACGGCGCAGGTGCGTTTACAACACTTTTCAAGGTAACTATCCCTTCGGTTATGCCATCGATAACCATCTGCCTGTTTTTAACTATTACTAATTCTTTTAAACTTTTCGACCAAAACCTTGCGTTAACTGCGGGTGCGCCGGCAGGACGGACTCGCATGATGGCGCTTGATATTTATGAAACTTTTTACGGAAGTACCGGTGCTGAGGGTATAGGTCAGGCTAAATCGGTAATCTTCTTTTTATTGGTAGCGGCTGTGTCGCTGACGCAACTTATGATAACCCGTAGAAAAGAGGTTGAAAGTTAGTGGCATTAAAAATTAGGAATACCGCGTTTTTTATATTGCTCGTGTTTCTTTCGGTTGTATTTATAGCGCCTATACTGATTGTGCTTATAAATTCTTTCAAACTTAAATTTTCAATCGCTACCGAGCCCTTTGTATTGCCTAATACTGATACTTTTATAGGTTTAGAGAACTATTGGGAAGGTCTTCGGACTACTTCATTTTTACAGGCTTTCGGGTGGTCGTTGTTTATAACTGTTTTTTCGGTTTTGGCAATAGTTATTTTTACTTCAATGACGGCGTGGTATATTGTAAGAGTAAAGAACTTTTTTACCAATTTATTATATTATTCTTTGGTATTTTCTATGATTGTGCCTTTCCAAATGGTTATGTTTACAATGTCTAAAACTGCAAATGTTTTGGGGCTTGATAACCCCTTTGGGATAGTTTTAATATACCTTGGTTTTGGCGCGGGACTTGCAACCTTTATGTTTACGGGTTTTGTTAAGTCGGTGCCGTTAGGAATTGAAGAAGCCGCCACTATTGACGGCTGTAATCCCTTGCAGACCTATTTTAAAATAGTTTTTCCAATTTTAAAGCCTACAACAATAACGGTTGCAATTCTTAATGCTATGTGGATTTGGAATGATTATTTATTGCCGTACCTTGTAATAGGTAATGATTATAAAACCATTCCCATTGCTATTCAGTATTTAAAGGGTGGTTACGGCTCGATTGATATGGGCGCTATGATGGCAATGCTTGTGCTTTCAATAATACCGGTGGTTTTATTCTACCTGTTTTGCCAAAAGTATATAATAAAGGGCGTAGCCGCAGGCGCAGTAAAAGGATAGCACTCGTTATATTAGCACAGAACAAACATATTCGTTTTACAAACAAATATGTTTTAAAGCCTTTTTATCACTGGAGGTACTGTTGTACATCTTGTGTGATAAAAAGGCTTTTCTGTATCTAATCTAACGAGTGCTATTTATGATATGTGCCGCCTTCGTTAATTTTAAAAGCGCGGTATATTTGTTCTAACAACATAACACGGAACAGTTGGTGCGGGAAGGTCATTTGTGAAAATGAGAGTTTAAATTTGCTCAAACCTTTTATTTTTTCGGATAACCCGTGCGAACTGCCTATTATGAAAGTAATGTTTTTACCTATGTTTTGAGATAAGTTTATACTTTCAGCGAATTTTTCACTTGAGAGCGGTTTGCCTTCAACGCAAAGGGTATAAATATCGCTGTTTTGCGGTATTTTTTTTATAATAATTTCGGCTTCTTTACAAAGCGCCGAATCAATCTCCGCCGCGGATGGTTTGTCGCTTATTCGTACCGGCTCTAATTCGATTATATCCAAATTGCAATATCTTGAAAGGCGCTTTTTATATTCGTCACAAGCGCTTTGCAAATATTTTTCTTTTAGTTTTCCAAGTGCTATAATTGTTATTTTAATCATATAACGGACACTCCATTATTACACGGCTTTGCAACCGCTAAAAGATAATCCTTGCCGTTTTTAGCACTTAAGTCCATAAGTGCGGCTTCGGCACAGCTTTTAGCAAGTAAGGGTGTGTTATTGTGTTGGCTTAAATGGCCTAAAATAAAACGCTTGGTACCGTTTTGCAAAAGATTTTTAAGTTCATTTGCACAAACATTATTCGAAATATGCCCTTTTTCTGAAAGTATTCTAACTTTTAGTTCGGGCGAGTAGGGACCCTTTTTAAGCATTTCAATATCGTGGTTGGATTCCAACAAAACTAAATCACTGCCTAACAAAGCGTTACGCATAGAGTCGGTTATAATTCCCGAATCGGTACAAACTGCAACTTTTTTATTATCGGGGAGAATAAATGTATACCCGCTGGAGCCAACACAGTCATGACTGGTCTCAAAGCGGTTAACAACAATACCGTTGAGTTCAATCGGTTTTTCTTCAATTATGATAACCTGTGTTTTAGGTGGTATTTTTCCGTCTTCTATAAGTTTTTGCGCCGTTTGTTGTGAAGCGATGAGTGAAGCATTGGTCTTATTTAAAAAGGTTTTGAGGCCTTTTATATGGTCCGAATGTTCGTGAGTTACGGCAACTGCTAAAATTTCATCCGGTGTTGCATCAGCAAGGCTTAAATTTTCGGTAATACCTTTAAATGATGCACCCGCGTCTATAAGAACAGCACCGTTTTTTGTGCCTATGTAGGTGCTGTTTCCTGTGGAACCGCTGTAAAGCGGACAAATTTTTGACATTTTGTTACTTCCTTTTAAAAAACAGGCCAACAACCGTTGACCTGTCGTTATTATGCTTGTTTTAAAATTTCGGTATTGTCAGGTGTGTAAATACGCTTAATGTTAGCACCAAGGGCGGTAAGCTTTTCTACAACATCCTCATAACCGCGGTCAATACGCTCAATCTCTTCAATCTCGGTAATACCGTCGGTCGCAAGCCCTGCAATAAGCATTGCCGCGCCTGCGCGAAGGTCAACCGCTTTAACGGGAGCAGGGGCTAATGAATCAACACCTGTAATAACCGCCATTTTGCCGTCTACCTGAATATCTGCGCCCATAAGAGTAAGCTGTTCAACATACCTGAAACGGCTGTCCCACACACTCTCGGTTACAATGCTTGTCCCCTCTGCCAAAGCCAGAACAGTTGTTATCTGCGGCTGCATATCGGTAGGGAAACCGGGGTGCGGCATAGTTTTAACATTGCACTTTTTAGGGCGGTGGTTTATAGTAACCCTTACCGCTTCGTCATATTCGGTAATTTGTGCCCCCATTTCTTTGAGTTTTGCTATAATAGATTCCAAATGCTTAGGTGTTACATTATCAATTAAAACATCACCCTTAGTCGCAACGGCTGCCGCCATATAGGTGCCGGCTTCAATCTGGTCGGGGATAATGCTGTAGGTAGTACCCCTAAGCGAACCTACACCGCGGATTTTAATTATATTAGTGCCTGCACCCATAATATCCGCGCCCATAGAGTTAAGGAAATTGGCAAGGTCAACAATATGCGGCTCTCTCGCGGCGTTTTCAATAACCGTAAGCCCTTTTGCCTTGACAGCGGCGAGCATAATATTTATTGTAGCGCCTACTGATACTACATCAAGATAGACCGAAGCACCTACAAGCTCATTAGCAGCAGCTTCTACAAGCCCGTTCTCAAGGGTGATTTTAGCACCTAACGCCTCAAAGCCCTTTATATGCTGGTCAATAGGTCTTACACCAAAATTACAGCCGCCGGGTGGCGCTACACGGGCTTTGTTCATTCTGCCGAGCAGTGCGCCTAAGAAATAGCTCGAAGCACGCATACCCTCTGCCATTTGCTTTGAAACCACAAAGGAATTTACGTGTCTGGGGTCTATTTCAACGGTGGATTTATTTATGTTTTTTATATTAGCACCCAAAGTTTCCATTGCAATAAGGATATTAGTTACATCGGAAATATTGGGTATATTTTCAATTATACAAGGACTATCGGCAAGTAATACAGCGGGAAGAATTGCAACAGCAGCATTTTTAGCACCGCTTATACGAACTGTACCATTTAAGGAATTGCCGCCCGAAATTACGAATTTCTCCAAAAAAGTCCCTCCAGTCGTAAGTTAATAATATTATACCCAAACTAAAATATAATATATATTATTAACAACATTATATACTATATATAGGGTGATTGTCAATTATTATTAAAAATAGAAATAATTTTCATCAAAATAATAGAGAAAGTTCAAACTTGAACTTTCTCTATTCATTGATTATTAGTTGATTTTACCGTAAAGCGGAATATCGCTGTCTTTTTTTGGCTCACGTTGAGCAACGGTGGCAACAGTGTTATTGTTGCGCGGACGGCGGTTACGGTTACCGCGGTTATCGTTGCGATTGCGGTTTTGACGAAGCGGTTTTAACTCTGTGCCTTCTATACCGATTACTACACGACGCTCACTACCTTCACCGAATGAAGCAGAAGTAACACCTTCAACTGCTTGAACAGCAGTATGGATAATTCTGCGTTCGTAAGGATTCATCGGTTCTAAAGTACGGCATTTACCGGTGCTTAAAACCTGCTTACAAATACGGTTAGCAAGATTCTTTAAGGTTTCTTCTCTTCTTTGACGGTAGTCGCCAATGTTAAGAGAAACTTTATAATAACCGCCACCCGTGTTAGCAGCAAGACCTGCAAGGTACTGTAAAGCATCAAGAGTTTCGCCTCTGTGACCGATGATAGCGCCTAAACCGTCACCTTCAAGGTCGATAAGAGCGGAATTTTCTTTTTCAGACACCTTGATAACGATATTAGTGCAACCCAAACTTTCGAGAATAGGCTTTAAGTAAGCGATAGCTCTACCTGCGCGTGAATCTTTATCAATTTGGTCTTCTGTAACAAAGTTAATTTCCGGCTCGGTATTTTCTTTTGCGGGAGCCTTTGCTACTTCTTTTTTAGCAGTCTTTTGCGGTTTTTTAGTTTCTTTCTTTTGCTCTCGTTGGGGTTTTGATTTTTTCTTTTGGTCGGGGAGTTCAATAAAAGCCTTAACTTCTGCTTGACTGCCGCCAAAAAGACCTAAAACCTTTTTCTTTGGACAGGCAATTACATCGAATTGCACATCTGCATCATCTTTTGCATTTAATTGTAAAACGGCATTTTCTTTGGCTTCTTCAATAGTAGAGCCATAGCCGATAGCTTCTTTAATCAAGAGTTTTCCTCCTTAATTTAGTTGTTGTCGCCTAATTTTTTAATTTGTCCTGCTTCAAAGTCACACTGTTTGCAAAGTTCTTTACTGCGTTCTTTTGCAAGAAGTTTTTGCGGACCGTAGAATTGTTGAACAGCCATTTGAATAAGACCGCCAACAATTGAAGAACAAGCCCAATAGAAAGTAACACCGCCCGGTAACGAGAAACCGATAAAGAGCGATATTAAGGGCATTGTTAATAACATACCTGCCATGTTTGGCGCGTCGGGATT
Source organism: Acutalibacteraceae bacterium (assembly GCA_045591465.1). GTDB lineage: Bacteria > Bacillota > Clostridia > Oscillospirales > Acutalibacteraceae > UBA737. The sequence continues at coordinate 35,006 of JAZNSZ010000040.1, read as the reverse complement.
AGCTTTCTTTTGCTGTTTCATAGAAAGCAAACTTGAAACAATTTGTGACAAGAAAGCCAAAATGGGCATAATCCAAATTGTTTGGAAATCACCAAAAATATTAAAAGAGAATTTCGGTGTTTCGGTAAGGTTTATGCCAAAAAAACTAAAGTTAATGTTCTTACAAGCTTCTAAAATTTCGGGGGCGTTGATTTTACCGGACATAACAGCACCGATAATTTGAAGTTCACTTCTGCCTTGAACAATTTTAACACCGGTAGCTTCCAAAGCGGTAGCAGCTTCGGTGATGAAGTTAGAATCTACCTTCATTAAGTAGGTAATAGGACTCATAATAAGATAGTAAATACTCATCATTATTACAAGACGGAAAATCATAGGAAGGCATCCGCCCGACATAGAAACATTTTCTTGTTGATAAAGTTCGCTCATAGCTTGCGAATACTTCTGCTTATCATCGCCGTATTTTTTCTTCAATTCGTCAAGTTTTGGCTTGATTCGCATTTGCTGAACAGAAGATTTTTGGCTTTTAATGGTAAGCGGAATAAAAGCAATGTTAATAAGCAGCGTAAAAACAAATACAGCTGCTGCAAAGTTACCGTTGAAAGCACCGGCAATAAATTCCAAAACCCAGCCCAACGGTATGTTTATAATACTAAATAATTTATCCATTTATACACCCATCCATTCGAACTAAATGGTAATTTTCAAATTAATGTTTTTTCTTTGGTACGGGGTCGTACCCACCTTTACAAAAAGGATTACAACGCAAAATTCTCCAAACAGCCAACGTGCCGCCCTTGAAAGCGCCATGTATTGTGATGGCTTCAATCGCGTATTGAGAACAACTAGGCTCAAAACGGCAACAGGGAATAGTCCTGCGCGGAGAAATGGCGGTTTGGTAAAACCTAATCAGTTTAATTAACATTTTTTTCATCATCAGAAGTTTTTAAAACACCCGCAGCGCTTAAAATATTAGATAAAGAAGAAGCAACTTCGGTGCTTTTTACTTTCAAAATACGTGTTCTTGCAACAATTACAAAATCGTACCCCGAACCAATGTTGGGGTAAACCATACTGAAAGCTGCCGTTATAACGCGTTTTGCACGGTTGCGTTTTACGGCGTTACCTATTTTTTTACCAACAGTAATACCAAGCCGTGTATTATTTGCCCTGTTTTTATTAACATAGATAACAAAACAGGGACAAACTAAAGACTTACCTTTATTATATACTCGGCGAAATTCACGGTTTTCCTTTAATTTAATAATTTTCATAATAAAAGGAAAAGCCACATATAAGTGGCTTTTAATATGACAATTTCTTTCTTCCTTTTGCTCTGCGGCGTGCAAGTACTTTGCGGCCGTTAGCAGTAGCCATTCTCTTTAAGAAACCGTGCTCTTTCTTACGGTGAAGCTTTTTCGGTTGATATGTTCTCTTCAACTTGTGTACCCTCCTTAATTTTGACATTGCGGTTAAAAATGAAATGCGAAAAAATCCGCACATAACCTTTCAATTCTAGATTATACCTTAAATAGCACCTGTATGTCAATAAAAAGTTTTAGGAATTTGGTTTGCAATAAAGAAATATTTGGTCGTTTTAAAAAAATACTTGCATTTTCAAAAAAGATGTGGTATCATTATTTGGCTAATGTGAAAGAAAGGAGTGACAACGATGAAAGAAGGACTTCATCCTGAGTATGAAAAGGTAACAATTAAGTGCGCTTGTGGTGCTGAGTTCGAAACTCGTTCCACTAAAAAGGATATCCGCTTGGATATTTGCTCTAAATGTCATCCGTTCTTTACTGGTAAGCAAAAGTTGGTTGATACCGGCGGACGTGTTGATAGATTCAATAAGCGTTTCAATATTGGAAAATAATTACCTTAAAACCGCACAGCTTTGAAAGCCAGTGCGGTTTTTTAAACAAAGGGGTGTAAATTTTGTATTCTACCGTCTTTTCGGAAACTAAAACTGAGTATGTTGAAAAGCGTTCGCGCTTTATTGCAACACTGCGTCACTGCGAAACCGAAGCAGATGCTAATGCTTTTTTGGAAGAAATGCGCTCTAAGTATTGGGATGCGAAGCATAACTGCTTTGCTTGTTCGGTGAACGAGGGCAAACTGTGCCGTTTTTCCGACGACGGTGAACCGCACGGCACTGCAGGAAAACCCATGCTTGATGTTATAGTGGGTTCCAAAATTACCAATATAGCAGTGGTTGTAACCCGCTATTTTGGGGGTGTTTTGCTTGGTACGGGCGGTCTTGTACGCGCTTATTCAAAATCGGTACAGGATTGTTTGGCTTTGGCCGAAGTTTATACCATGATTCCAAGTACCGTTTTCAGCATTACTTGTGATTATACTGACCATGGAAGGCTTGTGAATTTGATTACTTCGTTTGATGCGAATATCAATAACACCGATTTTTCGGAAAATGTGACGGTTGAATTTAGTCTAAAGGACCAAGCGGTAGAAGAATTTTCTAAAAAACTTACCGAAACTTTTTCGGCAAGGCTTAAATTAGATGAAAAAGAGAAAAAATTGATGCCTTTTAAAGAAAAATAAAGGGATTTGCAATTTTTTTGCTAATATATATAATGTAGGGGTGAATAAAATGCCGAATGTCAGAGAAATAATCGAACAAAACGAAAAATCGATACTTTCTTCTAACGCTACTCTTTGCGTGAATTCCAAGGGTAGAAAAAAAGAAGAACCCAAGTGCGATATAAGGACCGATTTTCAGCGTGACCGCGACCGCATTATTCACTCAAAGGCGTTTAGGCGCTTAAAGCATAAAACTCAGGTATTTTTATCGCCTGAGTCTGATCACTATAGAACAAGGCTTACCCATACCCTTGAAGTAGCGCAAATTGCCCGTACACTTTCGCGTGCACTAAGACTCAACGAAGACTTGACCGAAGCGATTGCGCTGGGGCATGATTTGGGGCATACGCCTTTTGGACACGCGGGAGAACGCGCTTTGAACGAACTTTTGCCATTTGGTTTTACCCATTATGAACAAAGTGTAAGGGTTTGCGAAAGGCTTGAAAAAGACGGCAAGGGGCTTAACCTTACATATGAAGTGCTTAATGGTATTGAGCGCCATACAAAAGGTGAATTTGCTGAAACTTTGGAGGGTAAAATTGTCCGTTATTCCGACCGCATAGCGTATATAAATCACGATATTGATGACGCTATACGCGCGGGGGTTATTTCGGGTGAGCAAATCCCAAAAGAAATAGTAAAGCATTTGGGAAATAATAAAAGCGCACGTATAAGCACTTTGGTTAATTCGATTGTAAACAGCAGTGATAAAGATATTATAATGGATTACAATATCGAAAAGTATTATGATATGCTTCACGAATTTTTGTTTGATGCGGTTTATAAAAACCCTGTTGCAAAATCGGAAGAAACCAAGGTTTTCGGTATTATTAAGGGATTGTTTGATTATTATTTAAAAAATCCCGAAAAAATGAGTAAAGAATATTTGAGTGTTGTTAAAACTGAGAGCAAAGAACGCGCAATAGCCGATTATATTGCAGGTATGACCGACCATTACGCAATAACCGTTTATTCGGATATTTATATTCCTAAGGCTTGGACGATATAAAATTTATACTTCTTATAAAGGCAGGTGGAAATATGGCAATACCGCATGAGATTATTGAAGAAATTAAATATAGAAACGAAATTGAAAGCAGTATTTCGCAGTATGTCAACCTAAAACGAAGGGGTAAAAATCTTGTAGGGCTTTGTCCGTTCCACAGCGAAAAAACACCTTCCTTTACGGTTTATCCCGAAAACGGATCGTTTTATTGTTTTGGTTGCGGGGTAGGCGGCGATGTTATTACTTTTACAGGGCTTATCGAAAATCTTGATTATATTGAATCGGTAAAACTTCTGGCAGAAAAAAGCGGCATTACGCTTCCGCAAGACGGCTATGACGATTCGATGCAAAAATTAAAAAATCGTATTTATGATATTAACCGTGAAACAGCCAAATTTTTCCACAACCACTTAATGAGTGATGGCGGCAAATGGGCTTTACAATACCTTTTAGGCAGGGGACTTACTCCTAAAACGATAAAACAGTTTGGATTGGGTGCCGCGCCTGATAGTTGGGACAGCCTTATAAACCACCTAAAAGAAAAAGGCTATTCCATGAGTGAAATGTTGGCGGCAAATGTTATAGGCAAAAGTCAACGTGGCAGTTACTATGACCGCTTTAGAAAAAGGGTAATGTTCCCGATAATTAATATCCGCGGTAATGTGGTTGGTTTTAGCGGACGAGCAATGCCGGGTGATGATAAAGCGGGTGGCAAGTATGTAAATACTTCGGATACCCCTGTTTATAAAAAAAGCGAGAACCTTTTTGGTATAAATTATGCCAAGAACAACTGTGCTGAACAGATGATTTTGGTAGAAGGCAATATGGATGTAATATCATTACATCAGGCGGGTTTTTCTAATGCTGTGGCGCCTTTGGGTACTGCATTTACGCCCGAACAGGTAAACCTTATTGCAAGATATACCAAAGAACTTATATTAATGCTTGATGCTGACGCGGCGGGTCAAAAGGCAATACGTCGTGCATCGCAGTTGCTTGAAAATTCGGGACTTAATGTTAAGGTTGTAGTGATACCCGACGGAAAAGACCCTGATGAATTCATAAAGAAAAACGGCCCCGACAGGTTTAAGGCATTGCTTCAGGGCGCGGTAAGTGATATTGAGTATAAATTGCTTATGGCGGCTGACGGGTTGCTTTTAGATACCGACGACGGCAGACTTAAATATCTAAATAATGCGGCGCAAATTATAGCAACTACCGATGATGTTATGACAAGGGATATATATATTGGTAGACTGTGTGAAAAGTATGGTGTTTCGCGTACGGCGCTCACTTCTAAAGTTGATGAGTATCGTAAGCAAAACAAACGCGTTAAGCAAAAGCAGGAGATTAACGATATAATCCGTCCTAAGTACACAAAGGATGATATTAACCCCGAACGAAGAAAATCGCTTAAGGGTGTTGCAGCGGAAGAAACGGTTTTAGCAGTGCTTTTACAACATCCAGACTTTTCTGACTATGCTAAGGAAAATCTGCCGCCTGAAAAAATGATAACCGATTTAAACCGCCGCGCTTATAAGACTTTACTTGAAGCGTCAAAGAGCGGAATAACGGTGGATATTTCGGTGTTTGCGCAAAACTTTTCTGCGGGTGAAGTTGGGTACTTGGTATCGCTTCAAAATGGTAATAAAGCAGGAAATAACGCGAAAACTGTATTAAAAGACTGTATAAAGGTAATATTAGAAGAGAATATGTATTTAAATTCTCAGTCGGATGATAGTGAAGATGTTGAAGACTGGGCTTCTAAATTACAAGAATTAATAAACAAGAAAGCAAAAGGGAATGAAAACAATGGAAGATAAAAAATTGCAAGATAAGAACGCGGAAAAAGAACTCGAATTGGCTGAACTTGAATCTAAATCTGATAGCATTGACGATATTGAAAATGCGCCTGAAGATTTGGAAGAACTTTTCACTGAGCCACCAATACTTGATATTGATTTCGACGAAGAACCAACCGAAGACGATTTAAAAGATGTTGATGTAGAACAGATTACCGATGATATTTCTCTTGAAAATCTTTCGCTTGACGATCCGGTTAAGGTATATTTGCGCGAAATCGGTAGGGTTCCGCTATTATCAAGTGAAGAAGAAATTGAACTTGCTATTAAAATCACCGAAGGTAATCAGTACGCTAAACAGCGTCTTACCGAAGCAAACTTGCGTTTGGTGGTTAGTATTGCTAAAAAATATGTAGGCCGCGGTATGTACTTCCTTGACCTTATTCAAGAAGGTAACGTAGGTCTTATTAAGGCTGTGGACAAGTTTGACCATACAAAAGGTTTTAAGTTTTCAACCTATGCTACTTGGTGGATAAGACAGGCAATTACCCGTGCTATTGCCGACCAAGCCCGTACTATACGTATACCTGTTCATATGGTAGAAACTATTAACCGTCTTAAAAAGGTTCAAAGCCAGTTGCTTCATGAAAACGGTTTTGAACCCAGTGAAGAACTTATTGCCGAAAAGATGGAACTTCCTGTTGAGAGAGTAAGAGAAATTATGCGTGTCGCTCAAGAGCCTGTTTCTATGGAAACTCCTATTGGCCCCGAAGAAGATTCGCGCTTAATGGATTTTATTCGTGATGAAGATGCGTTAGCGCCCGATGAAGCAGCACTTAAGACAATTACAAACGAAGATATTGACAGTGTTTTAAAAACTCTTTCACCCCGTGAAGAAGCTGTAATCCGTTTGAGATTTGGGCTTATGGACGGCAGATGCCATACTCTGGAAGAAGTTGGCATGGAGTTCGATGTAACCCGTGAGCGTATAAGACAAATTGAAGCTAAGGCACTTCGTAAACTTCGTCATCCCGTACGCAGCAATAAATTTAAAGACAGATAGGAATATTTAAAATGCAATTTTCATATAAAACTAATGGAGTATGCTCAAGAGATATTTTAATAGAAGTTGAAGACGGCATTGTAAAAAGTGTTCGTTTTAACGGTGGTTGTAACGGCAACACCAAGGGCATTTCCGCTTTGGTGGAGGGTATGAGAGTAGAGGATGTTATTAAAAAACTTGAAAATATCAAGTGTGGTTTCAAGGGTACATCCTGCCCGGCACAATTAGCCGAAGCACTTAAAAGCATGGAGTGAGTAATTTGTTTTTTAACGACAGTGATATTAAAATCGCGTCAGACAAGCCTTCAAGGGATATTAAAAGACCCCCGCAAAATGTTGTTAAAGACTTTTCTAAGTTGGAAAACAGTGAAAAGGCAAAGCAGTGGGGCAGGTTAGTTGCGTTTGAATTTATAAACGACGCTGCCCAAAACCCTTTGAATGACGAATGCGATTTTGAGATGACTGTTCAAAGAAGATTGCTTTTATCATTTACTTCTACAGTTGGGTTTGAAAAGTACGCCACAGACGATACTTTCGGTGGTTTGGCACAAAAAAGTTTTTTAGATACTCTAAAAGTAGAAGATACCCGCCTTTTTGAAACTGCACAGGACACAGGCGCCTTTTCGTTTTATTATTTGGCCTTTCGTCGCGGCGGAGATATCGTTCGTCGTATAGGACAAACCTTTGCGATGCTTTGTTCCCATGACGGCGACCCGATTTATCAAGAACTTGGCGAGGCGCTTTACTGTTGGTTTTTAGCGGTTGTGAAAGAAAAATCCGAAATATAACATAAGCCATCCTTTTGTTTCATATTTTTGAAATGAAAGGATGGTTTTTTATGCCCACAATATATTTAAGCCCGTCTACTCAGGAGTTTAATCCTTATAACGGCGGCGGTAATGAAGAATATTATATGAATCTTATTGCAGATGCTATGGAGCCGTTTTTGGCGTCAAGCGGGATACAATTTGTGCGAAACACGCCCGATATGACCGCAGCGTCTTCGATAGCGGCGTCTAATAGCGGTGTTTACGATTTGCATTTAGCGCTTCATTCTAATGCTACCGCATCAGGTAACGGTTCGGCAAGGGGCAGTGAAGTTTACTATTACCCGTCAAGTGCCAACGGAAAAAGATTTGCTGATATTTTGGCGAAGAACCTAAAACTCATATACCCATTACCTGACAGGGTGAGAACGGTGCCTACTACTTCTTTGGGTGAAGTTTCGCGCACCAGAGCACCTGGTGTGCTTATAGAGATTGCTTATCACGACAATGCGGAAGACGCACAATGGATTAGGGATAATATTGAATTGATTGCGGCAAATATTGTGCTCTCGTTAACAGAATATTTTGGTATTCCGTTTAATTTGCCACAGCCTATTACGGTGGCAAACGTTGTAACAAACGGCGGAAATCTTAATGTTCGTACCCGTCCCACAACTGAAGCATTTATCGTGGGAAGAATACCAAACGGTAGCGAAGTGACGGTTTATGCCCGTGTTCCTGATTGGGCGCTGGTGGGGTATAACGGAATAGTGGGGTACGTAAGGGATATTTATGTAAATTTTTAGGTTGACAGGTAAAAATAAATATTGTAACATTAAATATGTGTAAAAAAAGGGAAGTATAATTATATGAATAAATATAAAACCTTAATTTCGAATACTGCCTTGATAAGTCTCGGAACCTTTGGTTCTAAGCTGTTGGTGTTTTTAATGGTTCGTTTCTATACGGGCTATTTGACTACGGCTCAGTATGGCACTGCAGACCTTATTACCCAGACGGCAAACCTTTTGTTGCCTGTAATTTCGCTCGGAATTACAGACGGCGTTTTTCGTTTTGCCATTGATAGTAAGATAGATAAGAAAAGTGTCTTCTCGTCGGGACTGTATACAATAACCCTTGGCGGATTGGCTTTTCTTATAATTGCGCCGCTTTTAAGCCTTACCAATCAGTTTGACGGGTATATTTGGCTTATAATAATTTATACAATGGCTTCGTGCTATCATTCGCTATGTTCAAAGTATATACGTGCGCTTGGAAGTACTGCTTTCTTTGCGGTACAGGGTATTGTAAACACTTCGCTTGTAATCGTATTCAATATTTTGTTTTTGGCGGTATTTAATATAGGTATTACGGGCTATGTTTTGTCGGTTGTTTTGGCTGACGCGCTTTCGGCTTTACTTATATTTGCGCGTGAAAAACTTTGGCGCGATATTACCGTCAAGGTAGATAAGGGTGTTTTCAGGGAACTTATAAGTTATAGCATACCGCTTATACCTGCTACTATTTTTTGGTGGGTGACAAGTGTTTCAAACAGGTATCTTGTAAACGGTTTTATAGGTGCGGAGGCAAACGGAATTTATGCGGTATCCTATAAGTTGCCAACCCTTTTAACCCTTATTTCAACCGTGTTTATGCAGGCTTGGCAGTTTTCCGCTGTTACCGAGTCGGAAAATGATAAGCAAGAGCATATTGACTTTTTTTCGGCGGTTTGGGGCTCCTTCCAAAGCATAATGTTCCTTGTGGGAGCGGGTGTTGTAGCCTTTAGTATTCCGCTTATAAAAATCTTGACGACCGATGCGTTTTATTCGGCGTGGAAATATGTTCCTATGCTGACTTTGGCAATGGTGTTTAGTGCCTTTACTAACTTTATGGGCTCGGTTTATGTTGTTGAAAAGCGCAGTAAAAATTCATTCCTTACGACAATGTTTGGCGCGGTGCTTAATATTATTTTGAACTTTATTTTAATTCCGTCACCATTAGGTGTTCAAGGCGCCGCTATTGCTACTTTTGTAAGTTATTTGCTTATTTTTGTAATAAGGGCGGTCAATGTTATTAAGTATATACCCTTTAAAATGTACGCAAAGAGCGTCGTTTTAAATACTTTGATACTTTTGGTTCAAACCGTGTTTATGGTTTGCGAGTTGCCTTATAATATTGTTGTTCAGGTTGTGGCAATTCTTTTGATGATGGTTGTAAATTACAGGTTTATAAAGATTTTTGTGTTTAAACTTTTTTCTTTTGTGAAAGGAAAATAAAAAGATGAGTTTTTTGTGGAAAACCCTTTTGGGTAAGGTTATAATAACTTTTTTGATTTCGATGGTGCCTATTATCGAACTTCGCGGAGCACTCCCTGTAGCGACGGGGGCGGGGCTTGTGTGGTATATAGCGTTGCCTGTTGCGATAATCGGCAATATAATCCCCGCGCCGTTTATTATAATTTTTATTAAAAAGATTTTTGCATGGATGCGTAAAACAAACGGCATTTTCGGGAAAATAGTAGAAAAACTTGAAGCAAAGGCGTTTTCCAAAAGGGAAGTTATAGATAAGTATGGCCCTTGGGGACTTTGGTTATTCGTTGCAATCCCGCTTCCCGGTACAGGTGCTTGGACAGGTGCGCTTATAGCGGCACTTCTTGACATACCGCTTAAAAAATCTTTTCCTGCAATTGCGGTAGGTGTACTCACTGCAGGAATAATAATGTCATTTGTAAGTTACGGCGCCGCAACGTTGATATTTTAAATGAAAAAGACATATTTTAATAGAAAATAATTCCGATAAATTGCAACTTATATTAAATAATAAATGACCATCTTTTGAGATGGTCATTACTTTTTTGATGATATTTTTAATTTTATTTTATTATATATCCATATCTAATTTAATAAGCGCTCTTAACATAAGGATTTTTTCTTCTTCGGTTGCTATTTGATAGGCTTCTGAATTTTCAAGAGCTAACACTTTTTCTTGCCAGACTTTTTGTTCATTGATAATGATTTGATTTATTTCTTTTGGCGTTCGCAATACGGGATTAAGTATGTTTAGATTAAGCAAATTATCATATTCGATGTTCGCTTTTTCAAGTTGTGCTTTTATGTCAAAAAATCCTCCAAACGCATCATAAATTTCCCAATCCCACGAAACATCAGAAAGGTATGTCTTAGCACTAAACAATTCATAAAATCTATTTGCTTCATCGGGATAAAAGTGTTTTTCTAAGGATTGCACTTGTTCTTTGCTTGGAGATTTGAAATTTTGTGAAAATAAGTGAAACTTATAACACCAACCTTGTGTTTCAATGCAACCTTTGTTGTTTGCATATTGTAAGTATTTAGGAAGAAAACCACATTTTTTAAGAATATCAATGGTTGGTTTTTTATCGCTAATGTAATCGTAAAAAGCGTAAACGCTATATTCATCAAAAACACCATCAACGTATTGTGAATGGGGTGTCTTCTCAGTGCCTACACAAAGAATCGCAATGTATTTATTGTGGGCATCATAAGGGGGATTGAGTGTTTGGCAAATCTTGTCTGAAATTTTTTGAGAATAAATAAAAGGATATATGCATTCTTCGATATTCCAAATCCAATTTTTAGGGTCATTTTCTTTTGAGCCAGTGAGAACAATGATAATATCGCCTGCTTTGTGTTTGGGTTTCGCTATTTTGGGTTTAGGGATTTTTATTTCGGGTTGTGGTGATTTTAATTGATTGAGTAATTTTTCCATTACCGCCAACCTTTTTTTAATGTCAGAACCATCCCATTCATCAATGCCGGTCTGTGCTTCGAGTAAGGCAATGGCTTTATCCTTTATTTCATCGGTTAAAATGCCGTGTTTCCATTGCCAGTCGGCAAGGGCAAACCAAAAATCCGCATAGTCGTTATCGATAATATCACTATTTACGATATTGGTATATTCTTTAAAAATTATTTCAGTAGCTTCTTCAATGCTTACTAATGGATATACCTCGTTACAGGTATCACGAACATCACAAGATGTGTCATTGGAATATAGCGCAGTTCCCCAAGAACCCATATTACAGCACCTCTTTTTGATTTATTTCAAAAATCCGTTTACAATTTGTTCTTCGGCTTCTTGTTCGGTCAATCCCAAAGTCATAAGTTTTATAAGTTGTTCACCTGCGATTTTACCGATTGCCGCTTCGTGTATTAAGGAAGCGTCTATGTGGTTGGCGGTAATTTTCGGCACGGCGGAAACATGCGCTTTATCCATAATAATAGCATCACATTCGGTGTGACCGCTGCATATATTATTACCGTTTATTGTTGATAGGAAAAGTTGGCTTGAGTCATCTTTCGCAACCGAGCGCGAAACAACATTTGCGCTTGAGTTTTCGCCATCTAAATCAACCACAAAGTCGGTTTCGGCATACTGCTTTTTATGGGTCATAAGTTTTTCGTGAACAATAAGGGTAGCGTCCTTACTAAGACGCGCCTTTGTAACACGTTTGGTATTGTCTACGCCTTTTATTTGGGTTGTTTCCATTTCCATATAACCGCCGTCGTCGATGTTAACAACGGTGGTAGGGTTCATATTGCGTTCACCTTTGCCGTCACCTTCGCCAACATGTTTTTCGACATATTTAACCTTGGCGTTTTTACCTACAAAAAAGGTGTGTATACCATCGTGGCGCGATTCTTCACTGCCACAGTTGTGAATACCGCAACCCGCAACAATAGTGACATCACAGTTATCACCGATAATAAAATCGTTATACACTGTTTCACGAAGACCGCTTTCGCTGATAATAACGGGTATATGGATTTTTTCACCCTTGGTATTGGGTTTAATAATAACTTCAATACCGGGGGCGCCGTCCTTTTCCTTTATATTAACGTTTTCGGTAATGCTTCTTGAAGCAAGATTACCGTTTGCACGAATATTGTAAGCGCCCGCGGGGGTGCCGTCAATATCGGATATCATTTTTAAAAGTTCTAATTCTTGATTGTTCATAATTTATTCCTCGCAGTTTGCAGTTAGCACTTTACATGCAATATCTGCTTTTCCTAAAAGAGATGGCAGGATATCATCCTTTTTGCCTTGTTCTTTGATTTCACCGTTTGCAACAACAATTACCTTGTCTGCGATATTTAGAATACGTTCTTGGTGAGATATTATGATAATAGAACCGCCAAGGGTATCGCGCATTTTTTCAAATACCTTAATAAGATTATTAAAACTCCAAAGGTCTATACCGGCTTCAGGTTCGTCAAACAGGGAAACACTGGTTCCCCTTGCTAAAACGGTAGCAATTTCAATTCGTTTAAGCTCACCGCCTGAAAGTGAAGCGTTAACTTCACGATTGATATAGTCACGTGCGCAAAGACCAACTTGGGAAAGATAAGCGCAAGCGTCACCAACGCTTATTTCCTGTCCTGCAGCAAGGCTTATAAGGTCATGCACAGTAATGCCCTTAAAGCGTACGGGTTGTTGGAAGGCAAAACTAATGCCTTTTTTTGCGCGTTCGGTTATTGTAAGATTTGTAATGTCTTCGCCGTTAAGCAAAATTTGACCTTCGTCGGGGGTGATAATACCCGCAATAATTTTAGCAAGGGTAGATTTACCGCCACCGTTAGGACCTGTAATTACTATAAATCCCTCATCAATTTTAAGGCTTATGTTTTTAAGTATTTGTTTTTTTCCATCTTCATTTTCAGCAGAAAATGAAATGTTTTTAAGTTCTAACATATATTCTCCTTTATTTCCCAACAGTATTTTCGTTTACATTCGGGAAAATCATTCATAATCCCATGTTCCGGGTCGTAAAATACGCCATCGAAGTAAAGCGACCAGTGCCAACAACGTGGTGTTTCAAGGCTTAAAACCGCAATCTTTGGCAATTCGTTTTTATTTTTTACTTCTTTACGCTCTTTAATGTATTGGAAACCATAGAAATTAAGTGTATAAAACATTTCTTTTAAGGTGGTTTCGCGTTCATTGTTTAAAAGTTTTATAATTTCGTCCACACCAACACCTACAAGCATTGCGAGAACTGCCTGTCCGCATTGTAAATTTGTGGGTTCTTTTATATATTTTGGTTTCTTCATATTTTTCCTACTTTAATAATTGTTCTGCTATGGTTATAACCACGGGCATACTTATTATCGACAGTAAAGTTGTAAGTGAAACTGTTGTCACCGAAAGTTCGGTATCCGCGCCAAACTTGGAACAAAACATAGTAATGATTGCCGCTGCGGGTGCACTTGCGCAGATTGAAATCGCCATAGGTAATGTTCCGTTGAAACCTAAAATCCAAAAACAAATTATCGCGAATAAGGGCAAAATAAAAAGCCTTAAAATACAAGTAAAAATAAGTTTAATATCGCGAAGTCCCGCTAAAATATTACTGTTGGATAAATAGTAGCCGATTATAAGCATGGGCAAGGGGGTGTTAAGGGAAGCCATATACGAAACAGGTTCAAGAATAACTTTTGGCAACGGTATATTAAGACAAAATACAGTCAATGCCAAACCAAATCCTATAACTCCTGGGTTTATGAACATTTTTTTAGCAGTGATGAACTTTTTGCCGCCTATAAGATAAACGCCATAACTCCAAGTTACAGTTTGGAATACTGCAATATAAACCGAACCATAGAAAACACCGTCTTCTCCCAATAAGGCTTGTAAAAGCGGTATTGCCATAAAGCCGCAGTTGGAAAAAATAACAGCAAACTGTAAAAGGTTTCGTCTTTCGATATTTTTGCTTCTAAGGAATATCTTAGATAGTAGTATGAATAACAAATGGATAACAAGCGTGAGCACTATGCTCGTTAAAAGGTTCTTAAAAAGCGGAAAACTGAACTCTCTTGAGAAGGATTTAATCATAACGCAAGGTGTTGCAAGATATAACACCAAATCGGTCATGCACTTGACGCCTTTTTCTTGAAAAATATTAGCCCTTGTTAAAATAAAGCCAAGAAATATAAGTATAAAAAGAATTATTACCTGTGTCAAAACGGTTATGAACATTATTTTACTTCCCTTGTAAACTTCAAAAAATTGTCTTTGTTTTTAAGCACAACTGCATGGGAAAGAACCTGTGCAAAAACAAGTTCGGTCTCATCTTGTGTTATTTTGTTAATACTAACATTATTTATTCGGAGATATATACTTTTCTTTTCTCCGCCCAATCGTCACACTTTTCTTAAACTTTCGTTTATTATTTTTTAACTCAAAATACATCTCATAAAATTATACTATAGACTACATATATATGTCAATCGAAAAGCCCACAAAAAAACTAATTTTTTTGCTTGACAAAGCCGTTTTGTTGTGATAAAATAGGTAAGCCGCATATTGTGGGCTTTTTAAGTTGCGCCAATTTTAGCGCACGCCTATTGTAGCGAGACTGAAAATAAGCAGGTGAAAAAAATGTACGCAATTATTGAAACAGGCGGAAAGCAATACCGTGTTCAAAACGGCGATGTTATCTACATCGAAAAGCTTAACGCTCAAGTTGACGAAGAAGTTACCTTCGACAAGGTTGTTGCTGTAAACAACAGAACTTTAAAGGTTGGTAAGCCCTATGTTAAAGATGCTTTCGTTAAAGGCACCGTTTTAAAGAACGGCAAGGGCAAGAAGATTACTGTCTTCACTTACAAGCCTAAGAAGGGTTCGGCTCGTAAAATGGGCCATAGACAACCCTACACTAAAGTACAAATTACCGAAATTGGTTAATTAGTATGACCGGTGTAAAATTCTTTGCTGATGCAAATTCGCTTTACGGATTTGAAATTAGCGGTCACAGTTCAATAAACTGTGACGATGAAGTTGGCAAAATAGTTTGTGCGGCAGTTTCAAGCGCTGCTTACATGGCTGCAAACACGGTTACCGATATTATTGGCGATAAAGCAAATGTAACGGTGGACGATGCCAAGATGGTTTTCGTTTGTAAAAACTTAAGTGATGCGTCTGTAAAAGTACTTGAAGGTTTAAGGCTTCACTTAACTGCTTTAGCTGACGATTATAGCAACAATATAAAGATTTTTGGAGGTGCAAAAAATGTTAAAGATTAACATTCAGTTATTCGCTCATAAAAAGGGTGTTGGTTCTACAAAGAACGGCCGTGACAGTGAGTCTAAACGTCTTGGCGTTAAGCGTGCTGATGGTCAGTTTGTTTTGGCTGGTAATATTCTTGTTCGCCAAAGAGGAACACACATTCACGCAGGTAATAACGTAGGCCGCGGTTCTGACGATACTTTATTTGCCCTTATCGATGGTAAGGTTAAGTTTGAAAGAGTAGGCAGAGATCGTAAACAGGTTAGTATCTACGCTGTAGAACAGTAAAAAAAGCGCCCGAATGCCTACGCATTCGGGCTTGTTTTTTAATTTTATAAAGGAGATTTTATTATGAAAAACTGTCATGTTTGTAATCAACTTTGCGAAGATGATGCAGAACTTTGTCCAATTTGCGGCGCTTCTCTTTTGGACAATGAAGAAGTAGCAGAAGAAACAGTTTTAGCGGGTGGAGAAAAGATTGAACCGGTGCTTTTAGCTACATTTGAGGACTTGGTTTCGTCAGAAATTTTTAAGGATATACTCACCGATAATAAGATTCCTTATTCCGATTCTGAAGATGATGTTATGAAGGTTGTTTTCGGCGGCGGTTTCGCATCTGAAGAAATTTATGTCGACAAAATCGATTATGACAAGGCGCTTGAACTTTATAACGAATTCATGGAAAGTCAACCTGAATTTTCGGACGAAGACTTTTTTGTTGAAGAAGAGTAAAGTGGTGTTTTTCAGAAAAAGGGAGAATACTAAAAGTAAGAACCTGAATTAGAGGAAAAATAAATGTTTGTTGATATTGCAAAAATACATTTAAAGGCGGGTAAAGGCGGCGATGGTGCCGTATCTTTTCATAGGGAAAAGTATGTTGCAGCGGGCGGTCCCGACGGCGGTGACGG
Source organism: Acutalibacteraceae bacterium (assembly GCA_045591465.1). Classification (GTDB taxonomy): domain Bacteria; phylum Bacillota; class Clostridia; order Oscillospirales; family Acutalibacteraceae; genus UBA737. The sequence goes on along the minus strand of JAZNSZ010000040.1, from coordinate 18,817 downwards.
CGGTAAAGGCGGCGACATTGTCTTTAAAGCGGATAGTAATTTATCCACTTTGGCGGATTTTCGTTACAAGCGTAAATATGCCGCTTTACCTGGTGACAATGGCGGAACTTCGCGTTGTACCGGCAAAAGTGCGCCGAATTTGGTGATAAGTGTTCCTGTGGGTACTCTCGTAAAAGATGCCGAAACAGGAAGAATTATTGCGGATATTTCTTCGGGTGAAGAAGTAGTTATTGCTAAAGGCGGTAACGGCGGTTGGGGTAACCAACATTTTGCTACTTCTACAAGACAAATTCCGCGATTTGCTAAAAGCGGTGAAATGGGAGAAGAACTTGACGTCACTCTCGAATTAAAACTTTTGGCGGATGTGGGTCTTATTGGTTTTCCTAATGTAGGTAAATCCACATTAGTTTCTGTTGTAAGCCAGGCTAAGCCTAAGATTGCAAACTACCATTTCACTACGCTTACCCCTGTTTTGGGCGTTGTAAGTATGGGTGAAGGAAGTTCTTTTGTAATGGCGGATATTCCCGGTCTTATTGAAGGCGCGGGTGAAGGCGTAGGTCTAGGACATGAGTTTTTGCGACATGTTGAGCGTTGCCGGATGCTTTTACACGTATTAGATATTTCGGGTAGCGAAGGCAGAGACCCTATAGATGACTTTGAAAAAATCAATAAAGAACTTGCGGTATTTTCAACCGAACTTACCGAACGCCCTCAAATCGTTGTGGGTAACAAGTGTGATTTGATAGAAGAAGACGAAATTGAAAGAATCGCAAAACACTTTGAAGAAAAGGGCTATAAGTTTTTTCCGATTATGGCGGCTATTGCAGAAGGTACCGATGTACTCATAAATTACATCGCGGCAGAACTTGCAAAACTACCGCCTATAAAGAAATTTGAAGCAGAACCTAAGCCTGAATTTGAAAAGCCGAAGAATCTTCGTACCTTTACAATACGCGAACAAAACGGTATCTACTATGTTGAAGATTGCGATTGGCTAATGGAAGTTATGAATAATGTTGACCCTGACGATTATGAATCGCTCCAGTACTTCGAGCGTGTTATTCGCGAGTGTGGAATTATAGACGCACTTGAAAAGGCAGGAATAAGCGAAGGCGATACAGTATCTATTTTGGATATTGAGTTTGACTTTGTAAACTAAGGAGTAATTATGGACAATCCTAATTTACTAAGCCCGTCTGTTTTGGCTTTTGTTGGTGACGCGGTGTATGGTCTTTTTGTGAGAACCTATCTTGCTGAAGTTAATCGTCCGTCGGGTGAACTTCATAAACTTTCGGTTAAACTTGTAAATGCTACTGCACAAGCGAGTGCTTACCATTTGATAGAGTCTTACCTTACCGAAAAAGAAATTTCGGTATTTAAAAGGGGACGGAATTTTCATACAGGTAACACCCCTAAAAATTCAACGGGAGGGGAATACCACACCGCAACAGGTCTGGAAACCCTTTTTGGTTATCTTTATCTTTCGGGTGAACAAAGCAGGGCAAAAGAACTTTTTGATATAATATGGAATAACACATTGGGCACACTAAGTACATAGTGTGCTCAATATTTTTTTAGGTGGTTGTTTTGAAGATAAAGATTTTTTTGCTTGATTTATTGTTTTTTATAATTGGCGGTATTATATATTCGGTTGCGGTAATAACCTTTTTGGCGTCGAACGAGATTTCTCCCGGCGGGGTTACGGGTATTGCGACCGTTTTAAATTACCTATTTTCTTTGCCTATTGGTGCAGTGGTGTTTGTTATAAATATACCATTACTCGCGCTGGGGTTTTTAAAGTTCGGAAAAGGGTTTATTTTAAAAACTGCTATTGCAACTGCTTGTGTTTCGGTGTTGCTCGATGTTTTTGAAATGTTTTTACCAAAACTTAATATAGATTTAATTTTGGCATCGGTATTTGGCGGAAGTCTTATGGGGCTTGGAATCAGTATAATAATGCTTCGCGGCAGTACCACCGGCGGTGTTGATATTGTGGCTAAGTTTATAAACTTAAGGTATCCGCATTTGAGCGTTGGCAGAATTATGCTTTGTGTTGACGCGTTGGTGGTGGCGCTTTCGGCTACTGTCTACGGCAACACACAAAGTGCGCTTTATTCGGTTATAACCCTTTATGCATCTTCTAAAATTATGGACTTAATGCTTTACGGTTCTGATAAGGGAAAGATAGTTTATATCATAAGTAGCAAAACACAAGATATTGTGCACGACATTTTAACTGTTGTGAACCGCGGAGTAACCATTATAGATGTAACGGGTGGCTTTATGGGCGATAAAAAAGAAATGATAATGTGCACCGTAAGACGTAATGAAGTACATGCGGTTTATAAGTACTCAAGAAAACATGACGATAACGCTTTTATAGTGGTTGCGGAAGCTGGAGAAATCTTCGGTCAGGGGTTCAAAAAATAAAATTATAGAAATTTTAAAAAAGGTATTGAAATTTCTATGATTTGTGGTATAATTATCTTTGCCACTACAATATGTTGTGTTTTACAAATAATAGTTTTTATTGAAAATAACTAAATTTACGAGGTAGGATTATGAAAATTATCAAAAGAAGCGGTGCCGAAGTTACTTTTGACCCGCGCAAAATTGTTATAGCCGTAACAAAGGCTAATGAAAGTGTTGTGCCCAGCCAACGAATGAGCGAAATTCAGATTAAAAGAATTGCGGAAGATGTTGAAAGCGCGGCTGCTAATATTAACCGTTCTTTAAGCGTGGAAGAAATACAAGATATGGTAGAAGACCAAATCATGAATCAACGCGCTTTTGATGTAGCAAGACGTTATATTACATACCGCTACAACCGTGCGCTTATAAGAAAGGCTAACACCACTGATGAACAAATTTTAAGCCTTATCGAATGTAATAATGAAGAAGTTAAGCAGGAAAACAGTAATAAAAATCCTACCGTAAACAGCGTTCAGCGTGACTATATGGCAGGTGAAGTCAGCAAGGACATAACAAAACGTATTTTGTTAACCCCTGAGATTGTTGATGCTCATGAAAGGGGTCTTATCCACTTCCACGATGCCGACTATTTTGCTCAGCATATGCACAACTGTGACCTTGTAAACCTTGAAGATATGCTTCAAAACGGTACCGTTATCAGCGGAACTTTGATTGAAACTCCGCACAGTTTTTCAACCGCTTGTAACATTGCGACTCAAATTATCGCACAGGTTGCTTCCTGTCAGTACGGCGGTCAGAGTATTAGTCTTACTCACTTGGCTCCATTTGTTAATGTAAGCCGTCAGAAGATTTACAAGGAAGTAGTAGCCGAAACTACCGAAGCAGGTGTAGAACTTCCCGAAGAAAAATTGCTCCAAATTACTGAAAAGCGTTTGCTTGATGAGATTAAGCGCGGTGTTCAGATGATTCAGTATCAAGTGGTAACCCTTATGACTACTAACGGTCAGGCTCCGTTTGTTACTGTATTTATGTACCTTAACGAAGCAAAGAATGAGCAAGAGAAGAATGACTTAGCTCTTATTATAGAAGAAGTTTTAAAACAACGCTATCAGGGTGTTAAAAACGAAAAGGGTGTTTGGGTTACACCTGCTTTCCCGAAACTTATATATGTTTTGGAAGAAGATAATATCCGCGAAGACAGTAAGTATTGGTATTTAACAAAACTTGCTGCTAAATGTACTGCTAAGCGTATGGTTCCCGATTACATTTCGGAAAAGGTTATGCTTCAGAATAAGATTGATAAAAACGACGAAGGTCATTGCTATACTTGTATGGGTTGCCGCAGTTTCTTAACACCTTTTGTTGATGAAAACGGAAAACCGAAGTATTATGGTCGTTTTAATCAAGGTGTTGTAACGGTTAACCTTGTTGATATTGGTCTTTCCGCTAATAAGAATATAGAAAAATTCTGGAAGATTTTTGACGAGCGTATGGAACTTTGCCACAGAGCACTCCAAGCCCGTCATGAAAGACTAACAGGAACCGTTTCGGATGCTGCGCCTATCCTTTGGCAGTACGGTGCGCTTCTCCGTCTTGAAAAGGGCGAAACGATTGACAAATACTTGCACGGCGGTTATTCTACACTTTCTCTCGGCTATGCTGGTCTTTGGGAATGTGTTTACAGCATGACAGGTAAAAAACTCACCGAAAAAGCAGGCGAAGAGTTCGGTCTTGAAGTTATGCGTAAACTTAATGAGTACACTGCAAAGTGGAAGGCTGCCGAGAATATAGACTATTCACTTTACGGCACACCGCTTGAAAGCACAACCTATAAGTTTGCTAAATGTTTGCAAAAGCGCTTTGGTACAGTTCAGGGTGTTACTGATAAAAACTATATTACAAACAGCTATCACGTTCACGTAACAGAGGATATTGACGCTTTTGATAAATTGGCATTGGAGGCTAAGTTCCAAGCATTGTCACCAGGCGGTGCCATCTCTTATGTAGAAGTACCTAATATGCAAAACAACCTTGACGCTGTTCTTTCGGTAATGAAGTTTATCTATGATAATATTATGTATGCCGAACTTAATACAAAGAGTGACTTCTGCCACGAATGTGGTTTCGACGGTGAAATCACTGTAGAAGAAGACGAACATGGAAAATTGGTTTGGAAGTGTCCTTCTTGCGGTAATACCGACCAAGATAAACTCAATGTTGCAAGACGCACTTGCGGTTACATTGGTACACAGTTCTGGAATCAAGGCAGAACACAGGAAATCAAAGAAAGAGTACTTCATTTATAATGAATTACGCGGCAATAAAAAAGTTCGATATTGCCAACGGCCCAGGTGTTAGAGTATCGCTTTTTGTGAGTGGTTGTCGCCATAAATGCAAAAACTGTTTCAATAGCGAAGCGTGGGATTTTGATTACGGTAACAAGTTTACCGACGACATTTTGAAAGAATTGTTGGATGCTATAAGTCCTGATTATATCGAAGGGTTCTCGCTCTTGGGCGGCGAACCCTTTGAACCTGAAAATCAGGATTGTGTTTTAGAGATATTAAAGGCAATTAAGCAAAAATTTCCGCAAAAGACAGTTTGGTGTTATACAGGATTCTTATTTGACAGCCAACTTCTCGCGGGTAAAGTGGGCAATCCCAAAACGGTAAAGGCAATACTTGAGAATATTGATGTATTGGTAGACGGTAAGTTTGTGGAAGAACTTAAAAGCCTTGATTTGCTCTTTCGCGGCTCGTCTAATCAGCGTATTATAGATGTTGCAAGTTCTATTAAAGAAGATAAGACGATTTGGCTTGAAGGTGTATGGCAACGAAAAATGGGCTCAGGGAATATTTACGAATAGGTGAAAGAAATGAAAGTTAATTTTAAAAAACTAAACGAAAATGCAATAGTGCCGACTTATGGTTCGGAATATGCGGCAGGAGCCGACCTTTATGCTTGTACCGGTGGTGAGACTGTAAGTTTTGAGCCGGGCGAGACAAAACTTATAAAAACAGGTATCGCAATGGAAATACCCGAAGGCTATGCAGGTCTTATTTATGCTCGTAGCGGTATCGCCAATAAGCGCGGTTTGGCACCATCAAATAAGGTCGGTGTTGTAGATAGTGATTACCGCGGTGAGATTATGGTTTCACTTCATAATCATTCTAATGATACTCAGTCTATTGCCGATGGTGAGCGTATCGCTCAAATGGTAATAGCACCGTTTTTAAAGGTGGAATACACCGAAGTTGAAGAACTTACCGATACCGTTCGCGGAGCAGGTGGCTTTGGTTCAACAGGCAAAAAGTAAATTCGCGAAAGTCTGACAACAAAAATTGTCAGACTTTTTTGTATAATAATCGAAATCAAAGGTATAAAATTAAAAGGAATCATACCATATGGTATGATTCCTTTTAATTTGGCGGAGACGGCGAGATTCGAACTCGCGGGGGATTGCTCCCTAACTGATTTCGAGCAAAAGGCAGTATCTACCGCACCGCCCCTCTCCGTCCCTGAAAACTGCAATATTTCCATCCGTTCTGCGAGAAATTAAAAAACATCTGAATTTTTGCGAGAAATTTGCGAGATAGATGCGAGAAACCCCTTAAAAACCTTTGTGTGTTCTCGGGCAAAGAAAACACAAGGAGAATTAAAATGAACCTAGAAAAACAAAGACAAGCATACGAAAAGATGCTCAAAAAATGCCCCGATATCTTAACCCCGATGAAAGCGGCTCGATGGTCACCCGTTGGCAAGAACACAATCTACGCCGCACTGGAAAACCGTGAAATTGAATCCTATACCTACAAAGGCGGTTACATATTCACCAAGGACGCCTTTATTGATTACCTCGTCAAGACCGCCAACGATAAAGGCAGAGGTTATACAATCCGAGGTGATAAAAAATGTTGAGCAGCCTACCGCAAGTACTGTCGGGCGAACAAGTGCGGTGTGTCTTGCATATCAGCAAACGCAAGTGCGCTTGGATGCTGAACAACGGTTTTATCAAATGCCAAAACACCGGCAAGAGAACAAGAAAATATACTGTGCTGAAGGAAGACCTGCTCACCTATATACAGGACTCAGCAAAGCACCCCGAAAAATATGTTACACCCTACGCCGAGTTCTCAACCGCAAAGTATGGGAGCGCACGAAAACCCCGACCACGCAAAACAGGATTTCCTTCCTCTCTGCCCGTCGGCTTCAGAGAATGGCTCGAACAAGAATTCGAAACCGTCCCCGATGCACTCACCGTACCGCAGGTCATCGCCACCACAGGCTACGCTGATAACACCGTCAACCGCTGGCTCCGCCAAGGCCACTTGAAGTCAGTCCAAACCCAAACCGCAAAAATAATCCCAAAGACCTGGCTCATCGACTTCTACTGCTCCTACGGCTATACCATAGTAAAAATGTCAGATAAACATATCAAACTCCTGCAAAAATTTTTTCAAACAAAATAAGTGAACAAAGTCAAAATTGCACTTTGAATGTCACTTTGGAATGCATTTATACTGGAACAACATATGATTCAAAACCTCGGCTAAAATGAGTAAATCTCATATTTTAGCCGAGGTTTTTATCTTCATTTTTGGAAATGTCATAAAATTTACTGCGATTTCATATTGAAATGTCAGACTTTCTAAGGTAAAAATCTATTGAAAAGTCACTGGCAGTGAGATTTTCATATGTTAAAATTGAAAATTTATTTTATAAATGGATAATACAATACACTTAATATATGTTGAAAAAAGCATATATTATTTTCAACGAGGTACTCTGAAGAATTAATTTTGATAACAAAACTATATACTATTCTTATCAAAACTAAAACTTGCAACTCTAACACATAATAAAAAAGAAAATGCAAATACTATTGACATTATCACGGTCAACCGATATAATAATAGTAACAGGAGGTGAAACACCGTGATGATAAATGAATTAATGGAAAACAAAAAAATAACGCAATATCGATTGGCAAAGGACAGCGGCATTGCCTACACTACCATCAACGATATATGCAGTGGCAAAGCGCAGCTTGAAAAATGTTCGGCCGAAACAATTTACCGTATTTCTAAGGTGCTCGGTGTTTCGATGGAGAGCCTCATAGAACCCTGCTTTGACAAGCGCAGTGACTTTGAGTTGTTCAAGAGCAATACTTGCCATAGACTGAAGGAACTTGGCGATATCGAATTTGTTATTGAATTACTGGAAGAAGATCATATTCGCAAGTATTATAAGAAAAGATGGTATCCCGAAAGTTTATACCTTCTCGCAATGCTCGACTATGTCAGCAGAGAAAACGACATTCCGATCTGCACACAGTATGATGATATGCGCAGTTTGAAATTAAAAACAATTCTTTTCCCTGCCAGTGTGTTGGTCGCAGCCAAGGTTGCTAAAAACGATGAACTGAAACATCGTTCTATTAGGGAAGCGATCCCCGAATTTATGCGATTTAATATCGTAGAGAGTGAGGTGCGCAATGTCATCTAACAGTTTTACAAAGGAAAACCTTGATACCTACCTCAAGGAATTGGCCAAAGAGTTCAGACGGCTTAACGGTAAATCAATGCCGGCAGAAATTGTATTAGTCGGCGGTGCCGCTATTTTAACAAATTACGGCTTCCGTGATATGACTACAGATATTGATGCTGTGATCCACGCCGCCTCATCAATGAAGGATGCCATAAATATGGTTGGTGATAAGTTTGATTTGCCTAACGGCTGGCTGAATGCGGATTTTATGCATACAGGATCGTACTCGCCGAAACTGGATGAATTTTCGGTTTATTATAAGTCTTTTTACGGCGTTCTTTCTGTACGTACAATAGCGGCGGAATATCTGATTGCTATGAAGCTTCGCTCTGGAAGAAAGTATAAAAACGACCTTTCTGATGTAATCGGTATTTTAGCTGAACATGAAAAGAAGGGCGCGCCTATTACGCTCGAGAAAATCGATGCAGCAGTGACCAACCTTTATGGCGGTTGGGATGCCTTCCCCGAGGACTCAAAACCGTTTATTGAAGATGCACTTAAAAACGGCAATTTTGAAAATGTCTATACTTCGGTTAAGAAAGACGAAATTGAGTCAAAGGATATCTTGATCGGTTTTGAGAAAGATTATCCCAAGGTTGTAAAAGAATCTAATATTAACGATATTTTAAAAACTCTCAAAGAAAAAAGAAAGAAACAATAGCACAAAACCTCGGCAGATATTGGATGCCTTCCAAAATCTGTCGAGGTTTTATTTTTTGCTTATATTTAAAAACGAATAATTAGTCGGTGTAAGAAACATAAATTTTGCAATCATTTTTGTGAAGGTTGCAAAATCTGTCGAACTGTGTTATGATATAGAAGTATAATTGCGAGAAGTATATTTTCTTTTTGTTAAAGGGGATTGTGTTATGCCACCTATTGAGCCTTTTGTTAGATGGGCTGGCGGAAAAACATGGTTTACATCATATTTACAGCAAATAATAGGTAATACACATATAGAACATTACCATGAGCCATTTTTAGGCGGAGCTGCTGTGTTTTTTTCGCTTGATCATAATAAACGGTCATATTTATCAGATGCTAACCCACAACTGATAAACACTTATTTGCAGGTTAAAGATCATCCGCAAGAAGTTATAAATTGTTTTCTTCAATTTGTAAATTCCGAAGAAGAATATTATAGAATTCGTGGTGAGTTTACTCAAGAAAATACAATTGAAAATGCTGCGAGGTTCATTTATCTTAACCAAACGTCATATAATGGTATTTTTCGTGTTAGTAAAAATGGAAATTATAATGTGCCATATGGTTTTAGGGAAAATTGGCACTATGATACAAATAGAATCTTACAAGCAAGCAATAAATTGCAAAACACACGAATTGTTAATGGTGATTTTGAAGTAAACAAATATCGTATAAAGGAAAATGATTTGGTATTTTTAGACCCTCCATATACTGTTTCGCACAACAACAATGGATTTATCGAATACAATCAACATCTTTTTTCTTTAGAAGACCAAAGAAGACTTCGAAGATTTATTGATTATATTAAGCGCAAGGATGCATATTACATTTTGACAAATGCAGCACATGCAACTATAAAAGAAATATTTCAAATTGAAGAAGACCGCTTACTTGAACTTAACAGAAAAAGTTTGATAGGCGGCAAAAATGCTGAACGAAAAGAAATATCAGAATATATTTTTACCAACTTGCCGGAGGTTTAATTAATGGAAACAAAAACAACTTGGAACAGATTGGTTTGGGGCGATGAACTTAATAAAGTTAAAGCATCACGTACTAAAACTTTTGTTGAACAAAAAGAACGCAGAAGTGCATTGCCCGAACTTATCGAAGAAGGTTGGGTTGAACACAAATCATATAAAAACCAAAAGTTTGTTGGTGTAAAGAAGGACAAAAAATTCGATGAACTTTTCGAAGATAAAGTTTGGGTTCTTTTCGCGAAATTAGGGTTTACGCACATGAACCGTGACAGATATTTTGAAATGTCATATGATTATAAAAACCCTGCAATTACTCAGCAAATAGATGTTTTTGCCGCTGATGAAGAAACGGTAATCATAGTTGAGTGCAAAGCCGCTGAAACATTACGTGATGGTGTATTTAAGCAAAAAATAGAAGCTTTTCATGGGCAAATGGATGGCTTGCGCAAGGAGGCACAAAAACAGTTTCCTGGTGCAAAAGTTAAATTCATATGGGCAACTCATAATTATATTCTTTCTCCAGCTGATCAAAACAAACTTAAAGAGTGGGGGATCATTCATTTTGGAGATGCCGCTGTAAATTATTATACTGAATTGGTCAAACATTTGGGTTCGTGTGCCAAATATCAATTGTTAGGAAATCTATTCGCAAACACAGAAATTCGTAATATGGATGACAAAATACCTGCTATTCGAGGAGAAATGGGCGGATATACATATTACTCATTTTCTATTGAACCTGAGCGTTTGCTTAAAATAGGTTATGTTTTACACCGTAACGAAGCAAACAAGAATATGATGCCTACTTATCAACGAATAATAAAGAAAAAGAGACTCAGCGATGTTCAAAAATTCATAAATTCTGGCGGATACTTCCCGAATTCATTAATAATAAGCATTGATACTAATGGTAAAGGCCTTCAATTCGATATTTCTCCAACTAAAGTTGAAGGTGCATTGTCAAGATTAGGGGTACTCCATCTTCCTAAAAAATATAGGTCTGCTTATATTATTGATGGTCAGCATAGACTGTACGGATATTCTGACTCGGAATATGCAAAGAAAAATAGTATTCCTGTAGTGGCGTTTGTAGACTTAGACCGTCAGGAACAGATTAAAATTTTCATGGATATTAATGAGAATCAAAAGTCTGTTCCTAAAGGTTTGCGTGTAACATTAAATGCTGATATGCTTTGGGATTCAGATGATTATAACGAGCGTAGACAAGCGCTTAGGTCTAAAATAGCTCAAATGCTTGGAGAGGAAGAAACTTCTCCGTTGCTTGGGCGAATAGTTACTGGTGAAGATGAAAAGACCAGTGAAAAATGTATTACTGTTGAAGCTGTTCAGGCTGCACTGAAAAAATGTGACTTCTTTTCTCAGTTTGGAAGAAACAATGCGATCATAAGAGATGGAACTTTTGATGCTGGTAGCAATCAAGAAACCTGCGACCTTTTATATCCTTTCCTTGAAGAGTGCTTTCGATATATCAAAAAACACACGGAAGAAGAATGGAATCGCGGAGATTCTAATGACGGAATGCTTACAATGAACAGAGGCATTCAAGCTGTCATTAGAGTTATCAACGATATCGTAAATCTTTTAATTTGGAAAAAAGAAATAAATCCCAAAATGCAAAAAACTGAAGCATTGGCTGAAAAAGTTGCATTTTATCTTGATCCTTTGATTGATTATCTAAATACTTTGACTCAACAAGATAGAAAGGACCTAAGAGGATATTTTGGTGGTGGTGCAGATCAAAGATTCTGGCGAGCCTTTCAGAGAGCTGTTGCTGAATACCGTTCGGACTTTTCGCCCGAAGGACTTAATGAGTATTGGGAAAAAGAAGCTAAATTATATAATGCTGATTCCGTGAACTATTTGCGCGATATTGAGTTTAAGGTAAAATCTATAATCAAAGATAGATTACTTGAATTGTATGGTGAAAATTGGATAATCAAAGGATTACCTAAAAACATATATACACGTGCAAAGGGAGAAGCGGATGAACGAAATTATGACAATATTTCTAATGGTGACACCGAAAACACTGTAACAGAATGGGATTGTGTTACTTTGAGAGAGTGCAAGGTTGTTGTTACAAGTGGAAGTCATTGGACTGAAATTTTTGAAAACTTGCTAACTCGTCCAGAGGAAGAAAAACTTTCTGGCGGAAAAGATGCAAAGACTAATTGGTTAAATCAAATTGAAATAATGTCAAATAAATTAAATATGCCAACCTCATCATATAGCGTATCCGCTGATGAGTTCTCATGGCTTCGTTCAATTTATAATTGGCTTTTTGAAAAATAAGTATATCTTTAAGCGTCGCAGAAATGCGGCGCTTTTGTTTTTTATATCAAAAAGACGCTGGTCTTGTGAAAGGTGTTATGGTATGTGTTTGTGTTGCAAAAGGAGGTGCAACGCACATGACAACACTTGAAGATTTATACTATGGCAACATCAGCCCGCACGAAAGGTATATCAAGCGAGGGACGAGAGTAGATAAACTCGTCAAGCTGATATGCAAAAACGAGGAAGAACTGAATTCGGGACTGACAGAGAAACAAAAAGAAATCTTTGAAAAGTTCAAGGACTGCACCAGTGAACTGTCCTGCATCACTGAGCGTGAGGCGTTCAGTTCGGGATTCATCCTTGCCACTCGCATAATGGTGGAAGTAATGCAAGGCTTGGAGGAGGTTGAGGATATATGAAGAAAATCATAATCCTTCTTCTCTGCTGTGGGGTGCTCATCAGCATGGTGGGATGCGGTGGCAACACCGCACCGCCGCCCATGGAGAGTCCGCCCACAATGATATCGGAAACGGTAATAACAGAACCGACCACCGAAACAACATCGCCTGTGGCGGCGGTAGAACCGACAGAGAAAGAAAAGGAGCCTACCCCAACCGAGAGCATAGCTCAGGAAACCGAGCCGACCGTGACCGCCACAGAGCCAATAACAACGAAAAAGCCAAAGGAAGAAACTAAGCCTACGATAACAACAAAACCGACCGAGCCATCGGCGGCGGAAAATACCGAACCCAAAGAAGAAACACCGTCTAAAACCGAAGCACCACAAGAAGAAATATATGTGGGAATACAATGGCCGGAGGTTGATCCTGCGGATATTGAAAGACTCGTAATTGAGAAAGTAAATGCTTACCGCATAGCACAGGGTGATACAGCAGCTACGTTGCTCCCCGGACTAACTGAGGTGGCGCGCTACAGAGCCAATGAGCTTACGACTAACTTCTCCCACACAAGTCCCCGTGATGCGTGTAACGAATTAAAATACGGCGAATTTGTGGATATGACACTCTATGGTCTCACCGCCGAGGATAGTTATTACCAAGGCTTCAACCGAGAAGCAATTGGCATGGGTGATTGGTTCGGCACGGCGGAAAGTATGTCCGACCGAATCGCAGACGGTTTCCATCACAGCAAAGGTCACTGGTCGTATGTCGGCAGTTCCGAGTATCCATACATAGCTGTAGGCATAACAAAAGCAAACGGAAAATGGTATGTCTGCATCTGTATGAGTGAAGAAACATACGGCGGATAAATAAAGAAAAACCGTAGAGATTAGGCTGCTGTGTATCTAATCTCTACGGTTTTTAGTTGCTTTATATTTTCAAATTAATACCCAACCTCTTTCAAGGCTTTGTCAATTTGTGCTTTGGAAAATCCATAGTGAGTCATCTCGTCCACCAAATTGGCTCTTGATGAACCTTCGGCGTTATCCCTCGCATACAAGATCGCCTGCTCATCCCAGTCCATTGACATATGTGCAACAACAAATTTTGCATCTGCAACAGGATAATCCTCAAAATCGGCTAACACCGTATGTATTAAGAAGTCCGGTCCACAATGCCAAAAGTTTATTTCATCATAAGCGCAAATTGCGGCATTTTTTTGACTTATAGTTAATTCTGTAGTGTATTCTCGGGTTTCAAGTTCAGCCTTACAAACCACACAGACAATCGCTTCAGTTCCTGCTGTGACAGTGCCGTCAGAGTTGATGATAAAATCCTTTTTGATTTGCCAATCACTTTTAGTGTGTGGCAGTTTGTCGATTTTCTCAACGCACTCTTTTTTGCATCTATCACAAGTGCCGGTTCTTTCGCCTTCAGCAGAACAACTCGTTTCCTTGGTAATCTTCCAATCTTTGACGGCGTGCCCGATAGGATCGCCTTCGACTGTACTACACACAGAACAGGTTTTAGCAGTTTCGCAGGTAGCCTCGATCCACGTGTGTGCAAGAGGTTCGCCATCAGGAAGACCGCAGAGCATACAGTGTTTGGCTTCTTTGCAGGTTGCCTCAACCCATTCGTGTTGCAAAATTTCACCTTTGGTTTTACCGCATTTATCGCAGGTCATCGGTGCATCGCAGGTGGCATCATTCCAACTGTGAAAGCACACAAGCACTAATATCAACACCGCAGCCACAATAGCTGCTCCAATTGCTGACACAATAATAATCAGTTTTTTCTTGTTTTCCATAAATATCCCCCTATAGATAATTACTTTGTCGTTTTCAAAATACGCCATATACTCCGCTCGGAGTAGTTGTATTTTTGAGCCAATTGAGGTACGTTGTTGCCGTTATATTCGCTGATAATTGCCTTGTGAGTGTATTCTTTCGAAAAAAGTCTGTTTGGAAACGAAATCTGTGTTCCGTGGAATAACTTGTATATAGCCAAGGTGTTTTCAACACCAATTTCATCTGCTATATCCCTATACACATCATTGAGGCCAGCAAGGTCTTTTTTCAAAAGCTCCACCTCCAGACCGTCAAGCAAATAACCGTTTAACGACATAATACCACCTCGCAATCGGCATAACAAATGACATTGTCATTGTCTTTGTCGCAAGATTTCTGGTAAACTGTTTTATGGCTTATAAGAATTCCCATAAAAAATACTCCTTTCCGAACAAACTTGTCTGTTCGAAAAAGAGCTTGTAAATTTCGCGAATTTGCATTATCGGTTGTTAAATGCGAAGGAATATGCTATAATAATAAAAATGTCGAAATTTGGAAATTCTTCAATTTTACAAGAAGTTCAAACTGAGGGGATAAAAATATGGATGAAAATAAAGTAGAAACCAATACTGTATCCAAGAAAAAATTGTCAAATATCATAAAGGGGTTATCTAAAAAAACTAAAGTTATTACAGCTGTAGTAATGGCGGTTATCATTTTTATAAGTGCTTTTATTTTGATATCCCAAAATAAAGAGGGACAACTGACCACCATATCAGAATCTTCTCTACAAAAAATAATTGAGATCAACGAATTGTCCACGGTGGATTATACTTATAACGCTACAGCTACCCAGTATGTAGAAGATAATGCTGAAGAGGTTAAGTATTATGTTGCTTATGAAGGCACTGTTACTGCCGGTATTGACTTTCACGAAATCAGCATTGATGTTAACGAGGAAGAAAAGATAGTTACCATTACCATTCCCGAGGTAGAAATACACGGTGTTCGTGTTGATATGGGTACAATGGATTATATCTTTGTTAAGGACAAGTTTGAAACTGAAACAATTTCCCAAGAAGCTTACAAACTTTGTAAGGCTGACCTTAAAAAGCGCATTGAGAAAGAAGAACTGCTTTATAACACTGCAAGAGAAAATGCCATTTCTTCGGTTGAGGCATTATTCAAGCCTTGGATCGAAACCATAGATAAAGAGTATAAAGTAGAAATAAAGTAAGGGGGTGACATTATGAGAAAAATAGCGATTGTTTTAGTGTTAATATTGGTAATGAGTGTGTTTTCGGGTTGTGCTCAAAAATCGACAAATAACCCTAAAGAGCCGGATATAACTCAAATTCGTTCAATATGTAATTTAGCTACATTAGAATGTTATTATCATAATGTTGCCAAGTCTGAAAAGAAAGCTGGTTCCGGCATCTCTCACATCGGCGAAGTGGACAGAAAATTCTGGATCGAATAT
Source organism: Acutalibacteraceae bacterium (assembly GCA_045591465.1). Lineage (GTDB taxonomy): Bacteria > Bacillota > Clostridia > Oscillospirales > Acutalibacteraceae > UBA737. The sequence goes on along the minus strand of JAZNSZ010000040.1, from coordinate 3,189 downwards.
ACAGGTATTGCAAAAATCGGTATAGATATGTCTAAAGTGGATATGAAAATTGAAGGTGAAAAAGTTACAGTTTTCATACCTAATGCCAAACTGTTAAGCATCGACATCAGCGAAACCGATCTTAATGAAAAATCATATATAACCTCCGGTGATTCATGGTTTAACAATAATAAGATAACAGCCGATGACCAGACCTCTGCAATTAATAATGCTCAGTCCACTATGGCAGAAAGTGTCAAGAACAATTCTTCTTTACTGTTGAGTGCTCAAAGCAGAGCGCAAGAACTTATTGAGAATTACATAGTGCAGCTCGGACAATTGTCAAATATTGAATACAAAATTGAGTGGGTATATGAAAATAATTCGACAGAAGATAAGCAATAACAGTTTGGAGTAAATACCATGAGTGAACAATTAACAAACGGCAACAGCACAGAGAAAGAAGTAGCATTAGAAAGTATAATAACCTCTGCAATACAGATACCCGGTGTTAAGGTTGACCGCAAAAAGTTCTTGGCAGAGATGTTTGCGACAGAGGATGTTGCAATTCAAGACGTTTTGGATCTCGGCCCCATTGCAGCTAACATACCGCAGGATAGATTAACCTCGCTTGCAAATAAACATATTTTGAAAAGGACAAGTGAATCGTCCATTGCTTCGTTTGTTGCCGGCATCCCCGGTGGTTTTGCAATGGCAGCGACAATACCGCTTGATGTGTTGCAGTTTTTTGGAATGGCATTGCGCCTTGCTCAAGAACTGTCTTATATGTACGGCGCAAGTGATTTGTGGCAAAACGGTCAGGTGGATGATGAAAAGGTTAAAAATCAACTTCTGCTATACTGTGGTGTGATGTTTGGTGTTTCGGGTGCAGTATCTGGCGTAAGAGTTTTAACTACACAAATTGCCAAAACCACGCTGAAAAAGTTACCGCAGAAAGCCCTTACCAAAACATTTTGGTATCCTATCGTAAAGCAGATGGGAAAGGCTATTGGCGTTAAGGTTACCAAGTCAACTGTTGCCAAAGGCGTATCTAAGGTGATCCCTGTTATTGGTGGTGTCATTTCTGGTGGCTTGAATTTTGCATCTATGATGCCGATGGCAAATCGTTTGCAAAAAGCACTTGATAGTGCCTCCTTTGGATACACCGAGGAAGATCTCGAAAAGGATATAATTGAAATCGAAAATATTACCGATGCCGAACCGACCGAAGAAAAAGATATGAAAACGAAAATCGTTGACGGCGGTAAAAAAGCACTGGATAATATTTCGGGTTTGTTCTCAAAGAAGAAAGCAACTCCTGCGGCACAGAGCGAAGATGTAATGGAAACATTGAAAAAACTGTCCGAACTCAAGGATGCGGGTGTTATCACCGAAGAAGAATTTAATCAAAAGAAAACAGAATTGTTAGCAAAAATATAACGCGATTTAAGGCGGGTGTTTGCTCAGGCGAGTAAACACCCGCCTTTCCTTTTTAAGAGTGACATAGGGCGAAATGTTGCCCCAAAACACAATTTTTATGGTTCTCAAAAAAATTTTTTGAAAAATTTTTTCGTAGAATATTTAACACTAAAAAACACGGAAAAGAAATAAAAATACTTCATGGAAACAATGGACGATTTTTTGGTGAAAACCTTGTTGCTATACGGTTTTTGGTGTGTTGACAAGGTGATTTTCGGTTGTTATAATGAGGTTGTACCAATGGAAAATGGTGCTTACAATTGAATAAAAAAGGATGTCGGGTACAAAGCCGTCGTGGCCTTAAAAGGAAAGCAAAGGACAACGCCGCCAAGACCTCAAATAAATGAGCGAGCGATAAAGCGTATGTGCCGAACCGGAATATCGACAACATTTTTTCGGTTTGCGATGACCCACGATTGGTATGATGATACTTCTGCATAGCAGCTCATAGGCATATGAGATGTGGACGGACAGGGATGGAATTGAAGCCCTATTTGTTACATATGATTCTCTCGTTCCTGCGGTACAATCCAATGGATAGATGTTGCGAGAAACCAAACATCCTTCGTTTTACAAAGCAATCCTATTTTTAGCACACCCCTTATTAATAGCATTATCCCCACGGCATTATGCGCAAAGAAAAGAACAAAGAATTTATTCGATTTTTATGCATTGCCAAGGGCGTACTATATCTAAAATTAAATACTAACAGTAAGACCACTTACAAGAAACGAATTGTTTCATTGTGAGTGGTCTTAATTTTTTGCAAAGGAGAATTTGTATGATCAATACCCAACCATCAAGGAGAGATTTCTTTATAGTGGCAAATCGTATTTTTGAACTCCAACTCAAGCCGCGAGATTTTACAGTGTACTGTTGCCTACTACGACACGCTGATATTGCAAACCATACTTGCTTTCCGTCAAGGCGACTGATTTCGGAAGAATGTCAGATCGACAAAAAGACGGTAGACGTGGCTCTCAACAGTTTAATAAACGTTGGGTTAATTCAAAAGATTACACGAACTCGGTTCGATGGCAGTAAAACCTCAAACCTATATCATGTGGTAGATCTAACAAAAACCAATAACGAATAAATCTCGGTTGGGTAGGTTCGAAACTTCTTATCAATAACAAGACCCATAGAACAAAACCCAGTAATCTTACAACAGAATAAAAATATATAAGCATCTAATATGCAAGAACGTAAATTAGCGGAATTGAATGTTTTGGCTCACTTCTTTCTTTTCTGCCGTAGTGGTAGCACATTGGATGAAAATAAAGCAGGAGAAAGGAAAGGTGCCGCAATGCGACCCCTTTCCGCTTCACATCGGACGGCAACGCCGACCGTTAGGGGCTTTGTGGGCTATTCACAAGTCAAATTACAGGTGTGCTACCTTTTTGCGATTAGCGCCGCAAATGTGCTACCATTAGAAATTATTCCACCACCGATTTAATACTCAAAATATCGAAAAAATGAAAGGAGAATCTTCATGAGTTACAGATATTATTTCAAAATGTTTAAGAATGAACCCGATGTGTTGACCGTGCCGGACGTGGTAAGGCTGTTGCAATGCGGGAAGAACACAGTTTACAGTCTTATCAAAGAAGGGCGTAACAATAGCATCAAGCAGGGCAAGAAAATTATTGTGCCGAAGGTATGTTTGGTTGAGTTCTTGACCAATGCAGGAAACTATCAGACACCGTCCCCGACAGTCCCGAATAATCTCTG
>JAZNSZ010000039.1:0-62792 GCA_045591465.1 Acutalibacteraceae bacterium | reverse complement strand
TTATTATAGTGATAAGCAATATCGGGTACTACATAGGTGGGCACTCCGTTTGCTCTTACTAATACGAAATCCTTATCGCATCCGAACTCCCTTGCCTTAAACCAAAGAGCGTCCTCTGAGGTATAGGTATATCCGCTCTCCTTTAAAAGCTCTATTATTCTTGCTGTCTCGCCGCTTTGGTGCAGACTGCTCTCCTTAAACCAAGTATCATAGGTTATGCGGTATTTTGCCAAATCGGTACGGAGTCCCTCAATATTCTGAGGAAGTGCGAACTCAACCAATGCCGCTCTTCTTTCATCTTCGGATTTATCCACAAAGCTATCGCCGTTTATTTCGGCAAAAGCCTTTGCGTGGGCTATAATATCCTCGCCGTGGTAGGAATCCTCAGGCATTTCAATACCGTCTTTATAAAGTTGCAAATATCTCAAATCAAGAGAAAGACCAAACTTGTTAATTTGGTTACCCGCATCGTTAATATAAAACTCTCTCTCGGTATAATATCCTGCCGCCGACATAACCGCCGCCAAGCAGTCACCCAAAGCACCGCCACGAGCGTTACCGATATGCATAGGTCCTGTGGGGTTTGCCGATACAAACTCAACCAACACACGTTCACCGTTGCCGTAGTTACTCTTGCCGTAGTCTTCACCTTTAGTTTCTACATCGGCTACAATATCAGCATAATATTTTTGAGACAAAAATAAGTTAATAAATCCCGGACCTGCAATTTCACACTTCTCGATATAACTGTTTTCAAAATCAGCATGTGAAATTATTGCTTCGGCTATTTGGCGGGGCGCACATCTGAAAAGACGAGACCAAACCATTGCCGCATTTATTGCATAGTCACCGTGGGTACGATTTGCCGGAACTTCTATTGTAAAATCAGTAAGTTCCGCCGCCGCAAGACTACCATCTTCGATTGCCTTATTTGCGGCTGTGATAATAATATTTTTAATTTCTTCTTTTGCTTTTGATACTACTACTGACATTTTTTTAATTTACCTCTTTTATGGAAATTTTCACACTGTTACGGCTTAAAAGTTGAAGATTTGTATCGATAGTATAATTCATACAAATACTTCCGCCGTCTTCAGTTAAACTCGTTTTTATCTTTTCACCAAAAACGCCAAGGGACAACTCTCCCATTGGGGTTGCGTAAAAACAATTATTTCTAACGCCTTTTTCTATAACCATCTTACTGCTGTAAGCACCGCTTCGTTGCAGTACAACCGAATTATCAGGTTTAATAAAAACTGTGGTTTTAATTTCGCCATCGACTTCTAAAAGTTGGCTTTCGTCATAAGAAATGAAATAACTTCCCTCTTTAACGCCAAATCTGCCGTCGGTGGTAAACTCGATTAAATCGGTATTGCCATCAACAGTTTGTTCGGTTTTAATATCAATTATAACGTCCTTAATCATAAACTGCTAATATCCACCTTTTCAACCCGTTGCTCTTCGATATCCTGATTTAACAATACACTTGCCTGATTTTTAAAAAATTCAGGTTTATCGCTCACAAAGAACTTATGGTTACCACCCGACTCGTTGCCAAGTGCAGAGTTATTCAAATACTCCGATACCGCTTTTGCCGTAGCTGTCCCTGCATTTATAAGTGTAACATTATCACCCAAGACATAAGAAATAGCATCACTCAAAACAGGATAATGGGTACAACCCAAAATCAAAGTATCGGCACCAAAATCTTTAATTGGCTGTAAGTAACGCTTTACTGTTTCTAAAACAACCGTATCTTTCTTATCGTACCAACCTTCTTCAACAAGCGGCACAAACAAAGGACAAGCACAGGCTATAACCGATGCTTCGGGGTTTAATTTCAAAATCTCGGCCTTGTGCTGACCGCTCTTTATAGTAGCATTAGTTCCTATTACCGCAATCTTGCCGTTCTTTGTTTTTTCTACCGCCGATTTACAAGCATGAGAAACCACTTCAAAATAAGGAATAGGAAGTTGAAGCGCCGTATCACTCGCAACCGAAGAAACCGTTCCACAAGCGGCAATAATAAGTTTTACATCATGCGTTAATAAAAACTTTTCGTCTTCTAAAGCATACTTTCTTATCGTATCAACACTTCTTGTACCGTAAGGCACTCGTCCTGTATCGCCAAAGTATATAATATCTTCATTCGGCAATTCTTTTATTATTTCTTTAACAACTGTAAGTCCGCCAAGTCCTGAATCAAATACACCTATGGGGCGCTTGTCAGCCACGAAACCCACTCCTTAAAATATTTATTCAATATATCATACCATATTTTTGCGTTACTTTCAACCGAAAATTGCAATTAAAACAAGTAAAAAAGTCTTAAAAAACCAAAAAATCTGTCCTTTTTAAAACTTTTAATATAAAAAGCAAGTCGCAACCCAAAAAATTGCGACTTGCTTTTTCAAATAGTTCTTTCTAATTTAACCACTTTTTAAGTGGCTTAAGCAAAATTAAACCAACATTCCCAAAACTATCATTAATATGGGAACCAATTTATCTTCATTGTGGAGCATTATTATATAATTTCGCGGCGAAGCCGCACCGAACTTATTACCTATTACTTTTTACTTATTACTTCCCAAAAATCCCGAGGAGTTTTGGTTCGAGGTAAGAGTGAAGAGGTAAGAAGTAAGAAGTAAAAATCCCGCCCACTTTCGTGAACGGGATTTTTGGCTGGGGTGGCAGGATTCGAACCTACGAATGCAGCAGTCAAAGTGCTGTGTCTTACCGCTTGACGACACCCCAATGTGTCTATTAAATTTAAAATTTACGGTACGATTTTCGTACCGTAAAATATGGGGTGGAAGATGGGACTCGAACCCACGGTCTCCAGTGCCACAAACTGGCGCTTTAACCAACTAAGCTACATCCACCATAGAACAAGAATCATTATACCATAATAATTTGTTTTGTCAATAAAAATTTTAATATTTTTTAAAAAACCTTGCAATTTTAAAACTGCAAGGTTTTTTGTTATTTAATTTCGTTTAAAAATTCTTCAATTCTTGCCAATGCTTCTTTAATATGGTCCACTGAGTAGCAATAAGAAGCACGTATAAACCCTTCTCCGCTCTCACCAAAAGCGGTGCCCGGCACTAATGCAACCTTTTTAGAGTAAAGCAATTTTTCGCAAAACTCATCACTAGTCATTCCCGTTGACTTAATTGACGGAAATGCATAAAATGCACCCTTGGGTTCGCGGCAAGTAAGACCGATTTTATTGAAGCCCGAAACAATCATTCTGCGACGCATGTCATATTGTTTTAACATATATTTTACATCTTCATCACAGTTTTTAAGCGCTTCTATGGCAGCATACTGACTGGTTGTCGGGGACGACATTATCGCAAATTGATGTATCTTTGTGATTTCATCAATAATCGGCTTTGGTCCGCATACATAACCCAAACGCCATCCTGTCATAGAGAAAGCCTTTGAGAAACCGTTAACCGTAATCGTTCTTTCATAAAGATTTTCAAGCGATGCGGGAGAAACATGAGCCTTGCCAGAAAAAGTAAGTTCAGCATAAATTTCGTCCGAAAGCACCATTATATTGGTATTTTCGAGCACTTTTGCTATAGCCCTTAAATCTTCAAGTTCCATTATCGTACCGGTCGGATTGGACGGATAAGGAAGTATTAACACCTTTGTTTTATCGGTGATAAGTTTTTCAAGTTCTTTCGCAGTTACTTTAAAATCGTTTTCTGCTTTTGTATTTAATATAACAGGAACACCACCTGCTATTCGAGTTATGGGTTCGTAGCAAACATAACTCGGTTGCGGGATAATAACTTCATCCCCTGCGTTTATCAACGCGCGCAAAGCCATATCAATAGCTTCACTGCCGCCTACCGTTACTAATATCTCATTTTCGGGACAATACTTAAGAGAAAACTTGCGTTCAAGATAGTTAGAAATCTCGCGGCGAAGTTCTATTAGTCCCCAATTTGAAGTATACTTTGTTTTTCCGCGCTGAAGCGATTCTATACCTGCTTTTCTAATAGCCCAAGGGGTTTGAAAATCAGGTTCACCAACGCCTAAAGAAATCACATCGTCCATAGTAGCGGCAATATCAAAAAACTTTCTAATGCCCGACGGTTTAATATCGGTCACGGTTTTATTTAATATCTTGCCGTAATCTATCATACGAATAGTTGCCCCCTGTCATCAGATGACCCTGATATAAGTTGAACATCCATATCTTTATAACGGCGCATTACAAAATGGGTAGCAGTAGATGTCACCGAATCGATAGTTGCAAGTTCTTTAGCGACAAACCACGCGATATCCTGTAATGTTTTTCCTTTTACTATTATGTTAAGGTCATAGTCACCCGACATCAAATAAACCGATTCAACTTCGCGATACTGCATAATCTTTTCAGCAACTTCTTCAAAGCCAAGACCTGCTTTTGGCACAACATTTAATTCAACAATAGCCGAAACATACGCACCGTCCAATTTTTCCCAGTCGATAACCGATTTATAACCGCGGATAACACCATCTTTTTCAAGTCCCTTTACTATTGCGCCAACTTCCGCTTCGGTAATACCGAGCATAGTCGCAATATCACTTGGAGTATATTTTGCGTTCTGTGATAAAAGTTTTAATACTTCGTATTTCATAATAAATCACCTTACCTTAATAAAAATGATACTTTAATAATAAAAATATGTCAAGTTAAACTTTGGTTGTAAACCGCTCGTTCACCACCAATAAATTTAGGTCTGCTACGAGCCGCAAGAACCACCGCATTGCCGATTTTATTGTTTTGGAGTCTAACGGGAACCGCTACCGCTTTAATATGCATACCAATCATAGTGAAGCCAATATCAAGCCCTGCGGCAGCCTTAATTTCTTCAACCGCAACTGCATCGGCAAAAGTGTTATAAGCAGCCGTAGCAAAGGAACCGCCCGCCTTAGGCTGCGGTACTACATTTACAACTTCCGCAAAAGGTACTGCCTCTCGCTCAACAACAATAGCACGATTAAGATGCTCACAACATTGTGCCGCCACAAAAACGCCATTTTCGGTCGCCGCTTTATATATTCCGTCAAATACCGACTTAGCGGCTTCAGGTGAAGAATTAGTGCCGATTTTATCACCCAAAATTTCACTTGTAGAGCAACCGACAACCAAAATATCTTTATCCTTCAAGTTTGCAATTTTTATAATTTCCAAAGCCGAATTGTAGGCTTCACATTTCAAGTTTTCAAACATTTTCATCACTTTTTCTAAGTTTTTCTATATTATACCACCTTTTAATTAAAAAAGAAAGAAAAAATACTTGCAAAAACAAAAAAATAGTGGTATTATTGTGGTTGTAAATGCGATGACGAAGGAAAGTAAGGTTTTACCGCCTTTCAGAGAGTGTCCGCCAAGGCTGTAAGCGGATGTAAGTGATGGTACTGCCCGAAGTTCCCTTAAGAGCAGCAGTGTTGAAAAATGCAGTAGGCACTGACGGTAAACTCCGTTATAAGTTACAAGAGTGTTTGCTTTTGCAAAAATACGGGTGGTACCGCGGAGATTTTTATGCTTCGTCCTGTTTTATCAGGACGAAGTTTATTTTATTTTTGGAGGTTTTTTGATGAAAACACAACTCGAAGCCATAAGCGTCGAGGCTAAACTTGCCATCGCCGAGGCTAAAGACAGCGCCGAAATTGAAAACTTAAGAGTTAAATATTTAGGAAAAAAGGGTGAACTTACCGCTATTTTAAAACAAATGGGTTCTCTCTCCCCTGAAGAACGCCCGATTATGGGTCAACTTGTAAACCAGGCAAAAGCCGAAGTTGAAGGTCTTATTGCCGAAAAGAGTTCCCTTTTGCAAAAATGCGCAATGGAACAAAAACTAAAGGATGAAACTATTGATATTACCTTACCTGCTACCGAAATCAGCAAAGGTAAACTTCATCCGCTTAACACTGTACTTGATGACATGATTAACATTTTCACTTCTATGGGCTTTGATGTTGTAGACGGCCCCGAAGTTGAAACCGACTACTATAACTTTGAATGTCTTAACGTTCCTGCCGACCACCCCGCCCGTGATATGCAGGATACTTTCTACCTGGCTGAAAACTTATTACTTCGCACACAAACTTCTGCCGCGCAGATAAGAACAATGGAAAACCGCAAACCGCCTATTCGCGTAATTTGCCCCGGTAGAGTTTTCCGTGCCGACGAAGTTGACGCAACCCACTCACCTGTTTTCCACCAAATTGAAGGTCTTGTTGTAGATAAGGGTATCACCATGTGCGACCTTAAGGGCGTTTTGGAAGAATTCGCACGTGAAATTTACGGTAAAGATACCGCTGTTAAATTCCGTCCGTCGTTCTTCCCCTTTACCGAGCCTTCGGTTGAAGTTGACGTTACCTGCTCTGAATGCGGCGGTAAGGGTTGCCGTGTATGTAAAGGCAGTGGTTGGATTGAAATTTTGGGTGCAGGTATGGTGCATCCTAATGTACTTCGCAGTTGCGGAATAGACCCCGAAGAATACTCAGGCTTTGCTTTTGGTATAGGTCTCGACCGTCTTACCACTACACGCTATAAGATAAGCGATATTCGTCTTTTATTCGAAAACGACAAGCGCTTTTTAGACCAGTTTTAAGGAGGGGTAAAAATGAAAATTTCACTTAACACTTTAAAATATTATGTTGATATAAATGTTCCAGTAGAAGAACTTTGCGATAAAATGGTTATGGCAGGTTTCGAAGTTGAGAGCATTGAAAAAGAGGGCGAAAATTTACAAAATGTTGTTGTTGCCCGTATTGAAAAAATCACCCCCCACGAAAACAGTGACCATTTGCAAATTTGCCAAATGAACATAGGCAAGGATGAACTTGTGCAAATCGTTACAGGTGCGCAAAACATTGCCGAGGGTGATTTAGTACCCGCCGCATTGGACGATAGCCATCTCCCCAACGGTATGCATATTGTAAAAGGCAAACTCCGCGGTGTTGAATCTAACGGTATGCTTTGTTCGGGCGAAGAATTATGCCTTACCGAAGCCGATTATGAGGGCGCATCGGTAAACGGTATTTTAATCCTTAAGAATACCGAGGTTATCGGTACTGATATGCGCGATGTTTTAGGTCTTAATGATTATATTATTGACTTTAAAATTACCGCCAACCGTCCTGACTGCAACTGTTTCTTAGGCGTTGCAAAGGAAATCAGCGTTATTTTAGGCACTAAGTTTAAAGCCCCTGTTCCCGAATACAAAACCGTTGGCGATGATATAAAGAACTATATCGATGTTAAGGTTGAAGATTTTGACCTTTGCCCCCGTTATATAGGCAGGGTTGTTAAAAATCTTCGCATAAAAGAAAGCCCCGCTTGGATGCAAAAGGCTATCGCCGCTTCAGGTATGCGTCCGATTAACAATATTGTTGATATTACAAACTTTGTAATGCTTGAAACCGGTCAACCGATGCACGCGTTCAACTATAACGATTTAAGCGATAAAAAGATTATTGTAAGAACCGCGCGTGATGGCGAAAAAATTACAACTCTTGACGGCAAGGATTACGAGCTTACTACCGATATGCTTGTTATTGCTGACGGTGAAAAACCCTCTTGCCTTGCGGGTATTATGGGCGGTAAGGAAAGTGAAATTGAAAACGATACTACCGATTTATTCTTAGAATCTGCTAAATTCCGCCGCGACAATGTACGTCACACAGGTCGTGCTTTGGGTATTCGTACCGAAGCGAGTGGTAGATTTGAAAAAGGTATTGATATTGTAAATGTAGAGTATGCGATGGAACGCGCTTTACAACTTATTTCAGACCTTGATGCCGGTGATATTATTGATGGTGTTCTTGATCGCCACAACGGTTTACCCGAAGAACGTGTTTTAAATGTAACTACCGATAGTATTATAGAACTTTTGGGTGTTGAAATTCCCAATGATAGAATTGTTGAAATTTTAAATTCTTTGGAATTGCCTACAACTATTGACGGCAATATGCTAACCACCCGTGTTCCTTCTATTCGCGGCGACATTGAAGGCAGAGCCGATTTAGCCGAAGAAGTTATGCGTATTTACGGCTATGACCATATCGTAGGTACCAAGATGAAAGGTGCAGTAATCCGCGGTACTAAACTTCCCGAAAGAGTTAAGACCGATAAAATCAAGTCTTTAATGCTTGGCGCAGGTACTTTCGAAATTGCAACCTATTCATTTATTGCAAGTAAAGCGATTGACACCCTTCTTCTCCCCGAAGACGACCAAAGAAGAAACCAGGTTAAGATTATCAATCCTTTAGGTGATGAGTATTCAACAATGAGAACACAGCTAACTACAAGTATGCTCACTGTTCTTTCTACTAATATTAATAAGAAGATTGCCGATGGCAGATTCTTTGAAATAAGCAAACGCTTTATTCCAAAGGCTCTCCCCCTTACCGAGCAACCGCTTGAAATTCCGACAATGTCTATCGGTATTTACGGCGAAAATGAAGACTTCTTCACCTTAAAGGGTATTATTGAGGCAATCTGCAATCTGTTAGGCGGTCACACCCAGTATGAAAGAAGTACTGAGCCTTACCTCCACCCCGGCAGACAGGCACTTGTAAAAGCAAATAATAAGGAATGCGCCGTTTTCGGTCAGGTTCACCCCGCTGTTGCTGAAAGTTACGGAATCGACTGTCCGGTATTTGTAGCAGAGATTAAACTCGATGTGCTTTTAGGTATTGAAAAGCGCAAAACTATCTATAAACCACTACCTAAATTCCCCGCCGTTGAGCGTGACTTTGCGGTACTCGTTGACGCCGAAGTTCCTGTAGGAAACCTTGAAAAAGCAATTTCTTCAGGTGCAGGTAGATTGCTTGAAAAGATTAAGCTTTTCGATATTTATCAAGGCGCTCAAATTCCCACTGGTAAAAAGAGTGTTGCATTTAATGTTTTCTTGCGCTCAGCTGACAGTACTCTTACCGATACCGAAATCGAAGAAGTTAGCACAAAAATTATTAAAAAGCTTGAAGCTACCGGCGCCGAGCTTAGAAAATAATACTTGAATTTTCAAAAATTTTGTTATACTATAAATAATAGAAAGTAAAATATAATAGTATAAAGAGACTAACTATTAAAAGTCAAGTCTAAAAAGTAAAAATGTTGTGAATTGCATAACGGTAAAAATAGGCATAACGAAACAGACGTCGAAGACGCCGAATTTCAAATAATTAAGAAGGTTAGGTTTTAGCTATGTAAGGTTCTCCAGATTTTTGCAAAGCAAAAATAAGACGGACTAATTTCTTAGCAGCGTGAGATATTGCAACGTTGTAGTGTTTGCCCTCTGAGCGTTTTTTGGCAAGATAATCAGCAAACAAAGGATTCCAATGACAAGCACACTTAGTTGCATTAAAAAGAGCATATCTCAAATAACGAGAGCCACGTTTTTCCATATGTGCGTAACAGTTATTGAGCTGACCGGATTGGTATGTAGATGGAGAAAGTCCTGCGAAAGCTAAAATTTTGTCGGGTGAATCAAAGTTGTTGAAATCTCCAATCTCAGCAATAATCATTGCACCCATACGGAGATTAATGCCGGGAATAGTTGTAATAGGAGAATCAATCTTATCCATAATGGCTTGAATAGCAGATTCAATTTCAGCAATCTCGTTATTGAATTCTTGGATGAGTTTAATGGTATGTTTAAGTTCCAAGGCTTTCGCTGCCATGTAGGTGCCGATAGAATTTCTTGCAGCATCACGGATTTGAATAGCTTTATCTCGGTCATAGTGACCTTTAGAAGCAGTATAAAGCATATTTGTAAGGTGTGTAAGATGAGTTTCAGCAATATGCTTAGCACTAGGTGATTCACTAAGAAGTGCATAAGAAGAAGCTGTGTGCAAGGTAGGGAGCAGCTTTTCTAACTCAGGAAAAAGTATATTTACCAGCCTTGTAACCGAGGTTTTGAGTTTTGATCTCTCAGAAACCTTGTCAAATCTGTATCTTGTTAGTGACTTTAGTTCAGAATTGTGGTATGCTATGTTTGTGTAGGGCTTGAGGCTCACATCAGACATTAGCATAGAAGCAATTGTTCTTGCATCCACACGGTCAGTCTTAGTTTTTCTAAGAGTTTGGCTCTTACGGTAAAGGTTGGTATGCAAAGGGTTAATGACATAGGTTGGTAGGTCATTGTCGAGAAGAAACCCGAGAAGGTTGTAACTGTAATGTCCTGTGGCCTCAAGCCCTACCTTTATTTTTGAGCCGACAATACCTGTACAGGTATTGATTGTTTGAAGAAGATGTTCAAAGCCTTCTTTACTATTAGCAATGGTGAAGACATCGGCAAGAACTTCTCCTTCGGAACTTATGATGAAGCAATCGTGCTTATCCTTTGCAACATCAATTCCAACAAAGATCATTTTTGTACCTCCGATAGATTTATTTTGATGCTGTTATCCACAGGGCACTTTGCTCTTGTAACCTCGTTCTAAATAAACCGTCGGGCGGTATCTAACTGATTAACAATACTGCAAAGGTCTGTGGTTGGAGCCTCTACATAACCGTCATGCGGTAGGTGATAGTCACCAATCCACAGCACCATTTACAGTGTAGCATATTGTCCTTGGAGAGGGACACTAAAAACTACTACTTTATTATACGAGGTGTTATTTATGAATGATAAGACTATGACCTTTTCGGTAGGCGACCAAACCGAGCAACAAATACGTATGACACTTGTTAGCGTTTACGATGCGTTAAAGGAAAAGGGCTACAACCCAATAAACCAGATTGTAGGCTATATACTGTCCGAAGACCCGACATATATTACCACGCATAATAACGCCCGTAACCTTATAAGAAAAATTGACCGCGACACACTGTTGCAGTCACTTGTAAAGTATTATATTTCCAACTAACAAAAAACTCTCGCTACGGCGAGAGTTTTTTGTGCAAACTTTCATATAATCTTGCTTTTTTTGAGAATTTGTGGTAAACTAATATTGCCAAACGAAAATCAAATATTTTTTTACTACTCAGTATAGGTATTTTTATCTCGGTAAAAATACTAATGCTCTATTTCTGCATATCTATACTTTGAGTAGAAAATGTTAGATTTTTGTTTGGCGACAGTGGAGCTATGTATTTTTCGTGCGTAGTTTACACTGCGCACTTTTTTATTTAAGGAGAGATTGTAATGAAAAAATTATTATCATTAGCTTTAGTGTTAACAATGTTACTTTCTATGGTGCCGTTGTTTTCGCTAACAGTGTCTGCCTCTTCGACGGGTTATGTTGGCGATTGTTCTTGGACACTTGACGGAACACAGCTTACTATAAGCGGTAACGGCAGTATGGGTTATAAAACCGATTGGCCCTGGGGCAAAAACATCACTGAGCTTGTTATAAATGAGGGTGTTACTACAATCGGCATCGGTGCTTTTATGGATTGCACAAAATTAAAAACAGTAACACTTCCCAACACCCTTAAAATAATTGATAAATTTGCATTTTACGGTTGCTCTTCGCTAGTTAGTATAACAATTCCCGAAAATGTAATTGAGATTGGTATTTCAGCTTTTCGTTGTTGTTCTAAACTAATTGATATTGTAATACCGAAAAGCGTAAATAACATCGGCGAAAGTGCTTTCGTTGATTGCGATAATTTGACAAGTATAACTGTCGACCCCCAAAATATGCAGTATTGCTCTGTCGATGGTATCCTTTTTGATAAAAATAAAACCACACTAATTAGATATCCTAACAACAAGAAAGATATTTCTTATACTATTCCTGATTCGGTTAAGCATATTGGGAATGATGCTTTTTCATATTGTTGGTATCTTGAAGATATTAAAGCTCCCGACACAGTAGTATCTATAGGTTATAACGCCATCTTCTACACACAATATTACAACAACAAATCAAATTATGTTGATGGTATACTTTATCTTGGCAAGCATATAATTGATGCGGATGAGAATTATTCTTCCTTTTCTTTAAGACAAGATACTAAAGTAATTGCCAATGGCGCATTTGCCACATGCGATAACTTTAAAGAACTCACCATACCAAACGGAGTAGTAACTATTGGTGGAAGTGCATTTTCTTGGTGTGGTTCTCTCGAAAAAATTTACATACCAAAAAGTGTTAAAACAATCGGCGAAAGTACGTTTTATGATTGTAACAAATTAAAGAGCATTTATTATTCGGGCAATGCCGAAGAAAGAAGAAAAATAAGCTTAGGACGTTATAATAACGAATTAAATATAGTTAATTGGTATTATGATGCCTGCTCATTATCGTCATTCCATAAATACAATGCTTATAATATGGAAATTGCAACCGCTTCCAAAAACGGCAGTGTTGATAAAATATGCAGTGTTTGCTATCAAGAACGCCATGAAACCGTATATTATCCCAAAGTTTTTACCCTTTCTACTACAAGCTATACCTATAACGGTAAAGTAAGAACTCCACGCGTCACCATTAAGGATACCACGGGTAAAATACTCGAAAAGGATATTGACTATACCGTTTCATACCCACAAGGCAGAACTAAGGTTGGTGCATATACCGTCAAGGTAACTATGAAGGGTAATTATAGCGGCACTAAAAACCTTACCTTCAAAATTAACCCCTGTAAATCCTCTAAGCTTAAATTAAGCCTTTCTACCACAAACTACACCTACAACGGCAAATCCAAAAAGCCAAGCGTAACTGTTAAAAACTCAAACGGTGATAAGCTTAAAAAAGATGTGGATTATACTGTAGAATATCCAAAGAGCAGAAAAAAGATCGGAAGCTACAAGGTTAAAATCAAGTTTAAGGGTAATTATTCTGGTACTGAGTACTTAACCTTTAAAATCAATCCGGGAAAAACCAGTGTAAAAAAGCTTACAGCTTACAGAAAAAGCCTTAGAGTTTCGATTAAAAAGAAATCTACACATGTAACAGGATATCAGATACAGTATTCTACTTCTAAGACCTTTAAGGAAAAATACACAAAAAGCAAAACAATTAAGAACTATAGAACAACCTATGTAACCCTCAAATCCTTAAAGGCTAAGAAAACCTATTATGTAAGAGTACGCACCTATAAAACTGTTGGTAAAACAAAGTATTATTCTGGTTGGTCTACTTACAAGCATATAAAAACGAAATAAATTCTCTTGAAAAGCAGATGCTGAAAAATGCATCTGCTTTTTGTTTACTTATAAATTTTTTTGTAGTATAATATATTTGTAGAAATTTTGTTTAAGAGAGGTGTGAGCGATGGATAAGTTCATTTTACATTCAAATTATAGTCCTACCGGGGACCAACCTGAAGCTATCGAAAAATTGACCGAAGGTATCAAAAACGGCCTAAAAGAGCAAACATTACTTGGTGTTACAGGCTCAGGTAAGACCTTTACAATGGCGAATATTATCGAAAAAGTAAACCGCCCGACGCTCGTTCTCGCTCACAATAAAACCCTCGCCGCACAACTTTGCAGTGAGTTCCGCGAATTCTTCCCCGAAAACGCGGTGGAATATTTTGTATCCTATTACGATTATTATCAGCCTGAGGCGTATATCCCCGGCAGTGACACCTACATTGAAAAGGATTCATCCATAAATGATGAAATTGATAAATTGCGCCACAGCGCTACCTGTGCTTTAAGTGAACGGCGCGATGTAATAATTGTGGCTTCGGTTTCGTGCATATATTCGCTCGGCAACCCTATTGATTATAGAAATATGGTAATTTCTCTCCGTCAAGGAATGGAAAAAAGCCGCGACGACCTTATTGCCAAGTTGGTCGATTTACAGTACGAGCGCAATGATATAAACTTTGTCCGCAACAAATTCCGTGTGCGCGGTGATACGGTTGAAATTTTCCCTGCTTATTCTATGGAAAATGCCGTAAGGGTAGAGTTTTTCGGTGATGAAATTGACCGTATATGCGAAATTAACACTGTGACGGGCGAAGTAAAAACATTACTTTCGCATATTGCTATATACCCCGCGTCACACTATATAGTACCGCAAGACAAACTCGAAGACGCTCTCAAGGACCTTAGGGACGAGATGGAAGAACGTGTAAAATTCTTCATAGATAACGAAAAACTAATCGAAGCGCAACGTATTCGTCAGCGCACGGAATACGACATTGAAATGCTTCGCGAAATCGGCACTTGCAAGGGCATTGAAAACTATTCGCGTGTGCTTTCTCGTAGAAAGCCCGGTAGTACTCCATCAACACTTCTTGATTATTTCCCTGAAGATTTTGTGCTTTTTGTAGATGAATCGCACGTTACTTTACCGCAGGTTCGCGGTATGTACGGCGGTGACAGGGCGCGAAAGGAAAACCTTGTTGAGTATGGTTTCCGTTTGCCTTCGGCTTTTGATAACCGACCGCTTAATTTTGATGAATTTTACAACCACATAAACCAAGCCGTTTTTGTATCGGCAACACCGGGAGAATTTGAAAAAGAAAAATCTACTCAAATTGCCGAGCAGGTAATACGTCCTACCG
This sequence comes from Acutalibacteraceae bacterium, assembly GCA_045591465.1. GTDB lineage: Bacteria > Bacillota > Clostridia > Oscillospirales > Acutalibacteraceae > UBA737. The sequence continues at coordinate 48,316 of JAZNSZ010000039.1, read as the reverse complement.
GTCTTTTAGACCCCGAAGTATCGGTTCGTCCGTCAGACGGGCAAATTGATGATTTGGTTGGCGAAATCAATGATAGAATTGCAAAAAAAGAGCGTGTGCTTATTACCACTTTAACCAAGAAAATGGCGGAAGATTTAAGCGAATACTTGGCAAATCTTGGCATTAAGGTTAAGTATATGCACTATGATATAGATACTATCGAGCGTATGGAAATTATCCGTGATTTACGCCTTGGAGAGTTTGATGTGCTTGTAGGCATCAACCTTTTAAGAGAAGGTCTTGATATCCCCGAAGTATCGCTTGTGGCTATACTCGACGCCGACAAAGAGGGCTTCCTTAGAAGCGAAACTTCACTTGTCCAAACAATAGGTCGCGCAGCGCGAAATGCAAATGGCACGGTAATTATGTATGCAGATAGTGTGACTCCGTCAATGGAAAGAGCAATAACCGAAACCGCACGACGCCGCTCAATACAAATGCAGTATAATGAAGAAAACGGAATAGTACCGAAGACCATAACCAAAGGCGTCAGAGAAGTACTTGAAATTGGTACAAAGGTTAAAGAAAAGCCCGTTTCGAAAATGTCACGCGCCGAGCGCGAAGCCGAAATTAAGCGCTTAACCGCCGAAATGAAAGCAGTGGCAAAAATACTTGAATTCGAGTATGCCGCGACGCTTAGAGATAAAATAGAGAAACTAAGGAAGGGTTAGTAATTGGCTAACGAAAAGATTATTATAAAGGGTGCCAACGAGCACAATTTAAAAAACATCGATGTTGAAATCCCGCGTGATAAACTTGTGGTTTTTACAGGTCTTTCAGGTAGCGGTAAGTCTTCACTCGCTTTCGATACCATCTATGCCGAAGGTCAAAGGCGTTACGTTGAGTCGTTATCAAGTTATGCGCGTCAGTTCTTAGGCCAGATGGAAAAACCTAATGTAGAAGTGATTGAAGGTCTTTCCCCCGCGATATCTATCGACCAAAAAACCACTTCTAAAAATCCGCGTTCTACGGTTGGTACCGTTACCGAAATTTACGATTACTTGCGCCTTTTATACGCTCGTGTCGGTGTTCCGCATTGTCCAATTTGCGGTAAAGAAATTTCGCAGCAAACCACCGACCAAATTGTAGATGCGGTTATGAAATTGCCGCAAAACAGTAAAATTCAAATCTTATCTCCCGTAGTTAAGGGCAGAAAAGGCGAATATAAAAAAGAACTTGAAAGCCTTAAAAAGCAAGGCTATGTTCGCGCGCGTATTGATGGCAGTATTTTTGATTTAGCGGATGAAATCAAACTTGAAAAAAATAAAAAGCATTGGATAGAAATTATCGTAGACCGTCTTGTAATAAAGGCGGATATTGTGTCGCGCCTTACCGACAGTATTGAAACCGCTGTAAATCTTTCGGGCGGTCTTATTTCGGTAGATGTAATAGGCGGTGAAGAGATGCAGTTTTCCCAAACCTATGCTTGTGATGAGCATGGTATAAGCATCCCCGAACTCACTCCTACAATGTTCTCATTTAACAGTCCGTTTGGCGCTTGTCCGCACTGTACGGGACTTGGAATATTTATGAAAGTAAACCCCCGTCTTGTAATAAACGACGAAGATAAATCCTTGTTGGATGGCGCTATAAAGGCTTCTGGTTGGGGTGTGAACAGTTGGGTTAATCCCGATGCTTCTACCATTGCCGAAATGTATTATCGCGGTGTTGCCGAACATTACGGATTTGATATAAACACACCGTTCAAAGATTTGACCGATAGCCAAAAAGATAAAATTCTTTACGGTACAAATGGTGAAAAAATCAAACTTGTACGTGATACGGTATATGGTGGCGGCACTTATTATGCCGAGTTTGAAGGTGTTATAAACAACCTTGAACGCCGTTACAAAACCACCACGAGTGATTATGCAAGAAACGAAATAGAAAGTTATATGACCGAGTCGCCTTGTCCCCAGTGTAGCGGTAACCGTTTAAAACCTGAGTTTTTGGCGGTAACGGTTGGCGGTAAGAATATTATAGAATTTTGTGATATGTCGGTAAGTGCCGAGCTAGAGTTTATAGAAAGCCTTGAGTTTGGCGCACGCGACAGTATGATAGCAAAGCCGATTTTAAAGGAAATCAAGGAAAGACTAACCTTCTTGCAAAGCGTAGGTCTTGATTATCTCAACCTTTCGCGTTCTTCGGGTACCCTTTCGGGCGGTGAAAGCCAACGAATAAGACTCGCAACCCAAATAGGTTCTTCGCTCATGGGTGTGCTTTATATCCTTGATGAGCCAAGCATTGGTCTTCACCAAAGAGATAATGACCGCCTTATAGCAACCCTTAAAAGACTTCGCGACCTTGGCAACACCGTAATCGTGGTTGAGCACGACGAAGACACAATGCGCGCGGCGGATTATATCCTTGATATAGGTCCCGGTGCGGGTATTCATGGCGGTAAAGTGGTATTCTCAGGTCCGCTTAACGAGTTGGAAGGCTGTACTGAGTCACTAACTTCGGATTATCTTTACGGAAGACGCAAAATTTCAATCCCCCAAACCCGCCGAAAAGGTAATGGCAACTCGCTCGTTATTAAAGGCGCGGCAGAAAACAACCTTAAAAATATAAATGTTAAAATTCCGCTTGGCACCTTTACCTGTGTTACAGGCGTTTCGGGTAGCGGTAAATCTTCGTTTGTAAACGATATTTTATCCAATGTTCTTGCAAACAAATTAAACCATGCAAAAACTATTGCGGGTAAATATAAATCGGCCCTGGGTATAGAAAATCTTGATAAGGTTATAAACATCGACCAAGCGCCTATCGGTAGAACTCCCCGTTCTAACCCTGCCACCTATACCGGCGTGTTTAATGATATCCGCGAACTTTTTGCATCTACTAAGGATGCCAAAATGCACGGTTATAATGCGGGACGCTTCTCTTTCAATGTTAAGGGTGGCCGTTGTGAAGCCTGTCAAGGTGACGGTATTCTAAAAATAGAAATGCACTTTTTGCCCGATATTTACGTGCCCTGCGAAGTATGTGGCGGCAGTCGCTACAACCGCGAAACCTTGAATATAAAATACAAGGGAAAGAATATTTACGACGTGCTTGAAATGACGGTTGAAGAAGGGATGTATTTCTTTGAAAGCATACCTAAAATCCACCGCAAGTTGAAAACACTTTACGATGTAGGTCTTGGGTATATTAAGATTGGTCAACCTGCAACAACCCTTTCGGACGGTGAAGCGCAACGTGTTAAACTTGCCACCGAACTTTCAAAGCGTGGTACAGGCAAAACTATTTATATTCTCGACGAACCCACAACAGGTCTTCATACCGCCGATGTTCACAAACTGATTGATGTTTTGCAACGGTTTGTAGACAACGGAAATACCGTGCTTGTAATAGAACACAATCTTGACGTTATAAAAACTGCCGACTATATTATAGACTTAGGTCCCGAAGGCGGAGATAAAGGCGGTACTGTTGTTTGCTGCGGCACACCCGAAAAGGTAGCAAACTGCCCCGAATCCTACACAGGACAATTTCTTAAAAAAGTTTTAAAATAATACCTAATTAAACCCCGTGGTCCTACGGGGTTTAATTTTTATCAATTTTACAATATATTCTAAAAAATAATTAATATAAATTATATATATACTATTGCAATTTTTTGCAAAAAAAGGTATAATAAAATGAATATATTTTGAATTGAAGGGAGAAAGTGAAATGTTAAAATATGAAATCGAAGGCGGTAATTTACCTGTTGTTATTTGCTATCCCACCACAGGGCAAACATTGTGTACCGAAATCGGTTCTATGAGTTGGATGAGTCCTAACATACATATGGAAACCAATTCGGGCGGCGGTATCAAAAAGGCTTTAGGCAGGTTATTATCGGGCGGTTCTATCTTCCTTAACGAATACACCCCATCAGGCGGCGATGGAATGATTGCTTTCGCTTCCAGTTTTCCCGGTTCTATCATTCCTTATCAAGTAAGCGAAGGTAATGGCATCATTGTTCAAAAACGCAGCTTTCTTGCAATGGAAAAAGGTCTTGACCTTTCGGTATACTTGCAAAAAAGGTTAGGTAGCGGTTTGTTCGGTGGTGAAGGCTTTATTATGCAAAAAATCACCGGCAACGGTCTTGTGTTTTTAGAAATTGACGGTTACTGCAAAGAGTACGATTTAGCCGCCAACGAAAGTATTGTTGTTGATACAGGCTATCTTGCCGCTATGAGCGAAAGTTGCACAATGGATATACAAACAGTAAAGGGAATTAAAAATATCTTCTTTGGCGGCGAAGGTCTTTTCCATACAAAGATTACAGGCCCCGGTAAAGTTTATATTCAGTCCATGCCGATTATCAATACCGCTAATGCGCTTATCCCCTATTTACCCACTCCATCATCAGATAGTGACGGTGGCATAAAAATCAACTTTGGTAACAATTAAGGTTTTAATGCATAAATCAAACCCTTAATCAAACCATAAATATAATACATTGTAAATTCTAAAAAGAAAGGTAATTCTAAAATGGCTTTTTTTCTTAAAGGTGTAAAACTTCCCCACAGGAAAAATACGGCTAATTTAAAAGCAGTAGAAATTACACCCGTAAAAAATGTAACAATCCCAACTTCTATGCATATAGGACAACCCGCTAAGAGTGTTGTAAAAAAAGGTGACAGTGTCTTTGTGGGAACGCTGATTGCCGAAGCACAAGCAGGTCTTTCTTCTCCTGTTTACTCAAGTGTTTCCGGTACAGTAACCGGCATTGTTGAAGTGTTACTTGCAAATGGTTCTACCGGCGATGGTATTGCTATTGAGTCTGACGGGCAAATGACCGCCGACAGCAATATCACCCCGCCCGAAATAAACAATAAGGAAGATTTGCTTAACGCTTTATCAAAAAGCGGTATAGTAGGTCTTGGCGGTGCAGGTTTCCCAACCGTTGTTAAGTTTAAAACCGACAAAACCATCGAAGCGCTTGTTATAAATGGCGCCGAATGTGAACCTTATATCACAAGCGATAACGACACTATGATTAACAAGGCCGATTTGATGGCTTACGCAATTAATACCCTTGTTAAATACTTTGATATTCAAAAAGTTGTAATCGGTATAGAGAAAAATAAACCGAGCGCCATTAAAAGTATGCAAAAAATGGCGGCCGAAATTCCTAATACTCAAGTTGTAACCCTGCCTAGTGTTTACCCACAAGGCGGAGAAAAAGTTTTGGTATACCACACAACAAAAAAGGTTATACCTGAGGGCTGTTTGCCGATTGATGTAGGTTGTGTTGTTTGCAACTGTTCAACCATTGCTGAAATTGGCAAGTTCCTAAAAACCGGCATGCCGCTTGTTGACAGAACCATCACCGTTGACGGCGATGCCATCGAAAATCCAAAAAACATTATTGTTCCTATTGGCACCGCCATAAAAGATGTTTTGGATTTTTGCGGTGTGAAAAAAGAAATCAAGAAAATACTTTACGGCGGACCCATGATGGGTATATCGGTTCCGAGTACCGATAATGTAATTCTTAAAAACACTAACGCCATACTTGCGTTCTCAGAAAAAGAAACTACCACCCCGAAAACCACCGCTTGTATTCGTTGCGGCGCTTGTACAAATAATTGTCCGTTTGGCATAAGCCCCGTAGCAATTTTGAAATCTTATAAATCTAACGATTATGATGGTATGAAAAAAGCAGGTGCTCTTTTGTGTATGGAATGCGGTTGCTGTTCTTATGTTTGCCCGGCTAAAATACCTAATGTTCAAAATAACAAATTGGCAAAATTAGCAATTCGCAACGGACTTAAAAAGGAGGTAAAATAAAATATGGAAACAAAATTGCATATTTCAGTATCTCCACATATAAGAAGTGCGATTACTACTCAAAAAATCATGCTTGATGTTATAATTGCGCTTTTACCCGCATCTATCGCAGGTTGTATATTGTTCGGTTTATCTGCTTTGTGGGTAATACTTGTTTGTGTTTTATCTTCAGTTTTGTGTGAATATGTGTTTAATGCTATTACCAAAAGAACCCAAACCGTTTTTGATTTAAGTGCGGTTGTAACAGGTCTGTTGTTGGCGTTAAACCTTCCCGCAAATACTCCGCTCTGGCAGGGTGCTGTGGGTTCGGCTTTTGCTATAATTATCGTTAAGTGTATCTTTGGCGGCATTGGTTGCAACCCTGTAAACCCCGCAATAACTGCGCGTGTGTTTATGCTTATAGCATTTAAGGAACTTGCTACCCCTGCATTTCCGTTAGATGCGGCATCTTCCGCAACACCGCTTCCCCAATTAGCCGAAGGCACCACCCCTTCTTTAATAGATTTATTCTTAGGCAACATAGGCGGTGCAATCGGTGAAACTTCCGCATTAGCACTTTTAATCGGTGGCATTTATTTACTTGCCCGTCGTGTTATTACCTGGCATATTCCCGTATCGGTTATTGGTAGCGTATTTGTTTTAAGCTATTTGTTAGATGGTTTCAGTTTTGTAAGTGCACTTGCTTGGATTTTGTCAGGCGGTCTCTTCATCGGCGCCTTCTTTATGGCTACCGATTATGTTACATCACCCGCAACCGCAAAAGGCAAAATAATTTTCGGTTTTGGTATTGGTTTAGTTACTGTTCTAATCCGTTTCTACGGCGAATATCCTGAGGGTGTTTCTTTTGCAATTCTATTACTTAATATTTTACATCCCTATATAGAAAAAGCTTCGCGCAGAAAATTGTTTGGGGGTAAGAAATATGATTAAGAATTTTAAAAGTGTTATTGCCCTTACTATTATTTGTGCGGTAGTTTCGGTGTTGTTAGCGCTTACTAACAAATTAACCGCCCCGATTATCGCAAAACAAGAATCCGCCGCAGTTAACGATGCTCTCTCCGTAGTTCTTCCAAGCGGTGAAGATTTCACAGCGGTTGATACTGCTAATTATGAATTGCCAAGCACTATCACCGAAGCATACAGTGAAAAGAACGGTGGATATGTTTTCAAGATGACCACAACAGGTTACGGTTCTAACCTTGTTATACTCTGCGGTATTGATAAAGATGGTGTTGTTGCAGGTGCTACTTGTATATCAAGCAATGAAACCTTAGGTTATGAAGAAACCTATGGTGATAATTTTAAAGACAAAAATTCTCAACAGGTTGATGAAGTTGCAACAATAGCAGGTGCAACAAAAACAACCGCTGCTTATAAAAACGCCATAAAGGACGCCCTTAACTCTTATGTTATTCTCAATGGCGGTAGTGTAGATCTTCGCAGTGAAGAAGAAATCTTAAATGATAATTTAAGCACTGCTCTGCCCAATGCCGAAGGCAAATTCATCTCGGTATTTATTACTGAAGACATTGATGAAATAAGCGCAGTTTATTCGGCTGAAAACAGCGTCGGCTATGTATTCTTAATCGGTGAAGCGTTTGTTGCTACCGATAATGACGGCAAAGTTATTACCGAAACCGATAATGACACTAAAGAAAAGGTTGAAACCGCCGCTAAAGCCGTAATAAATTCCGAACTTAAAGAAATTGATATTACAAAATATAAAGATATGCCTTCTCAGGTTAAAGAAGCATATAAAACAAGCGGTGGAAACTATGTGTTTACATTACATGCCGCAGGTTATGGTATAAACGGTGGTAACCAGTACCATCCCGCTTCAGGCAAACCCATTGTAATTAAGGTTTCCGCTACTAAAGATGGTAAGATAATTTCTTGCATTACAATCGAACAAAGTGAAACCGAAAATATTGGTTCTGCTTGTGCGGATAAACAATTCTATTCGCAGTTCGATGAAAAAACCGAAAGTAATTATTCGGATATTGATGCTATCGGCGGCGCAACAATTACCACAAACGGTTATACCGCCGCTATCTCAAAAGTATTTGAAGCTATAAAAATTATGGAAGGGGTGTCTTAATTGAAAAAGAATAGCAATATGCAAACTTTGCTTAAGGGTATACTTGTTGAAAACCCTGTATTCGTTTTAGTTTTGGGCACCTGTCCTACCCTTGCTATAACAAAAAGTGTAACTAGCGCTATTGGTATGGGTATTGCGGCTACCGCCGTTCTTATCTGCTCGAATATTGTTATTTCGCTTTTGCGTAAAGTCATTCCCGACAGTGTTCGTATTCCTTGTTATATAGTAGTTATCGCAAGTTTTGTTACCTTGGTTCAAATGTTTATGCACGCATTTGTTCCCCAAATATACGAAATGCTTGGTGTCTTCTTGCCACTTATCACGGTTAACTGCATTATTTTGGGCCGTGCCGAAATGTTTGCAAGTAAAAACACGGTTAGCAAATCTGCTCTAGACGGATTAGGTATGGGTATCGGCTTTACTTTAGCGCTTCTTTCAATTTCCGTTATCCGCGAAATTTTAGGCGCAGGTACATTTGCCGGAATTGAAATCCCCTTTATGACCAACTTTAAAATTAAATTGTTAGTTGAAGCCCCCGGCGGCTTCTTGGTATACGGCATTATGATTGCTGTCGTTTACAAACTTACTCACGGCAAAGCACCTTATAAAAAGGAATTTTCATGTGAAAATTGTCCGTCTGCTGCAATTTGCAACAGGTCTAAATGTGACGCAAAGGAGGAAATATAAATGGACGCTTTTAAAGGTTTAGTTATTATTCTTCTTTCATCGGTTTTGGTTGATAACTATGTATTAACCCGTTTCTTAGGCATTTGCCCTTTCCTTGGTGTTTCTAAAAAACTTGATTCTGCTGTTGGCATGGGTATTGCCGTTACGTTTGTTATGGTTCTTGCAACAGCTGTCACTTGGCCAATTCAAATGTTTATCTTAGGCGAAAAATACGCATATTTACAAACGATTGTATTTATACTTGTTATCGCTTCTTTGGTTCAGTTCATTGAAATGGCACTCAAGAAATTCATCCCTTCACTTCATAAGGCTTTGGGTGTTTATCTCCCACTTATCACAACCAACTGTGCTGTTTTGGGCGTTACCCTTAACAACCTTACTGAAACCAATATAGCAGGTAACACCTACAACTTTATCGAATCCTTGGTAAACTCTTTAGGTGTAGGTATCGGATTCTTACTTGCGATGGTACTCTTTTCGGGTATGCGTTCTAAAATTCAAGAAAGTGAAATTCCTGAAAGTTTCAAGGGTCTCCCCGCTACACTTATTGCCGCTTCCTTTATTTCGTTAGCCTTCTTTGGCTTTAGTGGCATTGTAGAGAATATTTTTAGTTAGGTGAAATATTATGACAAGTGTTTTAATTGCTTTTGCCGTCGTTACAACCGTCGGCTTAGTTGCGGGTATACTACTTGCTTTAGCGGCGCACTTTTTAAGTGTACCTGAAAATGAGACAACAAAAAAAGTTCGCGAATGTTTGCCCGGTATTAATTGCGGTGCTTGTGGTTATAATGGTTGTGACGAATACGCCAAAGCCGTTGCCGAAAACGGTGAAAAAACAAACCTTTGTATCCCAGGCGCAGACGATGTAGCCTCAAATGTAGCCGAAGTTATGGGTGCCGATCCTCAGGATGTTATAGAGATGGTAGCCTTCGTTGGTTGCAACGGAACACCCGACGCTACCAATAAAACAAATGAATATAACGGCATACACTCCTGTGTGGCGTCTTCTATGATTTATGGCGGACCGAATAATTGTAAATATGGTTGCCTTGGTTGTGGAGACTGTGCAATAAGTTGCCCTGTAAATGCAATTTGTATGGAAGACGGAATAGCGCATATAAACCGAAATATATGTATCGGTTGCGGACTTTGTGTTAAAAAATGCCCTAAAAACATAATTAGGCTTATTCCCCAAACTGCAAGGATTGCTGTAATGTGCAATAATAAAGAAAAAGGCGGTGCCGCACGTAAAAAATGCATAAATGCGTGTATTGCTTGTAAAAAATGTGAACTTAACTGCCCAAGTGACGCTATTAAGGTAGTGGATAATCTTGCTACTATCGATTACGATAAATGCACTTCATGCGGTATTTGTGCCGAAGTTTGTCCAACCAAGTGTATCCACGCTCTTTAATCGGTTATGTTTAATAAAAAATATAGAAATGATATCTTTCTGGTAGCAATAATTCTTTTAATAACCTTGATAGTATTGGTTGTTTTTAAATTAAACCAAACGGAAGGCGAGATTGTAAAAGTTTCTATTGACGGAAAGACAACTCACTGCTATAATTTAAGTGATAATATTAAAACTGATATTATCAATGGTGATAATAAAAATGTTTTAGTAATCAAAGATGGTCAGACTTTTGTTGAATCTGCCACCTGCCCTGATAAAATTTGTGTTGCACATAGAAAAATTTCTAAAACAGGAGAAACTATTGTTTGTTTGCCGCACAAATTGGTTATTGAAATTACGGAGAAGTGACAAAAATGCAAAAAACTAAAAAGCTTGCTTTGTTAGGCGTTTTAGCAGCACTTTCTATAGTGCTTTCGTTTGTAGAATCCCTTCTTCCACCTATTTATGCTGCTGTACCGGGCATTAAAATCGGTCTTGCTAATATTGTCAGCATAGTTTTACTTTATAGTTTTTCGGTTAAGGATACTGCTTCGGTAACTTTAGTTCGCGTTCTTACGGTTGCGTTACTTTTTGGAAATGTAATGACCTTGGCTTACAGTATTGCCGGCTCGTTTTTAAGCATAACCATAATGGCTCTGCTTAAAAAGACAAATCTTTTTTCTGCTGTCGGCGTAAGTATTGCAGGTGGAGTTTCGCATAATTTAGGTCAAATTATTGTTGCCATTTTTATTACCTCTACATTGGAAATTGGTTATTATATGATTTTTCTTTGTATTAGTGGTATTTTATCGGGCACACTTATAGGCGTAGCAGGTGCGCTCGTTTTAAAATATACAAAAAATATAATTTATAAAGGATGAGAAAAATGAAAAAACTTTTAAGCATTGTTTTAAGTATTTTAATGATTATCTCTTTTGCATCTCTTGCAGGTTGCGGAAAGGCAGAAACCTTGAAGTTCGGTTTAGGTTTAGTTTCTTACATTGAAAGTGCAAAATCTGCTGACGGTGAAACCGATGGTTCTGCCGGTGCGACAAGTACTATCGCTGCTGTTTTAGTTGACGGAGAAGGCAAAATTGTGAAATGTGTTATTGACACTATCGCACCTACCCTTTCATTCACTTCTAAGGGTGAATTTGTTCAAGCCGGCGATTTCGCTACAAAATACGAAGCAGGCACTAACTATGGCATGGTTGCTTACGGCGGCGCTAAAAAAGAGTGGTTTGAACAGGTTGATGCTTTGACCGCTTTAGTTGTTGGCAAAACTATTCAAGACGTTAAGGCTCTTGTTGCTACCGACGGCAAAGGTAATGACGATGTTGTAACCGCAGGTTGCACAATCATTATCACTGATTTTATTACTGCTATTGAAAAGGCTGTAAATAACGCTGCAGATTCAGCTGCTACCGCTGATGATACATTAAAACTTGGCGTTATTGCTACCCAAACCGGCAGCAAAAATGCTACTGCTGAAGCTGAAGGCGTAAACGAAGTTGACATTACAGTAACTGCAACAGCTTTGAAAGATGGTAAAGTTACTGCCGCTAAAACTGATGCTATTCAGGTTGTAGTAAACTTCAACAACAAGGGTGTTCCTTCTACAAAAGCAGAAGCCACCATCACTACAAAATTAGAAGCAGGCGAAAATTACGGTATGGCTAAATACGGTCAAGACTTAAATGGCGACGGCACCGTTAAGGAATGGTTCGAACAAGCCGCTGCTTTTGACGCTGCTTGTGTTGGCAAAACCGCTGATGAAATTTCTGCTCTCGCAGTTGATACCGGCTACGGTGTTGATTCACTTCAAACCGCTGGTTGCACAATGAATGTTAGCGATATGATTAAAGCTGCTGTAAAAGCTGCAAAATAATAAAAAAGGGGGCTTTAAGTCCCCTTTAATTTTTGGAATAATAAAATGAAAAAATTTTTATCTTTTTTATTGGTACTCTTTTGCGTTTTGCAGTCTTTTTTTCTGACTTCCTGCAAAAAAAGTTCTCAAAAATTTACTGATTACTCTTTTGATTATTTTGATACTGTAACTACTATTATCGGTTATGAAGAAGATCAATCGGTTTTTAAGGCTAACTGTGAAAAGATTAAAGGTTGGCTTAAAGAATATCATCAACTTTATGATATTTATAACTTTTATGATGGAATAACTAATCTTTATGTTATGAATCAGTCGCAAAATAAGTTATTAACTGTTGACAAAAAAATTGTTGATTTATTGGTGTATTCCAAAGAGATTTACTCAAAAAATCCCCAATTCAATGTAGCCATGGGCAGTGTTTTAACTCTTTGGCATAATTACCGCCAATACGGGTCTAATCATCCGGAAAGTGCAGTTTTGCCACCTGAAGACGCATTACTAAAGGCATCAAAACATACAAACTTTGATGATATTATAATAGACAGTAATGCAAATACCATTCTTATTCGGGATGAAAATTTATTGTTGGATGTTGGCGCCATAGCAAAAGGTTACGCTGCCGAAGAAGTTGCCAATAAAATGATTAGTGATGGAATTACGGGTTATCTTCTCAATCTTGGCGGCAATATAAAGATTGTCGGCAAAAGAAGTGATAACGAAAAGTGGAAAGTAGGAATTGAAAATCCCGATACCGATAACACCGAAGAACCTTATATTGAATATTTGGCTCTTGCAAATATGTCATTGGTTACCAGTGGTTCGTATCAAAGATTTTACATTGTAAACGGTAAGAATTATCACCATATAATCGACCCTAAAACCCTTTATCCTGCAGAATACTTTAAGTCGGTTTCGGTTCTTTGTAAGAACTCTGCACTTGCCGATGCATACTCTACCTTGTTATTTTGTCTGCCATACGAAAGCGGAAAACAACTTGTAGGGCAAACCGACGGCTTATATGTAATGTGGGTTACAAACGATGGGAATCGATTGTATTCTGACGGTTTTAAAGATTTTTGTTATAATGATTATTCCGACTAACCTATACCATTATTATTATAAATAGTAAAAGAACTGTGATAAAATCACAGTTCTTTTTTGTTTACTCCTTTAATTCGGGCAAACCTTTTATAGAAATGAATAACGAAACCAAACCTGAAAGCAGCGAAGCTGATATCACAAGTTTCCAGTCCACCTGTGTAATCATCGCTGAAGTTCCGATTGTGGCAACCGCTGTTTCTGCCACTGTTTTAATGGCACGAATACCGGCAGCCTTAATCCATTTTAAAAATTTCTCTTTCATTTTTTCACCCCCAAAATCTTCTTCCAAGTATCAATACCTACCACACCGTCGGCAACAAGTCCTTTAAGTTTTTGATATTGCATAACTGCATTTTTGGTTTTATTGCCAAACTTTCCATCGACAACTTCCCCTACTGCTTTTTGAACTATTTTAGTTAGGTTTTTATTTTTATATGTAACACGTTTTTTACATACTGCCTTTTTTGCTACCGATTCGCATTCTTTTCCCCACTCACCGTCGGCACCGTGTTTTTGAAAACTAAACCCATCCTTAATAGCCGCTTTTTGCCAAGTAAGAATTATATTTTCTTTTTTTGCTTGGCTTTTCTTTTTGAGATTTGCTTTATTGGCTATCACTTCCACACAAGCCTTTGCAACCGCACAAGCAAACTCATCCGTAAGGATTATAGGTACATCGGTTTTAGAATCCATGAACCCACACTCTATTAACACGCACGGCATTTTACTTTCACGGCATTCGTGAAAATTAGCACTTCGGGTGCCGTCTGCCCTATTACCTTTTAAATTAGTATGATTTATTAGAGACTTATATAATGCGCTTTGCCAATCTTTTGTTTCCTTTTCGGCTTTAGTATAAATATAGGTTTCTAAACCACCACCGCTACCGCCTTTTATCCCCGCATTATGATGTATTGATAAATAAAAATCCGCGCCGAATCTATTGGCACTATTTGTACGATTTTTTAGTGTTATATCTTTACTTCCTGTCGGGTCATCAAGACGAATTAGGTCATAACCTTCATACTCTAAGAGTAAAAGTTCTATTTTTTCACAAATTCTGCTGTTTAAATACCACTCGCGCGTTTGATTTTTATCCAACTTACTCATACATCTTTTTCCCAATGTGTTTTTGCCGTGTCCGGCATTCAAAGCCAATTTAAACATAATTTTTCTCCTTAAAATTTATTCCGTAATAAAATGCTTAAGCACCGATAATGCTCTGTTTTTTAATCCGTTAACTGCTTGACGGGAAATCCCCAAAGCATTAGCAATTTCGAAGTCACTGTACCCGTATATATATTTATACACTAATACCGATTTTTGCTTATTGTTCAAATCATTTAATGCATCCACAACCAAAATTAAATCATCAACATTATATGTATTACTGACAGAGTCGTCATACAAAGGCAAAGTATTGTTAGTATATGTATCGCGCTTTACCGATAATGCAATATACTGATTTCGCAAAGACACCGCTATATATTTTTTTAATCCAAAGGATTCGTCATCATCAAAACGCGATAAATCTAAACCGTATAAAAGTTCAATTAAAAACAGCGTTAAATCAGATACGCCATCTTCATAAATGAGCCTTGAAGCATATAACCCTATGAGTTTTTTAAAATTCTCATAAATTAATGGGAAAGACTTCATATCCTGTTTTTTAAATCTTTCAATCAGTGGTTTTAAAACTAAATTACACATTTTTTAACCATTCCTTTCACTCCTTAGAAAGTGGAACAGTTGTAAAAATGTAAACATAGGTTTTTCATTTTTTCCATTTTGTCCCACTAATTTGAACATTTTAGTGAAAAAGCATGGAATTTGTAGAAAAAAAGAGCAAAATACAATTTTTTTGGAGCGAAAAACCATTTTTTTTGTAATTTGTCGGTAATTATTGACATTTTTTGTTTATTAGTATATAATATATGGGCAATAAAAAAAGTCTGCCGATTGGGCAGACAAAAATTAAAATGTTTCATAAAGAGGAATATCGTAATGCGAATAGCTATATGTGACAAAGATGATATTTTTTCTAAAGAATTAAAACAAGTATTGTATTCATATTCTAACTTGTATAATCTGGAATTTTTTATAGAAATATTTGACAGTGGAGAAAAACTTTTATGTTCAAAAAATAAATATACCCTAATCTTTATAGAGTATACCCTATCGGGCATAAACGGGCTTGAAACTGTAAAAGAAATGCGACGAAAAAACGACAACACCAAAATAATATTTTTAACAACCAATACTACCTTTGTGTTTGAAGCATTTAAGGTAAATACTTATCGCTTTTTCACAAAACCGTATAATAAAAACCAACTCTACAAAACATTAACCGAATTTATAACTAATAATAACACCCATTGTCCTATATGGATAAATAGTGAAGAAAGTACGATTTGCGTAAACTCGGAAGAAATAATTTATATAGAAGCCAATAACAAGCATTGTTTGGTTCATCTTAAGAATGAGATAATATTGTGTAAAAAAACAATGGCACGGGTGTTTAGCGCACTTCCGCAAATCCATTTTGAAAAAATCAATCGGGCATTTGTTATTAACCTTGGGTATATTAACAAATATAACAACGACTGCGTTTTTTTGAAAAATGGCGAGCGACTGCACATTACCCGTACCTATTTTAAAAATTTTAAGCAAAATTACTTTGAATATTCAAAACCAAAAATAATATAAATTAATCCCTTAAATAAATAGTGCGTGAATTTCTATGCATATAAACATTAAGTACCAGACCTACGCCCAAGAACAAGCATAAAAGTGATGTTCCACCCGCCGAGAAGAACGGTAATGTTATACCGATAACAGGGGTTACTGAAGTACACATACCTATGTTTATAAGCGTTTGGGCAAGTAACATTGAAAATATACCTATACAAATATATTTACCTTCGTTTTTGGCGCAAAGTTGTGCTACTTTTAAGCACCTAAGACAAATTGCAATAAGCAACACCAAAACCACAAAGCAACCTAAGAAGCCTAATTCTTCGCCTATTGTTACAAAAATAAAGTCATTATGCCCTTCAGGCACACCCGCTTTACCCATTTGGGTAAGGGTACCCTTCAAATATCCTTGACCAAAAAATCCACCATTAGCGAGTGCCAATCTTCCGCGGTACTGTTGCCAACCGACACCCTGTATATCGCCGTTAATATCAAACATATTAACTATTCTTTCGCGGTGCTCATCATTTAAAATAAAGAAATATGCAATAGGAGAAGCCACCACCGCTGCTGAAAACGCTGCTAAAAAGTACTTCCACGAAACACCCGCAGCCATAAGCATAAAGATTACCATTACTGCAAAAACAAGTGCTGTTCCCGCATCACCCTGAATAAAGATGAGTAAAACAGGTATTGCCGCGTGAATACAAACAGGTATTAAATATTTTAATTTGTTAATATCCCTTTGCACTTTTCCAAGATGGGTACTAAAGGTTATAACAAAGCAAATTTTAAGTAGTTCTGATGGTTGGAATGTAGTAAAACCTAAATTAAGCCAGGCCTTATCATCGGTTCCTTCGGGAGCAAAACCGATAAAAAATGTTAAAATTACGGGAACTAACCCTAAAAGACCTGCCAGTTGCCAATGCCGTAAAAAGTTTTCATAATCAATAGTGGATATAACACAAGCAGCAACAATGCCCACCAACAAACAAAAAGTTTGAACTATAACCGGCCTAAAACTATCCATATATCTTGTTGACGAAAAAACCGACACACATCCATAAGCGGATGCCAAAAAGCAGAGTGACAACAATATTTTATCAGACTCTCTTACAAAGTCCGCTATTTTACCTAATAAGTATCTCAACTTTTATCCTCCGTATGTTTTATATGTTTATTATATTTTATTTTCAACAAATATTCAAGTAACACTTTATAAATGTAAAAAAATGTGATATAATGTATAAAGTTTAAATGTGAAAGGTCAGTTTATGGAACGTTTTTTATCTAACAGCCCCGAAGAAACACAAAAAATCGGTAAAATGCTGGGTGAAAAAATCACTAACGGCGTTGTTATTGCTTACAAGGGCGGTCTTGGTATGGGCAAAACCTGTTTTACTCGCGGTTTGGCTTTAGGCCTTGGCTCTACCGATACTGTTACTTCCCCTACTTTTGCGCTTATTAATGAATATCTTAGCGGAAGACTTCCGCTTTATCATTTTGATATGTATCGCATTTCGGGTTGGGAAGACCTTTACTCAACAGGCTTTTTTGATTATATAGCACAAGGCGGCGTTTTGGCTTGCGAATGGAGTGAGAACATTGAAAACGCCCTACCCCAAAATACAATTTTTGTTGAGTTTGAGCGCATTAATGACACTACTCGTGAGATCACAATAAGACAAGCAGGTGAAACTTTGTGAAAATTTTAAGTATGGAATGCTCGGCAACACCCGCTTCTGTTGCTATAATAGAAGATGGTAAGTTAGTGGCTTCAACTTTTGTAAACGTACGGCTTACGCACTCCCAAACGTTAATGCCCATGGCCGAAAACTTACTTGCTGCTTCAAAACTTAATATAGCCGATATTGACGGACTTGCAATAAGCAACGGCCCCGGTTCGTTTACCGGTGTTAGAATTGGCATAAGCGCAATAAAGGGATTGGCAGCGCCACGAGAATTACCCTGTGTTTCTGTTTCTACTCTGCGCGCAATGGCGGAAAATTATTCGGATACCGACTGTATTGTTTGTGCGGTTATGGATGCGCGTTGCAATCAGGTTTATAACGCTATTTTTGAGATAGAAAATAATCAAATTAAAAGATTATGCGAAGATAGAGCACTTTTATGTGACGGACTGTCACAAGAAATAAAAGACCTTTCGCAAAAGACCGATAAATCTATTATCGTAGTAGGCGACGGTGCTGATATATTCTATCCTTTTATAGAAAATATCCCAAATGTTAAAAAGGCTTCCCCGCAAAGACAGTACCAAAGTGCTGTGGGTGTTGGGTT
The DNA here is from genome assembly GCA_045591465.1 of Acutalibacteraceae bacterium. Classification (GTDB taxonomy): domain Bacteria; phylum Bacillota; class Clostridia; order Oscillospirales; family Acutalibacteraceae; genus UBA737. The sequence continues at coordinate 30,331 of JAZNSZ010000039.1, read as the reverse complement.
TGCCGCTTTTGAAAATTTTATAAAAGGCGAAACTATAAGCGCAAAAGCATTGTTGCCTTTTTATTTAAGATTACCCCAAGCAGAAAGAGAATTAAAAGCAAAGGAAGAAAGATAATGAAAATTGCATTAGGTTGTGACCACGGCGGTCTTGAACACAAAAACGCTATAGGCGAATTTTTAAAAGAACAAGGTTTCGAAGTTGTTGACTTCGGTATATATGAACAAGTTTCGGTTGACTATCCCGATATTGCAACAAAATTGTGTGAAAGTATTTTAAGCGGAGAAACCGAACGCGGAATTTTGGTTTGCGGAACAGGTATAGGAATGTCTATTGCCGCTAACAAATTTAAGGGAATCCGCGCCGCCGCTTGTAGTGAACATTTTTCAGCAAAATATACCCGTCTGCATAACAACTCAAACGTTTTATGCTTGGGCGGCAGAGTTATAGGTGTTGGCACCGCAATAGAACTTGCCGATATTTTCGTAAAAACCGAGTTTGAAGGCGGCCGCCACCAAACGAGAGTAGATAAAATAACCGCAATCGAGAATAAATAAAAGACTGCCACAAGGCAGTCTTTTTTTGCATAATTATAAAAACAACTCTAAAATAAATACTACCGCACAGGAACACACCGCAACACCAAAAAGGCTAACCCCAAAATATGCAAGTAATATACCGGCCAAAAGTGCCGCCAAGCCCGACCAAATACTGTTGGTTGCTTCCAATATTGCAGGGAAAGTCATCACAGCAAGTGTTACATACGGTACATAGTATAGAAAAGAACGCAAGGTTACATTAGTAATCTTCTTTCGTATAAGAGTTAACGGCAACACCCTTATTAAAAACGTCACCAAAAACATTATACCTATATATACATAAATATTATTCATCGGTATCTTCCTCCTTAACAGGAAAAATAACCGCCGCCGACAGTGCTATTATAACTGTCAATATAATAACCCTTATACCCGAAGAAAGCGAAGATAACAACGGCAACTTTGCGAAAGCAAAACTTAAAACCATAGATACTACAACAATACCCGCTATTATTTTATTCTTTTTAGCAGGTGGGATTATAATCGCCAAAAACATACCGTAAAGGCCCACACTCAAAGCGCTCACAAGGCTATTCGGCAGAACATTACCCATTACAACGCCGAGCGCCGCTCCCGTCGCCCAACAAGGTATTGATACCGTCATAGCGCCGTAATTGTACCACGGATTAAGCTCTCCCTTAACCGCCATAGAAATACCAAAAATTTCATCCGTAACATCAAAGCCGATAAATATTCTATGCATAAGCGATGTCTTAGGCGAAAGCTTTTGACTAAGCGCACAGGACATAAGAAAATATCTGATATTAACAACAAAAATAGTAAGAGCCATATCAAGATAAGGTGCGCTTTCTTCTATTATTTTAAAGCCTGCGTAACCGCCCGCCGAAGCATTGGTAAGTGCGGTAGCAAAAAAGGTCTGAACAGCAGTAAGACCTGCTTTTTTTGCAACAATACCCAAAGTGAAGGCAACCGCGAAATAGCCAAGGGCTATCGGTACGCCGTCGCGCAGTCCCCTTTTATACCATTTTTTGTCTTCCAAAATTTATCACCTTGACTATTTTACAGTTTTTGATTACACAAGTCAATATTTTTCACCGTTTGCCTAAAAAAACATAGTATATTATTGAAGTTAGTTTAAAACTGACTTAAAAATTTAATAGGAGGCTATTATATGGCAGACTTAAGAAACGGTTGCCTACCTGATGGCAACATTAGGGAAGCCGTTTGCATTGATGCGGGCAGAGTTTACGACTCTTGCTGTGACAGGGATTGCTTGGAAGATTTACGTTGCTTCTTCCTACCCGAAACACAAGCACTCATAAACCACGCAGTAAGCGTTAGACTTCGCAGCGCGGAAGTACTTAATGTTTTTATCAATGTTGAACCCGTAAACTTCAACAAAGGCTACTATTCCTGCGACCTTACTTTCTTCTTCTTGCTCTCATTCGACCTTTACACATCTTCACGCAGTTGCCCTAAGATTATCAATGGTATTGCTTCTTTCAGCAAAAAGGTTATACTATTTGGCAGTGACGGTTGCGTAAAAACTTTCTCAAATGTATTGGGAAATGAATGCACACAAAATTCAAACGGTACCTTGAGCGGCAACAATATGCCAAAATGTGTTGTAAGTACTGTTGACCCTGTTCCCCTTTCGGCTCGTATTGGAGAAATTAAAGATTGTTACGATAGCGTATGCTGTGTTCCTGACTGTGTTTGTCAAGCCATTGGCGGTAATGTTGTAAGCGAATTACAAAACGGTACGCCCACAATATTTGCCACCATTGGTCTTTTCACTGTAGTACAACTCATTCGCAATGTGCAAATGCTTATCCCTGTTTACGACTTTTGCATACCCGAAAAGCACTGCAAAAACTCTACCGACCATCCCTGCGATACCTTCAGCAAAATCCAATTCCCTATTGACGACTTTTTCCCACCGCGACCCTGTAATGTTGAAAACGGCCCAACTTGTCATTGCGGTGAAGAAACCATCGACGACTAGCAATATAAAAGAGAGTCAAAATTTAAAAAATTTCGGCTCTCTTTTTTACATAATCTAAAATGGTTTAAACAAATAATTCGCAGTAAAATACCCTACAAGTATTAAAATTATTGCGGCGGCGGTAAAAAGCATTGATTTTAAAAACAGTTTAAAACTTCTATTATTCATAATAACACCCATATTAAGTTACCCATTGGGAGAGATTTTATGACCGTTTCAAACATAAATTATAAAAACCGACACCGCAACGAAACGCGAGAATATCTTTTCATCTTCACAGACTTTGAAACTTTAACGTCGGGTATTTTATTTTTATACCAATTAAAGCGCTGTTTTAAAAGTGTTCTATACAAAACCGAAAAGGAATACTGCCTTATTATTACTACAAACAGTGTTAAACCGTTTTTTCTAACCCTGAATGAATACTGCCGTCACTCAAGCAGAAACATTTTCGAGATAGCGCATACAAAAGAATATGGCAAACTGCTTATTCAAAAAAACGCAATAAAAACCTTCGGAAAATACTTTTTTAAAGACCTTTAAGATATTCAGTTCTTTCTTTCATCTCGTTGGTAAATAAATAACTTCCCGCTACCAAAACATCGGCACCCGCATTTACGGCAAGCGGCGCGGTTTCACCGTTGATACCGCCGTCGATTTCCACCAATGTTTTAAGCCCTAAACGGTTAATCTCTTGTTTTAATGCCGCAACCTTTTCCAAGGATTCAGGCATAAAAGACTGTCCGCCAAAGCCCGGTTCTACCGACATTACAAGTACCATATCACAAAGCGGTAAGAACTCAAAAATCTCCTTTGCTGCTGTGCAGGGTTTTATAGTAAGGCAAGACTTGCAACCGAGCGTTCTAATCTCTTTTAAGGTCTTGGTAACATCACTACCTGCTTCAAAATGAAAGCCTAAATAATCGGCATACTTTGCAAACTCACCTATATACCTGTGCGGACGGTCTACCATCAAGTGGACATCCAATGGTATATCGGTGTTTTCTTTAATTTGTTTTAAAATAGGATTAGCAAATGATATATTAGGAACAAAAAGTCCATCCATAACATCAAAATGAAGCATATCTACCCTATTTTCTTCAAGGCGCTTTAGTTCATTTTTCAGATTGATAAAGTCCGCCGCTAAGAGTGACGGTGAAATTTTAACTGACATAATATTCTCCTTTTATTAAAACTTTATCTGTCTCTTATGGCATCAATCGGCTTTTTGGAAGCAATTTTCTTTACAGGTAAGAAACTTGCAACAAAAGCAACCAGCAAACTAACCGCCAATAAAAGCGCCACTTGTCTTACCGAGAAACTTAATATGGTAATCAAAATACCAATATCATCTCTAACAACACTGTTTATAATATTTACAAGAACAGCCACGCCAACCGCTGACAAAATAAAGTTTATCATCGCGATTATAAAACTTTCTGCAAAGAAAATTCTAAACACATCATTACTGCGCGAACCGATAGCACGTAAAATTCCTATTTCTTGTTTCTTATATGAAATACTTGTTGCAATAAAGTTAGCGAGCATAACCCCCGCAAACAAAGCAAAGCCTAAACCTATATATAAGAATATTTTTGAAAACTCAACTAAAAACTCATTAAGCGAATCTAGTTCAAAAGTAATTTGGTTTTGTATAGGATAGCGCACACTTGCATCTTTACTATAGCAACGGGATACTACTTTTTTAAGTTCCGGCTTTTCAGTAGGTTTATTTCCTATAGCATATTCATAAACGCAGTCAATACCCTCGGTCATTTTTTCAAATATTGCATCTGAGCAAATCGCGGCACTGCTATAACCCCTGGTTTCATCAGTGTCTAATATAACACCGACAACCTTAAATTCTTGTTCGGGCACGTCTTCTCCGTAAGAGTAAATACTACCCTTTGCCGTACCGAAATCTTTTAAAAATCTTTGATAATCAAAACCGTCTATGTTTTGATATTCTTGCGGATGGTCATGCATACCTAACGCATTAACCGAAACTATTAATTCGTTATCAGCAAGGTTAGTTTTCTTTCCGTTTACCCATGTGATTATTTTATCTTCCGTATCCGAAAGTTTTGCCAAATAACTTGGGTAAATTTCGTATTTATCAGAATAAATCCAAATATCGCCCTCTGTGATATTTGCCACAGGCGGAGAATTTTTTATCATTTTTTCAATATAACCATCACCGACCATAACAACACTGGCATAACTATATGTTCTGGCATATTCAAACTCCATAAAAAGAAGACTGTCACGAAGTTCTTCTGCATTAGTAGCGTTTTCATTTTCTTCTGTAATGGAGATATAGCGTTCTATATCCAACTTGGTATCTATTACCGCGGTAATCTTAAATTGTTTGTCTCCGAGCGTTATAGTTTTACCGATGATGTCATCATATTTTTTAATTTCGGTATACTTAACCTTAGCCGTACCGTCTTCTTTATCTTTTAAAACGCCGTCGGTATATTTTGCCTTTTTAAATATTTCAAAAATATATTCACTAATAGCCACTTCGTGCTTTTCGCCATCAGGATATTTACCCGCAAGTAAATTAAAGCCTAATTCATCGGCAATTTGTCGATTGATAGTTCCATACCCTGTAAGTTCAGGAATATATATATCAAAATTTTCGGTTAGTTTAACCGAAGTATCTATATTACTGCGAATAGAAAGCTCATAACTTTCGGGGTTATAAATACCATATACATTAACATTGGTTTCATTGCTGAAGTTTTTCAGTTCTTCTTTAGAAAATTTATATCCCCAATCTCGATAATCATCTCCGTCACCTTTTTTGGACTTGTGAACAGAAAGATAGTTAATATCACTGTCATATAGCGAATTAGTGCAGGTTTCAATATGGTTGTAAGCCGCGAACGTATCGGATATACCGAAAAGCCCAAAGGCTATACACGAAAGTAAAACCGTCATAACAAGGCGGAATTTTTTATACTTTAAACCATTGGAACCGATTTTAAAAGCATTTTTAAGCGGCAATTTAGACTTTATAAGTTTAAACTTACTACCCGCATCGCTTGTTATCTTGCTTTCATCGGTGTTAACAAACTTAGTAGCCGAACTTTTTTTAGATATATTAATAGAAATCGAACTGCCGATAGCATCAATATACTCGTTTATAGACTTTCGGTCATCTTCGGTTAAATGGTAACCGCCCGGTACTTCGACAGTATTTTCTTTAAAACTAATGCCGTTATTTTCCGTTATCGCTGTTTCTTCCAGTTCAACATCACTTATAACCTTGCCGTCTGCAAGTTCAATAATACGGTCGGCATACTGCTCAGCAAACTCGCGGTCGTGAGAAACTACTATAACAAGTTTATCGCGGGAGAGTTTTTTAAGGGTATCAAAAATTGCTTTACCGGTATTGGAATCAAGCGCACCCGTCGGTTCGTCCGCCATGATTATTTCAGGTTTTTTAACAAGCGCACGTGCAATAGCCACACGTTGTTTTTGTCCGCCCGAAAGTTCGTTTGGTTTACGGTCACCAAAACCGTCCAAATCAACCTCTTTTAAAATTTCGTTAATTTCACTGTCAGTAGCCTTTCTGCCTTGAAGTTGTATAGCCAAGGCAATATTGGCACCAACCGTAAATTCTTCAAGTACATTATACTCTTGAAAAATAAAACCAACATAAGTATTGCGATAAGAATCAAAATGACTTTGTTTAAAATCTTTAGAAGAAACACTTTTTATAATTATTTCTCCGCTATTATAACTATCAAGACCGCCTAAAAGGTTTAAAAGCGTAGATTTACCGCTACCCGATTTACCCAAAAGGAAAATCATACCCTTTTGGGGGAATTTTATGCAAACCCTATCAAGTGCCGTAACAGGCACACCCTTTTTGGGTTTATAAATTTTTACAAGGTCTTTTGTTTGTAGCATATTATTTCTCCCTTCCTATACGGTTATAAATATACCAACCAATTATGCTTATAACCAATGTGACCGCGAAAACTATTATTGCAAAGGTATATTTTTCCACCCCTAAAAAGTTGCCGCCTATTGTAGAGGTAATAACAGAGGGAATTCTCGCAATGGTTGATATTATAAAAAAGTGTTTAAGCTTTATATCGGTAAGCCCTACAAAATAGGTGAGCAAATCCTTTGGGGTGCCAGGCAAAAAGAACATTAGGAAAATAAGAAACGCAACCTTTTTTCTATCCTGTAAAAATTTTGCCGATTTTATTTTTTCAAAGGTGAAAAACACCTCTACCAAATGTATGCCAAATTTTCTTACAAGCGCAAAAACAATAAAACTGCCAAGTGAAATACCTATTAAACAAAGGATAGTACCCTCTACTGCACCAAAAGCATACCCAGCACCGATTTCAAGCGGTTCCCCTGGTACAAAGGCAATAACAACCTGAAACAAAACCATAAGAATAAAATAAATTCTTCCCATTATTCCGCTGCTGTCAACCCAAGCTCTGAAGCGTTCAGGCGCAGATACAAAGCGGACCATAGGTCTTCCTATAAACCAACCTACCCATGCACAAAAAAGCACAAAAGCAATCAGTGATGCCGCACTTAAAATTTTCCTTTGTTTTTTGGTAATCATAAATCCCCTGCTTTAACCTTCAAATATTGCAAATTCAACCGTAGCTTTAAATAAATCGCCGTCGGTTTCAATCTTCAAATTCCCGTTTTGCAGCTCTGTAAGGCTTTTCGCAATCGAAAGTCCCAAGCCACTACCCTCGGTATTACGGGAAGCATCACCTCTGACAAATCTTTCCATAAGCTCATCCTCAGAAATATTAAGCTCATACTTGGAAATGTTTCTGAAAACCACAACGGCTTTACCGTTCTGGGCCGAGGCTTCTATATAAGCGCGAGTACCGCTTTGCGAATATTTACAGATATTACTTAAAAGATTTTGGAACACGCGCCAAAGGTGTCTTGCATCTGCTTTTATAATAACATTTTTAATTGGTAATTTCAATATCGGAGTTATCCCTGCTAGTTTAAATCGTTCGTCAAATTCACCTAAGGCTTGTTGCAGAAGTACACCAACATCACATTTATCAAAATTAACTGACAAATTACCGGTGGAAGCTTTTGATGCCTCTACCAAATCTTCAATAAGCTTTTTAAGTCTCGCAGAATGTCTGTCAAGTATCTCTATATATTCCTTTGCGCTTTGGTTGTCTATATCCGCCTTTTTGAGCAAGTCTACATAATTTATAATCGAAGTAAGCGGTGTCTTAATATCGTGCGAAACATTTGTAATAAGCTCGGTCTTAAAGCGCTCGCTTTTCATTTTTTCGTTAACCGCCGATTGCAAACCGTCATTTATACTGTTAAGCTTCTCTGAAAATTCCTTAAAATCAAGAATCATATAATCGGTATTTATTTTATAATCGAGCTCACCCGAAGCGATTTTCTCTCCGCCTTTTTTTATGCGCTGTAAGGTTATAGTAACATACAAAACGCTTACTAACAATAAGAAATTTATAATTACAAAGCCTAAAACCAAATTTTCCACCTGATACAAATTAAAGCCTAAAAATATGGTTTCAAAAAATAACACCGCTACCACTTCTAATACTACCTGCCATACAAGAGGAAGTCTTTTTAAATGGAAAAACGCAAATATTGCGCATTTTTTTATTCCGCTCCACAAAAATTTAATAACCTTGTAAACTATTGTGTTTTTAAATAATGTACCTGTTTTTACGCGTGTAGCAAAGGTCATAGTAAAGCCTAACGCTAAAAAGTATAGCGCAGTACATCCGAAAAACAAGGCGATAATACCCTCTAAGCCCTCATAAAAAATTTCTAAGGTGACGGTTAATCCAAAATACACCAAAACTGCCACAGCCGATGTATAAATATCAAAAGGAATTTTATCTACCGCATTAAGAGCCATATTGCTATATGATTCTCTGCGTCCTGCACTGTAATACAAATAACACATAACCACAATAAAGGCAAGTAATGAAACTATTACAAAGAATATTACCGCGTATCTTAGTTTATAGCCAAGAATTATCAAATTATTTATGAACGAAAATTCATCGGTTTTTGTCATTTCACGCGGCACATAAATTGTATAGATATAATCTTCGTCATAAAACTGCTCGGCAGTAATAATTTTTTCACCATTATAATTACTTTCTATCAATTTACCGTCAGAATCTTCTATCATATAAAATAAATTTCTATCTTCATAGTAATAGTTAAGATTACGTTCCAACTCGTCCAAGCTTGCTAAGGTATAACATTCACCCATTGCCATCTCACCGAGTATTTCTTTTTGTAAGGTTTCCTGTGAATTAAAATAGAAATTAAAATACCCCATAAAAGCTATAGCAACAGTTGATAGCACCAATACAAGCGCCGTTACATAAGAAAGTATCACAGCTGTTATTTTCATAGGTAAGCTGCATTTTAAATTTTTCATATCAGTTACCGCCTTCCATTTTATATCCGTGCGACCACACAACCTTTAAATAGCGCGGCTCTGCAGGATTAATTTCAATCTTTTCTCTCAAATGCCTAATGTGTACCGCAACAGTAGTGCTTTCGCTACCAAAACACTCCTCTTTCCAAACCAGGCGGTAAATTTCCTTAGGACTTAAAACCTTACCTGCATTTTGCATTAAAAGCTTTAGAATTTCAAATTCCAAGGGTGTAAGCATTACCTTTTCACCGTCAACCAAGACCTCTTTTGCAGAATCGTCAAGCTCGATATTACCGATTGTTAAAGCGGTTTTTACTGCATTTCCACCCAACTGCATATACCGCCTCAGCTGTGAACGCACACGCGCCAAAACTTCAACAGGGTTAAACGGCTTTGTTACATAATCATCCGCACCGACATTAAGACCTAAAATTTTATCGGTATCCTCACCTTTAGCAGAAAGGAAAATTACAGGCACGTTGGATTTTTCGCGAAGCTTTGCTGTAGCAGTAACACCGTCGCACACAGGCATCATAATATCCATTAATACAAGATGAATTTCACTTTTCTCCAAAATTTCAAGCGCCTCTTTACCGTTATAAGCCTTAAAAACATTATATCCCTCGGTTTTTAAATAAATTTCAAGCGCTGATACAATATCCTTTTCATCATCACAAACTAAAACGTTATACATCCTCTCACCTCTAAGTTAATTGTACCACTAACTTGTTTAAGAAAAAAGTGGGAAAATATTTAAGTTTTTATTAAGATTGCAATTCGTATTAAAAAATGATATTATTATAATAGATTGATTAACTTTTCGGGAGTTATTTTATGAAACACGAAGTTTTGCAAAACTGTCCTGCGGTTATAAGGGATTTTTTAACCTACAGTGAAACTATAAAAGGTAAATCTTCTCTATCGGTTGAAGGCTACTACTTAGACCTGCAAACCTTTTTCCGCTATCTTTTGTTTGTGCGCGGTCTTGTAGACGGTAAAGCGGAGTTTGAAGAAATTGATATTTCCGGTGTAAATATAGATTTAATTAAAACGGTTACTATTTCCGACCTTTACGCCTACCTTGTTTTTTGTAAAAATCAGCGCGGAAACAATGCGGCAACAAGGGCAAGAAAAACATCAACTCTACGAATCTTTTTTAGATATTTGTGCGAACAAACCCACCAACTTGATTCTAACCCGGCTTTAATGTTAGAATCTCCCAAGGTTAAGCAGTCTTTACCAAAACACCTAACCCTTGAAAATTCTTTGGAACTTTTAAACGCGGTAGATGGCGCCAACCAAAAACGTGATTATTGTATTTTAACCCTGTTTTTAAACTGTGGTCTTCGTTTGGCTGAACTTTGCTCACTTAATGTGGGTGATATTAAACCTGACGGAACAATGACAGTTACAGGTAAAGGTAATAAAGAAAGGCTTGTCTATCTTAACGACGCTTGTCTACGCGCCGTGCAGGAATACATAGCGGTAAGACCTTGCGAAGATATTTCTTTTGCTGACCGCAACGCCCTTTTCATAAGCCGCAACCACAGAAGAATAAGCCCTAAGACTGTTCAGCATATTGTAAAAACATATCTTGAAAAAGCCGGTCTTGGCGACCAAGGTTTTTCAACCCACAAACTAAGACATACCGCCGCAACACTTATGTATCAGCACGGACAGGTTGACATACGTGTGCTTAAGGATATTTTGGGGCATTCGAATCTTGGCACAACGCAGATTTACACCCACGTCTCCGATACGCAAATTAAAAATGCGGTTGATGCTAACCCGCTGAGTAATGTTAAAAACAAAAAATAAAAAAAGACTGTATTCCCATAACAGTAGGAATACGGTCTTTTTTTGGACTTTAAAGTTTATCTGCTATATCCAAAATTAGTTTTTCTGTCTTTTCCCAACCAAGACACGGATCGGTGATAGACTTACCAAAAATATGTTCTTCCGCTTTGCAAGAACCATCTTCAATATAACTTTCAATCATTAAGCCTTTAACAAGATTTTTAATGTCATTGTTATGATTACGGCTATGGATAACTTCCTTAGCGATACGCACCTGTTCAAGATACTGTTTACCTGAATTAGCATGGTTGGTATCCACTATAACCGAAGGATTAGCAAGGTTTGTTTTAGCGTAAAGATCGTTTAAATTTACAAGGTCTTCGTAATGGTAGTTGGAAACATTCTTACCCGCAAAATCAACATAACCGCGTAGAATAGCATGTGTAAGCGGGTTTCCGCTGCTTTGCACTTCCCAACCGCGATACAAGAAGGTATGACTTGATTGTCCTGCTTTTATTGAGTTAATCATAACAGTAAGGTCGCCGCTTGTAGGATTTTTCATACCTACAGGCTCCTCAATACCACTTGCAACAAGACGGTGTTGTTGGTTCTCTGCTGAACGGGCGCCAACTGCCACATAAGCCAACAAATCGGAAAGATAACGATGGTTTTCAGGATAAAGCATTTCATCCGCACAAGTAAAGCCATAATCGCGTAAAGCGCTCAAATGCAAATCGCGGATAGAAACAATACCCTTTAACATATCCGGCGCGGTTTCGGGGTCAGGTTGGTGCAACATGCCCTTATAGCCTTCACCTGTTGTGCGGGGTTTGTTTGTATAAATACGCGGTACAATTATAATCTTATCCTTAACCTTATCTTCTACAAGACGCAAACGGGATATATATTCAAGTACAGGGTCTTTATGGTCAGCTGAGCAAGGCCCTATAATAAGTATAAACTTATTTGACTTGCCTGTAAAAACATCCTTAATTTCTTCGGCTCTTTTATTTTTTACTAATTCCATTTCCGCGGATAACGGATATTGTTCTTTGATATCCTTCGGTATAGGCAATTTTCTTTTAAAATTCATACTCATTTTTGTCACACTTTCTTATTAAATTCACGGCGCCGTTTAGTAGAAAGTCGCATCATTTCTCGCATACCGTCGCGGTCATCGGTGTTTATAAAATTATACAGTTTATCAAAAGTTTCGCGGTAGATATCCATTTGCGAAAGCAACGCTTCCTTATTGGATAAAAACAACTCACTCCACATTTCATCATTAATATTTGCAATTCTGGTTAAATCTCTGAAAGAGTCACCCGTGTACTCAACTAAATCGGGGTCATCATTTGCACACATAAGCGAAACCGCAATACAGTGGGTCAACTGGGAAAGAAAAGCAATCATACTGTCATGCTTTTCAACACTTAATACCGCAACCTTTGCAAAGCCCAATAATTCACCCAAATTAGAACATAGCTCGATTGCTTCGGGGGTGTTTTTTTCTGTAGGAACTACAATGTAGTTTGCCCCTTTAAAGATGTTTTCATCACTATTTTCAACACCTGAAACTTCTTTACCTGCCATTGGGTGAGCAGCAATAAACTCAACATCATCGCGCAAAACGTCCTGTATTTCTCTAACAATACAACCCTTTACACCTGTTACATCGGTTATTACGGCGCCACTTTTAAAATATGCCTGATTCTCTTTTATCCAGGATTTAAAAACGTGCGGATAAAGTGCAAAAACTACAATATCGGCTTTACCGATAATATCGGGTTCTATTTTTGTTGTACCATAATCGATTATTCCATGTTCCAGTGCATAATCTACTGAAGACTGTTCCTTGGTTATTGCATTAATCTCGAACCCAAGTTTTTTGAGTGCCTTGGCATAACTACCGCCAAGTAAACCCAAGCCCACTATTAATATGTTTAATTTTTTAATTAATTTCATATAAATCAATACCTATTTTGCTAATTTGTTTATAAAAATCGGGATAACTTTTCGTTACTGATTCGGCACCGCTAATACTGCCGCCCGTAATGGTTAAAAGCAACGATAAAGCCATCGCTATTCGGTGGTCGTTATGGGAATTAAGCACTTCTTTCGGTTGTTTAATTCCATCACTTTTCACAACTACTAAATCTTCAAAAATTTGGACATCTGCGCCGAATTTCGAAAGTTCTTCTTTCATTGCTTTCGCACGGTCGCTTTCCTTTATTTTAAGCCTTTTAGTGCCTGTAAACTCGGCACCGCCGTAAAGGGAAGATACCGCAAAAACTACCGGTGCTAAATCGGGGCAATCGGATAAATCGAAGTGTTTTCTGCCATCTTTTAACCCCAAAAAAATATCCGCATAAACACGGTCACCTTGAAGTGTATTTTCCTTAATGCCACACACTGTAACCCTACTGCCAAGATAGTTAAAGGCATCTAAAAAAGCGGCATTTGAGCAGTCGCCTTCCACACTGCAATCACAGTCGGCATAATTTTGCTTTCCCTTTATATAAAAAACATTGTCTTTTCGGTCAATTTTAATGCCGAAATCATTCAAAGCCGAAAGGGTTAAATCTATATACGAAGCACTTTCAAACTTTCCTGTGACATTTAAAACACTGTCGCCCGAAAGCAATGGTAACAAAAATAGTAAACCGCTTATAAACTGGCTTGAAATATTACCCGCCACTTCATAATTTTCACTTTTTAAATTCCCGCAAACTGTTACATAATTTTGCCCTTTTTCGAACAGTATTGCTTGTTTTTTGGCGATATCTTCATAAATATCCAAAGGGCGTTCGAAAAGACGATTTGCCCCTTTGAGTGTTACGGTTTTACCACAAGCCATACAAAGCGGCAACAAAAAACGAAGAGTGCTCCCGCTCTCAAAACAATCAACCGTTACTCCGTCAGGAATATTTTCGAGTTTTAAGCCGCCTATATTAACGGTTTTTCCGTCTATTAAAACCTTCGCGCCAAGAGACTTAAGGCAACCGAGGGTGGCTTCTATATCCTTAGAAAAAGCTATGTTATTTATTACACTTTTTTCTGACAATGCACCGCAGATAAGCAATCTGTGAGCCATGCTCTTAGAAGGTGGTGCAACAACCTTGCCGTACGCTTTTGAAGGGTTAATTTTTACAATCATTTTCGCACTCCAAAAGTTTATCTATAGCGGTCAAATAACCTTTTAGTCCTTCACCCTTGACGGTGGCAAAACAGAAACTACGCACAAAACTTATTTGCCTAAAATCTTCGCGCTTGGAAACATCCGAAATATGTACTTCCACCGCGGGAATACCAACTGATTTTAATGCATCAAGCAACGCTATGCTCGTATGAGTATACGCCGCAGGGTTTATAACAATACCGTTTGTTTTCCCATAGGCTTGTTGTATTTTATCAACCAAACATCCTTCATGATTTGATTGGTAAATCTCTATTTCTATTCCCTTTTTGTCGGCATAAGAATTTATTAAACCGCAAAGGTCATGATATGTTTCTTTTCCGTAAATTTCGGGTTCACGAATACCTAACATATTAAGATTCGGTCCGTTTAATACCAAAATTTTCATTTATAGAAATCCTCCTTAATGCTATTTACAGCATCCGCGGGTGTGGTGTTAGAAATTATACGCTTATCGCAGCAATTACAGTATATATCATACCGCTCGTCATACCTTTTTTTAAGCATATCTTTGCTTTGCGACAATGGACGGTCGGCGGTAACTATCAGTTGCTCAAGCGGACGGTCTATAAAATAAACCTTTGAGTTTTGTTTGAGAAAATCTATGTTTTCCTGTCTTAACACTGCGCCGCCGCCTGTTGCGATAACCGTGCCTTGTACGGCTGAAATCTGCTTTATAATTCTAGTTTCTATATCCCTAAAACCGCTCTCGCCTTCGGCTTTAAAGATATTACTTATATCGCCGTGAGTTTTTACAATTTCATCATCAGTATCAATAAATTCGCGCCCTATTTGTTCCGCTAACAGACTTCCAACCGTGGTTTTACCGCTTGATGGCATACCCACAAGCACGATATTTTCTTTTTCTTTTGAAATTTCTTTATAAATACTGTCTATTTTACCCGTCGGCACCGATTTATTTGTAAACTTCTCAAAAGCATACACCGCCTGACCGACTAGCATATAAAGTCCGCCAACTGCAGTTATCCCCTTTTTCAAGGCTTTGCCTACAAGCCAAGAACGAATAGGATTATATACCACATCAAAAACCGCTTCCAATTTCTCATACGCGTCTATATCTATTGCCGCACTGCCCAAATTAGGATACATACCCACCGGAGTAGTGTTTATTATTATCTCGGTATCCGAAAGGGTTTTTGCCTGTTCGTAGGTTACTGTGTTTTCGGTTTCTTTTCTAGAAACCACCGTAAAACTCTTACAAGCCATACTCTCAGCAACCGCCATAGCGGTCTTAGAAGTACCGCCATCACCTAAAATCAAAACATTTTTATCTTTAAGTGTTGCGCCCGATTTTTCTATCATCGCCTTAAGTCCTAGATAATCGGTATTATAGCCTTCAAGTTTGCCGTTGTTGTTTACAATAGTATTTACCGCGCCGATTCTCTTTGCGGTATCACTTATACTGTCAAGACAGGGTAAAACCGTCTGCTTATAGGGAATTGTAACGTTTATTGCTTTAAAATCTTTTTTTGCTAAAAATTCCCCTATTTCATCGGGAGATAATTCCTTTAACTCATAATTAATACCAAGGAACTTCGTATGGATTTCTTTAGAAAAACTATGGCCTAATTTTTCACCTATAAGTCCGTATTCCATTATTCTCCCAACCAATCCGTGCCGTAGCGCGTTACTAATATATCCGCCAAAACAATAGCAGTAACACTATCCACAACAACTTTTGCACGATGCACTATGCACGGGTCATGCCTACCCTTAGCTTCAAGCACCGCTTCTTCACCTGTTTTTATATTTACGGTTTCTTGTGGTTTAGAAATTGTGGGAGTAGGACGGAATGCCGTGCGGAAAATAATAGGCATACCATTTGTAATTCCGCCGTTTATACCGCCCGAATTGTTGGTATTAGTCACAATCTTACCATCTATATTTCTAAAACAGTCATTAGCGTTAGAGCCTATCATATCAGCAAAGCCAAAACCCGCCCCAAACTCTACACCTTTTACCGCAGGTACTGAGAAAAGCGCATGGGAAAGCATACTTTCAACACTGTCAAACCAGGGTTCGCCAACCCCTTTTGGAATACCGATTACAGCCGTTTCCAATATACCGCCAATACTGTCGCCTTGTGCTTTTACTGTTTTTATGGCATCTATCATTTCTTCGCTTATAATATTATCCAAAACAGGAAATTCCTTGTTTTTAAGCGCGTTTATATCGTCTTTAATATCTTTAAAACTTCTATCCTTTTTACCACCGCAATCAGTAATATGACTGCCGATAAAAATACCTTTTTTTTCGAGTGCAGGAATAATAATCCCCGCCACTGCAACAAGCGCCGCAGTTATCCTTCCGCTAAAATGTCCCCCGCCGCGATAGTCCTGAAATCCGCCATATTTACACTCAGCTGTAAAATCGGCATGGGAAGGTCTTGCCAAATCCTTTGTTGCAGAATAATCTTTAGAGCGTGTATCTTCATTTTTAATAATAATACACAATGGCGCACCTGTAGTTTTTCCTTCAAAAACACCGCTTAAAATTTCAAAGTTATCTTCTTCCCTGCGCGGTGTTGAAATTTGGTCCAACCCTTTGCGAAGTTTAAGCATGTTTTTAATATTATCGGTATCAACCGCTATACCTGGCGCAATTCCGTCTACTACTGCACCGATAGCGGTGCCGTGACTTTCACCGAAAAGGGTTACAGAAAGATTATTACCTATTGTATTTTTCATTTAAAAGCCACCTTTCTTACAAGTTCAGAAAATTCGTCAAAACTTAAATTTTTAAGCGAATACTGCCCAATTTCCTTGACGGTAACCACCGTTATATTATCACCAAATGCCTTTTTATCATGACGACATGCCGAAATTAAATCGTTAATATTCCCCTCAAGTTCGGTAGGCAAATTAAGTTTCATAAGCACTTTCAATAGCCTATCCGCCACCGCTTTGTCGCACATTGGCAACATACCTATTGCTACGCATTCACCATGATAATATTTTTCAAGACCGTTAATACTCTCAACCGCATGGGCTAACGTATGCCCAAAATTAAGAACTTTTCTAACGCCGCTCTCATGTTCATCTTGCTGCACAATATTACGCTTTATAAGAAGTGAACGATATATAATCGTATCCACAACTTGTTCTTCTTTGATATCTTGTTTTTCAAATATTTCGAACAGTTCTTCATCGCAAGTCATAGCCATTTTAACCGCTTCACAAAGCCCGTTTGAGATTTGTCTTTCGGGCAAAGTTTTCAAGGTTTCAGGGTCGATAATAACCTTTGTGGGTGGATAAAATGCGCCAATCAAATTTTTGTAACCCATAAAATCTACCGCAGTTTTACCGCCTATGGATGAATCCACCTGTGAAAGCACTGTTGTTGGGATATTATAAAAATCAACCCCACGCATAAAACAGGAAGCCGAAAACCCTGCAAGGTCACCGACTACACCGCCGCCAACCGCAATAATACAATCTGTGCGGGTAAAATTGTTTTCAACCATGGTTTTTAAAATAAGTGACCAACTTTCAACCCGCTTTGATTGTTCACCCTGCTCGATTGTTAATATAACCGGCTCTTTACACTGTTGTGCAACAGTTTTCGCATAAATCTCAGGTACACCACTATCGGTAACAATAAGCACCTTGCGCTCAAGATTTAAAAGTTGTCCCGCTTTGTTTAAAGCACCGCGTTCTAATACAATGTCATAACCGCCGGTGAGAGTTTTAACAAATATATTCAAAATAATACCCCTATTTAATAATAATTTCTTTTTCGAAGTTTCCTAAAATTTTAAGGTTATTACAACAATTCGCAAGGTCGTTTAGCATTAACTTGCCTTCTTCGCTTAAAATATTGCCTTCGCCTTCTACATAGAAATAATAATCCCATACAAGTTCTTTGGTAGGACGGCTTTTAAGTGCCTTAAGGTTAAAACCGTGTTTACCTATAACAGTAATTGCCTCACCCAAAGAACCCGCTGCATTTTTAACCGTGAAAAGCATTACAAAGTGCTTATCGTTAAGACTTGCAGGTTTTTGAGCACGTGTGAATACCGCGAAGCGCGTAGTGTTTATATTGCTTTCGTTAATATGGCTTTCTATCTTTTCGAGACCGAATTTTCTACCTGCTTCAACACTTCCGATTGCCGCAATATCCAACCTGCCGCTTTGTGCTACCGCCTTTGCCGCAACTGCGGTATTAACCGCCTCTGTAGATATGTATCCCTTTTCACGAATAAACTCGGCACATTGACCGAGCGCTTGCGGATGGCTTATAACTTCCTTTATACTCGAAAGTGTAGCGCCCTTGTTAGCCAAAAGATTTTGCACAATTTCAATTTCATAAATTCCGCTTATGAAAAGTTTACCAAAAAATGCCAAATCGAGTACCTGTCCAACATCACCGTTATGACTGTTCTCTATAGGTAATACCGCGCAGTCACATTCACCCGATATAACCGAATTATACGCCGACTTAAAATCCTTATATCCAATAGCCTTGCCGTCGGGGAAAATCTTTTCCGCTACAATGTTGGCAAAAGCCCCCTCAACACCACTATAGGCTATACGCATACCGTCTAAAAGTTTATGCTGGAGTTTTTTAGAAATATCAATATTCCCTTGCAAAAAGTTTATATAATACGAACGGTATTCTTCATTTTTTATGTAATCCGTATTTCTGGCAATAATCTCCGCTTCACGCGCAAAATCATCAATAGGTAGTCCGTTTTCTTTTTTATAGTCTGCTACAATACGCGCAGCATCCATACGCCGTTCAAAAAGAACCGCCATTTCCTTATCGGTTTCATTTATGATTTTTCTTGCCCTTTCAAGTTCGGTCACAAAACTCTCTCCTTTAATAAAAAAATCCGCACACTACTATAGCCTTTTCAGCACAAGCAGTTGCGGACTGTCCGTTTTACCTTACGCCGAAAATTTATCGGCAACAAGCGGCGAACGGGCAGTCTTGATTAAAGTAATAAAAATAAAAATTGTTAAAGAACATTCCGTTTCACCTCGCAAAAATTTAGTATATTATGTATTTTACAACAACCGCACACTATTGTCAAGTGTTTTTTGCTTTAAAGCGCTAAATTTTTAAAACCCCTCCGAAAAAGAGGGGTTTTAGGTTAAATTTTAAAGAGCAAATCACCGTAAGAGGGATATGGCCAATAATTTTTAGGCATTACACATTCCGCACTATCGGCATATTTACGGATATCCGCCATAAGTTTTAATATTGTATTTCGATATTCGGACGCCTTTTCAAGCGTATCAATAGAGCATTCAGCAGAAGATACCGCGCCTTTAAGTTGCGCCGTGAGCGAGAAAATCTCCTTATTAGCTGCACAAAGTCTTGATACAAGTTCCCTCTCAACACTGCTGTCAGCGCCCATTGCAGTCTTATTATTAACGGCTTCACATAAAGTACTTGTGTAAGCGGTTATAGCGGGGATAACGTCGCGGTTCATCATTTCTATTAAGGTAAGTGCTTCAATATGTATTATCTTAGCATAATTTTCAAGAATTATATCCACGCGTGAGTCAATCTCAGCGCGGTTGAATACACCGTGACGCTCAAACAAAGCAACATTATCATCATTTTTAAGATACGGCAACGCATCAACAGTACTTTTAAGATTTAAAAGACCGCGTCTTTCGGCTTCGTTTTCCCACTCTTTAGAGTAACCGTCGCCGTTAAAGATGATGCGCTTATGATTATTTATGCAATCTTTAACAATATTTTTAACTTCTGTTTCAACATCGTCAGCCTTTTCAAGCCTTTGTGCATATTCGCAAAAAACATCCGCAACCATCGTATTAAGCATAACATTGGTATCTGATATTGAAGAAGCCGAACCCAACATACGAAACTCAAACTTATTACCCGTAAAAGCAAAGGGTGAAGTACGGTTTCTATCGGCATTATCCTTTTTAAATTCAGGTATAATTTCGGTACCGGTCTTCATTTTTTCGCGCTTCATATCTTCATGGCGGACGCCCCTGGCAATCGACTCTAACAAATCGGTAAGGTCTTCACCCAGGAAGATAGAAATAACCGCAGGTGGTGCTTCGTTTCCGCCTAGGCGATGGTCATTACCTGCAGTAGCAACCGCTATGCGAAGTAAATCCTGATGCTTATCAACTGCTTCAATAACAGCGGCAAGGGTTATAAGGAAAAGTTTATTTTCAGACGGATTTTTACCTGCTTTTAAGAAGTTCACACCCGTATCGGTAGAAACTGACCAGTTGTTATGCTTACCGCTACCGTTAACACCATCGTAAGGTTTTTCGTGCAAAAGACAAACAAGACCTTTTGAAAGCGCAACTTTTTTCATAAACTCCATTGTGAGTTGGTTATGGTCAGCCGCAATATTGGTAGTAGTAAAAATCGGTGCCAATTCGTGCTGGGCGGGAGCCGCTTCGTTGTGCTTAGTCTTAGCAAGTACACCAAGTTTCCAAAGTTCAGTATCAACTTCACGCATAAATTCAGCCACGCGTTGTTTTAAAACACCAAAATAATGGTCATCCATTTCCTGTCCCTTTGGCGGCATAGAGCCTATAAGCGTTCTTCCGCAAAAGATAAGGTCAG
Organism: Acutalibacteraceae bacterium; assembly: GCA_045591465.1. Lineage (GTDB taxonomy): Bacteria > Bacillota > Clostridia > Oscillospirales > Acutalibacteraceae > UBA737. The sequence continues at coordinate 9,763 of JAZNSZ010000039.1, read as the reverse complement.
GCCGTTTATCGTAAAGTTCTTTATCCACCAAGAAATATTCTTGTTCGGGGCCTACAGTAGTGCTTGTACTCTTAACATCGTCATAACCCAAAGCCTTTACAATTCGCAAAGCCTGTTTGTTTATAGCATCCATACTGCGAAGTAAGGGCGTTTTTTGGTCAAGTGCTTCACCGCTAAACGAACAAAAGGCAGTTGGAATACAAAGGGTTTTATCCTTAATAAATGCATAAGAACTTGGGTCCCAAGCGGTATAGCCACGGGCTTCAAACGTAGCGCGTAAACCACCTGACGGGAAGGAAGAAGCATCAGGCTCACCCTTAATAAGTTCCTTGCCCGAAAACTCCATTACGATATGACCATCGTCAGTGGGGGTTATAAAACTGTCATGCTTTTCGGCAGTAATTCCCGTCAAAGGCTGAAACCAATGGGTGTAATGAGTGGCACCTTTTTCAATAGCCCACTCTTTCATAGCCTCTGCTACAGTATCCGCTATACTGCTGTCAAGACCTTTACCTTCTTTAATAGTACTCTTCAAAATCTCATAAGTTTCTTTCGGCAAACGTTCTTTCATAACAGAATCGCCAAAAACATTTACACCGAACAATTCACTAACCTTTTCCAAAGCGCTACCCACCTTCAAAAAATTAACAAAACACAATCCCCCGGCGTAACATGTAATATAAGCCTGACGGAGTGTTATTTATGAATGATAATTTCCCTACACCGATTACAAACGAAACCGATTTAGAGTTTTATGAAAACTACCTGAAAGACGAGTTTGTCACAGTAGAAAACAAAGCTGAAACATTTACCGATTTGCTTAAAAAATACATAGGCAAACCTATAAAGGCAGACTGCACGATTGGAAATCGTGTCGAATACCGTATTGGTATTTTGAGTAGTGTCGGAATGGATTTCATCATAATAAAGCCAAACCGCAACCGCGAAATAATAATCAAACTTCAATCTATCAAGTTTATAAGCGTTTTGCCAAACAATACAAAACTACCCCATTATTGATATTTTAACACCTTAAAAATGCGTTGTCAATAAATAAAACCGCCCTTTTGGGCGGTTTTTGCTACATATACAATTTAAAATATCTACCAAAATAAATTTTTATAAATATTCTATTATTTCCCCCGCGTCTTCAAGCACTATGTCAGGCTTATCGGGAGAATTATTTAAAATTTCTTTAGTTGTTTCACCGCTCATAACAAGGATACTTAAAGCACCTGCATTTATACCGCTTTTAATATCGGTATAAATTCTATCCCCGATTACTGCCGTTTCTTTGCATGTGTAATTTTCTTTTTCCATCGCAAGAAAAGGCATAAGCGGTTCGGGCTTTCCAATAAATATAGGTCTTTTCCCCGTAGCATTAAAAATCATATCGCAAACACTGCCGCAATCAGGTATGCTTCCCCATTCGGTAGGACATACATAATCCGGATTGGTAGCAATATACGGTAAATCACGATTGGTAAGCATATACGATACATCCCAAAGTTTTTTATAGTTAAGTTCAGTATCATAACCCATTACAATACAATCGGTATCTTCTGTACTTTCGGTTACAACAAAGCCTTGCGAAGCAAGTTCATCCTTTAAAGACTGTGTTCCGCAAACATAAAGTTTTGCGCCGTTATGATGCTTTTTAAGATAATACGCCGTAGCCTGTGAAGAAGTTATAAAGTCTTCCCTTTCGGCTTTTATACCGAGTTTCCCTAACTTTTCTATATAAGCAGAAACACTTTTGGAAGAATTATTTGTCATAAACAAATACCGCTTACCGCTGCTTTTTATTTTGTTCAGAAGTTCTATAGTAAAACCGAACAAATCATCCCCCAAATATAGCGTACCATCCATATCAAAAAGGAAAAGTTTTATATCTTTAATCTTTTCTTTCATTGTTTACTCCCACGGGAATTTATACTGTGTAAGACCTAATTCATCACGAATTTGTATGATTTCTTTTTGAACAGATTCATTTATAGGAACACCGCTCTTACGAGCAATACCGATTTCATACTCTTTCTCACCGGCAGTGTAGATACGCTCTGCACCGGGAGCCTTCTTGGAAGCGCGCATACTACGGCAAATCTCACCCGCTTTTTTACGTGCAATCTCTTCACCCATAAAATGCTCGGTATCAATAGCAATAAACCAATGTCCCAACTGATAAGGACGGATATTACCATTTTCATCCTTGCCGTCAAGATCTTTACCGTATGCGCCGTCCTGAAGGACAGAAGAGAAAAACTCAACCGCCAAAGCGAAACCATAACCCTTATAACCGCCGAGGTCTTCACCAATGCCGCCAAGGGTAGTAAGAGCGGCTGTACCGCCACGAATTTTCTTTAAAGCAACACCCGCATCACCTTCAACAGCGTTACCATCTGTATCGATTATAGTACCGGGATGCACATCTTCGCCTATTCTTTCGTAATATTCAACCTTGCCGTTTTGGGTGATTGAAGTAGCACAGTCGAAGTTAAAATCAAACGCTTCATCTGTGGGAACGCCAATGGTGAATGGATTGGTACCGAACATACCTTCAACACCGTGTGTAGGTGCCACCGAAGGACGTGCGTTAGTACCGGTCATACCAATACAACCGGCTTTAGTTGCCATCGTCGAATAGTAACCCGCAATACCATAGTGACAAGAGTTGCGTACAACAACCATACCCATACCGTATTCTTTAGCCTTAGCGATAGCCATGCTCATAGCCTTGTGGCCGATAACCTGACCCATACCATGATGACCGTCAATAACAGCAGTTGTAGGTGTTTCTTTCAAAATTTCAATCTCGGTCACTGCTTTTTGGATACCTGCTTTAATTCTATCAAGATAAACCGGCTTAAAGCGGTTCACACCATGCGATTCGATACCCCGCTTGTCAGACTCCAAAAGGACATCTGCACAAATTTCGGCATCCTTTCTCGGTATTCCGTAACCCACAAAGGCATCAATTACAAAATCGGTTATAGTTTTCCAGTCAACGATTTGTGTTTTGTTCATAACTTTTCTCCTTTAAATATACCATAATTCTTATTTTAGGCATACACATAAAAAGCAACTTACTTGAGTACTTAGTTTACTTTTGGCGTCAAACCTTATTCTACTCTTATCTTTACCAATGCGGTATCGTTTTAAGCCTTTTTAAAATTTGTTTTTTATAATATTGGCCGATTAATTTAACCTAAAATCAACATTGCTTCATAAGCCTTATATAAAACTCAACTGCCTTGTGAATTGTTTCAACGGGAATACGCTCATTATTGCCGTGTATGGTTGCCCTTTCTTCGCTTGAAAGTGCCATCGCAGAAAAGCGGTAAACCTTGTCGGATATTTTGCCGTAATGACGGCTGTCAGAGCATTGCACCATAAGGTAAGGTGAAACAATACAACCACGCCAGGTGGACGCCACCGCAGTCGCAACCTTGTCCCACGCTTCGCAGTTAGTCTCAGAAATACGGCTCGGATTCATTCCGCCGATAGCCGTAATTTCTATAGCCTCATTATCAACAGTCTTGTTAAGATATTCGAGCGCACTATCCATAGTATCACACGGATTAAGCCTTATATTAGAAACAAGGCTTGCTATAGGCGGAATAACGTTAAAAGCGTCACTTCCCTGTGCTTTGGTAAAAGCTACAGTGGTACGCAGTAAAGCGTTCATTTCACCGCCCTGTTTTTTAGCTAGTAAATTCAGCACAGGCGCAAACAGCCATAAATTTGCAAAAATCATACGGTAAACAAAGGATGAATGTCTGCCCAAGGTATCAAACATTTCTTTTACAGGCTTTGTAATATGCATTTTAAAGGGATTTTCCTCTATCCTACAGCAAGCCTCTGCCAAAGACGGTATTGGCGAATTCGGCTTAGGTGCTGAAGCGTGACCGCCTCCTGACACTGCCTTATATTCCACATTAAGCATACCCTTTTCAGCAATACCTATAAGTCCGCATGGTACAGTAACGCCTGGGAAAACGCCCTCTATAACAGCGCCGCCCTCATCCACCACAAGAGCTAAATCTATCTTGTTTTCGTGGAAATAATCGACAATCTTAACCGCGCCGAGTCCGTTTATTTCCTCGTTACCCGAAAAGGCAAAATAAATATCATTTTCGGGTACAAAGCCGCTTTTTATAAGGGCTTGCGCCGCCGATAAAATACCATTCATAGTCGCCTTTGTATCAAGCGTACCTCTACCCCATACAATGCCGTCAACCAATTCGGCATCAAAAGGAGGCTTTTCCCAACTTTCTTCATCGGCAGGCACCACGTCATAATGCGCCATCATAACCGACGGTGCATCGTGGCTTTTACCCTCCCACAAGAACAAAAGTCCACGCTCACTTGAAAGTTTTAATTCGCATTTTTCAAACACTTCCGGATAAAGTTTTGGTAACGCCTTTATAAGTTTTTCAAACTCTTTCTCGTCTTCTTTCTCGGCTTCTTTGTAAGAGACAGTTTTAAAGCGCACCAGTTCTCTTAGTGTTTCAACCGATTTATCTTTATCAAAATTTATTGTTTCTTCAGTAATATTGGCATTTTCTTTTGGCTTAAAATTAAGCGTTCTAATGAGTAATACCGCCACAAAAGCCAATATAGGAAGTAAAATAACATACAACATTAAAGTACACCTTTTTTATAAAGAATTCTTGCTATCAAGAGTGTGAATAACACCCCTACAGGAGCCATTATTCCCACTTCCCCGCTTGTAAGCGGAGTAAAGATAAATAACGCTAACATAAGCACCATTGGTGCTATCGCGAGTTTAAGATTTTTAGAAACAAATACTACCGCCAAACCGCCGAAAAGCGCAGGTAATAACTGGTCAAAAGCAGGTTTTAAAACTTCCGATTCAAGCACCGCGCCAAGATTTGAAACCTTAATTAAAACAATACCTATTACGATTATAAAAGTAGTCACAATACTTGATACTGCGATGGCGATGGTTGATATAATTTCGCCTTCTTCCGAATTAGCCTTAACCTCTGCCTTTTCCATGGCATCAAGCGCACAAGGAAGTTTCAAATTCGAAATATTACCCGTTACAAATGATAAGTAAGAACCACCCGCGCCAAGCATTGGTATGTATGTGAAAATTTCAATAATTCCTACAGCCCAGTACATCGGCAAAACCGATAAAATTGCCCTGCCCATAGCAGACCATTGCGGCACCGCATCAAACACAAAACAAAGCACCAACGGAAAAGCAAGAATAAGCGCAAAAAGCGAATAACCCCAAATGCGACCGTCGCGGTGAACACTTTCAAGATATGTCATTTCTTTTTTCATAAAGCGTCCCCCTTAACCTAACGAGTTAGTAATCGGTATTGCCAACGCCATACCGCCAACAAGACTTATAGGTAATGCATAATCCGTAATCCAACGCGTTTTCAGTATTTTTGTGAGCAGTCCGCAAATAAGCATAATAACCGCCGATGATAACATTACAAGCACCGGTATAAGCGCCGAGATTTTACCTGAAAATATACTCGAAAAATCCCAAAAAACATAGCCTAAAAATGCCGAAATCATACCAAGAAACATAGCGTTTGTAAAAATTTCACTCCACTTTTTATCCATGTTTTCTATCTTTTTCATGCCCTTTTGAATCTTCTTTGCCATAAGCGGAGTCAAGAACAGTCCAATAATAATGCCCAAGGTCATAACCAGAGCAACCGTAACAAAAGCCGAAGCAGAGTCTATCTGGCTACCCATTTCAACCCCAAGTTCATTTAGAGTGTTACCTGCCGCTATGGTTTCGTAAGAGAGTGAACCTATAATCGAAAGCCTAAGCCACGGCAGTGGTAAGCCTAAAGACTTAGAAAGTGCCACAACTCCAACAAGAATAGAAATTGCAGGAGCAATGGTAAAAAGAGCCGCTCCTGTTATAGTTTTTTTAAGTTTCTTCTTATCCATTCCTATTTCTAACGCTCTGCGATATGCACGTACCAAAAAATATACCGATTGTGCAAGGACCACCATTATTAAAAATGCTACCATTACAAACAGAATCGGATGATTAACGCTGAATTTCATTTAAAACGCCCTTTCATTTTTATTGAATAAATTTTAACACATCTTGCTTTTTTTAGCAACCGATTATTATATAAAGTAACAAATATATGTTATTTTCTTGTTAAAAATACTAACTTTTTGCCCAAAATGGAAAAAAATTTAAAAAAACACTTTATTTCCATTGTGTTTTTTGTTATAATTACTTGGATACTTAAAAAGTATCGCTTATAAATGTTAAATATGGACTAGTTCCAAAAATTTTAGGAGGTTGATTCATAATGAGTCATAAGTATGTTTACCTTTTCTCAGAAGGCGACGCTTCTATGCGTGAACTTCTCGGCGGTAAGGGTGCTAACCTTGCAGAAATGACCAAAATCGGTCTTCCTGTTCCACAGGGTTTCACCGTTTCTACCGAAGCTTGTACACAGTATTATGAAGACGGCAGAAAAATTAACGATGATATTCAGGCACAGATTATGGAATACATCGAAAAAATGGAAGAAGTTGTTGGCAAGAAATTTGGCGATAAGGAAAATCCCCTTCTCGTTTCAGTTCGTTCAGGTGCCCGCGCTTCTATGCCCGGTATGATGGATACTATCCTTAACCTCGGTCTTAACGAAGAGGTTGTTGAAACTATGGCTGCTAAATCAGGCAATGCACGTTGGGCTTACGACTGCTATCGTCGTTTCATCCAAATGTATTCTGACGTAGTTATGGAAGTTGGTAAGAAATATTTTGAAGAACTTATCGACAAAATGAAAGAAGAAAAAGGCGTTACACAGGACGTAGAACTCACTGCTGACGACCTTAAAGAACTTGCAAATCAGTTCAAAGCTGAATATAAAGCAAAAATCGGTTGCGACTTCCCGACTGATCCTAAGGAACAGTTAATGGGCGCTATCGAAGCAGTTTTCCGTTCATGGGATAACCCCCGTGCAAACGTTTACCGTCGTGACAACGATATTCCTTATTCTTGGGGTACCGCTGTTAACGTACAAATGATGGCATTCGGTAACATGGGTGACAACTGCGGTACCGGTGTTGCGTTTACTCGTGACCCTGCTACCGGTGAACCCGGCCTTATGGGTGAATTCCTTACCAACGCTCAAGGTGAAGACGTTGTTGCCGGTGTTCGTACTCCTATGCCGATTGCTGAAATGGCTGAAAAGTTCCCCGCAGCTTTTGAAGAGTTCAATAAGGTTTGCGCTATCCTTGAAGACCACTACCGCGATATGCAGGATATGGAATTTACTGTTGAAGACGGCAAACTCTATATGCTCCAGACCCGTAACGGTAAGCGTACCGCTAAGGCTGCTTTAAAGATTGCTTGTGACTTAGTTGACGAAGGCATGATTGATAAGAAACAAGCTGTTGCTATGATCGACCCACGTAACCTTGATACCCTTCTCCATCCTCAGTTTGATGTTAAGGCTTTAAAGGCTGCTACTCCTGCAGGTAAGGGCTTAGGCGCTTCTCCAGGCGCTGCTTGCGGTAAGGTTGTATTCACTGCTGAAGATGCAGAAGAATGGAACAACCGTGGCGAAAAGGTTATCCTCGTTCGTTTGGAAACTTCACCTGAAGATATTACAGGTATGAAGGCTTCTCAAGGTATCCTTACTGTTCGTGGTGGTATGACTAGCCACGCTGCCGTTGTTGCTCGTGGTATGGGTACTTGCTGCGTATCAGGTTGCGGCGAAATCATCATGGATGAAGAAAACAAGAAGTTCACTCTTGCAGGTAAAACCTACAACGAAGGTGACTATATTTCTATCGACGGTTCAACCGGTAATATCTACGACGGTATTATTCCCACTGTTGATGCTGAAATCGCTGGCGAATTCGGCAGAATCATGGCTTGGGCTGACGAATTCAGAACATTAAAGGTTCGCACCAATGCTGATACTCCTGCTGACGCTAAGAAGGCTCGTGAACTCGGTGCTGAAGGTATCGGTCTTTGCCGTACTGAGCATATGTTCTTCGAAGCTGACAGAATTGCTGCTTTCCGCGAAATGATTTGTGCTGACACAGCTGCTGAAAGAGAAGTTGCTCTCGAAAAGATTCTCCCATATCAACAGGGCGACTTTGAAAAGCTTTACGAAGCTCTTGAAGGTTATCCGGTTTGCATCCGTTTCCTTGATCCGCCTCTCCACGAATTCGTTCCTACCGAAGAAGCTGACATCAAGGCTTTGGCTGATGCACAGGGCAAAACTGTTGAAGATATTAAAAACATCATTTCTTCTCTCCACGAGTTCAACCCCATGATGGGTCACCGTGGTTGCCGTCTTGCAGTTACCTATCCTGAAATTGCTAAGATGCAAACTGCTGCTGTTATCCGTGCAGCTATTAATGTTAAGAAAGCTCATCCTGATTGGAACATCGTTCCTGAAATCATGATTCCTTTAACCGGCGAAGTTAAGGAACTTAAGTATGTTAAGGATGTTGTTGTTGCTACTGCTGACGCTGAAATCGCTGCTGCAGGCGCAGACCTCAAGTACGAAGTTGGTACTATGATGGAAATCCCAAGAGCTTGTCTTACTGCTGACGATATCGCTAAGGAAGCTGAATTCTTCTGCTTCGGTACTAACGATTTGACTCAGATGACCTTCGGCTTCAGCCGTGACGATGCTGGTAAGTTCTTAACCGCTTACTACGACACCAAGATTTACGAAAACGATCCGTTTGCTAAACTTGACCAAACCGGCGTTGGTAAATTAATGGATATGGCTGTTACTATGGGTAAAAAGACCCGTCCTGAAATTCACTGCGGTATCTGCGGCGAACACGGCGGCGACCCTGTTTCTGTTGAATTCTGCCATACTATCGGCCTTGATTATGTATCTTGCTCACCTTTCCGTGTGCCAATCGCAAGACTCGCTGCTGCACAGGCTGCAATTAAGGAAAGTGGGAAATAATACCCCATTGTTATGGGACAACGTGTTTTAGCATGAAAACACCTAAAAAGGATAAAACTTTTTAGCGTGGACACTTAAAATAAAACGACCTTGATTCCCAATAAAAACTAAAATTATCCGCCCGAAAAAATTCGGGCGGATTTCTCTTTTATTTATTCTAATATTATGATATAATCTATGTATAAATTTACATAAGGAGAAAAATTATGAAACACTATGTTGGAAATAATCTGCAAACCAGAGGTGCAGAACGCTACATTCTTGACGGTGGCAAAGGAAATGGTATGCACTTTATCTACGTGCGTAATGGAAAGGGATTAGAGGCATGGATATCTCTTGACCGTGCGGGTGACATTTCCCGCCTTAACTTCGCAGGTGAAAACATGGGCTATTTTTCCCCTTGCGGCTATGTTGCACCACAGTATTATGATGGTGTTGGCGCAGGCTTGTTAAAATCTTTTACAGCAGGTTTTTTCACTACATGCGGCCTGACAGCCGTTGGCTCACCTTGCACCGACAACGGCGAAGAACTGCCGCTTCACGGCACTGTTTCGCATATTCCTGCCGAGTTAATCGCTATTGAAGAAAATAACGAAGAATTAATCATCAAGCTAAAAGTTACCGACGCCGTACCTTTTGGTCAAAAGCTTGTAATGAACAGATGCTACTGTTTCTCATATACCGAAAACTCTTTTACAGTAACCGATACCGTCACAAATGGAGGCTCTGCCGAATCTCCATATTCGCTTTTATACCACTGCAATATGGGTTGGCCGTTACTTAGCGAAAACAGTATTGTACGAATTCCTAACAGC
>JAZNSZ010000038.1:0-14246 GCA_045591465.1 Acutalibacteraceae bacterium | reverse complement strand
CTTCCTAAGACCGCTTGGCCTCCGACTTATCCTTACTGCTGTTGTTAAGGGCGCTGACGTTACTAAAGAAGGCATCAACGCTGCTATGAAGGCTGCTGCTTCTGATTCTTTCGGTTACAACGAAGACCAAATCCTTTCTTCTGACGTTATTGGTATGCGTTATGGTTCTCTCTTCGATGCTACTCAGACTATGGTAGCTAAGATTGCTGATGACCTTTATGAAGTACAAGTTGTTTCTTGGTATGACAACGAAAACAGCTACACCAGCCAGATGGTTCGTACTATTAAGTACTTCGCTGAAATCTAATTGTAGATTATGTATTAAAATTCCCGTGTTCGCACGGGAATTTTTTTATTGTGTTTATAATAAAAATATGGTATTATAAATATATATATGCTTTTGGAGGGTTGACGATGCGAATACTGGCAATAGGGGATGTTTGCGGTTCTATAGGTTGTGAGTTTGTACGCAAAGTTTTACCCGCTTTGAAGAAAGAAAAGCAAATTGATATGGTTATAATAAACAGTGAAAATTCCGCCGATGGCAATGGTATTACACCACAAAGTGCCGATTATTTGCAAAAGATTGGTGCCGATGTTTTGACAGGTGGTAACCATTCAATGAGAAGACCTGAAATTTGCGAATATTTAGACCATAGCGAGTTTGTTTTGAGACCGCATAACTTAAGTGAGGCACAAAACGGTAAAGGCTACTGCCTTGTAGACTTTGGGAATACACAGGTTGCAGTAATAAATTTAAGCGGCAAAATTTACCTTGAAAGGCTTAATGCCAGTTGTCCTTTTTCGGCAGCAGATGCATTAATAGAAAAAGCTAAAAACGACGGCGCTAAGATAATTGTTGTGGATTTTCACGCTGAAGCCACAAGCGAAAAACGCGCTTTAGGATTATATTTAGATGGCAAGGTATCTGCTTTTTTTGGCACTCATACTCATGTTCAAACAGCAGATGCGCAAATTTTAGAAAACGGTACAGGATATATAACCGACCTTGGTATGACAGGTCCGCGCGATTCAGTTTTAGGTGTTAAAAAGGATATTATTATAAACCGTTTAAAATCTAATGATATGTCTAAGTTTGAACTTGACGATGGCGAGTGTATGCTTAATGGATGTATTTTTGAGATTGATAACCGGACCGGCAAAACGGTAAATATTGAGAGAATTTATTTAGATGGGAAAAATTAAATGAATAAAATATTTTCTTTGTTTCTGGTTTTTGTTTTTCTCTTTTCGCTTTGTGGCTGTAATGCAACTATTAACAATAGTTCACAAATACAGCAAACTGAAACCGAAAAGGAAAAAGAAAAACATGACAATTCTTTAACTTTGTTGTATTCGGCAGCCGATACTTTTAACCCGTATGATGCAAAGACCGAAACCAATCGTCAACTTTGCAAACTTTTATACGAACCGCTTGTGAAAACGGATAATAATTTTGAAGTTCATTACAGTATAGCGAGTAGCGTTGTAATTGAAGAAGATGTTTGCACCGTTAAACTTAAAAATATAAAGTTTTCGGATTCAAGTACGCTTACCGCCGATGATGTTGTTTATTCTTATAAATTGGCTAAAGAGTCTTCAACATCATATAAGAGTAAATTATATGAAGTTGATTCGGTAAAAGCCGTTGATAGCAAAACAGTGGTTTTTAATCTAAAGAAAAAAGACCCATATTTTGCAAACGTGCTTGATTTTCCTATTATAAAGGCTAAGAGCGAGAAAAAAGAAGATTCTGACAGTGTTAAATTTCCGCCTATAGGTGCGGGTAGATATAAGGTTGATGACAAGAAGAGCCGACTAGTTCGCAATGATAATTATCATGGTAAAAAAAGTGCGATAAAAATAATTAACCTTATTAATGCGCCGGATAAAGAATCTATTTCGCATTATGTTGAAATAGGCGCTACGGATATTTATTACAGTGATATTTCCGACGGAACAATACTACGCATGAGCGGTACTAAAACTAATATAAACCTAAATAATTTGGTTTATATTGGTGTTAATCACAAAAACTCAAAACTAAAACTAAATGAACTGCGACAGGCAATTTCAAGTGGTTTGAACCGTACTAATATTTGCAAAGACGCTTATTATAATAATGCTGTTGCTGCTACAGGTTTTTTCAATCCCGTTTGGGAACAAACAAAATCAGTGCAAAATATACAAATCGTTCCAAATTCGCAAATAACTATTGAGAATTTAGAAAAAATAGGGTATAATGAGTTAGATAAGGATGGAATACGAAGAAAGTCTAATGGTGCATTGAGTTTTTCTTTGCTGGTTAATAAGGAAAATTCGGCGCGTGTAGCAACTGCTTCGCTTATTAAATCCCAACTCAAAGAATATGGCATAGGTATAACTATCGTTAAACTTTCCTATAAAGATTATAAAAAACGCCTTAAAAACGGTGACTTTGATTTGTATTTGGGAGAAGTGAAAATAACTGAGAACATGGATTTTTCGGAGTTGGTTTTCCCTGATGGTTCAGCCGCTTTCGGTATTAAATCTCAAAAATCCGACAAAGATGAAAGTAAATCGGAAGAAAAAGAATCAGAAAAAAGTGATGAGTCGCTTGATTGCATTAAAGTAATCAAAGGCTTTTATAAGGGTAAAAACTCTATAAACGATGTTGCTGTTACTTTGCAAAGTGATATGCCATTTATCCCTTTGTGTTACCGCACAGGTGTGCTTTTTAGTAATGAAAATATTGAAAATGTAAAAAACTCTTCGGTGAGTGATATTTATTTTTCAATAGAATCATATAAGATTAAACAAGACTAGGAGTGTTTTTATGATATCTTATGAAACCAGATTAGGTAAAATCAACTTAAGTGAAGCATATCTTTCTAAACTTATAGGAAATGAAGTTGTTTCGTGTTTTGGTGTTGTTGGCATGGTGCCCAGTAATAGCAAACAAATGATTTTTAGTAAACTTTCTAAAGATGAACAGGTTGATACAGGAATAAAGGTTATAGGTGACAGTGATGACCTTTCGGTTGAGTTACACATAATCGTAACCTATGGTATGAATATCAATGCTATTGCGCAAAGCATTACCGAAAAGGTTAAGTATGTTGTAAAAGAAGCAACCGGTATTGAAGTTAAAAAAGTGACCGTTAAAGTTGACGGTATTAAAGAGTAATTAGTAACTGTTTTAAGGAGTGTAATATTTTGATAAACGGAGATATATTGCGTGATGCGTGGATATCCGCAGCAAATAATATTAGTAATTACCGTAAGGCAGTTGATGACCTTAATATTTTCCCTGTGCCAGATGGTGACACAGGTACAAATATGTCAATGACACTTTCAAATGCGGCTCGTGAACTTGAAAAAATAAGCGGTGAGACTGCAGGTAAAGTGGCTTCTGTTAACTCATCTGCCCTTTTGCGCGGAGCACGTGGCAACTCAGGTGTTATTACTTCGTTGTTGTTCCGTGGTTTTGCTAAGGGAATTGGTAACGATGAGTTTGTAACACCACAAAATATAACTGATGCCTTTGTTTATGGTGTTGAAGCAGCATACAAGGCGGTTATGAAACCAACTGAAGGTACAATTCTTACTGTTGCGCGTGTAGCAAGTGAGTATGCTAAAGAAGCATTTGCGCAAGGTAAGGACGAATTGGCTATTTTTGAATATGCTATTGAAGGTGCTAAAAAGGCGCTTGATGAAACACCGGAACTTTTACCCGTTCTTAAAAAAGCAGGTGTTGTTGATGCGGGTGGACGCGGTTTTGTAATTATACTTGAGGGTATGCTCTCGGTATTTAAGGACGGAATTATTATAAAATCAAATTCGGCTACTGTAGAAGATGAAGGTGACGGAGAAGAATCCTTCAATGCGGCAGGTGAATTTGAGAGCGAAATAACCTTTACTTATTGCACTGAGTTTATAGTAAATCGCAATCCGGAAGTTACTAAAGAACCTAATGAGTTAAGAATGTTCCTTGAAACTATAGGTGACTGTGTTGTTGTTGTAGACGACGATGAAATCATCAAAGTTCATGTTCATACTGACCATCCGGGTAATGCTATTGAGAACGCCTTAACATTTGGTTCGCTTGTGAACCTTAAGATTGAAAATATGCGCGACCAACATGAAAAGGCAAAGCATGATGCTCAAAATGCTAAGAAGAAACCCGCTAAGAACGCAGACCGCACCGAAACCTTTACTCCTGTAGAGCCTACAAAGCCGTTTGGTTTTGTATCGGTTTGTGCGGGTGACGGTTTGGCTGATTTGTTCCGCGATTTAGGTGTTGATACTATTGTATCTGGCGGACAGACAATGAACCCCAGTACCGATGATATTTTAAAGGCTATTGAGGCAACACCGGCTGAAACAGTTTTTGTTTTGCCGAATAATAAGAATATTATTATGGCGGCTGAACAGGCTATCCCGATTAGTACAAGGAAGGTAATTGTTATTCATACAAGAACTATTCCGCAAGGTATTGCCGCAATGCTTTCGTTCGACCCTGATTCTGACGATAATGCTAATGCGATTGAAATGCAAAAGGCTACCGAACGTATTGCTACGGGACAAATTACATTTGCTGCACGAGATGCTGATTTTGACGGCTTTAAAATCAAGCAAGGCGAGATTATGGCATTGCTCGGCGGTAAGGTTACATTCACTGAAACCGACCTTGAGAAGAGCGTTTTAAAACTTCTCAAAAAGATGGTTAAATCAGATAGTGAGTTTATAACCGTGATTTATGGTGAAGATGTTACTGAAGAACAGGCTCAGAGTATTGAAGAACAAATTCAGGCTAAGTTTGGTTCTAAGGCAGAAATAACCTTTATAAACGGCGGTCAGCCGATTTATTACTATATCCTTTCAGTAGAATAGGAGTGTTTAAAATGACGGCTAATACTGATATTCAATTTTTAAAGGGTGTCGGTTTAAAAAGGGCTGAAATTTTAAAATCAAAGGGCATCGATACGATCGGTGCCCTTTTGCGCTTGTATCCAAGAAAATATCTTGATTGGACTAAAATAACACTAGTTAGAAATGCGCCTTTTTTCGAGAATGTTTGTGTAAGAGCAAAAATTATTACCCCGATAGAAACTATTGAAACAAAACGCGGAATAACTATATACAAATTCGTAGCAGAAGATGAAAGCGGTCGCTTTTCGGTTAGTCTATTTAACCAGGTATACTTGGCTAATCGGCTTAACGTTGGCAGTGAGTATTTGTTTTATGGGAAGTTTGACGGAAGTTTTGTGCTAAGGCAAATGGGTTCTCCTATAATTAAGGAGATTAACTATAACGGAATAGAACCTATTTATCCATCAAGCAAAAGCATCACTTCTAAAACACTTGAAAAACTTATTAAAACGGCTATTGCAACTGTTGAAATGCCTGATGTTTTGCCCGAAAATATACGAAAAGAAAACAATCTTTGCGATATAAAGTATGCGCTTGAAAATATCCATTTCCCGAAGACTAAGGAATCGTTCGAACGGGCTAAACGAAGACTTGTTTTCGAAGAATTATTTTGCTTACAGGTGGCGCTTTCGGTTATTAAACTTAAAAGCCATAAACAAAGCGGTTGTGTTTTAACGAATAATACATTCGATGAGTTCCAAAATCTTCTTGCCTTCACACTTACCGATGCGCAAAAAAGGGTTGTGGGTGAATGTATTAACGATATGCAGTCGGGAAGACCTATGTCGCGTCTTATCCAAGGTGATGTTGGCAGTGGTAAAACTGCAGTTGCTTCGGCGCTATGCTTCGTTGCCGCCAAGGACGGCTATCAGTCGGCACTGATGGCACCTACTGAAATTTTAGCGGAACAACATTATAAAACCCTTTCAAAAATCATGCAAAACACAGGTATTAAGTGTGGGTTGTTGACAGGTTCGCTAACAAAGAAGCAAAAGACCGACATTAAAGCGCAACTTAAAAATGGAGAAATTGATGTTATTATAGGCACTCATGCGCTTATTGTTGATGATGTAGAGTTCTATAATTTGGGACTTGTAATAACCGACGAGCAACACCGATTTGGTGTAGCGCAACGCGGAAAACTTGAAAATAAGGGTAAAAATCCGCATAGACTTGTCATGTCGGCAACACCTATACCGCAAACCTTGGCTTATATCCTTTATGGTGACCTTGATATTAGTATTATTGATGAATATCCTAAAGGAAGACAAATAATTGATACTTACAGTGTCGATTCTTCTTACCGTCCACGTATTTATAATTATATAAAAAAGTTCCTTAATCAAGGTAGACAAGCATACATTGTTTGTCCGCTGGTGGATGAAAATGAAGAACTTCAAATGACCTCGGCCAATGAGTATTATAAAGAACTTAAAAACGGCGTTTTTAAAGAATATTCGTTAGGAATTTTGCACGGTAAAATGTCCGCTAAAGAAAAGGAAGCAGTAATGACTAACTTTGCAAACGGAGATATACAATTACTTGTAGCAACAACGGTTATTGAAGTGGGCATAGATGTTCCAAATGCGGTGATTATGCTAATCGAAAATGCAGAGATGTTTGGACTTTCTCAACTTCATCAGTTGCGCGGACGAATCGGCAGGGGAGAGTTTAAATCGGATTGTATTTTGATATCGGATAATAATTCACCCGATACACAAAGGCGTCTTGAAATCATAAAAAACAGTTCGGACGGATTTAAGATTGCCGACTATGATTTACAACTTCGCGGACCGGGTGACTTTCTCGGTAATAGGCAAAGCGGTATACCGCAAATGCGAATAGCGGATATTTTTGCGGATAAACAAGTTTTGCTTGAAACTAAAAAACAAGCAAAAAAACTGCTTTTAGAAGACCCAAGCTTAAAAAATGCCCAAAACGCTGATTTAAGGCAGGAAATAATAGATTTGTATAAGAAAATGAAGTAAAAAAAGTGAGTGGATTTTCCACTCACTTTTTATTGTATGTTAAGTTTTATTCACCTGTAAAATCTCGGTCGAATGTAATAACACAACAATAGGTTTGGTTAATTTCTTTTGCAATTTCACCGATTTTGCGGTTTAAATCATTTTGCGCTATTTTACAGTTAGCCGGGACAACAATATCAAAAATTAAATTTGTCCGTGTTTCACATTCGGGCGTCATACGAAAATCATGCAAAGTCAGATTTTGGTCGATACTTTTTAACGCTTCAGAAAGCCTTGACTTAGCAAAATTTACAGTTTCATTATTGACGTCTATCGGGTCCATATGTATAACAAGTTCTATGTTTAATTTTTCATTTATAAGTTTTTCGCAAAGGTCAATTTGTTCATGGCATTTTACAATATCAATATCCTGCGGAACTTCAACATGTACCGAAGCAAATTGTCTTCCCGGACCGTAGTTATGCACAATAAGGTCGTGTATACCGACGAATTCTTTAAAGGACATTATAGTGTTTTTAATGTCTTCAATAAGTTGTTTTTCGGGCGGTGTACCCAAAATACTGTTGATAGTATCACGCGCGGCATTAAAACCTGAAATTAAAATAAATATTGCAACGGCAATACCCATAATAGCATCAAGATTAAAGGGGAGTGCTACATAATAAGAAATAGCCGCACAAATTAAAATAACTGTGGTGGCAATAACATCATTTAGTGAATCTTGCGCCGTCGCAATAAGCGAATCGGAATCTATTTTTTTGCCGATTTTTCGGTTGAATAAAAACATCCAGAACTTAATTAGTACCGATATTGCTAAGATCACCATCGTCATAACCGAGTACTTCGGTTGCGCCGCATTTGTTATAAGCGCATTGGCGGATGATTTAAAAAGTTCAAATCCGACAAGAAGAATCAAGACCGCTACAATAAATGCCGACATGTATTCCATTCTGCCATGACCGAACGGGTGGTCACTGTCAGCAGGTTTGTTTGAAAGTTTAAAACCCACCATAGTAACAACCGAAGAGCCCATATCCGAAAGATTGTTAAGACCATCGGCGGTTATCGAAATACTGCCTGTAATACTGCCTACAGCGATTTTTAGAATACACAAAAGCAGATTGCATATTATGCCGACAAAACTTCCTAAATTGCCATAGGCGGTGCGAACGGTGTTATCTTTTACATTTTCACTGTTTTTAATAAAAAGTTTTATAAGTAGTTGAGACATTACATTTTAGCCCCTTTAGAGCCTTTAGTACCAAATGAAACACCGGATAAGATATTTGTATCGATAGTATAGGTTATATTGTCGCGCACACGTGCTCTTTTGAAAGCAAGGTCTATAAGTCGGTCGATAAGAGCGGTATATTTAACACCAGTGGCTTCCCACAAATAGAAAGCAAGGGAGCCCGGGATGGTGTTAATCTCATTAGCGTAAACTGTATCACTGGAAGTATCTATCATAAAGTCGATACGAACAACACCATTAGCGCCGATAGCCTTAAATACATCACACGCAAGGGTACGTATTTCTTTTTCTTTTTCATCGGTCAAATCAGCAGGGATCTTTCGTCCGAGTGAAGCCATGCCTTTACTAGCGCCTGAATTTTTACTGCCGCCCATATATTTGTCTTTGTAGGACAAAATTTCATCATTGGCAATGGGTTCTTCACAAACACTGGCTTCGCAAGAGTCACTGTCACCAACAACCGAGCAGTTTATTTCGCGTAGACTTGTAATAGCGTGTTCAACAAGAATACGGTCGGTAAATGAGAATGCTAACATTACCGCGCTATCAAGTTCATCTTCAGTATTAACCTTTGTAATACCTACGCTGGAACCCAAGTTTACAGGTTTTACAATAAGCGGGAAACCGATCTTTTCTTTAATTGTATTAGTATAATCAGATTTATTAGAGATGTATTCCTTTGCATAAAGACAGATACAGTCAAGCACAGGAAGACCTGCATTTTTAAGAACATCTTTAAACACTGCTTTATCCATACCTACTGCGGAAGAAATAATATCGCAACCAACGTAGGGTAGATTTAGAAACTCAAAAAGGCCCTGTATTGTACCATCTTCGCAGTTTGTACCATGAACAATAGGGAAAGCAACATCAACACAAACATCTTTTTGTTTGCCGAAAAGTTTTGCTTGTTGCGGTTTCATTAAAACTTTATCGCCTTCTCTTGTAAAGAAAACTTTGGTGCATTTTTTCAAAAGTCGGGGTAAATTACGGTAGTTTTCAATCTCGAAAAGGCTGTCACCTGTATACATTTCTCCATTTTTAGTAACATATACGGGGGTTACATTATATTTTTGACGGTTAATTGAGCGCATCGCCTGAACAGCAGAGATTATAGAAACTTCGTGCTCAACCGAACGACAACCATAAAAAACAGCAACATTTACTTTCATATCTATTCTCCTTAATATAAGTAGTTATCAGGTAGGTCGTTCTCAAAAAGAACGGCGGTATTACTATCGGCAAAACCTTTGTATATATCCATTGCTTCCTTGAAACTTGCTGCAATGTATAAATTTTCTTGATTAAAATCACTGTCGCGTACAGCGTCAGCCAAAGGCTTTGAGCGGTTGGTACCAACAAGGATTATTTTATCACAGTTAAGAGCGGCTTCTTTACCTAAAGCATAGTTGCATTCGTATTCTTTTGCGCCCAACTCTACAAGACCGGGGGTTACAATAACTTTTTGCATACCGTCGAACGAACCCAACACGCGTACCGCTTCCAAACAACCTTCGGGGTTTGAGTTATAAGAATCGTCAATAAGAAGTGAGCCGTTGGTGAATGGTTTCATTTCAAGGCGGTGCTCGGACGGTTTAAGTGATGCTACGGCATACTGTATGTCGGCAATTTCAACACCAAGGGTGTAAGCCAATGCAATAGCGCCAATAGTATCAATAATACTGTGAAGACCTAAAAGGCGGGTAGTAAACTTAACTTTTTCACTGCCAAGTTTAACAGTAAATTCAGAACCGTTTCTGCCATAAGAAAGTTTTTCGCCGCAAAAATCAAAGTTCTTATCGGTGCCGTAAACCTTAAATCCTTCACCTGCGCGGGTTATAATCTCTTTACTGTCGCCGTTTATAAAGGTAATTCCGTCATTCTCGCGTACAGCGTCGGCCAATTCGAACTTAGTGGAAAATACGTTTTCAATAGATTTAAAGGTTTCAAGGTGCTGAGGTCCCACCGAAGTAATTATTCCGTATTTGGGACTTGCAATATCGCAATCTTCTTTAATATTACCAACTTCTTTTGCGCCCATTTCGCAGACAAAAATCTCGGTTTGGGGTTTTAACATGGTACGGATTGTTTTTACAATACCCATTGGTGTGTTGAAACTGTGTGGTGTGCAAACAACATTGAATTTTTCACTTAAAATACGGGTTAAAATAAACTTGGTAGTGGTTTTACCGTAACTTCCGGTAACACCGATAACGGTTAAATCGGGACGGGAAGCCAAAATCTTTTTTGCATCATCTATATAGTATTGTGAGATTTTATTTTCAATCGGTAAAGTTATTCCCCAAAGAATAAATGTAAACACAGGGGGGAAGTATGCCAAAAGTAAGCAAAGTGTAGTTGCTATGCGACCGATTACACTTTTTGGTAGGAGTGCATAAAGTACAATAAGTATTGCAAATACCAAAAAAGCAGTAGCATAAAGGCGCTTAACCCTATCGGTAAAAACAAGACCTTTGACCGAAGTCTTTTGAAGGGTTATGGCAGTTTTAATAAAATCCAACATCAAAATAAAGGAAATGATACACATTGGTATGTATAATTTCAATAAATAAAAAACGGATATTATTAGATAAATACCGGCGGATAGTAAATTCCCAGCCGAATTATCCTTAAGCCATCCAAAGTAGCGCGAAGGGTAATACGAGTTTTGTTGAAACATTTGAAATTGTCTTGTAATGGCGAACAGACCGCCAATACAAGATAAAATTAATGACACGAGCAAGTAAATATTCATTAAAGCACCTTCATTTTAAATAAAACTGTTTATTATTGCGTTCACATGGGCAGGGCGTTCGCAAAAAGAGAAATGCCCCGTACCTTTTATAACGCAAAGACCGCAATCACGGATTTTACTTTCAATAATTTTAGCATCTGCAAGGGGAGTTGCTGTATCGTTTTCGCCCCAAATTAAAAGCGTTGGGCAATCTATTTTATGCAAAATATCGCGCAAATCGGTATTAACGAGCGAGACAAGCGTCTGTCTTAAAACCAAGGGAGCGGCGTTATAATCAGCCGAGCCATAATGTTTTCTCGCTTTGTCTAAAAGACCGCCGGAAAAGTTTTTAATAACAGGTAATGTTAGCACTGTTTTGATGGTTTTAAAACTTTTTGCTCGAAATTTTTGCTTAAAACTTTTTTTAGGTATAAGCCCCGCAGAGTCGATTAAAACAATTTTTGGCGGTTTAACCATACCGTCAGCCGTGAGTTTTATGGTAACTCTACCACCGTGGGAGTGACCAAAAATTATAGGATTTTCAAGGTTTACTGCCTTAATAAATTTAATTACAAAATTGCAGTAATCGTCAAGCGTCCAAGGGTTTTCCATAGTGTCGGAATTACCGCATCCGGGAAAGTTCACCGCAACAACACGGCAACGCTCTTTCAGGGTGTTTATAACACCGCGGTAGGTGTCAAAAGAAGCACCCCATCCGTGTAATAATAACACGGGTTTGCCTGAGCCTTGTTCGGTATATTCTATATTAAGACCATCTATATTTATAAACATAATATATACCTCTAATACATAGTTACATTTATTATACCAAATAACAAACTAAAATAGAAGTACTTTTTTCAAATATTTTACAAAAAAATAAAAGTCGGCAAAAATTTTGCCGACTTTAAAAGTTATTCAGTTCTAAGTGCTATTACGGGGTCTTTTTTAGATGCGCTTCTTGAGGGTATAAGTCCCGAAAGCATGGTGAGCAAAATGCTTATTATTACTAGTATTACCGCAACGGGTATTGGTAAAATTGCGTTAAGATTATTTATGCCTGTAACGGTATGCAAAATAAGGTTAATCGGTATGCACAGTAAATAAGTTATTGTCACACCTAAAGTGCCCGATGTCAAACCTATTATAACCGTTTCGGCATTGAACATGGTTGAAACATTGCGTTTTGAAGCGCCTATGGCACGTAAAATGCCGATTTCTTTTGTTCGTTCTTGTACTGAAATCAAGGTGATAACACCAATCATTATAGAAGAAACTATAAGTGATACCGCAACGAACGCAATAAGAACATAGGTGATTGCGTTTATTATGGTAGTGATAGAAGACATCATAATGCCGATATAGTCGGTATAGGTGATTTTTGAAAGTTCTTCAACGCCGTCGTTGTATTCTGCAATGGCGGCTTCAATAACATCCTTATCTTCAAAGGTGGTAGCGTATATATTTATACTTGAAGGTGTATCAAGTTTTACATAACCTAATTTTCTCAAGTTATCATCATAAGAAGATTCAGAAAATTCCAGCACTTCATCATAATACAAAGCCGATTCTTTTACAGTGAAGTTTGATTTTGCGGAATCCAAAGCCGCGGACAACTGTTCTTGCGGCATTAGGCTTAGTTGAGCCTTAACGCCTTTGGCGTATTCGGATTTATACTGTTCTTCAACAAAGGTTGAGAAAATTTCTTCTATATCATCATTTTTCATTGAAGAAAGGTAGTCGCTAATTTCACTTTCCGACATACCGGTTTGTGTTGCAAGAATGGGGGAGAGAGTTTTCTCCATATCTTCACGTTTCATATTCTTAAGCGCTTTTGAAACATATTCGTCAACATCTTTTTCGGCTGGAACACACATGATTTTTACATAGGTTTCTGCCTTTTTAGTATCGTCTAACGAGTTTAGATATTTCTTAAACTCCGATTGCTTTTCCTTATCTGAAAGGTTTGTGCTGTTTTCGCTAAAGGGAAGATTGGTGAAAATATCTGTTTCGGGGGTTTTCTTTTGCGCTTTTATTGCATTTGAGTTTTGTGACTTTTCAATAATGTATTCGGTTAAATCTTTTGTGTAGCAGATAGAACCTGAAAGCATAGTTGAAACAGAGTCTTCATTAGGGCGGATAATACCTGTTATTTTAAGGTTTATGCCATTGTCATACAAGTATTTAAGACCGGCTGTAGTATCGCGAAGGTCGGTGTAGGTTTTGGTTTTTTTGTCATAGGTGAAGCAGTCGGAATTAAGAATAACCCTATATTCACCATTGCAAATTTCTTCGTAAGACCACTTACGAGTTTCGTATTCTATCTTTTCTTGGTTAATTGCCGCCTTGGTTAAAGCGTCAATTTCTTCTTTTGATTTAAGACCTAAAGAATATAAAGCCATGTCGTCAAGTTCGTTGTGTTCGTCAAGAACTAATACTATCTCGTCATAACTATTAGGCCAAGAACCGTAAACCATATCGTATTGGGTTTTAATTATGGGGTTTATAAGGTCGCCGTTATCACCCGAAAGCATTTCTTGCCAAAGGCTCATACTGCCAAATGACATCATACTGCTAGACATACCGGTACTTGCTCTCATATCTACAATGGTGGTCATATCCATACCAAAATGCTCAAGCAATACTTCTTGCATTAGTTCTTCGCTGTCGGAACGGATAATATCGCCATCGATATTTTCGGTGTAAACCAACAGGTCGAAATCATAGGTGTAGGAAGTGCCGTTTATGGCATTTTTAAGTTCTTCGTTAGCGCTATCATCAGCCAACTGATTTTCAAGGTACGCCTTGAAGGATTTAAGGTCATTTTCGTTCTTGTTAGCGGTGTTAAGGGCGTTGAGCATATCGTAAACCATTGATTTTTGGTATACGGCATCGTTATCGTGCTTTTCGCCCGATTGCGCCGTACCGATGAATGTTTCAAGCAGTGATGATATATCCATCGACTGATTTTCAAGGGTTATTGGGTAAGAAGAAAGGGTGTTTTCTTGAACAATATCTATATAGGTTGTCATACCCTGAGATACCGCAAAAATAAGCGCAATACCAATAATACCGATACTTCCTGCAAAAGATGTTAAAACCGTCCTGCCTTTTTTGGTGAAAAGGTTTTTAAGAGATAGAGAAAAAGAAGTACCAAGTGACATTGTCGGCATCTTTTGCTTTTTGCGTTTTTTGGGTTTTTCTTGTTCATCATTCTTTGTAAATGCTAGTTCTTCTTGGCTTAATGGGGCGCTGTCCGAAGTGATAACACCGTCAAGCATACGGATAATACGGGTTGAGTATTGCTCTGCAAGTTCGGAAGTCGGATCGTAGCCATGTCGTTCTGTGAGCCAAGGAGTTG
>JAZNSZ010000037.1:0-23877 GCA_045591465.1 Acutalibacteraceae bacterium | reverse complement strand
GGCGGAGAAGTGCCTGCATTTATTGAAGAACGCAAAAACGAGTTTATTGCTGCTATGGAGGATGACCTTAACACCGCTGATGCTTTAGCTGCTATTTTCACTCTTGTGCGTGATATTAACAGCGTTATTGCAAATGGCGCTAAAAAGGCTACATTAGAGGATTGCGCTGATATGTTTGATCAATTAACAGGCGTTTTGGGATTGGTTTACAATCGTAAGGAAGAAAGCTTGGACAGCGAGATTGAAGCACTTATTGAAAAGCGTACTGAGGCCCGCAAGGCAAAAGACTTCAAGACCGCTGACGAAATCCGTGATAAGCTTAAAGAAATGGGTATTATTTTGGAAGATACCCCGCAGGGCGTAAAATGGAGCAGAGCATAAAAAAAGAGCCGTTAGGCAAGGATTTTTATCTTTATGTAAATAAATTTCATACCTTTGGGACTGATGCGGTTTTACTTGCTAATTTCGCATCGGCAAAGGCGCAGGATAAAATGGTAGATTTAGGAACTGGCTGTGGAATTATACCGTTTTTAATGTTGCGCGACGGAAAACTTTCAAGCGCGACAGGTGTTGATATAAGCGAACAGGCTATCAGCTTAGCGCAAAAAACCAAAGATGAACTAAATCTTACAAAGTTTACTGCAATAAATTGCGACCTCAAAGCGCTAAAAGGCAGGGTGGAGTTTGGTTGCCATACCCTTGTAACCTGTAATCCGCCTTATAAGGCACCTAATGCAGGGCTTAAAAATCCCGATACGCTTTTAAAGGTTGCTCGACACGAAGTAGAGTGCACCTTGCGAGATATTGTAGAAGTTGCGGCTAAACTTTTGCAGACGGGCGGAAGGCTTTGTATGTGCCATCGTCCCGAAAGACTTTCAGAACTTATGTCACTTATGAGTGAATGTAAGGTAGAGCCTAAAAGGCTACGCCTGGTTTGTCAGCGCAAGGCGCAAGAACCATGGCTTGTGCTTGTTGAGGGTAGACGCTGCGGCAAAACAGGTCTTCGCATAGAGCCTACGCTTTATGTTGAAGAAGACGGAAAATTTTCAGACGAAATGATTAACATTTACGGCGCTTATAAGGAGGCGTATTTATAATGTCGGGTAAACTTTATGTTGTAGGTACGCCGATCGGTAATTTGGGAGATTTTAGTCCCCGCGCGATCGAAACCCTTAGAAGTGTTGACTTTTTAGCGGTTGAAGACACTCGTGTTACCGTAAAACTTCTCAATCATTTTGATATAAAGAAAGAAATGCTCGCTTATTACGAGCATAATAAAGCCAGTAAAGGGAATTTGATTTTAGAAAGACTCTTGCACGGGGAAACCTGTGCGGTGGTATCTGATGCGGGTATGCCCGCCATATCCGACCCCGGTGAAGATTTGGTAAGGCTTTGCCACCAAAATAATATCCCTGTCGAATCGGTACCGGGTCCGAGCGCTATTACTACTGCGCTTTCTATTGCGGGTATGCCATCAGGAAGATTTTGTTTTGAAGGTTTTTTGACTACTCAAAAAAATGGCAGAAGACTTCATTTAGAAGAACTCAAAACCGAAAAGCGTACAATGGTATTTTACGAAGCACCGCATAAACTACTTGCAACACTTAACGATATGCTTTTGGTTTTTGGTGAACGTGATATTGCGATTGTACGAGAACTTACAAAACTTCACGAAACGGTTTTTCATACTAATTTTAGCAATGCTATTGAGCATTACACGCAAAATGCTCCGCGTGGTGAGTTTGTACTCATAATAAGCGGTGCTAAGGAAGAAGATAAGGCTTATACTCTTAGCGATGCCGTGGGTATAGCTAAGCGCTTGGTAGATGATGGTCAGTCAACTTCATCTGCCGCTAAGGAAGCTGCTAATATTACAGGAATTAAAAAAGGCGATATTTATAAAAGCCTGATTAATAAAAAGGTGTATTATGGAAAATAATGGTTTTAATGTAAACACAAATCCCGAAAGTTTTGATTTAATGACCGCGGACCAAACCTATAAAAGCCACCATTTTAAGAAGAAAAAGCGCGGTATAGCAGGATTTTTTCAAAAAATGGGAACAACGATTTCGGAGTGGTGGAAGGGACTCAAAAAATGGCAGAAAATCACCGTAAGCGCAGTGACATCAGTGGTTGCTTTGGTGTTGGTTTTCGCAATAGTCTTTTTCTCGATGTTTGGTTATAATTATAACAAAATTACCGCCAATCCGGATGATTTGGGTTTTGAGAATGTTATAGATAAAAAAGTCGTCAATATTGCGCTTTTCGGTATCGATACGCGCAGTAAAAAGTCATTCAGCGGTAATTCTGACAGTATTATGGTGCTTAGTATTAACACCGAATTAAAGACGGTTAAAATCGTTTCTATTATGCGCGATTCGTTGGTTAAGATTGAAAAGAAGTCGGGTACGACTTATAACAAAATAAATAGCGCTTATGCTTCGGGCGGACCTGAACTTGCAATTAAAACTATTAATAAAAACTTTGGTTTGGATATTTCGGAGTACGCTACCGTAAACTTCTTCGGCATGGCTGAAATTATAGATGCGGTGGGCGGTATCGAGATTGAACTTACTGAACAGGAAGTTAATACTAATCATTCTGACGGGTTAAACGGACTTATAAAGCGCCATTGTGATAAGCTGAAAATTGATCCCAAACCTTACTATATAAAAACTGCCGGCAAACATCAAGCGAATGGTATTCAGGCAGTTGCGTATTCTCGTATACGCAAGTTTGTAAATATTTGGGGCACAAATAACGATTTTGGCAGAACTGACCGTCAGCGTTATGTTATGGAACAACTTTTTAATAAGGCATTAACTTTGCCCAAATCTAAGTATGTAAAGCTTGTTAAAGCGTTGATTCCTTATGCTGAAACTTCACTTTCGTATAAGGAAATAATGGGTCTTGCTTTTGATGTGCTTTTAGATTCACCCACTTTTAAGCAAACAAGAATGCCTTTGAATGAATACCAAATGAAAGCGCCAAGTATTGCGCGAGTAGGTTCGTGTGTTTATTACGATTTAGATTTTGCTAAAGACCTTTTACATGCGTTTTTCTATGACAATATTTCACCCGAAGATTATGTTAAAGCCAATGGAATTGGTAAAAACGATTGGTATAGAAATATGTTCGGAAGTTCTGGTTCTTCAGGAAATTCTTCAAGTACAAGTTCTAAAAAAGAGCCGGTAGACAGTACACCGTCTTCATCAAGCATTCAAAGCACACCTGAAGAAAGTGTCCCGTCTACATCGCAAGACGACAGTACTAGTGATTTGACTCCATCTGATGATACCGATTCTTCAAGTGAATTAGAATCTTCAAGTGAAGAAGTGCCCTCAGAAGAACAACCTACGGTCAGTGATGAGCAAGAAAGCGGAGAAACATCGACTGAAAGCACTACTACAACTCCGCAAGAAAGTTCTTCGTCGGATAATACCACTACACAGTAGGTGAGTTTAATGGGAAAAACCAATTGCGAAAATTGTTCTAATTATGTTTACGATGATGAATGCGATTGTTATTTTTGCGAAGTAAACTTGGATGAAGATGAAATGCAAAGGTTTATGACATCGCAAACGTATAATTGCCCTTATTTTAATTTTTATGATGAGTATAGTATTGTAAAAAAGCAAAACTGAGGTTTGAAATGATATATTTTTATTTGTTATTGAGCGTTGTTTTAATACCCTTTTTAAATAATTTTTTCGAAATATTGCGCCAAAGTTACTCTTGGTGGTTGGTACCGCTTTTGATAGTTGGCTTTTTCCTGGCGTTTATTATAATCCATCTTGCGTGGTTTTTTGGCACGTTCCTTTTGGTTAGCCTTAAGTCCGATAAGGAAAAAGGCGCAAAATATTATAGGTTTGTTTTAAAGACTACTCTTCCGCTTATAGTAAAACTGGTAAGAGTGAAAATCAACCTAAGCGGTATTCCTTTGGAACAGGTGCCTACAGATAGAAAGATGCTTTTTGTTTGTAATCATCAGCATGATTTTGACCCGGCGATTATCTGGTCAGTTTTCCCAGATAACGAGATAGGCTTTATAGGGAAAAAGGATATTTATTCAACTATGCCCCTTATTGCTAGGGTAATGCATAAACTTTACGGGTTACCGATTGATAGGGAAAATAATCGCGAAGCCGCTAAAACTATTATCGAAGCGGTAAGATATATTAAAGAAGATAAGGCATCTATCGCTATCTTCCCCGAAGGTTATACAAGCAAGTCTTGTGAGTTGTTACCTTTTAGAAACGGTGCCTTTAAGATTGCATTAAAGCCAAAGGTGCCAATAGTTGTTTGTACGCTTAACGGCACAAGAAGAATACCGGCAAGAATGATTTGGCGCGGTTGTCAGGTTGATTTTCGTGTAGTAGGTGTTATATATCCTGAAGAATATGAAGGTATGAACACCAATGAAGTAGGGGAAAAAATACATATTATGATGGAAACTGCACTTAATGAACTTAAAAATAAATAAAACAAAAGTCAATCTTCAAAAAAAAGATTGACTTTTTCTTTTTGCAACTATATAATAATACGTGCGCGTTAATCGTTACTTAAAAATTCGTCGCTCCAAGACGAAAATTTTTTCGGGCACCGCAAGAGTCAAGCGGAGTAGCAGCGCGGGTAAAGAAATTAGTAAAAATTAAAATAAAATATAGGTTAAAAATCGAGGCGTGGCTCAGTTTGGTAGAGCGCTGCGTTCGGGACGCAGAGGCCGCAGGTTCGAATCCTGTCGCCTCGACCAACTTTAGAAAGTACTTATTTAAAATAAGTGCTTTCTTTTTTATTTTATAATATTTTACGGATTCGAACCTGCGGTTCGTTTACTCTTGCGGTGCCCGACTCTGCACACGCTTGGAGTGCGGTGCAATCGTCGACCGCGGCGCTTCCTTATGCTCGCTGCATCGTCCACAGGACGCGCTCGCAACGTCACCTGTCGCCTCGACCAATTTTTTGAAAGCACTTGTGTTAGCAGGTGCTTTCTTTTTTTATTTGAGTATCAAAATCAATATTATCATGAACGATAATCTCTTGCGTATATATTAAAAAAGCATCGTAAAAGCGTTAAACTTTTACGATGCTTTTTGATTACAAAAGTTTATTCTTGAGAAAAGTTATCTTTACCTACGCCGCAAAGGGGGCATACAAAGTCTTCGGGTAGGTCTTCCCATTTTGTTCCGGGTTCAATACCATTATCAACATCGCCTAACTCTTCGTCATAAACATAACCGCAAATTTCGCATACATATTTCATAATAAAACCTCCTATAGAAGATAGTATTACCAAAAATCAATAATTTTCTGCGTGAATTTCAAAATATGCTTTCGGATGGTCACAAGTCGGGCAAATTTCGGGGGCTTTTGTGCCTACGATTATATGTCCGCAGTTGCGGCATTCCCAAACTTTAACTTCGCTCTTTTCGAAAACTTCAGCAAGTTCTATATTCTTAAGGAGTGCGCGATAGCGTTCTTCGTGATGCTTTTCAATAGCAGCAACCAAACGGAATTTCTTTGCAAGTTCAGTAAAGCCTTCTTTTTCTGCTGTATCAGCAAAGCCTGAATACATATCGGTCCATTCGTAGTTTTCGCCTTCGGCGGCATCTAAAAGGTTATCTTTTGTGTCACCAACGCCGTTATGTAATTCTTTGAACCACATTTTAGCATGTTCTTTTTCGTTGTCGGCAGTTTTTAAGAAAAGCGCTGCGATTTGCTCAAAACCTTGTTTTTTAGCCTTTGAAGCGTAATAGGTATATTTGTTTCTTGCTTGAGATTCGCCTGCAAAAGCAGCTTCAAGATTTTTTTCGGTCTGTGTACCTGCATATTTGTTTACCATAATAAATTCTCCTTAAAAGTTATTTTTTTAAATTATACCATAGCCAAATGTGCTATTGCAATAAAATCAAATAATTTCTTTTGCAAGGTTTTTGATTTGTTCTATATTTTCGTCCTTGACAGCCGAGTTTATTGTAACGGTGGTGTCGGTAAAGGTTAAATTTTTGCTGCTTTCGAGCAATTTCTTAATGGCATTTGCCGCTACGGGCGCCCAACTTCCGTTTTCGATAATACCTATTTTGCGGTTTTTATATCCACGTTCGGTCAATTCGTTTATAAAGGTGTGCATAAAGGGGAAAATACTTCCGTTATAGGTGGTAGTAGCAAGTATTATCTTACCGTAGCGGAAAGCATCTTCAACCGCTTCTGCCATGTCACAGCGGGCAAGGTCGTTTACTGCGACCTTAGGACAACCTAAATTATTCAACTCTTCTATTAAAAGTTCAACCGCTTTTTTAGTGTTGCCGTAAACCGATGTATAGCAAATTAAAACGCCTTCACTTTCTACACCGTATGATGACCATGTGTTGTATAAATCAAGGTAATAGCCAAGATTTTCTTTAAGAACAGGGCCGTGCAACGGGCATATAGTTTGAATGTCGAGAGCGGCGGCTTTTTTAAGTACGGCTTGTACCTGCACACCGTATTTACCAACTATTCCAAAGTAGTATCTTCTGGCTTCACAAGCCCAATCTTCTTCACAGTTAAGTGCGCCAAACTTACCAAAAGCATCTGCCGAGAAGAAAACCTTGTCCTTAGCGTCATAGGTCATCATAACTTCAGGCCAATGAACCATTGGCGCGGTGATGAAACTTAGTTCATGTTCACCTAGAGAAATGGTGTCACCTTCTTTTACAACTATGCGCTTGTTGGCGAAATCATTCCCGAAAAACTTAAGGCACATCGCAAAGGCTTTATCAGTTGCAACAAGGGTTGCGTTAGGGAATGCTTCTACAAAACGAGCAATACTTGAAGAATGGTCAGGTTCCATATGTTGAACTATAAGGTAATCAGGTTGCTTGGAGCCAAGCGCTGATTTTATATTATCAATCCATTCATCTGCAAAGTTAATATCAACCGAATCTAACACGGCGGTTTTTTGGTCGTTTATAATATAAGAGTTATATGCCATTCCGTTAGGAACAATATACTGACCTTCGAACAGGTCGATTTTATGGTCATTAACCCCAACGTATTTAATATCTTTGGTTATCATTTGGTGTCTCCTTTGTTCTTTGTATTATAATTATACCACAAATTATCTTTATTTCAATATTTTATCTTGTTCTTTCGAATTATTATAGCCTTGACAAAAGGTATTTAAAGTTTTATAATATTATAGAAAATATTGCACATTTGGAGGATTATTATGATTAGTGCAGGCGATTTTAGAAATGGCGTAACTTTTGAAGAAGACGGCAACGTGCTTCAGGTTGTTGAATTCCAGCATGTTAAACCCGGTAAGGGCGCTGCTTTTGTAAGAACAAAGACAAAGAATGTTATTACAGGAGCGGTTATTGAAAAGAGTTACAACCCTACAGCAAAGTTCCCCACCGCTTTTGTTGAAAGAAAGGATATGGAATATTCTTATAACGATGGCGACCTTTATTATTTTATGGACCAAGAAACTTATGAACTTGAACCTATTAACGGCAGTGAATTAGGCGATAACTTCAAGTTCGTTAAGGAAAACATGGTTTGCAAGGTTTTATCTTATAAAGGCAAGGTTTTTGGTGTAGAACCGCCAACATTTGTTGAACTTGCTGTTACCCAAACTGACCCCGGCTTCAAGGGTGATACTGCTACCAATGCTACAAAACCAGCTACTTTGGAAACCGGTGCTGAAATTCGCGTACCGCTCTTTATCGACGAAGGCGAAATGATAAGAGTTGATACCCGTACCGGCGAATACATGGAACGCGTATAAATTTTTTTAGGGAGATATTATAATGGATATTTGTGAAAAGATTGCGTATATCAAAGGTTTGGCTGAAGGTCTTAAACTCGACGAAAGCACAAACGAAGGCAAAATCTTAACCGCTATTATTGATTTGCTTGGCGACATTACCGATGAAATTTACGATATCGAAGAAGGCTGCGAAGAAATTATCGAACAAATCGACGCTGTTGACGAAGATTTGGCAGACCTTGAAAGCTTCGTTTATGAAGACGATGAAGATGATGATTGCGATTGCGATTGCGACTGTGATTGTGATTGCGATTGCTGTGACGATGAAGTTTACGAAATCGAGTGTCCTGCTTGTAATGATGTGATTTATCTCGATGAAGGTATGCTCGAAGAAGAAGGTATGGTTTGCCCTAACTGCGGAACCGAGCTTGAATTTGATTTTGACGGTTGCGATTGTGAAGGTTGCGAGTGCGGCCAAGAAGAAACCGAAGAATAAACCTATAAAACCGCACTTTTGTGCGGTTTTTATGTTTTGTGAGGTAGGATATGAAAAAAGGTAAGATTATAATAATTGCTGTTTTAGCGGTGATTTTTGTCGTTGTTGGATATCTTGGGTTTGCGGGGGTTTTGCAAACTTTTGAAGCATGGCTTCCAACCTTTATAAATCCCAAAGGTGAAGTTGGCGAACTTTTTTATTCTTTCACGGTTTTAGGGGATACTATTCCCGATGTTATTATCGTAGCAGCGCTTTTACTACTTCCTGTTACTAGTAAAAGGGTGGGGATACCGGTTGCATGTACCGCTATAACTTCCACCTTACTAAATAAAATTATAAAGAATGTTATTGCTCGGCCAAGACCTATTGAAAGGCTTGTGGAAGTAAGCGGGTATAGTTTTCCGAGCGGTCACGCTATGAATAATATGGCAATTTATTTAATGTTGGCTTTTTGTATTTTGCCTTTGTGCAAGACAAAACTTCAAAAAGTGCTAACATTTGTTGTATTACTTATTTTCCCAATAATGATGGGTATTTCCCGTATATATTTTAACGTACATTTCTTTAGCGATGTTGTATGCGGTTGGTGTCTTGGTGCCATTTTGGCGATTTGCTTTAGTGAAATTTTTAAAAAGGTAATTAAAAATGCATAAAACGGAATTGAAATTAGATTACAGTATAAATTCAAGTGAAAACGGTATCCCCGTAATTGTTGTTGCTGCAGGTTCTTCTTCAAGAATGCAAGGCACGAACAAGCAATTAGCAGAACTTCAAGGTATTCCGGTACTTATACACACCCTTCGCAAATTTGAAAACTGCCAGAGTATTTCTAATATCATTTTGGTTGTGAGAACCGAGGATTTATTTCAAATTCAACTTGTTTGCGAAAAGTATGGCATAACCAAACTCACCGATATTGTTTGCGGTGGTAATAGCCGTCAAGAATCTGTTTTGAATGGTTTTGCGCGGTTGGGTGATGATGTCAAAAAGGTGCTTATTCACGATGGTGCGCGTCCTTTTGTAAATGATGGTATTATTAATGCTGTCAAAGATGGATTGAATGAGTATAGCGCGGTGACCTGCGGTGTGAAAGTTAAGGAAACCATAAAACAAGTTAGCAAAAACGGAGATGTTATTAAAACTGTAAGTCGGGAAAATCTGGTTTCGGTACAAACACCGCAAGGGGTAATAGTAGCCGATTATCTAAAGGCAGTAGAAAATACGGACGTTTCTTTGTTTACGGACGACACTTCAATTATGGAAGCGTCGGGCTATAAAGTGCATATTGTTGACGGAAGCTATAGAAATATTAAAATAACCACCCCCGAAGATTTGGTTATAGCACAAAGTTTTTTAAGTGAGGAATTGGAATGATAAGAATAGGTCACGGTTATGATGTTCATAAATTTTGTGAAAACCGCAAATGTATAATAGGCGGTGTGGAAATCCCTTACGAAAAAGGGCTTTTAGGTCACTCCGATGCGGACGTGCTTTTACATGCTATATGCGATGCGCTTTTGGGTGCGGCGGCATTGGGCGATATTGGTAAACATTTCCCCGATAATGATAACAGTTTTTTAAATATAGACAGCCGTATTTTGCTTAGAAAAACTGTTGAACTCTTGGCTGAAAAAGGTTATAAGATTGGCAATATTGATGCTACTATTATTGCGCAAAAACCTAAAATGTCAGGCTATATATCGGCTATGCGCACGAATATTGCAAGTGATTGTAGTATAGATATAAACTGTGTGAATGTTAAGGCTACTACCGAAGAAGGTCTTGGGTTTACCGGTGCTTTGGAAGGCATTTCTGCTCACGCGGTTTGCGTTATAGGCGAATAAAAAATACCCCTGTATAATAAAATATACAAAGGGGTTTTTGTAATGTATTTAATGCTTACCAAGAAAAAATTAGCAGTGTTGTTATGCTCGGTAGTACTGCTGTTTGTCTTTACCGCACAGTTTTTTTCTGTTAAGGCAAACGATATTGATGTATCTACCAATGCAAAACGAGTGCAGTATATAAACACGTTGGGTATTACTTTGCAAAGTGATAATTTTGCGCAAAAGACGGTGGTTATCCCGCAAGAGTTCAGCGATGTTTATAAAAAATATAATGCTCTTCAAATTGAAGCAGGGTTCAATTTATTGAACTATTGCGGAAAGGAAGTTTCGGTATATACTTATAATAAAGACGACCAAACAGTAGTCAATTTGATTGTTTATAAAGGTAGGCTTGTTGGCGGAGATGTAGCTTCGCTTAATATTAACGGCGAGATGACCGCCCTTAAAGGAAAGAATAATGACGAAAGAACGTTTTGATAAAATAATAGCAAATCAATTTAATGTTTCCCGTAAGATTGCGCGTATAGAGATAAGGCGGGGAAAGGGTGTTGTTGACGGACAAACTGTCAAAGACCCGTCGGTTTTGATTGATGTAAATGCCAATATTGTGTTTGGCGGCCAGACTTTAGAGTATAAAAAATATGTTTATATTCTTATGAATAAGCCTAAAGGTGTGCTGTCGGCGAGTGAAGATAAAAACCGAAAAACTGTTGTAGATTTGGTTCCGCAAGAACTTAAACGCAACGGTTTATTTCCTGTAGGCAGGTTGGATAAGGACACAACGGGACTCTTAATAATTACCGATGACGGAGATTTTGCGCATAGAGCGATTGCGCCCAATAAAAATGTATATAAAACCTATGAAGCAACGCTCGACGGTGATGTCACAGACGAAATGATTTCACTATTTTTGAATGGGGTTATCCTTGCTGACGGTACGGTATGTAAAAAGGCTTTATTGCGCTGGGTAGCACCTAATAAAGCCGAGATTAAAATAAGCGAAGGTAAGTATCATCAAATCAAGCGTATGTTCGGCACAGTGGGGCTCGGCGTTAATGAACTCAAGCGAACTGCGATAGGCGGTTTAAGTCTGCCTGAAAGTTTGGCGCAAGGTGAGTGTGTTATGCTTGATGATAAACAAATTGCACTAATTTTTACAAAGTGTTGATAAAACATGACAAAATATACAAATTGTGAATAATAACATTGGTGGAATAATGCATAGTTTTTCGGGGAGCAATTTGTTATAATAACTATGATAAAAAACATTTTTAGGAGGCCCATAATGGCAAGTCTATCACTTCGTAATGTTTACAAAAGATATCCCGGCGGTGTAACCGCGGTTATCGACTTTAATCTTGAAATTAAGGATAAGGAGTTTATTATTCTCGTTGGTCCTTCCGGTTGCGGTAAGTCTACAACTCTTCGTATGGTTGCAGGTCTTGAAGAAATTTCTGAAGGTGAAATTTATATCGGCGATCGTCTTATCAATGACGTTGCCCCGAAAGACCGTGACATCGCAATGGTGTTCCAGAACTATGCTCTTTATCCCCACATGACCGTATTTGACAATATGGCATTTGGTCTTAAACTTCGCAAAACTCCGAAGGATGAAATCCGTCGTCGTGTTGAAGAAGCAGCTCGTATCCTCGACATTGAACACCTTCTTGAACGTAAGCCTAAGGCTTTGTCAGGTGGTCAGCGTCAACGTGTGGCTCTCGGGCGTGCTATCGTTCGTGAACCTAAGGTATTCTTACTTGACGAACCGCTTTCAAACTTGGATGCTAAACTTCGTGCACAAATGCGTACCGAAATTTCTAAGCTCCATCAACGTTTGGGTACAACCTTCATCTACGTAACACATGACCAGACAGAAGCTATGACAATGGGTACTCGTATCGTTGTTATGAAGAGCGGTGTTGTTCAACAGGTTGATACACCTCAAAATCTTTATCTCTATCCTTGCAACCTCTTCGTTGCAGGATTCATTGGTTCACCCCAGATGAACTTTATCGATTCTGTTCTTGTTAAAGAAGGCAAAGACTTCTTTGTAGAATTCGGTTCTGAAGATACCAAAACACGTGCTGGTGTTAAGTATAGAATTAAACTTCCGGCTGAAAAGAATAAGGACAACTGCCTTGATGCTTACGTTGGTAAGGAAATCGTCATGGGTATCCGTCCTGAAAACGTTCATAACGAAGAAGACCTTCTTGCTTTGAATAAAGATGGTATTGTTGAAGCTGATGTTGAAGTCACCGAACTTATGGGTGCTGAAACTTATCTCTATATGAACTGCGAAGGCCACTCAATTAATGCTCGTGTTGCTCCTACTAACACAGCACGTCCTGGTGATAAGATTCAGATTGCTATCGAACCTTCTAAGATTCATCTCTTTGATAAGGATACCGAACTTACAATCACCAACTAATATAAGATTGAACCCCCGAGTTTTAGACTCGGGGGTTTTTATTTTAACAATAGAGTTTTTTATTCTTCTTCTCTGCATCTGCAACGCACAAAAAGGTAAATAAGGATTATAGCCAACAATAAGCCAATAGCAAAAATTGCTAGAGGGATAAGGGCTTCAACAACCATCGTTACCATCATAGCACCGAAAATCGCACCTACGACCAATGCCAAGACAATAGCTAATATAGCAAGTACTCGGTTAACACAAGCGCGTGTTTGGCAGGAGCAATAATTAGAAGATGAACATCTGTCATCAAACATACTTCCACACCCTTTTTAAGATTGACACAAGGTCAATACCATTATATGTGAAAGAAGGACAGGTGTTCATTACTTCATAAACTCGTACATGGCACGGAAACACATATAAACATCGAATTTAGCAGTTGTTTCAAACGGCGCATGCATAGAAAGAACAGGAACGCCTAAATCGACAACGTCTACACCCATATTTGCAATATACATAGCAACAGTTCCGCCGCCGCCTAAATCAACCTTTCCTAGTTCACCTGTTTGCCAAATGATACCTTCTTTGTCAAGCATATTGCGAACATAAGCCATATACTCAGCCGAAGCATCGGATGTGCTTGATTTACCACGCGCACCGGTATATTTAGTAACAACAACACCATAGTTCAGCATTGAAGCATTACGGCGTTCCATAACATCTTGGAATGTGGGGTCAAGACCTGCGTTAACGTCTGCAGAAAGGCATTTAGAATTGCGCAAAGCAACAGTGTAGTCAACACCTTGCATTTTTGCAATATCACCGATTATATAACGCAAAAAGTCAGATTCAAGACCTGTGTTACCCATAGAACCTACTTCTTCCTTGTCGGCAAGTATGGCTAAAGCAGTTTTCTTAGGTGCTTCAACTTCTAAAATTGCGGTCAATGCAGGGTAGGCGCATACACGGTCATCCTGTCCGTAAGCACCGATAAGAGAACGGTCAAAACCAATATCGCAGGATTTAAATGCCGGTACCATTTCGAGTTCGGCCGACAAAAAGTCTTCTTCTGTAATACCATATTTTTCGTTTAAAAGTTTTAAAATATTGAGTTTTACAAGTTCACTGCCTTCATCGTCCTTAAATGGATGACTGCCAATTAGAACATTTAACTCTTCACCCTTGATACCTTCGGCTAAGGTGCGCTTGTTTTGTTCGGTTGCAAGATGGGGCAAAAGGTCATTAATAACAAACTTGGGTTCGTTATCATTTTCGCCAATGCAAACTTCTTTTACGGTGCCGTCTTTAAGCGCAAATACACCGTGAAGTGCTAAGGGAATAGCGGTCCACTGATATTTTCTTATGCCACCGTAGTAGTGGGTTTTGAAAAGCGCCAATTCTACTTCTTCGTAGAGTGGATTGGGCTTTAAGTCTAAGCGTGGTGAATCAATATGCGCAGCGGTTATATTAATACCATTTTCAACACTATCTTCTCCAATTACGGCAAAGGCAACAGTTTTACCGCGATTATTAAAGTAAACCTTATCACCTGCGAGATATTTTTTACCGATTTCAAAAGGTTTGAAACCCTTTGATTCGGCTAATGAAACGGCAATTTTCACCGCTTCGCGCTCGGTTTTAGCGCCATCTAAAAACTTTTTATAACCTTCGCAATAGCAGTCCGCTTCTTTTAAAATTTCCAAATCGGTAATTTGTCTTCCGTTTTTGCGGTTGTAAAACAAGTCCTTTTTTAATTTTTTGATATCACTCATATGCTATCTCCTGATTCTAAAATTTTTGATAGGGTTAGTTTGAATTCTTCTAAAAATATATTTTCAGAATCATCATTATATATTATATAATCTGCATTTTTTAAGTAAAAATCATCACTTTTTCCTGCGGACATGCGTAAAAGTGCTTCTTCTTCGGTTAAATTATCCCTTTTTATTATTCTTTCAAGACGGTTTTTCTTGTTGCTTAAAACGGCAATCGTTTTATGGCAAACTTCATTTATTCCGCTTTCAAAAAGGGTGGGAGCATCTAATAAAATTTTGCTGCCTTGCATTTCTTTTAATACAAGTTCTTTTATAAAAGGGAAAATGGTGTCATTTAGAAGTTTGGTTTTTTCTTGTGAAGAAAAAGCGGCTTTTGCCAATGCTTTTCGGTTAAGAGTTTTGTCGGTATTAAGAATTTCTTCACCAAAACTTTCAACCAAAGCCTTAAGCCCATCGGTCCCTTTTTCTACGGCTTTTCTTGCAATTATATCGCAGTCAACCAGTTTCAAGCCAAGCATTTCACACAATTTACCCGCACTGCTTTTACCCGAACCGGTAGGGCCGGTAAGTCCTATTACAATACTCATAATTCTATCACCTTAAAAGCCGCCGCACGAATAAGACGATTGTAAACTGCAAGGCCTATGCCTTCTTTTTGCGGGGCGTGGATGTATATTTCCTTTGCGCCGCTATTATCTACTTCGCGAAGGGCGGCGAAAATGTTTTGAGCCAAAGTTTGCGGTTGGTTTTCACTTCCGTAAACAATTTTTGGGATAATAATACTATTTTTTTCTTCTTCAAAGCAAACGGCAAGTGCATTTTCCTTGGCATTCACATAGTCGGCAAAATTTTCGCCTTCTATTAAATATGTTTCGGTTTTAGGGGCATAGTGTTTATACTTCATGCCGGGACTTGCGACTTGCTCATTTGATTTCAGTTCTGACAATACAGCATCTGCTACGGTAATGTTGGGCAAAATTTCGCGTAATTGTTCAAGCGTTACTCCGCCCGGTCTTAATAAAACGGGATGGTCGTTTGCAAGTGTTATAACGGTTGATTCAACACCAACATTGCAGTCTTTTCCCATTATTACAGCATCAATTTTGCCGTCCAAATCATTTATAACATGATTAGCAGTAGTGGGACTAGGACTGCCCGAAATATTTGCCGATGGTGCAGCCAACGGAAGTCCGCTTTGCATAATTACTTGCCGTGCAACTTCGTTTGAAGGCATTCTTACTGCAACGGTAGAAAGCCCTGCTGATACACAAGCGGGGATTTTATCGGTTTTATTAAGCACTATTGTAAGCGGACCCGGCCAAAACCTTTCGGCGCATTTTAAGGCAGTGTCTGGAATATCCTTTGCAATCTCATAAAGGGTATCAATCGTGCTTATGTGAACGATAAGCGGATTATCTTGCGGTCTGCCTTTTGCTACGAAAATTTTTGAAATTGCTCTTTCATCATAAGCATTTGCCGCAAGACCGTATACGGTTTCGGTAGGAATACCAACAATACCGCCGTCTTTTAAAATTTCGCAAGCGGTAGAAATACCGCTGTTGTCGGCATTAAGCCTTAGTGTTTTCATTAAACTTCTTCCTCTGCCTTTAATGCTTCGGTACGGTAATGTGTAATTAGGGCATCTACAACTTCGGTCATATCACCGTTTAATATTTGTTCAAGTTTGTAAAGAGTCAGACCGATTCTATGGTCGGTAACGCGTCCTTGTGGGTAGTTATAGGTACGAATACGCTCACTGCGGTCACCCGTGCCAACCTGATTTTTACGGTCGGAAGCGATTGCTTCGTCATGTTTTCTTTGTTCTTCGTCTAAAAGTCGTGAACGAAGAATTTTAAGCGCCTTATCTTTGTTTTTAAACTGGCTTCGTTCATCCTGACATTCAACAACAGTACCCGTAGGAATGTGGGTTACACGAATAGCAGATGAAGTTTTATTGATGTGCTGACCACCCGCACCTGATGAACGGAAGGTATCTATCTTAAGGTCGGCAGGATTGATTTCAAGTTCAACATCGTCAGCTTCAGGCAAAACGGCTACCGTAACGGTAGAAGTATGAATTCTACCTTGTGTTTCGGTATCGGGAACACGTTGCACACGATGCACACCGCTTTCATATTTAAAGCGCGAATATGCACCACTGCCTTCAATCATGAAGCATATTTCCTTATAACCGCCAAGTTCGGTTTCGTTAGCGCTCATAACTTCTACTTGCCAACGGTTAGACTCAGCATACATTGTATACATACGATAAAGCGAACCTGCAAAAAGTGCAGCTTCTTCACCACCTGCGCCACCGCGGATTTCGATAATAACATTCTTATCGTCGTTGGGGTCCTTGGGTAAGAGTAGAAGTTTCAACTCATTTGCAAAAACTTCAATGTTCTCTTTGGCGGTTTTTAATTCTTCTTCGGCAAGTTCCTTAAAATCTTTATCAAGATTGGGCTCAGAAAGTATTTCTAAAGCATCTTTTTCAGATTCTTTTGCGGCAGTATACTCGCGGTATTTTTCAACTATTGGTGTAAGTTCGCTATG
The DNA here is from genome assembly GCA_045591465.1 of Acutalibacteraceae bacterium. Lineage (GTDB taxonomy): Bacteria > Bacillota > Clostridia > Oscillospirales > Acutalibacteraceae > UBA737. The sequence continues at coordinate 7,040 of JAZNSZ010000037.1, read as the reverse complement.
CTCCTTCATAAGTTTTCGGAACATTTCGTTGTTGGACGCCACGTCAGGACGTGTAAGTTCTATTCCAATTTGCTCATAACGATTTACTACAGTTTCTAATTTATCAAACATTATTTGTCACCATTTGCTTTAATTACTTTTTTTAACCCTTTTTCTGCTTTTTGGCGCGGTATCATTATTTCGTGACCGCAGCCGTTACAACGAAGGCGAAAGTCCATGCCAATACGCGTGACAGTAAATATGTCGCATCCGCAAGGGTGCTTTTTTTTCATTAAAAGACAATCACCGATGTTTATATCCAAGACAATACCTCCGCACATAAAAATTCATTATATATTATATACTAAAAAACATAAAAAGGCAATAGTTAACAAAATAACCGATTGACAAAAGTGAAAATATGTTGTAATATATGTTTAATTCACTTTTATAGGAGATGATATTGTAATGGACGACGGTCCGGCGGGCAGTATAATTTTATTTGTCATTTTAATAATTTTAAGCGGTTACTTTTCTGGAACCGAGATTTCTTTAGCTTCAGTTAACCGTATTCATATGATAAGTAAAGCTTCAAAAGGGGAGAAGAGCGCTGAGCGTGTGCTTTGGGTTCTCGATAACTTTGATGAGGCTTTGTCGGTGTTACTTATAGGTAACAACATAGTGAATATTGGTTGTGCAACTCTTGCTACTGCCATTACTGTGCCATTCGGTGCAAAATGGGTTACGGTGGCTACTATTGTTGCAACTGTGGTTATTTTTATTTTTGGGGAGATTTTGCCCAAGTGCTTTGCAAGGGCTTGTAATGAAAAGTTTGCAGAGATTGCATCATTGCCGCTTATAGCTTTAATGAAAATTTTAAAGCCGTTATCAGTTACCTTTACAGCAATTTCATCCCTTGTTTCGCGCCCGTTCAAAAAGCATGCCGACAGTCAGGTTACTATGACTGAGGAGGAGTTAAACGATATTGTAGAAAATATTTCTACCGAGGACGGCTTTGATGAGGAAAAGGGTGAGCTTGTGAAATCGGCGTTGCATTTTTCAAACTCTACCGCGCGCGATATTATGACACCTTGGGAGCAAACTGAGGTTATTTCGGTGGCGCTCAAAACACCCGAAATTCTTAAAATCGTAAAAAATTCGGTACATTCGCGTATACCTGTAACCGACCGTAAGGGCAATATTAAAGGTGTTTTGCAGATAAGAAAGTTCTTAAAGGCATATATGAAGAATAAAAATAATGTTATCATAGCAAGTATTATAGATTATCCTTACTATGTTAATGACGATATGCCGATTGATGATGTTCTCACCGAAATGAGCAACCACCGCAGAAATTTAAGCTTTGTTAAAGATTCTGAAGGTACAGTGTTGGGAATACTTACGGTTGAGGATATTCTTGAAGAGCTGGTAGGCGAGATTTACGATGAAAATGATATAGGGGGTGCTTTAGATGATTAGTACCCTTAGGTTTGTAGCAATTTTTCTTTTGATTTTGGTTTCAGCTTTTTTCTCTGCTACTGAGATTGCGTTTTCTTCTGTTAATGCATTAAGGCTTAAGAATCTTAAAAAGGAAAAGGAAACGATTTCGAGACTCTTGGCGGTTAAAATTCTTGATGATTATGATAATCTGCTCAGCAGTATTTTAATCGGTAACAATATTGCAAATATGGCGTCATCCTCAATAGCGACCGTTGTTATTATCGGTTGGTGGGGAGAAAGCTATGCCTGGGCATCTACGGTTATTATGACCTTATTAGTACTTACCTTTGGCGAAATAATACCAAAGGTTTTAGCAAAGCAGTTCCCCGAGCTTTTTTGTTGCTTTGCCTCGATACCGATGTATGCCTTGTCGGTTATCTTCAAACCGATAAACTTTGTAATAATGGGCTTTGTAAATCTGGTTTCAAGGATTTGGCAAAACAGCGCAGATGACAGCGAGGCGGTTTCGGAAGACGATTTTGAAAATATTATTGATATTGTTGAAGACGAGGGTGTGCTTGACGAGGAGCAGTGCGACCTTTTACAGAACGCACTCGATTTTGACGAGGTTTTAGCGTATGAAATCATTACCCACAGGGTAGATATGGATGCGCTTGATATACGCGACCCGTATGAAGTAAATCTTCGTAAATGCGAGGAAAGTACATATTCAAGACTTCCCGTTTACGAGGATACAACCGATAATATTATCGGCATTTTACATCTTAATCATTTTTATAAAAAGTATGTCGAAAAGGGTAAGGTTAATATTCGTGAATTGTTGCTGCCGGTAACTTTTGTTCATAAAACCATGCCGCTTCCCGATGTACTTGAAAAAATGAAAGAAAACAAATGCCATATGGTAGTTGTGCTTGATGAGTACGGCGGAACAATGGGTATTCTTACAATGGAAGATGTATTAGAGCAGTTGGTTGGCGAAATTTTCGATGAGTCGGATGAGATTGAACGCGAGTTTATTGTCATCGATGATACTCATTTTGAAGCCCACGGCGATATGCGTGTTTACGATTTCTTTGATGAGTTTGATATTGATATCGACGAAGATGAAGATTTTGAAGCCGATACCGCTACAGTGGGCGGTTGGACATTGACCATGCTTGACGGTGAAGCGCAAGAAGGAAATAGTTTTAAGTGGGAAAATCTTGAGATTACGGTTTTAAAGACCGATGGCTATAGGATAGAGCGTATAGCCGTTGAGGAGTTGCCCGTAGAAGAAGAGGAAGACTAAACATAAAACTCTGCAAAAAATTGCAGAGTTTTATTATTTTTGGTTGAAAAGTGTCGCAATATGTAGTATAGTATATATAGTAGTTTAAAGACAGTTTTTGGGAGGAAAATACAATGTATAGAAAAATCATGGCTTTACTGGCTTGTATGGTTTTATTTACTCTTGTTGGTTGCAAGGGTGTCAATAATTCGAGTAGTGACCTTGCGGTTTCACAAGAGCCTGAAGAACCTGAAATTATATATTACACCAATAATCTTACAGGTGAAGACAGCATAACAAATGAGGAAGTGTATTCAAGACGTCCTGTTGCGGTTATGGTTAATAATATTTCAATTGCTCAAAAGGTGCAGACAGGTCTTGCTAAGGCAGATATCGTTTATGAAACCGAAGTGGAAGGCGGTATCACTCGTCTGATGGCAGTTTTCAAGGATATTTCCGCGGTCGAAAAAATTGGTACAGTGCGCTCTGCGAGATATCCGTATATTGATTTATCTATGGGCCACGATGCTATCTATGTTCATCATGGTCAAGATAACAATTATGCAAAACCCCACCTTCGCGATACACAAACTTTTGTTTTAGGAACAAATAATGCGGGTACACGCGTGAAAAACGGTCTTGCAACTGAGCATACACTTTACGGTTACGGTGATAAGATTTGGAAGTGGTTTGAGGACCACAAAAAGTATGATACCGAGTTGAAAGAAGTTGAAAATTGGCAAAAATTTGCTGATAAGGATACACCAGTATCATATCCCGGATCGATTGCGAATACTGTTACTGTTAAGTTTTCAAACGCTTATACATCGGTATTTAAGTATGATGCCGAGAGCGGAAAGTATGTAAGATATTTCCGTGATACCGAGCGTAAGGATTATTATACAGATGAGAGTGAATATTTTAAAAATATATTCGTACTCGAAACCTCTATAAATTATTATCCTGACGGTAAGCATAAGAAGGTTGACCTTACAAAAGGCAAGGGCTATTACTGCGTAAACGGAACCTATACTCCTATAAAATGGGCTAAGGGCAGTTCTTCAAGTTCGCTTAAGTTTACTTTAGAGGACGGCACACCCTTAGAAGTAAATCAGGGTAATTCTTGGGTTTGCTTCCACAGTAAGAAATTTGACCCTAAGTTTGAAGAATAAGTATTTTAAAAGCGTCTTTGCAGTTTACAAAGGCGCTTTTTAGCGTTTCGACAAGACAAAATCATTATTATTATAAAGGTAATTTCGGTTAATATATGTAATAGATAATAATTTTAGGAGTTGCCATATGTCTGTTTTCGAAAAAATATATGAAGTTGTAAAAAGAATACCAAAAGGTAAGGTTGCAACTTATGGATATGTTGCGCTTTTGGCGGGTAATCCGCGTTGGGCAAGGGTTGTGGGTTATGCGCTTCATAACAATCCCGCGCCTATGGTTATTCCGTGCCATAGGGTAGTAAATCGCGAAGGAAGAGTGGCAGAAGCCTTTGTTTTCGGTGGCGGTAATGCTCAACGCGAGCTGTTAGAACGCGAGGGCGTAGTTTTTAGGGAGGACGGAACTGTCGATTTAAAGAAATACGGTTGGAATATGTAAAGGATTGCCTTTATGAATATTTACTGTGTATATTTTACGGGAGTGGTTTTAACCTCTCCCGTAAGTTTTAATTTTCCTCTAAAGTAATTTTTATATCACCTGTGTCGGTGCTAATCTCACATTTTCCGCCGTTTACAGTTTTGGGGACGTCTATATTGCCTGTGTCGGTTTGGGTGATAAAAACCTTTTCTGTAAGCAAACTGCCCGTAACATCTCCTGTATCTGTATCTACTAAAATTTCAGCAGCATCCGAGCGGTTGAAGTTCACATCCCCCGTACTTCTCTTAATCGTAAATTTTTCGGTGGCAATAACATTATTTAATGAAATGTCGCCGGTATTTCCGTTTGATATAAGATTTTTGCATTGAATGTTTTTTAAATTGGTTTTGCCGGTAGAAATCTTGAGTCGCATATCCTCGCTACAAATTACATTTGAAACGGAAATTCTGCCCGTTGTAGCAGAAAGCTCAAGCACTTGTATAGATGCGTTTTCGGCACAGATATTTCCTGTGCTTGTTTTAATTTTAACCGGTTTTGAAGCTTCGGCAGAGAAGTAAACATTGCCCGTACTAAGCGCTATATCAACATCCCCAAATTTAAAATCCTTTGGTATTCTGATATCGCCTGTGCTTTCATTTATCAAGAGGGAAGAATACTCTGCTTTTGGAAGATAAACTGTTATTTTGGTTGAACCTAAATTTATGCCGATATGTTCATACCACTTTCGCGTATCGACCGCTTCAATTAAAAGTGTGCCGTCACTCACCTTGACTGAATGCTTTGCATTTTTCTGCTCGTGACAAACAACCGTGCTTTTTGCGTTTTCAGAGGGTACAAATAAGATATCGTCTGTATTGGTTATAATTGATATTTTTTTATAATCTTCGTTAATCTCATAATTATTTGTTTCGTATTTAACTGTTGACAATTTTTTGAAATCCCAGTTAAGCACAGTCATAGCTCCTACAAAAATTATACATCCAATAAGCATAAGGAAAACTGCTGTAATAAGCCAAATTTTAGTTTTTCTACTCATTACGCTTCCTCCTTTTTAATAAAGCAGTTTTTAATCCATACCGCAAGCTTTTTTGTGAGAAACAAAATTCCTTTTGTTACCGCCCGGCATCCGTAAAATGCAAAAATGGAAAGTCCCGACAAGACGATTCCTGCGCCAATTATAGCGATACCAGTAAGCAGATTGCCGTTATAAGCAAAGAAAATTCCTGTTACAATACCGCCAAACGAACAGCCAATTAATGCACCTAAAACAGCCCATAAGGAAATTATTACAGACCATAATGAAATATAAAGCGAGAGAATTACAGCGACTATGGCGATACCCAACGAAAGCCATATAGGACAGCCAAGTATCAAAAGTATAATTTCCCACACTTTTAGCTGTCTTTTTGGTTTTATTCTTTCCTTTGCAATTTTTGTGAGAGGAGTGTCTTTTATTATCTGTGAAATTATCTCGTCAACGGAACCTATATGCAAAATGGATTCTTCCTCTGTTAGACCGTCTTCTATTTGGTCGTCAATCATTTCGCTATAAAATATTAAGCGTTCTTCTATATCACTTTGCGGCAAGCCCGATAATCCTTTTCGCAACTGCGCTAGAAACTCTTGCTTATTCATATTGCTTATCCTCCTTGGTCACAAATTTATATATAGATAAGATTTCCTTCCAGTCATCCTTAAAATCCTCAATGCGCTTAAGTCCCTCGGCGGTAATATGATAATATTTCCTAAGTCTGCCGCAGTGCTCTGCAGTGTGAACGGTCAGCATATTTGCCGTTTCCAAGCGTTTAAGAATTGTGTATAGGGTGGATTCGGAAAGCTCTATATACGGCTTCATATCTTTAATAATTTTGTAGCCGTAGGAATCCTCGTCCTTAATTGCCGCTAATACACAAACATCTAAAAGCCCGCGTTTTAACTGAATATCCATAACATACCTCCCGTTGCATAATACATCGTAACACGAAGTATCATCTTTGTCAATGGTTTTTTGAAGAAAGAGTGTAAATAATAGTAAGGCAATATCGTTTGGTATAATAAAAATCACTCAGCCTTTTGACTGAGTGATTTTTAGATAATAGTTAAAGAGATAATAAATTGTAAAGTATGTTTTATCTATTCACTATTATTTATTATCTCTTATCTTGGCGAGGGAACCTCGCCCTTTTGGCGCCCCCTGCGCGAATCGAACGCACAACTAAATCTTAGGAGATACCGAGTGAAACGATAACGGCATCCCTTATAATACCTAAAAATCCCCTGTTGTCAGGGGATTTTTAAGGTTAAGTTGTTATCTTGTGTTACGCTGTTACTGCTAATTTTATGCTGTTTTGCTTTGTTTGATTAGCAGGCAATTAGCAAGAACGACTGAATTAGGGTAAAGGTAATACTGCTACAAAATGCTCCCAAATTACCTGCAGTATTCTATCGTGTTATTCTATTTCGTATTCAACGGAATTGATTACCAAACAGTTATCATCTTTCCAATGGATTTGCATATTTTCAAACTCGCCCCAATCACCGAAATAAACTCTTTGTGGCTTCTTTTCGATTTTGAAAAGAATGGCATTTATTCAGCAATCTTGATATACATCAACAAGAGTATCTCCGCCAAGAGCACCTTGATCGCTGTCAATAACTTGAGCGTAGTATTTTCCACTCGGAGATTCAACTTTTTTCACAACTGTGTTTTGACCAATGTTGCCAAAAA
>JAZNSZ010000036.1:0-115970 GCA_045591465.1 Acutalibacteraceae bacterium | reverse complement strand
GTCGCTTGCAAGACGTGTTGCAGGGATATAATGAACGGTAACATCGTCTCTCTTTACCTTGCGTTCAATTTAAGCTGAATCTACAAAAATTGTACCGCCCGAAACAACGCTGTCTTCATATTTGTCAAGTGACGGAAGATTCATAGCAACCAAAACATCAGGCTTAGAAACGATAGGTGAGCCTACGGGAGTATCACTTAAAATAACACTGCAGCTTGCAGTACCGCCACGCATTTCGGGGCCGTAAGACGGAAGCCAGCTTACCTGTTTGCCTTCAATAAGACCCTTGTAAGCCAAAAACTTACCCGAGAATAGAATACCCTGACCGCCGAAGCCTGCAAATAAATACTGTGTAGTAGCCATTATTCTGCCTCCTTTGCGCTACGGTCTTTATAAACACCTAAAGGATAGTAAGGAATCATCTTTTCGTCTACCCATTCGAGTGCTTTTTGTGGGGTGAGACCCCAGTTAGTAGGACAGGTTGAAATAACTTCAACAAGGGAGAATCCCTTACCGTTTACTTGATTTTCAAAAGCCTTTTTAATAGCCTTTTTAGCATTTTTAACATTCTTTACATTATTAACTGCTACACGCTCTAAATATCCTGCACCATCAACTTCGGAGAGCATTTCGCAAACCTTAATCGGAAAACCGCAATGGTCGGTATCTCTGCCGTAAGGTGAAGTCTGGGTAATCTGACCGGGGAGAGAAGTAGGAGCCATCTGACCGCCTGTCATACCATAAATAGCGTTATTAATAAAGATGATTGTGATATTTTCGTTTCTTGCAGCAGCGTGTACAGTTTCAGCCATACCGATTGATGCCAAGTCGCCATCGCCTTGATATGTAAATACTACATTTTCAGGTAATGCGCGTTTAACACCGGTAGCAACAGCAGGTGCTCTACCGTGAGCCGCCTCAATCATATCGCAGTTAAAATAATTATAAGCCATAACCGAGCAACCAACAGGTGCTATACCTACGGTTTTGCCTTCTATACCCAATTCGTCAATAACCTCGGCAACAAGGCGGTGAACTATACCATGAGTACAGCCGGGGCAGTAATGAAGCGGTACATCGGTTAATGCATGTGGTTTTTCAAAAACTACCATTATTTGTTACCTCCGTTTGCTTTTTCGATAGCGGCAAGTACCTCTTCAGGTGACGGAATCATACCGCCAACGCGATTGCATAGTACATATTCTCCGCTGCATTTTGTAGCGAGTTTTACATCGTCTATCATCTGACCCATTGAAAGTTCAACCGAGATATAGGTCTTAACCTTGCCGATTGTCTTTTCAAAAGGCTTATTTGGGAATGGCCATAAAGTGATAGGTCTTATCATGCCAACCTTTATTCCCTTTTTACGCGCTTCTACAATAGCATTCTTAGCCACGCGTGAAGCAATACCGAAAGCAGTGATACAAATTTCAGCATCATCCATCATATATTCTTCATACATAGTTTCGTTTTCTTCTATGTACTTATAGCGTTCAAAACGCTCGTTATTAGATTTTTCAAGTGCATCAGGTTGTAAGAATAAAGAGTTTACGATATTATGCTCTCTTTCCATATTAGTACCTGTGGTAGCCCAAGGCTTTTCGGGCGCTTCTTCAATATCATAATCCAAAGAAACCGGCTCCATCATCTGACCCATTGTACCATCAGCCAAAATCATAGTGGTCATGCGGTATTTATCAGCAAGGGCAAAACCTTTAACAGTAAGGTCAGCCATTTCTTGTACCGAGTCGGGCGCTAGAACTATCATTCTAAAGTCACCGTGACCGCCCGCCTTTGTTGCTTGATAATAATCAGACTGTGAAGGCTGGATACCACCAAGACCGGGACCACCGCGTTGAACATTAACAACAAGTGCCGGTAAATCCGCACCTGCAAGATATGAAAGTCCTTCACCCTTTAGGGATATACCTGGGCTTGAAGAAGAAGTCATTACTCTATAGCCTGTAGAAGCAACGCCGTATACCATATTTATAGCGGCAACTTCACTTTCAGCCTGTAAAAAACAACCGCCGATTTTAGGCATTCTCTTTGCCATATAAGCGGCAATTTCAGTTTGTGGGGTAATAGGATAACCGAAGTAATGACGACAACCTGCGATTATAGCAGCTTCGGCAATAGCTTCGTTACCTTTCATTAAAACTTTATCAGCCATTTTAAAATTCCTACCTTTCTACAGTAATTATACAGTCAGGACACATTGTCGCACAAAAAGCACAAGCAATACATTCATCTATATTTGCAGCTTCTACAGGGTGATGTCCCTTAGCGTTGATTTTATCAGGGCTTAAAATCAAAACTTTTTTAGGGCATACATTTACACAAAGGCCACAACCCTTGCATTTATCGGTTTTAAAGGTTAATTTTGCCATTTTGTTACACTCCTTTAATTGATTTTGCTTTGTAAATTCAAAGAAAAAATATTATCTATTTGTCCTTTTACGCTTTCGTAAATCTCACCGTAAACACAGGTACACTTTATGGGAAGACCTGTAATACGCGAAACTTCATTAGCATAAGAAACCGAATTTAAAACATCTTCCGCTTTAGTTTCGTTACCTAAATTTGAATTATTAACTATAGCAGTAAATTTAACCTTGCAGGCATCTTCAATCTCGCGCATGACTTCAATCGTAGACTCAGCATCGCGGGTTAAAGGGCGGTAGCAGTTAATTACAAAAAGCATTTCGTAATCGTTTTCTTCTACAATAGCGGGTGCTATGCGACCGAGCGCCAATGCGCCGCGGTCATCACCGCCAACATCAATTACCGCGCGTAAATCTTTATTATCGGTTATCATATACATTTGCTGCGGCATTGCCGGGATATCGACATTAGTACCTGCGTATTCCGAAGATATAAGGGTTATCCCCCTACTTTCAAGGTCGTCTTTACTATCCTTGGTTCTAAAGTACGGATTTACAATATCAAGGTCGGCAATTACAACATCGTTATACTGATTTTTAAGGTCATAAGCCATGTTTACAGCAACATTAGTCTTGCCGCTCCCATAATGTCCGCACAAAAGGGTTATTCTTTTATATATCATAATTTATTTCTCTGGATTTTACCGCTTGTAGTCTTAGGTAAACTATCACGGAATACTACAATTCGCGGATACTTATACGGTGCGGTTCTATCCTTAACATATTCTTGAATTTGCTTTTTAAGTTCATCAGAAGGCTCGGTGCCGTTTACAAGCACAATACTCGCCTTAACAACCTGACCGCGAACTTCGTCGGGCGCCGCCGAAACACCACATTCTAAAACATATGGCAGTTCCATGATAACGCTTTCAATTTCAAACGGTCCAATACGATAGCCGGAAGATTTAATAACGTCATCAATTCTACCAACATACCAATAAAAGCCATCTTCATCGCACCAAGCAGTATCGCCGGTGTGGTAATACTTCTTGCCCCAGGTTTCAGCAGTCTTTTCTTCATCACCATAATAGCCAACTGCCAAGCCGCAAGGAATACCATTAGAAATATCAATAACAATTTCGCCTGTTTCACCTGCCGGAACATCGTTGCCGTCAGGGTCTACAATATGAACATCATAAATCGGCGCGGGTTTACCCATTGAACCGATTTTATGGGGCTCACCTATCATATTACCAATAATCATTGTGCTTTCGGTTTGACCAAAGCCTTCCAAAATTTGAAGACCCGTAATCTTTTCAAATTGACGGTAAACTTCAGGGTTAAGCGCTTCACCCGCAGTTGTCATATGCTTAACTGAAGACAAGTTGTATCTTGAAATATCCTGTTTTACAAGCATACGAAGCATTGTAGGCGGTGCGCAGAAGGTTGTAATACCATATCTTTCAAACATCGGTAAAATATCCGCCGCATCAAAACGGTCAAAGTCGTAAACGAAAATTGCCGCTTCTGCTAACCATTGTCCGTAAAGTTTGCCCCACATAGCCTTTGCCCAACCGGTATCGGAAATGGTGAAATGCAAACCTTCAGGGTCAACATCGTGCCAATACTTAGCCGTATGGAAATGACCAAGCGGGTATTTATAGTTATGCGCTGCAATCTTTGGATAACCGCTTGTACCCGAAGTGAAATACATGAGCATTAAATCTTCACCGCAAGGTGATTCTTCGGTACGATTAAATCGTGTAGAATAAAGCGGATATTCACTATCAAAATCACGCCAACCGTCACGAGTACCGTTTACAATCATTTTATGCTTGAGTTCAGGACATTTAGCCGCCGCCAAATCAACCTGATTTGCAGTATCACCATCAGCGGTACAAACAATAGCCGTAACACCTGCCGACTTAAAACGATATTCAAAATCATGCTCTTGTAACTGATTTGTAGCAGGAATAACAATAGCACCAAGTTTATTAAGCGCTATCATACAATACCAGAACTGATAATGCCTTTTGAGAACAAGCATTACCTTGTCGCCTTTTTTGATACCTAAAGACTTGAAGTAGTTTGCGCATTGATTTGAAGACTTTTTAATATCTTTAAAGGTCATACGGCGCTCGATACCATCGCGCGAAATATGTAGCATTGCAAGTTTCTCCGGCTCTTTTTCAGCCAAAGCATCTACTAAATCAAACGCAAAGTTAAACTTCTCGGTATTCTTAAACTTAATAGAAGTAGGCGTTCCGTTTTGGTTTTCTTCGATATCAATATAATTGCTGTATATACGCTCTCTGCGGTCCTTACGAACACGACTTGATATCTTGCCGTCAACCTTTTTATCGGGTTCCAACTCAGGAATAGGTTCACCCGTAGGATTAAGAACTATAGCATAGAAAGTACAGTCTTCACCATTTACCGCAATCATACCATGCGGAGTATTAGAGTCGAAATATATACTATCTCCCGGTCCCAAAACTTCGGTATGGTTACCGACTTGAACCTTTAGGTGGCCCGAAATAATAAGGTCGCATTCCTGACCTGAGTGGGTAGTAAGTTCAATATCACGGTTTTGAGCTTCTTCGCTGTAAACACTCTTAACATAAAGCGGTTCTGCAATTCTATTCTTAAATGCAGACGCTAAGTTATAATAGGTCATACCATGCGCTTTTTCAATACGCTGACCCTCACCGCGACGAGTAACAGTAAAAGATTTAAGTTTAGGGCTATAACCCTCAATAATATCGGTAACATCGACATTAAACGCATTTGCACAACGGTAAATGAAAGCAAAGTGCAAATCGCTTTCACCATTCTCACAACGAATATATTCTTCTTCGCTAACGCCGGTTCTTGCCGCCATATCAGCAACCGATAAATTTTCAATTTCGCGCAGTTCGCGTATACGCCCTGCTATTTCCTTGATTTTAAAATCAAGTTCCTTAATTTGTTCCATATTTTTCCTCCGCCAATCTTTTTTTGATAGGACGAAATAACAAAACCCGTCCCAAAGTTATGACTTTGAGACGAGCATTGAATTATATCATATACCCGCGGTACCACTCAAATTGCGGTTTTAGCCGCCACTCTTGGAATCTAACAACTCCTATGCCTTTACGCAGCAATCACGGACGAGTTCTACTAAACATAAGTCTTTCTTCCCGCCAGCTCAGAAGTTACAACACAAAACCAGTATAAATGACTTGCACCGACCGTCACTTCTCTGATACACAAAATTTTGCATACTCTTCGTCAACGCTTTTTATCTATCGTATTATATCATAACAGTGGAAAATTGTCAATATTTAAAGTTTGTTTCTTTGGATTTTACCGCTGATAGTTTTTGGTAATTCATCACGGAAAACAACCACACGCGGATATTTATAAGGCGCGGTGTGTGTTTTAACGTAATTTTGAATTTCTTTCTTGAGTTCTTCGGTGCCCTCAGTACCCTTGGTAAGCACAATACTAGCCTTTACAACCTGACCGCGAACCTCGTCGGGAGCCGCAGATACACCACACTCTAAAACGTAGGGAAGTTCCATGATAACGCTTTCGATTTCGAAAGGTCCTATACGGTAACCCGAAGACTTGATAACATCGTCAATGCGGCTAACATACCAGAAATAACCGTCTTCGTCGCGCCAAGCGGTATCACCTGTATGATACATGCCGTCATGCCAAGCCTCGCTTGTTTTTTCACCGTCACGATAATATTCTCTGAAAAGTCCACAAGGAACATTTTCATTTGTTCTTATAACAATTTCACCAACTTCACCGTCAGCCACCGAGTTGCCGTCAAGGTCAACTATATCCACGTCATACTGCGGAGAAGCCTTACCCATCGCACCGATTTTTGGAGTAGTTCCGCAAAGATTTGCGATTGTAAGGGTGGTTTCGGTCTGACCGAAGCCTTCCATTATTTGAAGACCTGTTGCTTCTTCAAACTGGCGGAAAACTTCAGGATTAAGCGCTTCACCCGCTGTGGTCATGTGATGAATTGAAGATAAATCATACTTTGAAAGGTCGCTCTTAACAAGCATACGAAGCATTGTAGGCGGTGCACAGAAAGTAGTTATATTGTATTTTGCGAACATTGGCAAAATTTCATCTGCATCAAATCTGTCAAAGTCATAAACAAATACCGCACCTTCGCAAAGCCATTGACCGTAAAGTTTACCCCAAAGTGATTTGCCCCAGCCTGTATCCGAAATAGTAAGATGCAAACCGTCACGTTCACAGCAGTGCCAATACTTAGCAGTTACATAATGTCCTAAAGCATAGGTATGCTTATGTGCCGCCATTTTGGGATTTCCGGTTGTGCCTGAAGTGAAGAACATAAGCGCTAATTCGTCACCTGCGGAAGCATCTTCCGGACGGTCAAACTTGCCTGAATAAAGTTTGTATTCGCTGTCAAAATCATGCCAACCGTCACGATTGCCGCCAACCATTATAAGCTCTTTTACACAGTCACAATTCTTTGCGGCGCGTTCTGCTATCTCGGCGGTATCACCATCAGCGGTACAAACAATAGCACTTACACCTGCCGCATTATATCTATACTCAAAATCGTGGTCTTTAAGTTGGTTTGTAGCAGGGATTGCCACCGCGCCGATTTTATGAAGCGCTACCATACAGAACCAGAACTGATAATGTCTTTTAAGTACAAGCATTACCTTATCGCCGCGCTTAATACCCAAAGAAGTAAAGTAGTTTGCGCATTGATTTGTAGCACGTTTCATATCCTTAAATGTAAATCTGCGCTCGGTTAAGTTTTTATCGATATGGAGCATTGCAAGTTTTTCGGGATATTTATCAGCAATACCGTCCACGATATCAAAACCAAAGTTAAACTCATCAGTGTTTTTAAACTTAATATCCAAAAGACTACCATTTTCGTCTTCAGTCGTTTCCACAAATTTCTCACAAACAAGTTTTTCCGAAGCCTTAGCCGACGCGATGCTCTTTCTAACGGTTTCTTCTTTAACTTCTTCGCCGGGTAAAACTACCGCACAGAAAACACACTCTGCACCGTCAACCGCAATCATACCATGCGGGATAGAAGAATTGTAATAAATACTGTCACCCTCACGCAAAACCTCGGTATGCTCACCTACTTGCACCTTTAAAGCGCCGCTTAAAACATAGTCAAACTCTTGACCTGAGTGGGTTGAAAGATGTATTGGTTTATTTTGTTGTGATGCTGAATATTCATAGCGAACAAAATAAGGCTCTGCAATCTTATCGCGGAACTTAGGCGCTAGGTTAGTAATATCAATCCCGTCTTCCTTGGCGGTCTTTTGACCTTTACCCTTACGAGTTACGGTATAGGTAGAAAGTTTTGCAGTTCTACCCTCCAACAACTCGGTCATTTCTACATCAAATGCCACTGCGCACTTGTGAATAAATGAAAAGGGAATATCTGCATTTGCGCTTTCGAATGTAATATACTTTTCTTCACTCACTTCGGTCTTTTCAGCCATTTCGGCAATAGACCAACCCATAATTTCGCGCAACTCTTTAATTCGCGATGCAATCTCCATTAACTGTTCTTTTGCGGTGTTGGTAGTCATCTTGGTTACTCCCTTTCATTTGATAATTTAAATAAAAACACCCATCTCAAATTTCTTTGAGACGGGTGTGAATTAACACTCGCGGTACCACTCAAATTGCAGTAAAACTGCCACTCTTGGAATCCAACAATTCCTATGCCTTTACGCAGCAATCACGGAAACGCCTACTATTATTTCAGCCTTTCAGCTCGGAAGGGATGGGTTTCACGGATACTCACTATCGGCTCACAGCAACCGCCGACTCTCTGAAAATAAGACATCCAAACCGTCTTCGTCAAAGCTTTTACAATTTGGTTATGGCATATTATAACACCATAATTTTCATTTGTCAACAATTTTATTGATTTTTTTGGGTTTGAAAAGTATAATTAGTATATTAAGCGTTAAAAATTGGTTGTAATAATGCTTAAATTGTTTTAGGTGACTAATCAAAATACTGCAAGAAATTATTATTTAATTGAAGGCGCATAAAATGTTGAAAAAAATTATAAAAACCATTTTTATTATTTTTATATTTTTCCTAAGTTTCACTGCCTTTTTCTCAGCAAATTGGTATATAAACGTATATGGTGATATTGGCTTTAGGTCAATCCTTTTCACCTTGCTCTCTCCTATGCAGGGAACAGCGGGAGAAATTATAAGCGATTGGCTTTTAAAAGGTCTTTTACCATCTACTGTAAGTACAGTAGTATTATCGCTTTTCTTCTTTTGCAAACTTAAAATAAAAAAAGTCTTTAAAAAAATAACCTGCATAATATTGTGCTTCGGTCTTTGGGGATATAGTATTTGTGTTGTCGGTATACCCTCTTTCTTAGTTGGTAATTTTTCGAGAACCGATATTTACGATAACTACTATTCTTCACCGAGTGATGTTGAAATCACCTTCCCAAAAGAAAAACAAAACCTTATATATATTATTCTTGAATCGATCGAAAGTTCTTATTTTTCGCAAGAACAAGGCGGGAGACTTAACAACAACGTCATAACCCCGCTTTACGATTTAGCAACAGATAACTTAAATTTTTCCAACTCGGACGGTATCGGTGGATGGGAATTCGTCACAAACACTAGTTGGACTTCCGCTGCCATTGTATCCCAAACATCAGGTGTGCCGCTTTCTATGCCGTTAACCAAGACTGTGCCGAATACCGATAGCAACTTTCTCCCGTCTATCACTACCATAAATGATATACTTAATAAAAACGGATATCATCAAACTGTTATGTTTGGCTCTATGGCTAACTACGGCGGCAGGGGCAACTATTTTTCACAACACGGGGTTGACGAAATTCTAGACCACTCTACAGCAATAACCGACGGAATTATCCCAAAAGATTATTTTACATGGTGGGGTATGGAAGATAAAAAACTATTTTCCTATGCGCGTGAAGAATTAACTAAACTAGGTAATAGTGATAAACCTTTCAGTTTTACTCTGCTCACCGCCGATACTCATCACATTTCGGGTTATATATGCGAAGATTGCGAAAACAATTTCAACACGCAGTATGAAAATGTTTTGCACTGTTCTTCCAAACAGGTTGTAGAGTTTGTCGATTGGATTAAATCGCAACCATTTTACGAAAACACCACCATAGTTGTAATTGGTGACCATTTAAGCATGGACGCGCAGTTTTTCAAGCAAAACTCTATAAACAACAATACCCGACGGGTTTACAACTGCTTTATAAATGCAAAAACCGAAGCAATCGAACCTAAAAACCGCACCTTTACACCTATGGATATCTTCCCAACTACATTAGCGGCTATGGGTTGCGAAATTGAAGGCGAAAGGCTTGGGATTGGCACAAATCTTTTTTCAGGAAAGAAAACCCTTGCCGAAGAAATAACCCTTGAAAAACTTAATAATGAAATAAATAAAGGTTCAAACTATTACCTTGAAAATTTTATAAAATAGAAGAAAACTCAATCAGTAAAACTGATTGAGTTTTCTTATTCTCCCTTATATTTCTTTCGAGTAGCCATACCACCGCGAATATGTCGTTCTTGTTTGTTTTTTTCAAGCACCGCCTTAACCTGTTTGTAAAGCTGTGGGTTATCATGTGATAACCGCTCGGTAACATCTTTATGTACTGTGGATTTAGAAATTTTAAAAACCTTTGCTGCTGCTCTCACGGTAGCACCCGTATCCAAAATATACTCACCCAATACTACCGCTCTGTCAGGCACTGTCCGACTCATACAATCAACTCCTAAAAGGACTATTAAATTGTATGTGTTATTTTTATGTTTTATGATTTTAAAACTAAATTCTAATGAGAGTAGAATGGTAAAAAAATATTCTACTAACAGAATTTTTAGATTATAGTTTGTTTTGGATTGTAGATTGTAATTTAAGTTAATAATATTTATACTAAACTTAGAAAATTAAGTTTAAGGAGATTTGTGATGCAAAAATTTAAAATCATTGCCGACTCATCGGCAGATACGTTTGAAATAGATTCGGTTCCTTTCGGATACGCCGCTTTAAAAATAGTGACGGCAGAAAGAGAATTTACCGATAACCGCGAATTAGATGTGAAAGATATGGTAGATTATTTATTGGATTATAAGGGTAAATCTTCCACTTCCTGCCCTAATCCTGAAGATTGGTTAACGGCTTTCGGTGATACCGAAAACATTTTTTGCGTGACTATTACCGCAACACTTTCGGGCAGTTACAACTCCGCACTTACCGCTAAAGAACTTTATCTTGAAAAGTATCCCAATAGAAATGTTTTCGTAATTAACTCACTCTCCGCAGGACCTGAGTTAAGACTTATAATTGAAAAACTCCAAGAATTTATTGCCGAAGGCTATGATTATAAACAAATTTGCGAAAAAATTACCGAATACATGAACACAACAGGACTTTTATTTATGCTGGAATCCATGAAAAATTTAGCCAACAACGGCAGAGTGAGTCCTATTATAGCGAAGGCAGCCGGTCTTTTAGGCATACGGGTTGTTGGCAAGGCTAGTGCTAACGGTGACCTTCAGCAACTAAACAAATGCCGCGGCGAAGAAAAATCCCTGCGCTGTATTGTTGAACATATTATAAATTCAGGTTGCCGTTGCGGTAAAATCCGAATTGCGCACTGCTTTAACCCCAAAGCCGCCGAATGCTTACAGAAAAAACTCTATATAGAACTTCCCAAAGCAAAAATAGAAACCTACAACTGTGCAGGACTATGCAGTTTTTACGCCGAAAGCGGCGGTATGCTTATAGGTTATGAAAAATTTTAAATAAAAAATGCCGTTGACTTATATCAACGGCATTTTTTTATTTTCTCCAAACCATTTTATCAACAACGCCTGTATAACTTTGAATAAGTTTTACAACCTTTGTTGAAACATTTTCATCAATATAATCGGGCACGGGTATACCATAATCCCCTTCAAGATTAGCAGTAACAGCAGTATCTACTGCTTGTAACAAGGATTTTTCATCAATACCAGCAAGAACAAAACACGCCTTGTCAAGCGCTTCGGGACGCTCGGTCGAAGTACGAATACAAACCGCAGGGAAAGGTTTTTTAATACTTGTGAAGAAACTGCTTTCTTCGGGCAAGGTTCCACTATCAGAAACCACCGCAAAAGCGTTCATCTGTAAGCAGTTATAATCATGGAAGCCCAATGGCTCGTGTCGGATAACGCGACTGTCAAGCGCAAAACCGCTTTTCTCTAAACGGTTTTTGCTTCTCGGATGGCAAGAATATAATATCGGCATATCATACTTCTCGGCAAGTTTGTTAATCGCATTAAATAATGACTCGAAATTCTTTTGGGTATCAATATTTTCTTCCCTATGAGCCGAAAGTAAAATATACTTACCCTTTTCAAGACCTAATCTGCTATGAATATCAGATTTTTCTATGCTTTCAAGGTTTGCCTTTAGCACTTCCGCCATCGGTGAGCCTGTTACATAAACCCTTTCCTTAGGCAAACCGCACTCGTGCAAATACTTTCTTGCGTGTTCGGAATACGCTAAATTAACATCCGAAATAATATCAACAATTCTTCTGTTGGTTTCTTCAGGCAAACATTCATCCTTACAGCGATTACCCGCTTCCATATGGAAAATAGGTATATGCAAACGCTTTGCGGCTATGGCCGAAAGACAGGAATTTGTATCGCCCAAAATTAGCAAAGCATCAGGTTTTATTTCATTCATCAAACTATACGATTTTGCAATTATATTGCCTATAGTCTCACCCAAATCACTACCTACTGCTTCCATATAAACATCAGGTTCACCAATATTTAAGTCCTTGAAAAACACGCCGTTAAGGTTGTAATCATAATTCTGACCTGTGTGAGCCAATACACAATCAAAATATTTTCTACACTTATTTATAACTGCCGCAAGACGAATAATTTCCGGCCTTGTTCCAACGATTATAAGTAACTTTAATTTGCCGTTATTTTTAAAACTCATAACTACACTTCCTCAAAAAAAGTATCAGGTTTATTGGGGTCAAAACTTTCATTAGCCCACATAACAGTAACCAAATTTTCGGTTTCGGATAGATTTATAATATTGTGAGTATATCCGGGAAGCATATGTACTGCTTCAATATTATCACCCGAAACTTCAAATTTAAGCACTTCGTCGGTACCTATTTTACGTTGTTCAATCAATCCGTGTCCCGAAACAACAATAAAAAATTCCCATTTAGTGTTATGCCAATGTTGGCCTTTCGTGATACCGGGTTTAGATATATTAATACTCACCTGACCGCATTTTTCAGTCTTCAAAAGTTCAGTAAAACTTCCACGGTTGTCTACATTCATTTTAAGCGGAAAACTAACCTTTTGCTTTGGCAGGTATGATAGATATGTAGAATATAACTTCTTTTCAAAACTTCCAATCGGTATTTCAGGAATCACTAAACTTTCGGGTTGTTTGTTAAATGAATAAATCAAATCGACAATTTCGCCAAGCGTGATTTTATGCTCAATCGGAACCTTGCAGTAATCACCATCGCGGTTTTCTTTACCCAAAAGAGCAAGTATAAGTTCATCTACAACATCATCTATATAAACTAATGTCATATTAACACTAGGGTCATTAACCTGTATAGGCAAACCATTAGCAATGTTATTGCAAAAAGTTGCAACCGCACTGTTATAATTGGGTTTACACCACTTACCAAAAACATTTGGCAAACGATAAACCAACACTTTTGCCCCCGTTTGATTTGCATATTGAAAAAGTAAGTCTTCCCCTGCTTTTTTAGAAATGCCGTACGGATTTTCAAGCGCCGCCTGAATTGAAGAAGAAATCATAACAGGACAGGTGTTATTTTTCTTTTTAAGCGTTTCAAGCAACACACTGGTGAAACCAAAATTGCCTTCCATAAACTCTGACTGTTCTTTAGGTCTATTAACACCTGCAAGGTGAAAAACAAAATCACACTTGGAACAAAATTCACCCAGTAAAGCAATATCGGTATCAATATCGTATTCGAAAATCTCACTAATTTCAATATTTCTTGTACGGTCTTTACCGTATTTTATGTTGTTTAGTGCTGCAACAAGATTTTTACCAACAAAACCTTTGGCTCCGGTAACGAGTATCTTCATTTATTTTTTCTCCAAAGAATCTATTTCATCACGAATATATTGTAAACTTAAAAGTTTTTCTTTAACCTGTTCTACGCTTAATAAATCGGTATTACTAGAATTAAATTCGCTCAAAGGATTGCGCTCTACATCGCCTTCCTTAAAATACTTATCATAATTAAGCCCACGGTTATCGCAAGGAACACGATAAAAATCGCCCATATCGGTAGCATTGGCACATTCTTCGTTAGTTAGCAATGTTTCGTACATTTTTTCACCATGACGGATACCGATAACCTTAATTTTGGTATTGGGATTGAAAAGTTCCGTAACCGCTTTTGCCAAGGTTTCAATAGTACAAGCAGGTGCCTTTTGAACCAAGATATCACCCGACATACCATTCTCGAAAGCAAATAAAACAAGGTCAACCGCTTCATCAAGCGACATTATAAATCTTGTCATGGAAGGCTCAGTAATAGTGATTTCCTTACCCGCTTTTATCTGGTCAATCCAAAGCGGAATAACACTACCGCGGCTACACATAACATTACCGTATCTTGTGCAACAAATTTTTGTTTTTTCGGGGTTTACTGTGCGAGATTTGGCCACAATAACCTTTTCCATCATAGCCTTGCTTGTTCCCATAGCATTTACAGGATAAGCCGCCTTATCGGTCGAAAGACAAACAATGTTCTTAACCCCTGCTTCGATAGCGGCAGTAAGTACATTTTCGGTACCTAACACATTAGTTTTAACCGCTTCAACGGGGAAAAATTCACAACTTGGAACCTGCTTTAATGCGGCAGCATGGAAAATATAATCCACACCGTTCATGGCATTTTTAACCGATGCCAAATCCCGAACGTCACCGATATAAAACTTTATTTTTTCGGCCACTTCAGGCATCTTTGCCTGAAACTCATGGCGCATATCATCCTGCTTTTTCTCATCTCGTGACAAAATACGTATTTCTCCTATATCGGTCTTCAAAAAACGGTTAAGCACGGCGTTACCAAACGAACCTGTGCCACCTGTAATCATAAGAGTTTTATTTGCAAATAAAGACATTGCTACTTCCTCCAAACAGTTAAATTTTTAAGCCGACAAATTCAAGCGCTAAACGGAATTTCTCTACTTCATCCGAATCTAAGCCTTTAACTTCATCAAAATGTTTTTTAACATTATCTTTTCTAAAAAGCAATGAAGAAAATCCCCTGACTACCCACATTATCGGTAATAAAAAAGGTAATTTCTTCAAAAACGGATACTTGAAACACATATATTTATAGGGCAAGAATACCAACCAAAAAGTTTTCGAAAATTTTGCAGAAGTTACATTTTTTGTTCCTTTACTGCGCTTTATAGCTTCCGAAAGTAATGTTCTACTATGCATTCCGTATGCACCGCTCTCGAAAATGACGGTTGTAACAAGTTCGGTTATCTCATCACCGTTTTCACCTTCAAACCAAACTTTTAAGGTTTTGAAAACATTAAGGTAAAATTCATACAACCCCAATTTTTTAAGTTCACAAGCGATATAATCAAAATCCATATCACCTTTAACCTGTCGATAAACCCACAAATCCGACATGTGCTTAATACCGATGCCGCCGCTTCGGTAATGTCGGGTAAAATGCGCGAAAACGAAGATAAAATGGTCTTCGTCAGAAAGTTCGTACCTGCTTTTATCTTCCAAAACACGCTTCGCGCGCTCCCAACCAGTGCCAAAATAGGAATAAAAATCTTCATCACTTGGCGGTATAAGCGATTTGTGAAGTTCGGCATACAATCCTTGCTTTTTCCAAATGAGTTCACAAAGACTCTCAGGACCTTCCGCAAAGCCCAATTCTTGCATTATGGGTTTTATTTTATCGTACTGTTCCACCTTTATCAATATGTCGGCATCACTCATATAGCGAAGTTCGGGCTTTTTGTACCACGATTTTATAAGCGTACCCTTTACAGGAAGATAATCTATATTATTTTTTTCGAAAGCATTTATCAGTTTTTCTATCTCATTTAATTGCACCTGACTGTGCATGACCTGCATACAAACCGTGCCAAAGAGTTTTTGCATCGGCTCACTGTCAGTAGAAATACCACAATTAACCGCACCATAATAAACCAACGTTTCTATTCGGTGCGCTTTAATAAGCGGCAACGCCGCTTCTAAAGAAAAATCTTTGGGCAGTTCCACCGCTTTTCCCATCAGCGCACTATAAACGAGAAAAATAATTGCTTTATACAATAAATTCATTAAACACTCCAAATAAATTAAAAAATTATTTTATTTCCTGTTGCCATACATTTTTTCGTAATAATTTTGATATTCACCGCTAATGATGGTTTCCCACCACTGTTTATTATTTAAATACCAATCAATAGTTTTATCTATACCTTCTGCAAACTTTGTTTCGGGCAACCAACCCAATTCGTTATGAATTTTAGTAGGGTCAATCGCATACCGCATATCGTGCCCTTTACGATCTGCAACATACGTTATAAGACTTTCAGGTTTGCCCAACTTTTTACAAATAAGTTTAACAATATCAATGTTAGCCATTTCGTTATGACCGCCAACATTGTAAACCTCACCAATCCGACCTTTGTGAATAATTAAATCTATTGCTTTACAATGGTCTTCAACATAAAGCCAATCGCGTATATTTTCGCCTTTTCCGTAAACCGGTAAAGGTTTATCATTTAAAGCATTTGCAATCATAAGCGGAATTAATTTTTCCGGAAAATGATAAGGTCCGTAATTATTAGAGCAACGGCTTATCGTCACCGGCAATCCGTAGGTTCTAAAATACGCAAGGACTAACAAGTCAGCTGATGCTTTTGAAGAACTGTAAGGACTGCTTGTATGTATAGGTGTTTCTTCAGTGAAAAATAAATCGGGCCTGTCAAGCGGCAAATCACCATAAACTTCATCAGTAGAAACCTGATGATAACGGATATTTCCGTATTTTCTGCAAGCGTCCATGAGAACCTGAGTGCCTAAAATATTTGTCTTTAAAAATACTTCGGGGTTTTCTATAGAACGGTCAACATGACTTTCGGCCGCAAAATTTACAACAATTTGGGGCTTTTCTTTTTCAAATATTTCATAAATTGATTTTCTATCGCAAATATCGGTTTTATAGAAAACAAAATTAGGATTTTTAAGGGCTTGTTCCAGCGTTGACATATTACCCGCATAAGTCAAGCAGTCAACACAAACGATTTTATACTCAGCATACTTGCCCAACATATAATGGACAAAATTTCCGCCGATAAAACCCGCACCGCCGGTAACTAAAACTGTCATTATTTTTTCTCCTTTACAAGTGAAATAAGGTATTGACCATAATCGGTCATTTTAAGACTTTCCCCTATTTCAAGCAGTTTTTCATCATCAATAAATCCGCGTCGCCAAGCAATTTCTTCAATGCAAGAGATATACATACCCTGAGTATCCTGCACTGCTTTAACAAACTCTGCCGCTTTAAGCATACCTTCGGGTGTACCGGTATCTAACCAAGCCATTCCTCTGCCCAATAAAGTTACTTTCAATTCACCTTTTTCAAGATAAGCATTATTTACAGCGGTGATTTCTATTTCACCTCTGGCTGAAGGTTTTACATTCTTCGCAATTTCAACCACTCGATTATCATAAAAATAAAGCCCCGGCACAGCATAATTTGACTTTGGATTTTGCGGCTTTTCTTCAATAGATACAACCCTGTGATTATCGTCAAACTCAACTACACCAAAAGAACGCGGGTCCTTAACAGGATATCCGAAAACCGTAGCACCCTGTTTATTCGCCATAGCCGACTGCAAAACCTTAGTCATATTTTGACCAAAGAAAACATTATCTCCAAGTATTAAGCAAACGCTATCTTGACCTATAAACTCTTCACCTAAAATAAATGCGTCTGCTAAACCGCGCGGAGTTTCCTGAACTTTATATGTAACCGATATTCCTATTTGCGAACCGTCACCTAAAAGTTTTTCATAAATAGGAGTATCTTCCGGGGTGGAAATCAATAGAATTTCCCTAATTCCTGCAAGCATGAGTATAGATAGAGGATAGTAAATAAGCGGTTTGTCATATATTGGAAGCAACTGCTTTGATACTGCCTTTGTCATAGGATATAAACGCGTCCCCTTACCTCCGGCAAGAATAATTCCTTTCATATAAAAATCCCCTTTTAATATTTAATTGATTCTCAATTTATCACAAATCTTACTCTCTGTTTTCAAAAACCAATCTTCAACCTTTTGCCAGTGTTTATCCCAAACATTCATAATTGGTGTTTCCACAAACTTAATACGCAAATAATCAATAAATGCACAGATAATGAAAATTGCCAAAACGCTTCCTATAGCATGTAATGGCATAAAAACGGAATCATACATACCAACATTATTCAAAATATCTTTCCACAACCATTGACGCATTGTCTCACTATTAGCATGGATACATAATACACCGAATGTAGATGCCGCCAACATATTAATTAATGGATTATATTTTATCTTCAAATTTTTAAAGAATAAAAACGATGTTACCCCAGTCAAAACTGCAAGAAATGTATTAGAATCAACCACAAAAAAATAAGATAAATTCAAACCGATTTTTGTACCAAGCCAAGTACAATAAATCACCGAAACTACACACAACGCAACACTAACAAGTGCCATCAATCCCCACAGTTTTGTGTTTTCAAAAATCTTCTTGGGATATAAACGAATATAAGAAGCTATAAAATACAACACCATATACCAAGATACATAATTCATAGTTACTGAAAATGACGGAAGCGTTCCAAAAAGTATATATGTAAACGCACAAATCAAAATCAATCTTATATGTTGTTTTTCATTTAAACTCCTAATTAAAATATTAAAAAACGGAATACACAAGAAAAAAACCAAATAACAACCTGTGAAATTATGAGCAATATTTGTAAACGGAATTAGTATTTCAAACAATGCTTTAATGCTAAACTGCGCATAACCCGTTATCCAAAAAATTGAATTAATAACCAAACGGTAAAACATAAATTCAAAAAACAGTTTAGCAAACTTTTTTGCAGTAATTTGTGACTTGCACATAAAATAGCCCGTTATTAAAACAAAACAGTTTATACCTGTTTTACCAAATGCGCCAAATACCAATAAAAATAATGAACGCATTGATAATGAGTTACTAAAAATCGGACCATCTGCTAAGGTTAATCCAGAATTTACAACATAATGGTGTGCAACAATTAAAAGCATTATTATGATTCGGTATAATTCTAAATTAGAATCGCGCTGTTTTTGCAAATTTGATACGGAGGTTTTACCCCCCCTGATTTGATTTTGAGATAATTGCATTCATATCCCCCTACTTTAAAATTATATCACAAATTTTATTCACATCTTCTTCAGCTAAGTGTGCATATAAAGGCAAACATAACACATTCTCGCTAAAATATTTAGCCTTAGGTGTGTTAACTGTCAAATCTTCGCTAAACTCTTTATTTTCAGATACAAGCGGATAGAAATATTTTCTTGCAAATATGTTATTCTCTGCAAGTTGAGCAATAACTTCATCACGATTTTTACCGAAAACTTGTTTTTCCAAAACAATTGGAAAATATGCAAAATTTTGCTTAATGTTGTCAAAAAACTTTAAAATTTTAATACCTTCAATATTTGATAAACGGTTTTCATACAAGCTATATGCTTGTCCGCGGGAAACAATTTCATCATCTATATGGCGCAAATTACAAATACCCATAGCCGCCTGAAACTCGTTCATTTTTGCATTTGTGCCAAAACACTCTAGCTCATCCCCAACAACACCAAAACTACGCTCCTTACAAATAGCATTTGTAAGTGAACCATCATTATAACACAGTGCTCCACCCTCAATAGTGTGAAACACTTTTGTTGCATGAAAAGAAAGCATCGAAATATCGCCATAAGAGCAAATGCCTTTACCCTTATACTCAACCCCAAAGGCATGGGCCGCATCATATATAACCTTTAAGTTGTGCTTATAGGCTATTTTTTGAATTGCTTCAACATTACAGATATTACCATAAACATGCACACCCAAAATCGCAACTGTTTTATCAGTGATTAACGACTCAATTTTTGTTTCATCGATAGTGAAATCATCTTTAACATCACAAAAAACAGGGGTGCAACCAGCTTGAATAATAGCATTTGTAGTTGATGCAAAAGTAAACGGTGTAGTTATAATTTCACCCTTTAACCTTAGCGCTTTGAGTGCCACATAAAGTGCCAAATGCCCGTTGACAAAGAGCTCAATATTCTTTACCTTTAAATAACTTTTAAGCTGCTCTTTTAATTTATTATGTATTGGCCCCATATTTGTAAGCCAACGATTTTCCCATATAGATTTTATCTCTTCGCAATACTCTTCATAAGAAGGCATAGAAGACCGAGTGACGTTTATAGGCATTTTATCCTCCAAACTTAATAATTAGTTTATAATAGCGAAAGCGGCATAAACATCGGCACAAATATAATAATTGTAAGTAATACCAAGATATTAAGTAACCAAGTATATTTGATATAGTCAGAAAATTTATATCCAGCAACTAACGTCATAGCAGTTTGGGCATTTGCAAGCGGTGTGCTGTAAGTTAAATTTGCAGCATAAACAATACCAAGTGCAAAAGGTAGTACATTTAAGTTATACGACATACAAAATGCAATTGCAATAGGTAATGTAATAACTACAGCGGTTGAATTAGTAATAAAATTACTAATAATCATTGTTGCCGCAACAAAAATTGCAAATATAGCAATAGCGGAAACATTTTCGCCTATTATTTTTGAAAGCAAATTAGACATAAGTTGTCCTGCACCGCCATTGGAAATACCGACAGCAAGGCCTAAACAGCCTGCCAAAACAAATACTACAGACCAGTCCATATTTTTAATAACACTTTTTTGGGTGGTACATCCTGTAACAACGCACAAAATTGCGGCAATTATTGCAGTAGACGCCGCAGGAATCCAAGCGCCGATAAATGATATTATAACTAAAACAAGAATTATAATCATTGTAATAAGTTTTCTTTTATTTATTACAACCTTTTCTAGCTCTTCTACCCGTTGAACAGGTTGAGAATTGTTACCCCAAGCCAATGCACCAAGTTTACGTCCTATTGTTAGCGAATAAAGCATATATACAACAAATAATATCAAACCAACAGGCATATAATCAAACATTTTAAGTTCAACATTGGCCATTTCGCTTATAATACCATTTGCGGTAAGTTGAGGTGTAGATCCAACAAGGGTACATACACCACCAAACATAGCACCCATAGTCACAGGAAGTGTGATATTTTTACGATTCATATTACTTGAAGCTGAAATACTTGCAATTATCGGCAAAAAAATGGCTATAACTGCTGTATTGGATAAAAACGTTGAAAGTGCAGCAGAAACCGTACCTGCAATAAGTATAAACAACCATTCTCTACTTCCGGCAACCTTTTGAACCCATTTACCAATAAGTTTTGCAGTGCCCGTATCATCCATAGCAATACCAACAACCATCATACCAAACATCAACAATACAGTAGAATTAGAAAATCCTGAAAATGCATCAGTTAATGTGCAAATACCTGTAAGAGCAAACGCTAAACAACCCAAGCAAGCAGTTACTGCATTAGGGATAATACGAGTAATAAACAACACTATACAAGCTAATAATATAATTAAACTAATAATTTCTGTTCCCATTTTAGTTCTCCATAATATTTTTATAAACATTCATACGGTTTATATCGAACGGTTTATACAGCATATTTTCACCATCAATATTTTTAACCTTAACCGCATTTTGTATTTTTTGAATAGTTTCCTTTATTCTATCTATATTGCTGTCTTTAATAACAGCTCTGAAAACTCTTTGTGATAATGTGTGATTATCCTCAAGTTTATCACCGATAGTATGTAAGTATTCTGAAAAAATCACATTAGGTAATTTTTCCACCGCTTCAATCCCTGAAATTTCCCCAATAACTCCTGCATGCGCCCACATATTATATGTTAATGTGTATTCACTGAAAAAAGGATTATCAAGGTCTAAGTCATAGCCCTGCATTTCACCCGTTAAAGAATGTGCTATCATCATTTTTAAATAATTTATATTATTTTCAGCACTAATATGCCTATAATCACAGGCACCATTAATTCTATAACCAAGTTCAAAGAATTTTGCATCTTTTTCATTCATAATTCCTTGTATAAAAACTGAGCCGTCCGTAGCGCCGATGCCCTTAAACATTTCAATAACTTTATTGTTTGTATCATTATAAAATTTTTCAAGATATTTTGACGGCATAATCAATATATCCGACTGCGATGTAATGCTTTTATGGTCATCAGAAATCAATTTATCTTTAAAGCAAGATAGCGAAATATTGCCGTTTTTTATAGTATAAGTAGCAGTCACTTCGTTTCCAATAACATATTCTTCAACTAACACAGTTTTACTGGGAGAGATACTTAGTGCATAATCATATGCCAATTTTAATTCAGGAAAATTGTAACAAACAGTTACCCCCCTACCACCACTGCTGTCAATTGGTTTCACTACAACAGGGAAATTAAAATCCACATTTTCTAAACCATTTTTTCTAACAGTTTCTGTATAATCGACAGGCACCGGAACACCATATTCCCTGCAAGTTGCTTTAAACAATAACTTATCAAGAGAGAGCGAAATTTGGTTGTCATTGGCATAAAACGGGAAACCCATTATATCACAAATTTTACGAGCATATGGAAGCATAGAATCTGTAAAAGCAGTAAACAAACCGTCTATTTTTTCATCCTTACATAACTGCACTATTGCGTCAATATCTACTGTGCTAACCATACAAGCCTTATCCGCATATTTCTTTGCCGGAGAATTCGGTAAATAATCAGTAACAACAGTATAAATACCCATTGACTTTGCTATTTGGACTGCCTCACAAAGTGGTCTTACTGCACCTAAAAACAGTAATCTCTTACCTTTCAAATTATCGTACATACTCTTATTCCTTTAAATATATTGTTGTATTTTGTTAATAATGTATTTCATATCATTTCTATCATATCTTTGGTCAATCGGCAACGGCAAAATATTTTTTGTAAAATCTTTTTCCAATTCATTACCATCTTCAAGTACATTTGGCCAAAGTGTTGCAACATAAATACCGCAACTTGCAAGTTGCGTTTTTATTTCCATCCCATTATTCAAATATAACGGATAGGCGTAAGCAATATCTATATTTTCTGTGTTAATTGTATTTATATTGTTAAATGCATTATTTAATATTTGAAAATTATCTTTTCTTCTTTGTGCCACAAATTCATAATCAATGGCACCTAAAATATTATGTGTTAAGTCAGACATTAACTTCACATTTGCTGTTTTGAACTTTTCATCATTCGCCTTAAAATCCGCATAAAAATCGTTGGCTTTGCCTTCAAACCGACCTAAGAGATGCTTAAATTTATCAGAAGATACGTCTTTATCTAATTCTTGTTTTAAAAGAGTATCAGTAGATAAATAAGCACCATCAGATACACCAAAAAACTTTCTGCAAGAATAAATAGTATCAACACTATCAACTGGCTTTTGATAAAACGCGTGAATATTATCCCAGATAATATTTTTATATTTTTGTTTAAACAAAATCACATCTTTTGAAGAAAATAATCCATAATAATTTACTATATAAATATATTCATTATCGCCTAATTTTTTTGAAAACTCAGGTTTTAAATTCTTGTCTATATGATAAAGTTCATAATTATAAGAATTGTTTTGACACATTAATTTAACAGAGTCGCAAAGGAATGCCGGCAAATATACTTTTTTGATTCTTTTAGCCTTAAACAAATAATCTAATGCGTTTCTTCCGCAATTAAGCGCAATTAAATTTTTATGATATTCATCTTGTTTAAGTTTTTCAAACTCAAAATATCCGCCGATTTCTCGCATTTTCTAACCCCCTTAAATAAATCACTTCAAAACAATCTCAATCCAGTTTTCAGAATTATCCATCATATCTAGCATTTGTTCCATACCATCAAATTTCATAATTAAAATTCCAAGTGTTGTGTTAGCACCTGTAAATGCCTTTATTTCATCACCGGTTTTTTTCAAAATATGATTCTCTAATATATTATTCCTTATTATTTCATCCTTAATTTCAATACAATCAAGAATACCGTCTTTTAAGCTGTGAACCGCATAATAAGCGTAATAACCATTTGGCTTGCAGGAAACATTTATATCAATTCTTTCGCCCATAGCAGCTTTGATTGAACATTCTACAAGGTCTACACCTGTTGCATACTTTATAATTTGAGGAATATAATTCCCACCATCACGCGGTGCTATCTCCATCAAATATACGTTATCATTCTTATCTATTCTGATATCAAAATTATAGGTACAAGTTTTCATATTTAATAATGAAAGTAACCGTTGTATTTCATTATGGATTTTTGTATGTATATGCTCAGGCATATTATAAGGAAAACTAGCCGAAATTGGAACAAATGGATTTATGCACTTGCTATTAAAATGGTCATTAGCAAAATATCTGAAAACTAATTCACCATTGATTGATAATCCATCGCCTGCAATCTGATAACCCTTTTTCTCAACAAATTCTTCAACAATAATTTTACCATTACGCGAAAATGACATCGCATATTCTAACTTCTCTTTTAATTCCTGTTTAGAACAAACTTTGCCAACACCTTTACTCCCCGAAGAATCAACCGGTTTTGCAATAATTGGAA
Organism: Acutalibacteraceae bacterium; assembly: GCA_045591465.1. Classification (GTDB taxonomy): domain Bacteria; phylum Bacillota; class Clostridia; order Oscillospirales; family Acutalibacteraceae; genus UBA737. Next base: position 91,609 of record JAZNSZ010000036.1, on the reverse strand, counting down.
AATTAAATCTATCAATATCATTGATTGCTTCTTCTACTGAATTATACCCCTTGGCATTTGGCGTGTTAAAACCGTTTTTCTTCAAAAAGTCGCGAAATTTATCCTTGTTGCAAAGAATTTCTACCGATTTAAAAGGGTTTGTAGGCAATCCTAATTTTTCTGCAACATACGCCGCAGTAGGTGCCGCAGGATCGGACGCATAAGCCAAAATACCGTCAACAGACTCTTTTTCAGCAACCTGTAAAACAGCTTGTCTATCAGTTGTGCTAACAAGATAAAACTTATCCGCAACATACTGTCCCGGATTATCGGGTAAAAAATCACATAAAACTGTATAATACCCCAACTTCTTAGCCGTCTCAATTGCTACAATTTGTTGAGCTGAACCGCCGAGCAACAAAATTTTTTTCATACTTATCCTCTTTTGGATTTGAAATTTTTTAATATATTTAATACATAATTGAATGATTCTAATTTAAAAATTTTAGAACCGACAATATAAATTATAAGACCTAATAAGACTTGAATTGCCAGAGTTATTATCGATGCCAGATTGATAAACTGAATACAATAAACACAAACGCCCATTATAGACGATAGTGAAATTTGTGGCAGTATATCCTTAATCTGTTCTAAATAACTGTAATCTAAGAGTTTTTTATTTGGCCATGAATTTATAATTTGACTTATAACACTTGTAAGAAGTAAAGTGTATGCCATAGCCATTACACCAAACCACATACTCGAAAGCAGAAAAATCAAACCCACTGCTTTTTTTATAATTTCAAGTTTTAAAAACAAATCACTTCTTCCCATTGCCTTGATTGCATTAAGATTTGCAGTATGTATCGGATAAAAAGCATAAGTAAAACAGAATATACGTAAATACGGTACACAGAATAACCATTTTTCAGTTAAAAGTAATTCAATAAGTGGCTGAGCGCAAACAGCAAGTCCCATCATCATAGGCATCATAATATATGTGCTTATTTTAATCGCTCTGCGTGTCATAGCTTTTACTGCATCACGAGAATCCTGCATAGCTGACATTGTTGGTAATAAAACACTGTCTATTGATGCATTTATATTAGTAACAATTAAGTTCGGAAAGGTTTTTCCCTTATTATAAAACGCCAAATCATTTGCAGTATACATTTTACCAATTATCAAGGAACGCAAATTATTATATGTGGTGTCAAGTAATGAAGACACCAACAACTTCCAACCGAAAGAAAACAAACCTTTAAGTCGAGAGAATGAAAATAATAATTTTGGACGCCATTTAACAGTAAACCATAAAATGATAGTGCTCACAACTGATGATGATAGGGTTTGTGCCACAAGTGACCATACACCAAAACCTTTATATGCCATATAGATGCCAATAACAGCAGAAATTATACTTGCACTTATTGTTACAATAAAAAACTTTTTAAAAATTAATTTTTTCGAAACATATGACTGCTGAACATTTTTTACACTGGATATTAAAACATTTAGTGATAATACTCGTATTATCTGTATTAATGCTTCATTTTCATAAAATTTTGCAATAAAAGGTGCAGAAAAAAACATCAGCAAATACAATAATACGCTAAAAGCAATATTAAAATAAAATACTGTTGAAAAATCCAAATCATCAGCATCTTTTTTCTGAATTAAAGCATTACCAAAGCCACTATCGACAAACACCTGTAATATGGTGATGAATACTGTAACTAAAGCAATAGTTCCATAAACTTCAGGGTCCAATAATCTCGCTAATATTATTGATACAACAAATGTTACGCCCTGTGCGCCGCAACGTTCCATAAAACGCCAAAACAGATTTGTTGTAACTGTTCTGCTATTAATTTGCATAAACAACCTCTAATCAAATATTTTTTCTTAAAATTAACCATAAATTTTCAAAGCTTATTTAAAAAAACAGATAATTTGCTCCTTAAGTCCCATAAAGCAAATTTAAACAACTTAAAATAATTAAATTGGCTTTTATCACTAGTTAATTTGAAAATAAGATATTCTAAAGAACTAATTTTTTTACTTATAATTTTATGATACTTATGATTATAGTATTTATCAACATTTTTTAGCATTTTAATAAATGCCAAATAATGCACAATCTTCTTTTCATTTGAATTAGTTTTACGTTGTGTCCAAGATCCAGCAACACCGCTATTATATTGAGACATGACATCACACAAACAACGAACCTTTCCACAAAAAGAACCATACAAATATATTTGATAATCTCCAAACCCAATAGCATTAAAACAACTTGGCTTTAAAGTATAAACATCTCGTCTTATCATCAAAGAACATGTAGCAAAAAGACCTCCACCGTATAAAATTATGTCTTTGCTGCTATAATCTTTATCACATTCAATATTTGGGAAAAACGAATCTGTATTTTTGGTAACATCGTGAAGAATCGCCCTATTTGCACATACAGTATACTCTGGATTGTTGTCTAAAAAATCAACTTGTTTTTGAAGCTTTAAAGGGTCAATCCAATAATCGTCCCCCTCGCACCAAGCAAAATATTCACCTTTTGCTTTAGGCAATAAATGGGTTTTTATAATAGGTGTCTTTTGAGAATACTGATTTTCTGTTTGATAAACAGGTTTTATTATTTTGGGATACTTCTCTTGAAATTCACGGATTATATCTGCTGTACCATCGGTCGAGGCATCATCGTTTATAAGCACTTCAAAGGCAAAATCCGTCTTTTGCATAACAAAGCCTTCAAGTGTTTTTCTAATATATTCCTCGTGATTATAGGCCAAACATAAAACCGAAACTTTTATTTCACCCTTATCTATCATTTAGATCGTCCCTCTATATAATCTTTTAAAAACGCAAATAAGAATATCAACAATAATTTTAAAACTCTTATATTGAATCTCAATGCTTTTATAACATCATTAAGCATTTTTAAAATTATTTGTTTATTATTCGAAAAGTATAAGTTTTTTATAATATTAATTGCATTGCCATAAGCACTTTTCAGAGCATATTGTGCAATTATAGTTGCTTCATCTTTTAAATAATAATATCTATCCAGCATAGCATATACAGCGTCGACCCTTTTGACAGAAAGTCCCGACGTAGTTATTGTGCCGTCATGTTTAACATAATAATATCCCACATCAGATATCACTACAACCTTTTCACACTCGCCGAAGACTTTATGAATCACAAATTCATCTTCATGAATTCTACCTTCCGGATAACGTAAAGTATTGAAAATTACACGCTTATATAATTTATTCCAAGCGACAACATAATCAGCAATTCCCGTTGTTAAAGTATCAAATGCCTGAGATTTGTTCATGACAGTATTTTTTAAAATATGATTACTGCCAACTATATTTCCATCTGTATCAACTCGAACAACATTACACATTGATAAATCAGCATCGTTATTAACTAAGGCAAAATACAATTTTTCCAACATATCATTTGCAACATAATCATCACTATCTATAAAAACCAAAAATTCACCTTTGGCAGCCTCTATGCCTGAATTTCTTGCCGAAGAAAGTCCACCGTTTTGCTTATGTATTACCTTTACATTGCTGTATTTTTTTGCATAATCATCGCAAATTTGGGGGCAATTATCAGGCGAACCATCATCAACTAAAATAATTTCAATATTTTTATATGTTTGCGCTAATACACTTTCAACACATTTTGGTAAATATTTTTCCACCTTATAAATAGGTATTATAACGCTAATTAACGACATATTATTTTCCTCTTGTATTTTTAATTTTGATTAATAATTTTTTTATTTTTTTTCTTAATTTAAACTTAAAACCCGATAATTTTTGCTTAAAAATATAAGCATTTTTTTTATCAAAATAATAATCAATGAAATTAATACTCAAAGAATTCGATTTTTCACTTATTAAATATTCCTTTTCTTTAGTTAAAAAATCTTCTAAAACAGTAACCCAATCTTTATTTTTATTTAGATCATTTTCCATAATTATTTTATTGAGCAACAAAAAAGCAGCATTAGATGGTCTTTCCAAAACAAGATTTATATGTTCAGGATATTTTTCAGTTATATACTCTCTCATATCAAGTTCGCAATCTAAAAGGTGCATTTTATTTTTATTGAAAGAACTCTGTTCGGTACTACCTTCTCTTATATTTTGCACATACAAATGTTTATTTAAAATATATGCATTTTCGCATTTTCCAAATAAACGATGCATTATATAAGCATCTTCATTGGCTCTAAAATTCGGAAAACGAATATTATCGAAAATTTTTCTTTTAAAAAGTTTACAAACCGGTCCCGTAATAATCTTGCATGATTTTAAATATTCTAACATTAATTGCTTATTATTTAGCTCGAACTCCGATTCATACCACATAGTATCAACTGTACGCAAACCATTATCAACGGTATAACCACACAAAACTAGGTCGTATTTACTGTTACCGGTAGCATTGACCATGGCGAATATCATATCATTTATTATATAATCATCACTATCAATAAAAAGTATATAGTCACCTGTACAAATATCTAATGCCATATTACGCGCAGTACCCTGCCCGCCATTTTCTTTATGTATAACCTTAATGCGATTATCTTTTTTTGCCCACTGGTCACACATTTCAGGGCATCTATCAGGAGAACCATCGTCAACTAAAATAATTTCTAAGTTTTTATAGGTTTGATTAACAACTGATGAAATACATTTATCCAAATATTTTTCCACATTATACACAGGTATAATAACAGTTATTAAAAGATCATTCACTCTTAAACCACCTATCATTCAAGATTTCCGCCTTGCTACATGGACCTGCTGTATATATACTACATTCGTCATTTTCTTTGATTTTTTTTACCAAATTGAGCAATCTCTCAGCAGCAAGTTCTGTGTTCCACTCGTTTGATAGAGTTTCGTATGCTTTTACACCAAACTCTTTACTTTTATCTCTATTGTTTAATAAAAACATCGTTTTTTCATAAAGCGATTCGATTTTACCATCTTTAAAAATACAGCCATTTTTATTATTTTCTAAAAGATATGGTACAGAACCTATCGCGCTACTTGCTACAACTGCACAAGCAGAGTTCATAGACTCATTGAGAACCGCGCCCCAACCTTCTTGACGATTTGATGTGAAAAGGAAAATTTGCGATTTTTCCATATATTCACGCACTTTTTCCGGCGACATTGAGCCTAAAAGCTTTACTTTGTTTTGCAAACCATATTTAACTATAAGATTTTCTACTTGTTCTTTCTTTACTCCGCTTCCAATAATATTAAGTGTAAAATCAACATTATTATTTTTCAAACGTCGAGCCACTTCTACTGCAAGTTCCGGATGCTTCCAATCAATAAATCTACCAACCCATAGAATTGAATTAGGTTCTTTATATTCAACAATCTTGTTTATATCATCGTATTTTTTTAATTCAGGAAAATAACCCCACTTTAAATATTTTTCTTTTGGAAAGTTAAAAAAGGATAAATCATAAGGCAAAAATGCAGAAGCGCATAAAACAAACAAGTTTTTATCCTTATATTTACAAATTCGGCCTACTGCTTTGCGTGTTTTTGGAATAAATCTACGCCAAGTCCCCTTTTTAAAATGACGTTCCGACCAAATAAATGAAAGTTTATTCTCTTTCATTCTTGATTCAATCAAATCGTGAGAACAGCCACCGAAAACAACAACGTCCGCATTTTGTATTAACTCTTTTGCTTTGTGTGCTTCTTTCTTATAATCCACCAAATAATCTCTTTGTTGGCTTACTTGATAAGCTTGACTTTGTCCATTTTCGGTTGCGACAAAATAAAATTCGTCACATCTTTTTATCATTTGCTCACAAAAAGGTATTTGATGATGATTTAAAAAATTCGATACAAATACAAGTCTCATAAAAACTCCTAAAATCTTTATTACCAATAAAAACTATATGGTATTAAATCACTATCGTATAATCTATAAACAAATAATCCAATCGAAAGAAAAATAACAACTACTCTAATTAAATAAGCGTCCTTTGCTTCAAATTGCCTTATAGTGCTTGGCAATAATGCAATTTGAGAGAACATAAAATAAAAACTAATTCTTTCTGCCGCTTGTGCGCCAAAATATCTCAGAATATAACAAACCGCACCTAAAATAGCAACATAAAGCAATTTGGCTTCATTATGATTATCATGCAGTTTTTTATTAAACAAAAACGCCGTTATGATAACAATAATATAAATAAATGTTGCAATAAATCCACCGCTGTCTACTGTAGAAGTATAGTTCTTATCAAATACATCATTCGCTACCGAAATGATTTTTTCTGCGGAAAAAATAGAAATAATACCCAACAGCAAAATAATCAATATGTTTTTAGCATCATATTTTAAACTTGTTAAAATATACACTACCAAAAATACTATAGCGGTCTGATGAAATTGTATTGCCAAAAGAATCATTAACAAAAACGAGAAAAATCTTTTATTTTTAGCAAATTCATAAGCGAAAAGGCAAAAACTCATTGCTAGTGATTGACGCATTCCCTGCATTTCAAAAATCATAAGTCCCAGAGTTATATACATTACCACACTCAAAGGGGCATCATCCGAATTATGATATATAAAATAGCAAATTGAAACTACATATATAAACGAACTTATAACAACTATCCACTGTGGGTCTTTAAAAATACGCGATAAGCAAAACGTAAAAAATTGGAAACCCGTTTCAACGAAATCGTCACGATAATACTCACCCCAAGTATCCGAAGCTATTGCACTGCGCATCATATCATAATAATTATAAGTATCCATGCTGCCTATTCCTTTATTGCGAAGTGCAAGAAAAAGAAATAGAAAAATGCCAACAAAGAACAAATAATTTCTTTTTTGACGATTATCACAATTTAAATCTTTATAAAAAATGGTTAATCCCAATGGCATAACCGCCATGATAATATATGGTAACATTGCCTCTCACTTTCACTACTGCTTTTTTAAAATTTCGTAATACATTTTTTCGTATGCTTCTACATTAGACTTTCGCGCATGTGCCTCTTCACACTTTTTTATAGCATTTAAAGAAAATGTTTTACACAATTCATCGTCGCTAAAAAGCCTGTCGATATATTCTGCAAGATTGGTATATTCCGGAAAATCGTATAAATATCCGTCTACACCATTAGATATAAATTCAGCCATACCGCCTCTGAAACTCGCAATTGAAGGAACACCTAAAAACATTGATTCACGTAATATTAAAGATGCACCCTCGATGGCTGACGGAACAACAACAACATGAGCATTTAACGAATTTTCAATCATTTGAGAGCAGGTTTGTTTTCCTAAAAACTCAATCTTACTCTCCATGCCGAGTTGTTTGATTAATTTATTTAAATATTTTGAATAAGCCCCTGTTACGGCAACATTACCATTAGCGCCATTCATACCGGGAACGCAAATTTTAATATCAGGATATTTGTCCTTTAATAAAGCACAAGCCCTGATTAACATATGCAATCCTTTAAGCGGAACCCCACCGGGATTTGTGAAAATCGTATGACGATTGATTTTTTCTATATCCCATTTACGAGAAGAATAAAACTCGTCCCGCAAATTATACTGAATTATATAAGTTTTAAGATTAGGATTAATACTTTTTGCAATGGCAGTGTCCCACATACCTACACCGCTTATTGCATCAACACGAGATAACATTTCTCTTTCATAAGATGCATTCTTTTTGTAGGTAAAATACAACTCAATCTCACCATTCATTTTAAGCCACTGTTTTAAAGTTCTACCAAAAACGAAATGTCTTAAAGGTATCTCTCCAAAAACAACATCTTTTATTCTATTAAGAACACCTTGAATATTAATAACCGAAGGCACATTTGGATATTTTCTTAAAAAAGATAATCCATGAGAATATTCTGTACCATGGATATGTACAATGTCCGGCATAAAATCATCGTAAACTTTTTTCCAATTTTTCTCTACCTTTTTGCTATAAAAAAGCATATCCTTACCGCTGCCTGGCAAAATGTAGTAAATTATATTTCCAAGTTCAATTTTTCTAAACTCTTCACCGTAAACACAAGCAATAGCAAGTTTATTATCGCTATTTTCCGATAGCCCGTGTGATATATCAACCATCCAACTACCACTTGCATATATCGGTACGCCTATATGCTCTGCCAAGTCAGGCATTAAAATATTTACTATCCATAAAACTTTCATCAAGCACCTCGAAATTTATTTATTATAAGTTTCCGTTATCGTATTCAAAAACACTTTTTTAATTTTTTCTTGGTTGTGATTTTCTAAACCGCATTTCACTGAATTTTCAGCATAAAAATGAATTGTATCATCATTTAAACTTTGTAATGCCTTAATTATTTCTTCTTCGTTCATTGCAATCAATGCACAATTATTATCTTTAAAATACTGCATTGGCGCAATATCACCGTTGCCAACCGCAAAAATACACTTTCCGCTTGAAAGATAATCAGTAATTTTTGTTGAAAAAGAAAGCCTCGCTACCTTCGCATCCTTTCCGTCGATATCCTCTAAAAATAACAATATATCTGCTTGTTTTTGAAGTTTTAACACTTCCGCCTGAGAGATAGCCTCATGTATTTTGCAAAACGGTGAGCAGATTTGATTCTGCTTTTCATCGTCAATATAAGTATTCGTATAAACATCTAAAACAATTTTTACACCATTTTTGTTAATTTCAGTAAGACCCTTAGAAACCTTTTCAAGTGATTTATCCCTTCCAATAAGCAAATTACCCGTATAAAGCATTCGCAAAGGAGTATTAGGTTTACCGTCAGAAACTTTTGGTATTGAATTTAACGGTTTTGTAAGTAAAACAGAATTAATCCCGAAAAACTCGTCCGCTTCCGCTTTGGTTTTTGGTGTGATAGCAAAAAACGCTTGGGTTAATGACGCTAATTTTTTAAGTGATTTTCTCTGAAAAAACCGATAAAACTTATACCCGAAATCATCATGTTGCTTATATGTAAAATTATCATCCCAGATATAACCTATTGCCTTGGCGCCGGTGCGTTTAATTGCATACTGTATTATACGATTTAAATGGATGTACCCTTCCATTGAGTGAAGAATAATATCCGGCTTAAAACTGTCTAAAAACTCATCAAGTTCTTTTGTTTTCCACTTGCCGAACTTCCATACAAGTTCACGCGCTAAAAGCATTGAATAGCGGCGTCTTTTTTTCATATTTATGTATCTTTGGTTGTGCTCGTTTATATCCTTATCACTAGCGGTTATATTTGATGTAATCTCATAACCGGTATTTATATTTCTCTTGAAAACGCTTTTAATAATTCTATTTTCCGAAATGCAAAAATATCTAGAGCAAACCTCACTATCCGGTACCTCTTCGCGTATACAAATATTAGCAACATCTTCACTGCCGTAACCTTCAAGAAGTGAAGCCCAACTGTTTGCCCCTACCTTTGAATTCCACGAAGGCACGGTCATAACAAGAATTTTTAATTTTTTCATTAAAGATTATTCTCCAAGTATTTTTTCGTAAGCATCTTTAACACAGCAAGAGCAACGATTTATATCTAAAAGCTCACGCACTTTATTTTGACCAACTTCCGCCATAATCTTAGCATTATCATAATCCGAAATCATATCAACTATTGCTTTTGCCAAAGCCGATGGTTGTTCTTTTGGCACCAAAATGCCGGTTTCTTTATCTATTACAATATCGGGGAATCCGCCCACATTTGTGCTAATTGTAGGTCTACCTGCTGCCAAACTTTCTGCCGCACCGCCAAGATTTTCACTGTGCGACGGATGAACAACAACGTCCAACTCACAATATATTTCTTTTACATCATTTCTAAAACCCGTGAAAATTATATCGACTTTGCTTTTTTCTTTTGCATACTGTTTTATTTTGTCAAAATATTTTTGCGAATTACCCCAAGCACCGCCGATTACAACACCAACTATATTAGGACAAGATTTTCTTGCTATTTCCAAAGCATCTATAAAATCCTCATGGCCCTTTATGCCGCGCTTCTGATTCGCATACCATTTGGGTTTGTAAACATAGCTTACCATACCCACAGTTACTGCATCATCTCTAATATTAAACTCTTTGTGCAGAATATTATTTTGCTTAACATATTCATCACACTTATCGCCGCCGTAGCCGCCATAATACCCCAAAAAGATTTTTTTATCATCAATTCCGTTTTGCTTGTAAATATCCACAGTATATTTACAAGCACCCATCCAATAATCATTTTTTTGCGAAAGTAAAATATCCGCTTTTCTAAAAAAGGTAGATTCCAAATGCAATGGGCCCGGAACTTGAAACAATCTGGGAATGGAATATTTTCTTAACGCTATTCTCGCCAAAAGAATATTTGTTACAAAATGGCAATGAATAATATCAGGTTTTATATTATCGCAAATTTTTCTAAAGTTTTTTATACGTGAAAATATTTTCCAAGGCTTACTTATCGGTAAAGATAAATCAGCCACCCTAACCTCTAAACCGTTTTCAATATACTTTTGCGCCGTACTACCGTTCAGTGATGGCAAAACTGTTATAATTTCAATACCTTTATCAAAAAGAGCTTTTGCTTGGTCGAAAGCCCAATTTGCACCAACATCTGTTTTAACTATTTGTAAAACTTTCATTTACTCATTCTCCTGGCAGGAACACCCGCATAGGTACCGGCCTTTTCAATATCCTTGATAACTACACCGCCGGAGCCTATTGTAACACCATCACAAATTTTTATTACATTGTTTACTGTTACACCTGCACCTATCCAACAATCACTGCCTATTTTTGTGAATCCACAAACCGTACTATGCGGTGCCAACATTGTAAAATCACCGATAACAACATCATGTTCTACAACACATGCGGTATTAACAATTGAATGTTTTCCTATTTTAGCCGATGCATTTATCACCACACCTGCCATAACAACGGTTCCTTCTCCTATACTGACAGAAGGACCTATTATAGCACTCGGATGAATCAATGTAGCATAATTTAAACTATATTTTGAAAATATTTCTTTGCGGATTTTATTGTTTCCTATAGCGATGAAGAAAGATACCTCACTGCTATAATTAACACAATCGGAGATACTTCCTAAACGCTTGTAACCCAAAAGTTCACACACTTTTATATCATCATCTAAAAAGCCTAATACGTTATAACCGTTCTGTTTAGCGATATCGATAATCACCTTAGCATGACCACCACCGCCAATAATAATTAAATCAGACATTTACAGGCTCCTTTTCAGTTCCTTTGAATTCTTCAATAGTCGCATTATTTTCCTGCGATATTCCTTCGCGCTTAAAAACTTTATAAAAGGTTAAAAGTATAATCTTAACATCGCCCCAAAAAGTAATGTTCTCTATGTACTTAATGTCATATTCAAATTTTTCTTCCCATGTTATAGTGTTACGTCCATTTATTTGCGCAAGGCCCGAAAATCCAGGTCTTATTTCATGGCGCCGCTTTTGACGCTCATTATAAAGTGGCAAATATTGAACTAATAACGGTCTGGGGCCGATTACCGCCATATCACCGATTAAAATATTAAAAAGTTCAGGCAATTCGTCAAGAGAAGTTGAACGTAAAAATTTACCGTAACTTGTAAGTCGGACTTCATCGGGAAGAAGATTTCCGCTTTCGTCCTTTTCATTTGTCATAGTGCGAAATTTTATAAGCCTGAAAATTCTTTCATCTTTGCCCGGACGAAGTTGTGTAAAAAAAGGATTTCCCTTCATCTTTATAGCACCAAGAATTATCAGCACCAAAATCAAGGGCGAAAGCACCGTAATGGCACAAAAAGATAAAACAATGTCAAGCGGACGCTTTATGTATTTTGCGTACATTATGTAACCCCTTAAAACAGTTTTTTAATTATGTCGATTATAATATCTTGCTCAGCCTCAGTCATCTTAATATCACTCGGCAGACATAGTCCGCGCTCAAAAATTTGCTGCCCTACCGGAATTTCCTGTACACTTATGAAATCGTTATCCTTAAACACCGGTTGCATATGCATCGGCTTCCATATAGGACGCGCCTCAACATTCGCCTCATTAAGAACATTGATAATATCCATCGGTTTAATTGGGCAACCTTCATCAATAATCACACAAGAAAGCCAGAAGTTAGGTGTTGTATCTTGAAGATACGGGTTCATACTGATAGGCAACCCCTTAAAGCCTTGTTCATATCTACGATAAATTTTTTCCTTAAGTTCTCTGTGTTCTTCCAGGTGAATAAGTTGTCCCCTACCAATACCTGCAACCACATTTGACATACGGTAGTTATAGCCGATTTCTTCATGTTGATACCACGGTGCCGCTTCTCGTGCTTGAGTAGCCCAGAAAAGAGCCTTGTCCCTTGCGGCTTTATCAGCAGTTATAAGCATACCGCCACCCGAAGAAGTAATAATTTTATTGCCGTTAAAGCTGAAAATGTTGTATTTGCCGAACGTGCCACACTGCTTACCCTTATATGTAGCCGAAAGTGCTTCTGCTGCATCTTCAATAAGAATTGCATTATGTTTTTTACAAATTGCAAGTATTTCATCCATCTTAGCCGGTACACCGTAAAGATGTACCAACACCACAATCTTTGTGTCAGGATATTTTTCAAATGCTTTTTCAAGGGCTTTTGGGTCCATATTCCAGGTATCCGTTTCTGAATCAATGAAAACCTGCTTTGCACCTTCATATGATACAGGATTTACAGTTGCGGCAAATGTTGTATCCGAGCAAAAAACAATATCGCCCTGCTTTACCCCTGCAAGTTTCATAGCAAGATGAAGCGCGGCGGTACCTGCCGACAAAGCGAGGCAGTGATATGTATCTTGAGAATTACCTGCAAGATACTCCGACATTTCACTCTCAAACCCATCACAGTTAAAGCCTAAGGGCGCTATCCAATTTTTATCGAAAGCCTCTTTCACGTACTGCATTTCTTCCTCATGAATAGTTGCAGTAGACAAAAAAATACGCTTTTCAAATTTCATTACTTACACTTCCAATATCTTTTTTTATGTTTCCAAGCAGTACATATACCAATTTACACTATAATTACAATCATTTTACCACTTTACAGTTCATATGTCAATATTATATAGTTGTATTATTATATATATAATATATACCGCCCCGAAAACCTGCTAATTTTACGCTTAAAAACAGCGGATCGCGCCGTTAATCCGCGATTTATTTCACCCTTATTTATTGGGTATATTTAAAGCCTTTTATCCGTTGCCGAGGTGAAAATTACAGCATTTTCCAAGTTTTTAACTTCGTATATTTTTAACAATTTATACCAATAAAATTTTGTATTTTTTGTTATTATTGTTTATTGGTTTTTCGCATAATTATTTTTTTATTTCGATAAAATTAGTGATTTTTGGGAGCATATAAAAAATGAAAAAATTTTTAAAAAAGTAGTGACATATTATATAATTAATGATATAATCTATTATGTATGATTATAGATATATATTTTAGGGGGTAGACAGGTTGAAGCTTCTCGCGATTGACGGAAACAGTCTTATTAACCGCGCCTTTTACGGAATAAAACTTTTAACCACTAAAGACGGTCAATACACAAACGGTGTATATGGCTTTATAAATATTTTGCACCGTCTGCAAGAACTTGAAAATCCCGACGGAGTTGCTGTTGCTTTCGATTTGAAAGCCCCTACCTTCCGCCATAAGTTATACAGCGAATATAAAGCGGGTAGAAAAGGTATGCCCGATGAACTTAGAAGCCAGATGCCTATTTTGAAGGAATGGCTATCTTTGGCGGGTTACACCTGTATCGAATGTGAGGGTTACGAGGCGGATGACATTCTTGGTACCCTTGCCCACCTTTGCGAACAAAACGGTCACGAATGTGTTATATCTACAGGCGACCGAGATTCTTTACAACTTATTTCGGATAAAACCCGTGTTTTACTTGCCGCAACAAAAATGGGAAAACCCGAAATTATAAACTATGACAAGGCGGCTCTTTTTGAAAAATACGGTCTTACACCCCAAGAGATGATTGAACTTAAAGCCCTTATGGGTGACTCATCGGACAACATTCCCGGCGTTGCGGGTGTAGGTGAAAAAACCGCAACCGACCTTATAAGCCGTTTTCATAATATTGACTTTATTTTTGAAAATATTGAAACGCTTGATGTTAAAGACGGCGTACGCAATAAGTTGATTGCGGGTGAAGAATCTGCTTTTTTGAGCCGTGAACTTGGAACAATTTGCAAATCGGCACCGATAGACCAAAATATAGAAAACTACAAAACCAAAAACGCCAACACCCAAGAACTTGCGCGTCTTATGACAAGGCTTGAGTTTTTTAAACTCTTAGAAAAAATGAATTTAAAAGCCGATAACAGTACGGCCGCAACCCCAACAAAAAACCTACCGCAAATTAAGGTTTGTAACGAGTTTATCCCGGCGGATTGCGTATCGGTTTATGAACAAAACGGTGAATACGCGGTAGTTGGCGGCGGCAGTGTTTGTAAATGCGATTTTGAAACCGTAAAACAAATTTATGAAGATAAGCAAATTTCAAAATTCGTTTACGATTATAAAACGATTTATAAACAAAATAACCGTATAGTTAATGTTGTATTTGATGCTATGCTTGCGGGTTATCTTTGCAATCCTTCGGCTTCTTCATACGACAAAGAACGCCTTTTTGCCGAATACTCGGCTGAGTTACCGGAAATTATAGGTGAAGCGGATGAAATTATAAGAAACGCTTGTCTTTTTTATGACCTTTGCAAAAAGTTGGAAGAAGAACTTAAAAAAAGCGGTCAGTTTGACCTTTTTATGAATATTGAACTCCCCTTAGCCAAGGTTTTGGGTGATATGGAACTCAAGGGCTTTAAAGTGAACCTTAACGGTCTTAAAGATATGTCTCAAGAACTTCAAGAACGTATTACTAAAATACAATCCGAGATATATTCACTTGTCGGTTATGAGTTTAACCTTAACTCTCCGAAGCAGTTGGGTGTTGCCTTGTTTGAAGAATTAGGACTACCCGCCAAGAAAAAAACCAAAGGCGGTTACAGCACCAACGCCGAAGTTTTAGAAGATTTAAAAGACCATCACCCTGCGGTGTCGTTATTACTCGAATACCGCCAGTTAAGTAAATTAAAATCAACCTATACCGACGGTTTGCAGAGTTGTGTTGCCGAAGACGGCAGAATTCATACAACCTTTAACCAAACCGAAGCGCGTACAGGTAGAATAAGTTCGCTCGAACCAAATTTGCAGAATATCCCCGTAAGGACAAGCGAAGGTCGCCGCTTACGCGAATTCTTTGTTGCCGAAGACGGCAAGGTTTTAGTTGATGCTGACTATTCTCAAATTGAACTTAGGGTACTTGCAAGTATGGCGGACGACCAAAATATGATTTCAGCCTTCAAGGACGGAACCGATATCCATACCGCCACCGCGGCTCAGGTTTTCGGTATGCCTATTGATATGGTCACCCCTGTTATGCGAAGCCGTGCAAAAGCGGTAAACTTCGGCATTGTTTACGGCATAGGCGCCTTTTCACTTTCAAAGGATATCGGTGTTACCCGTAAGGAAGCCGACAGTTATATAAAATCTTACTTAGCGTCTTACAGCAAGGTTGCCGAGTATATGGAAAATACCATAAAAGATGCTAAACTTAACGGTTATGTTACCACCCTTTTCGGCAGACGCCGTTACCTGCCCGAACTTTCAAGTTCTAACGGTATGCTCCGCGCCTTTGGTGAAAGGGTTGCGAGAAACGCCCCAATCCAAGGCACTGCCGCCGATATTATAAAACTTGCTATGATACGCGTTTTCGACCGTCTTGCCGACGAGATGCCTACTGCCCGTCTTATTTTACAGGTTCACGACGAACTTATCGTAGAATGCGACGAGAAAGATGCTGCTACCGTTCGTAGCATCTTACAAGCCGAGATGGAAAATGCCGCATCTTTAAGCGTAAGGCTTACAGCAGATGCTAATTACGGAAAAAACTGGTTAGAAAGTAAAGGCTAATGAATATATTATTTGTTTGTACGGGTAATACTTGCCGAAGTCCCATGGCAGAAGGTTATGTAAATTTTAAGTATAAAAACCACCAAGCAAAAAGTTGCGGACTTTGTGCAGACGGCTCTCCCGTTTCTAAAAATTCAAAAACAGTTATGGCAGAATTAGGTATTGATATTTCTTCGCATATATCTTGCCCTATATCTACCAAACTTACCCGTTGGGCAGATAGGATAATTTGTATGTCCCGCTCTCATGCCGTTGCGCTGCAAAATTTTGGTGTGAATTCCGAAGTTTTAGGCGGCGGTATTTCCGACCCTTACGGGCAAGACATTGACTGCTACCGAAACTGCCGTGACGAAATAATAAAAGAAATCGATACCGCTTTAAACTCATTTTCGATAGTAGAGATTGAGCACCGACACATAAAAGATATCGCAAAGTTAGAAGAAGTTTGCTTCTCTACACCTTGGAGTGAAAACGCCATTAAAGATGCTTTTATGACGGGCACAAAATTTTTCGTAGCGCAAAAAGATAATAAAGTTTTGGGTTATGTCGGTATTTCCGCTATAATCGACGAAGGATATATAACAAACATTGCCGTATTCCCCGAATATCGAAATATGGGTGTGGGTTCGGCTTTAATTGAGCATTTATTTAGGTTTGCCGATGAAAAAGCACTTGCGTTTATTTCACTTGAAGTACGCAAGAGTAATAAAGGCGCCATATCTCTTTATGAAAAGTTTGGTTTCAAAACCGAAGGTAAACGTAAAAACTTTTACACCGCGCCACAAGAAGATGCGCACATAATGACAAAAAGGTTTGATTAGTTTGAAAATTTTAGCAATCGAAAGTTCATGTGACGAAACTTCCGTAGCGATTGTCGAAGACCGCACAGTACTTTCCAATGTTATCTCAACACAAATTGAAGAACATAAAATTTACGGTGGCGTTGTGCCTGAGATTGCCTCACGCCGTCATGCCGAAGCAATTTCTCAAGTTTGCGAAAAGGCGCTTTGCGAAGCAGGGCTTACTTACAGCGATATTGATGCTGTTGCGGTAACCTTTGCGCCGGGTCTTATCGGCGCCTTGCTTGTTGGCGTAAACTTTGCAAAAGGACTTGCTTTAAGCCTCGGCGTTCCGCTTATCCCTGTTCATCATTTGCGTTCCCACATAGCCGCAAATTACATTGCCCACCCCGATTTAAAACCACCCTTTTTATGCCTTTTGGTTTCAGGCGGTAACACTGTAATAGCCGAAGTTAAGGACTATACTTCTTTTAATATCTTAGGTGGCACTTTAGACGATGCCGCAGGAGAATGTTTTGATAAAGCGGCGCGTTGTATGGGTCTTTCTTACCCCGGCGGAGTTAATCTTGATAAAATTGCAACCACCGCAGATAATAAAAAATATACGCTCCCATATCCTAAAGTAAGCACCGGAAAATACGATTTTAGTTTTTCGGGCCTTAAAACTGCCGTGCTCAATTTAGTACACAACGCAAAACAAAAGAATGAAGAAATAGATGTGCCGGTTGTTTGTGCTACGGTAAGGCAACGCGTATGCGATATGCTGATAAATAATACTTTATCCGCCGCCAAGGAATATGGATATAACCAAATTGTTTTAGCGGGTGGTGTTTCTGCTAACAGCGAACTTCGCAGTCGAATGGAAAGCGAATGCAAAGCGCACGGTTACACCCTTTATTACCCACCTCTTAAATACTGCGGAGATAATGCTGCAATGGTGGGAGCCCAAGCAATATATGAATACCACGACGGCAACATAGGTGACAGCTCCCTAAACGCTACTGCCACACTGCCAATAAACTATAGATAATACCAGCAATACTGTAAGGAAGGATACTATGCCACAAAAAAAATTGCTTTTGATAGTTAACCCTTGTTCGGGACGCGCAAAAATGCATACCGAACTTTTAAAGGTGGTTGAAATATTATCAGCCGCAGATTATGCCGTAACCGTCTACCCTACTAAATACAGGGGTGACGCTACCGATTATGTATTAAAACTTTCACAAAATGAATATGACACCTTGGTTGTTTGCGGTGGAGACGGCACACTTAACGAAGTTATAACAGGACTTATGCAAAAAGGACTTGATATCCCGCTAGGATATATCCCGTCTGGCACACTTAACGAATGGTCAAGCGGACTTCATATTTCTCGTAATATTGAAACTGCCGCAAAAGATATAACCACAGGTAAAAAAATCCAACTGGATATAGGTAAGTTTTCAAATAAATATTTTTCATACACCGCTTCCTTTGGCGCTTTCACTTCGGCGTCATACTCAGCGCCGCAAGATGTAAAGAACGTTTTAGGTCAAGCCGCTTATTTCTTTGAAGGGGTTAAGAGTGTGGGCAATATTAAACCTATACACCTAAAACTTTCTCACGAAGGCGGCATTGTTGAGGGTGATTTCCTTTTCGGAGCAATTTCCAACTCGCTCTCAGTAGGCGGAATTGTTAAATATAACAAAACCGCTGTAGAACTCAATGACGGTGAGTTTGAAGTTATACTAATAAAAAATCCCGATAATATTTTAAAACTTCAACCTATTGTAGATGGTATTCTAAAGCGTGAGTTTGACCGCGAAGGTATCATATTCTTTAGGACAAAAAATCTTAATGTTTATTCGGATGAAAGTGTTTCTTGGACACTTGACGGCGAATTTGCCGAAACCAAAGGTGAGTTTTCGGTTAGCAACATTAACAACGCAATAACATTCATAGTACCATAAATTAAGGAAAATAAGAACGGAGAAAAAAATATGTTCACAAGAGATATCGGTGTTGACCTTGGCACCGCAAATACATTAGTATCGCTAAAAGGCAAAGGCATTATTATGAGAGAGCCATCAGTAGTGGCTTATGACATAAGAAACGATGCGGTGAGAGCCGTTGGTCAAGAAGCAAAAGAAATGATAGGCAGAACTCCGGGTTCCATCGTTGCGGTGCGCCCCTTAAAGAATGGCGTTATTGCCGACTTTGACGTTACCGCCGCAATGCTTAAAAGATTTGTAAAACAATCGCTTAAGGGTTCTTTCTTCTCCCGCGTCAGAATGGTTATATGCATTCCTGCGGGTGTAACCGAAGTAGAAAGCCGTGCAGTTGACAACGCCGCAAGACAAGCAGGTGCTACCGATGTTGTGTTGGTAGAAGAACCGATGGCTGCGGCAGTAGGCGCAGGTCTCCCTGTTTGGGAAGCAACAGGTAATATGATTGTTAATATCGGCGGTGGTACAAGTGAAGTTGCCGTAATTTCTCTTGGTGATATAGTTACGGCGCAGTCTATACGCGTAGCGGGTGACGACCTTGATGAAGCCATCATAAACTATGTTCGACGCAAACATAATCTTCTCATAGGCGAACGCACAGCCGAACAAATCAAAATAGAGATTGGCTCTGCCAAACCTTACGACGAAGAAACCAGTATAGAAATCAAGGGTAGAAACCAAGTAGACGGTTTGCCTAAAAATGTTGTGATTTCTTCGGAAGAAGTTCGCGTTGCTATGGCAGACACCATTTCTCAGATTGTTGATACTATCCGTCTAACGCTCGAAAAAACCCCGCCCGAACTCGCGGCTGATATCATTGACCGCGGCATAACAATGACCGGCGGCGGCGCGTTGCTTCGCGGCTTGGCAGAACTTATAGCAGAAGAAACCGGTATGCCGGTTACTGTTGCCGCAAACCCGCTTGATTGCGTAGTTTTAGGTACTGCAAAACGCCTTGAAGCCGATAGCGGTTTCGATAACTACACCTTCCGTCGCGGAAAAAGATTTAGATAAAACAGGAGAAATTAAATGCGTTTTTTCTTTCGCAGTAAACAATTTAAGGTAATATTAACAATTCTCATTGCCTTGGTTACAGTTTCAATTATTTTTTCAATCATAGGGAGTGCAATTTCCCCGCAATCAAACATTGTGGGTACTCTTACTGCACCCGTGCGTTCTGCCGCAACCTTCGTTTCAAACGCTATGAACGACTTTTTCAAAGCGCTTAGCGGCGGTAATGAAGTTATGCTTGAAAATACCGAACTTGAATCACAAATAAATGATTTAAGAGAACAACTTGCCGATTATGAACAAATAACCCAAGAAAATGAGTTTTATAAAAAATATCTTGAAATAAAAGATGATAACCCTGATTTTAAGTTTGCCCCCGCAACCTTAATCTCAAGGGACACTACCGACCCATATAAAGGTTTTGTTATCAATAAGGGTTCGACCGACGGCGTTTCGGCTCATGACCCCGTTATAACCGACGCAGGTCTTGTTGGCTTTGTTAGCGAAGTAGGACTTACCACATCTAAGATTACCACCATACTAAGCCCTGACCTTACTTTAGGCGCTCTTGATAACCGTACCAACGATTCGGGTATAATTTCAGGCTCTCTTGAAATTACCAGAAAAGGCTATACCAAATTCCAAAATCTTTCCCGTTCTTGCAGTGTTGCAGTTGGCGATTATGTTGTAACTTCAGGTGAGGGTGTCTTCCCAAAGGGTCTTCTCGTGGGAACTATTGAAAATATCTCAAACGATAAATACAACACTTCCCTATATGCCAGTGTTAAACCTTTTGTGGATTTGGATAATATCCGCGAAGTTATGATTATTACCGAATTCAAAGGTCAAGGCAGTGTTCTTGTAAAAGAGGGCAAATAATATGAATAAACGAAAACATATTGGTATTTTAACCGCTAAAATACTTCTCTTCTTTTTTTCAATCTTATTTTATTATACAAACTGCTTTAACATAACGATAAAGGGCATAACACCATTACTTATTTTGCCTTTGATTACGGCTTTTTCGCTTTTTCATTCTCCGCTGGCCTGTGCATTATCGGGTCTTCTTTGCGGTGTTTTTATGGATGCTTGTGCGGTAGGTTCTTACTGCTTTAACGCCATTGTGCTTATGGTTATCGGCGCTTTTGTGGCTGTAGCATCTAACAATCTTTTTAACAAAAATATTCAGTCAGCCTGTGTATTATCTCTAATCACTTGCGCATTTTACTTTTGTTTACAATGGGCATTCTTCCACCTTAACAACGTGGATACCAAAGATATTTTAATCTATATTTTAGATTATTCACTCCCCAGTATAATTTTTAGTGCCCTGTTTATAATTCCGTTTTATTACCTTTACAAATATTTTTATAAACTTACCCTAGAATAGAAAGGAATAAAAAATTGCCTTTTAAGAAAAAAAGTCATTTCACAACCTTTTTGTCTGTCATATCGATTTTATCCTTGATACTGTTTTCGGCTCGTGCTTATTTTATTCAGATTGCAAACTCTGCCGAATATACAGGCAAGGATTCCCATGGTGCATCGTCCGCCCGTACTGCAGTTTTAAAGGCCCCCCGCGGTGAAATTCTTGACTGCTACGGACGTCAAATAGCCATAAATCGTGACGGATATAACATAGTTTTCAATAAAGCGTACATTAATAAGGAAACCCTTAACGATACTATTCTTTCCCTTGTAAAACTCTGTAAAGAATATGATACCGAATGGGTTGATGAACTTCCTTTAAGCACAAAGTCACCCTATGGCTTCAAAGAGGGTGAATCTACTGAAAAAATGCTTTCCACCTTAAAACTTGCCCACTATGCAACTGCGGAAAACTGCTTTGACGCAATGGTTAAAGAGTACGAACTCGAAGGATACTCAAAATCAGAGCAACGCAAGATTATGGGCGTTCGATACAGTATGCAAATTTCTGATTTCTCTATTTCATATCCGTTCACCTTTGCAGAAGATATTCCGACCGAGTTTATGCGTAAAATTTCGGAATGTTCGTTTACTTTAAGCGGTGTTACTATAGATGTTGTACCATTTAGAGAATATGTAGATACTACCCTTGCAGTAAACCTTATCGGTACCGTTGGTCCCATTTTTGAAGAAGACTGGGAATATTACAAAAAAAAGGGGTATTCCTATAATGATAAAGTAGGCAAAAGCGGTATTGAAAAATGGGCGGAAGAATATCTTCGCGGTATAGACGGCGAAATCACCTATTATCTTGATTCTAAAGGTGATATTATTTCGACCGAAGTCACCAAAGAACCTATTGCGGGTAAAACGGTAATGCTTACACTTGATAAAAATTTACAACGCAAAGCGCAAGACTCTCTTGAAGAAAAGGTTAGAAATCTTCAAAGTAAGGGCGGCTCCTGTAAAGCAGGTTGCGCTGTTGCTATAGATATTGATACCGGCAAAATTTTGGCTGCCGCAAACTATCCAACTTACGACTCGGCTACTATGAATAAAGATTATAATAAGTTGCAGTCGGACCCCGCAAAACCTTTAACAAACCGTGCTTTTCAGGGTGTTTATCCAATCGGTTCTACGATTAAACCCGCGGTTGCCATAGCGGCTATTGAAAATAACCACTACCAAAAAGGTGAAACAATTAACTGTGTGCAAACCTATAAGTTTTTTAAAGGCTATTCGCCTAAGTGTTTGCACTACCACGGCCCAATAGCATTAAAGGTAGCCCTAGCAAGAAGTTGTAACTACTTCTTCTTTGAATTAGGCAGACGAATTGGCGCTACTACCCTTACAAGTTATTTTAAGCAATTCGGCTTGGGACTTAAAACGGGTGTGGAAGTTGACGATAGCAAGGGTATATTAGTGGAACCTGAAAGTGATAATGTTGGCGGTACCACACTTCAAATTGCAATCGGTCAGATGAATGCTTTCACACCATTACAAGCCGCAAACTATGTTGCAACACTTGCAAACGGCGGTACGCATTACAAAGCAAGTCTTATAAATCAAATCGTTTCTTATGATATCGGTGAAGTTTATGAAACAATAAAACCAGAAGTTGTTAATACCGTGCAAATTAAAGACCGCACACTTGCCGCAGTTAAGGAAGGTATGCTTTCGGTTACTGAAGACGGTACGGGACGCGCCGCTTTGGGTGACTATCCTATAAAGGTTGGCGGTAAAACCGGTACTTCGCAGGTAAATGGTGCAGCTGACCACAGTATATTTATTGCTTTTGCGCCTTTCGATAACCCCGAAATTGCAATTTCGGTTGTTCTCGAAAATGGTGATTCAGGCTTCTCGGCAGGTTCTGTAGTGCGTGATATGTTAGATGCTTATTTCTTTGCAGAACACGCCACAACCACCGAAGACAAGCCCTTCGTTGTTTTAGATTAAAATTGACAAAATTCGCTTATTATGGTAAAATATCCTTTAAAAGTGAGGTGCTTTATGGGAAAAATTTACGCTGTCACTTCGGGTAAGGGCGGTGTTGGAAAATCTACCTTTTCGGTAGGGCTTTCAACAGCTTTTTCCAAAATGGGACAAACCGTACTTCTTGTTGATATGGACGAAGGTCTTCGTTGCCTTGATGTTATGCTGGGCATTGACAAGCAGGTCGTTTTTGACTTATCTGATATTCTTGTTGGTAAAGATATGTCAGATAGTGTATATCCCGTAGAAGATAATCCTAACCTTTTTTTAATACCGGCTCCGTCCCGCTTGGGAACGGTTGACACTTTTTCTTTTGCAAACTTTGTAAAAGAAGTCCAGAATAATTATGATGTTGTTATTTTTGACTTTCCTGCCGGTATTGATTTTTCTCTTTATACCTGCCTACCGGCGCAAACCTTGTTTTTAACGGTTGCATTTCCGGACCCTGTTACAATACGTGATGCTTCGGTAGTATCTCAAAAATTAGACGAATTAGGCGTGGCTTCACGGCTTGTTCTCAATTCTTTTGACTATAAACTTACAAAACGGAAAGTTTACAAAGGTATTGACGATATTATCGACCAATCGGGACTTCAACTTTTAGGTATTGTTCCAAGATCTACCGAGTTAAGCCTTTTGTCGATAAATCATAAAATAAAGCAAAGGGGCAACGCCATGAAGGCTTTTAGCCGAATAGCAAAGCGCCTTAACGGAGAAAAAATTCTTCTTCCTAAACTTAAAAAAATCTGAAAGGAACATTAAAATGACCATCGCACTAATTGCACACGACGCTAAAAAGGAACTTATGACACAATTTTGCATTGCTTATTGTGGTATCTTAAGTAAATATAATCTTGTTGCAACCGGCACAACAGGCAAAACCGTTTCCGAAGCCACCGGTCTTCAAATCACAAGTTTTTTAAGTGGTTCACAAGGCGGTTCGCAGCAAATTGCTTCACGCATTGGTTGTGATGAGATTGACATGCTTTTAATGTTCCGCGACCCGCTTAATCCAAAGCCGCACGAACCTGACGAACAGGCTTTATTGCGCCTTTGCGACGTTCATAATATCCCTGTTGCCACCAATATTGCCACTGCTGAAATTCTCATCCACGGTCTTGAACGCGGTGACCTTGATTGGCGGGAAATTGTAAAATCAAACCACTAATACCATTGGAGAAATACTATGGCTGAAATTAACCGTGCCGTAAAAGGCACTAACGATATTTTACCGAACGATGTCTACAAATGGCAGTTCGTAGAAGGCAAAATGCTTGAAACTGCCCGTCTTTTCGGCTTTAATGAAATTCGTGTGCCCGTTTTCGAGCATACTGAAGTTTTTAAAAGGAGTGTAGGCGACACTACCGATGTTGTTCAAAAGGAAATGTATACCTTTGACGATAAAGGCGGTCGTTCAATAACCCTTCGTCCCGAACTTACTGCGGGTGTTATCCGCAGCGTTTTGGAAAACGGTCTTACAAACGGACCTTTGCCGCTTAAGGTTTGTTATATTGGCGGTTGTTACCGCTATGAAAAGCCCCAAGCGGGTAGACTTCGTGAATTCCACCAATTTGGTGTTGAATGCGTAGGCGCCGGTGCACCTAATGCCGATGCTGAAGTTATATCACTTGCAAAACAAGTTCTCAATAATATTGGTATTGAAAAAATTTCTTTGGAAATTAACTCTATCGGTTGCCCTGAGTGCCGCAAAAAATACCAAGAAGCATTGAAGGCATACTTCCGCAATAATATTGATGCTCTTTGCGGTACCTGTCGCGACCGTCTTGAGCGCAACCCTATGCGTATACTTGACTGTAAGTCTCCCGTATGTAAGAGCCTTTGCGAAAATGCGCCTGTGATTATTGACTATCTTTGCGAGGATTGTGAAAATCACTTTAAAGAAGTTAAAAAGCACCTCGACAGTGCAGAGATTAAATACACTGTAAACCCCAAGATAGTACGCGGTCTTGACTATTACACCCGTACTGTTTTTGAGTTTGTTTCGGGTGACATTGGTGCACAAAGCACCGTTTGCGGCGGCGGCAGATACGACGGGCTTATTGCTCAAATGGGCGGTCAACCTACCGCTTCATTGGGTTTTGCAATGGGTATTGAAAGACTTATGATGATACTCGAATCCCAAAACACCCAACTTCCAAAAGAAAGTTGTTGCGATATTTATATGGCCACTATGGGTGAAAATGCCGCTCTTAAAGCAACCGCTCTTTGTAATGCGCTTCGCGGTGACGGTTTCAAAGCTCAAACCGATATTTGCGCTAAAGGCCTTAAAGCGCAAATGAAATATGCCGACAAAATAGGCGCTTTATTCACTCTTGTATTGGGTGATAACGAACTTGAAAACAATAAGGCAAACCTTAAAAATATGCAAACCGGTGAGTCGGTAGAAATCAACCTTGACCGCCTTAGTGATGAGTTGTTTGCCGCTATAAATAAAAATGCACTTGAGAATCTTGCTGATTCTATTCTATAACTTAAGGAGCAGTTATCTTGAAACTCGACAGAATAAACGGATTAAAGCGTACCCACTACTGCGGTACTCTAAGACAAGAAAATATCGGTGAAAAGGTTATCGTATGCGGTTGGGTTCAACGCCAACGCGACCTTGGCGGTCTTATATTTATAGACCTTCGCGACAGAACAGGTATTGTTCAGTTAGCGTTTGACGATACCACCGATAAGGCAATCTTCGATAAAGCATTTTCTATAAGAAGTGAATTTGTTGTTATGGCTGTAGGCAGTGTGCGTATGCGTTCTTCAGTCAACAAGGAAATCCCTACGGGAGATATTGAAATTGAGGTTACCGATTTAAAAATCTTAGGTAAGAGCGAAACTCCGCCTTTTGAAATTTTAAACGATACTAAAGCAAATGAAGAATTGCGCCTTAAATACCGTTATCTTGATTTACGCCGTCCTACTTTGCAAAATAATATTATGATGCGTCATAAGGTAACAAAGGTTACCCGCGACTATTTTGACGAAAACGGATTTGTAGAGATTGAAACTCCAACCCTTATTAAGTCTACTCCCGAAGGTGCGCGTGACTATTTGGTGCCTTCACGTATTCATAAGGGCAGTTTCTTTGCTTTGCCCCAGTCTCCCCAACTTTATAAACAGTTGCTTATGCTTTCAGGTTTTGACCGCTATATGCAGATTGCTCGTTGCTACCGCGACGAAGACCTTCGCGCAGACCGTCAGCCTGAGTTCACACAAATTGACCTTGAAATGTCTTTTGTTGAGATGGAAGATGTTTTGAGTATCGGTGAAGGCTATGTAAAACGTCTTTTTAAGGATGTTTTAGGTGTTGATATTAAAACTCCGCTTCCACGCCTTACCTATACTGAAGCAATGAACGATTACGGCTCTGACAAACCGGATACCCGTTTTGAAATGAAGATTAAAGACCTTTCGGATATTGTCGAAAACTGCGGCTTCGGAGTATTTGCCGATACAGTTAAAAATGGCGGTACCGTAAGAGCAATCAATGCTAAAAATGCCGCTAATGTTTACACTCGTAAAGAGATTGATAAATTAACCGAAGAAGCAAAAGGAATTGGCGCTAAGGGTCTTGCCTTTATTCGCTGGGTTGAAGATGCGCCAACCTGCTCTTTCTCAAAGTTTATGACCGAAGAAGAAATGAACGCTATAATCGACCGTGTAGGTGCTGAAAAGGGCGATGTTGTGCTTATTGTTGCGGACCGCAAAAACACCTGTCTTTCGGTTCTCGGTGCGCTTCGTCTTACTGTTGCTAAGCGTCTTGAAATAATCCCCAATACCTTTAATTTCTTGTGGATTACCGAGTTTCCATTCTTCGAATACAACGAAGAAACAGGTAATTGGGATGCTATGCACCACCCATTTACATCTCCTTTGGACGAATGTATACAGTATCTTGATTCCAACCCCGAAAAAGTATTTGCAAAGGCTTACGACTTAGTTCTCAACGGTGTTGAACTTTCGAGTGGTTCTATCCGTATTACCGACCCTGAGTTGCAATCTAAAATGTTCTCGGCTTTAGGTCTTTCCGATGAAGAAGCACATGAAAAGTTTGGCTTCTTGACCGATGCTTTCCGCTTCGGCGCACCGCCACACGGTGGTATGGGTATCGGACTTGACCGTCTTTGCATGATTATGGCAGGTTGCGACAGCCTTCGTGATGTTATCGCCTTCCCCAAGGTTTCTAACTCAAGCGAACTTATGTCAGGTGCTCCGTCTATTGTTGACAATGCTCAACTTTTAGACCTTGCAATAAAATTAGAAAATACTGAAAACTAAAAATAACCCCTTATTACTGTTAAGTAATAAGGGGTTATTTTTATATCAATATCCTAAATCTTCTTCGCAAAGTAAAACCGTTATTTTATCTTTCGCCTTTTGGAAGCCGCTTATGAGATAGTTTATACAAATTCTTGTTGGACTTTGGCAACCATCAGTAAAATCAGGGTTATCACTCTTTTCAAGCGATATACAATGCCCTAACTTAGCGCAAGGATTAGCAATGCCCAACCTCACACAGTTTTTAGGTGCCGCAATCTTCTTGACACGCAAAAATGCATCGTTTAAATTATCAACTATCTTATTTGCGCCAACCACCATTATAACCTTTTTAGGTCCAAATGCGATTGCAGATATACGATTGCACATACCGTCAACATTGAGCAATTCACCCTTAATCGTTACCGCATTGGCTGAGCAAAAATAATAATCTATACCTATTGTATCCTTAAAAACCTGTTGCTTTTCTTCGGCAGTTATGCCTTCACGATTACGGTCTATAAAATTATAGTCGCCGTTGTTAATAAGTTCCCATACGCCACTCTCTGCGAGTGAAACCGAGCCACCTGATGTTATGTTAGCATTAGGTTTTATAATTTCTTTTGCTTTTTTGACAACTTCGTCTTTAGTTTTGCAGTAAATTACATTCATATTATTTTTCTGCAAATTTTCTATTGTTATTTTTATTCTATCATTCATACCAACACTTCCTTGATTTAAGGATAACATACCTACCGTAATAATTCAACAATAAAAAACGGAGAAAGCGCTTTGCTTTCTCCGTAAATTAATTAGTTGCCGAATTTAGCTACGTTAAGCTTAATTCCAGGGCCCATTGTTGTTGCGAGTACGCAAGACTTAACGTACTGACCCTTTGTAGCAGCAGGCTTAGCCTTAATGATTGCGCCCATAAGAGCATCGAAGTTTTCTTGAAGCTTTTCAGCACCGAAAGAAACCTTACCGATGGGGCAGTGGATAATGTTTGTTTTGTCAAGACGGTATTCAATCTTACCAGCCTTTGCTTCGTTAACAGCACGAGCAACGTCAGGAGTAACTGTACCAGCCTTAGGTGTAGGCATAAGACCACGAGGACCTAAAACCTTACCAAGACGACCAACAAGACCCATCATATCGGGAGTTGTGATAACAACGTCGAAATCCATCCAGTTTTCGTTCTGGATTTTAGCAATCATTTCTTCTGCGCCAACATAGTCAGCACCTGCAGCCTGAGCTGCATCAGCCTTGTCACCCTTAGCGATAACAAGGATACGAACAGTTTTACCAGTACCGTTAGGAAGAACTACAGCACCGCGAACCTGTTGGTCAGCGTGACGTGAGTCAACACCCAAGCGAACATGAATTTCAACTGTTTCGTCAAATTTTGCAGTACCTGTTTTTACAGCAAGGTCAACTGCTTCGTTAACATCGTAAAGCTTGCCATTTTCGATAAGCTTTGCGCTTTCATTATACTTTTTACCGTGTTTCATTTTTTACCTCCAAGTGGTTAATCGGAATTCTCCTCCCACGCGAGAGAACTTAATCTACTACTTCAACGCCCATGCTGCGAGCAGTACCAGCTATCATACTCATAGCTGCTTCAAGACTAGCTGCATTTAAGTCGGGCATTTTGGTTTCAGCGATTTTCTGAATTTGCTCTCTTGTGATTTTGGCAACCTTAGTTTTATTAGGTGTACCTGATGCAGTTTCAATACCGCAAGCCTTCTTAATAAGAACAGCTGCAGGTGGTGTTTTTGTGATGAAACTGAAAGAGCGGTCAGCGTAAACTGTAATAATTACAGGAATGATAAGACCTGCATCATTCTTAGTTCTTTCATTGAACTCTTTAGTAAACGCCATGATGTTAACACCATGCTGACCGAGAGCAGGACCTACAGGTGGAGCCGGAGTGGCCTTACCAGCAGGAATTTGCAATTTAATGTAACCAGAAATTTTTTGAGCCATTTTATTTGCACCTCCATTATTCGTGGTAACAGTGTTTTACAACACTTGGCGGAACGGTCATATTCCGTCCCTCCCACCGTGACACATACATTTTTGTGTCGGAATCTAATTGCTTTTAGCGAATTTAATCTTCTTCGATAGAAATTTGGTCAAGTTCTAATTCGACCGGTGTTTCTCTACCGAACATGGAAAGAACAACACATACATTATTGTTTTCAGTATCAACTGTTTTAACTGTACCTGAATATCCTTCCAAAGGACCGCTGATAATTTTAACATTATCGCCTTCCTTGTAACCCACTTCAACGCTGTGCTTTTCTACGCCGAGTGCGGCCACTTCTGCATCAGTAAGCGGTACCGGTTTGGAAGCCGGACCCACAAAACCTGTGCAACCGCGTATGTTTCTTACAACATACCAACTGTCATCGGTGACAATCATCTTAATCAGTACATAACCCGGAAAGATTTTACGCTCAATTTCGCGTTTTTTATCATCCTTGATTTCAGTAACAATTTCGGTAGGGATTTTAATATCGTGTATTAAATCCTGCATACCGCGGCTTTCTACCATTGTGGCTAAGTCGGTTGCTACTTTATTTTCATATCCTGAATAAGTATGAACGACATACCATCTTGCTTCTTGTGTTTCAGCCATAGTTACCTCCGTTTA
The DNA here is from genome assembly GCA_045591465.1 of Acutalibacteraceae bacterium. Lineage (GTDB taxonomy): Bacteria > Bacillota > Clostridia > Oscillospirales > Acutalibacteraceae > UBA737. The sequence continues at coordinate 61,377 of JAZNSZ010000036.1, read as the reverse complement.
TTATGCACCAATGATAAGCTTTAATAATTGACCAAGGCCAAAGTCGATAGCCCAAATTAACGCGCCGATTACCAAACACATAACGATAACTGTTATAGTGTTTTTAACGACATCTTTAAGGCTGGGCCAAACGATTTTCTTAACTTCGCTCTTATTATCGCGGAAGAAAAGAACTACTCTTTGGAATATAGTCTTCTTATCTTTAGAACCTTTTGCTTCGATATAGTCGTCAATGAAAAGATAAGCAATAGTACAAGCAGCGAATACAAGTGCTGCGATTGCTAAGTAAAGAACAAAGTTTGTGTGCTTAATGCTTGTCACGTTTTTGAGCGGACGAACATCAACAAAACCCTTCTTTAACGCAATAACCAATAGATAAATTCCATCGATTAATGCTATAGCTGACGAGCCATAACGAAGTCCCTTTGACTTAAATGCAAAACCACTCATAAGAGCAGCTATTACAGTAAGCCAAAATGTGAATTGAATGTGTGCTGAAATTGCCAAATCATAAACTTCTTCACCAACGTTTAACTTGGTTCCGAATGCCAACTGAGCAGCAACAGGAGAAACTGTTGTACCATCAGTTACAATATTGGCAAAAGGCACAAAGAACAACACTAATGTACCGACACCGAAAACAATTGCTAAAATTTGAAAAATTTTGTTTAATGCTTTCATCTGTCTTACCTCCTACTTTGTTTCCTTGTGTAGGGTGTGCTTCTTACAGAATCTGCAATACTTATTCATTTCGAGTCTGTCAGGGTCGTGTTTCTTGTTTTTCATTGTGTTGTAGTTGCGTTGCTTGCATTCTGTGCAAGCGAGTGTGATTTTAACTCTCATAACGGCACCTCCCGCTTTACGGAAATATTTTTCGCTTTTACTCTTGTAAAAGTAGACGCCTCCCTCGGTCAAGGGCAGAAACCGCCCCATTACACCACATTTTGCGGAGTAATGAAAAGCACAATGCGATATCTTGCGCCCTCAACAAAAAGGTTCTTATTGCAAAAAAAAAGAACCCATTAAGAGGTAAAGGTATTATAACATATAAAACCCTCATAGTCAAGCATTTTTTGCGTGTTTTATAATGCTAAACAAATTTTTATTGCTAATATAAAATTATTGTGGTAATATAATTAGGCTTAATAAATTAAAGGAGAATTTTTGTGACTGAACTACAACGCGAAATAAGCAGAAGACGCACATTCGCTATTATTTCCCACCCTGACGCAGGTAAAACAACCCTTACTGAAAAATTCTTGCTTTACGGCGGTGCAATTCAAACCGCAGGTTCGGTTAAAGGCAAGGCTACAGCAAAACACGCTGTCAGCGACTGGATGGAACTTGAAAAGCAACGCGGTATTTCTATTACTTCATCAGTAATGCAGTTTGAATATGATGGCTACTGCATAAATATTCTTGACACTCCCGGACACCAAGACTTCTCAGAAGATACTTACCGTACTCTTATGGCTGCCGACAGTGTTGTAATGGTTATAGACGCGGCAAAAGGTATTGAGGCGCAAACCCGAAAACTATTTAAGGTATGTGCTATGCGGCATATCCCAATTTTTACATTTATAAATAAACTCGACCGCGAAGCACGTGACCCGTTCGAACTTTTAGACCAATTAGAAAAGGAATTCGGCATTGATACTTATCCTGTAAACTGGCCGATTGGCTGCGGTGTAAGTTTTAAGGGCGTTTTTGACCGCGACAAGCGCGAAATTTTATCCTTTAGCGAGATGCATCGCGGACAGGATAAGATTAAACCCACCCCTTGCGACATTACCGATATTGAGAAAATGGATGAACTTATAGGTCAATATCAACGTGCAGAGCTTGTAGACCAAATAGAACTTTTGGACGGTGCAAGTTTTGAGTTTGATTTAAAAAAAGTACAAAAAGGTGAACTCACCCCTGTTTTCTTTGGCTCGGCGCTTACTAACTTTGGTATAGAACCTTTCCTTGAAAACTTTCTTAAAATGACTACGCCCCCGCTTCCGCGAATTTCGGGAGACACCGAAGTTTCGCCTTTTGACGAAAACTTCTCGGCGTTTGCTTTTAAGATTCAAGCAAATATGAATAAAAACCACCGCGATAGAATTACATTCTTCCGTATATGCTCCGGCAAGTTTGAACGCGGTGCTGATTACTTCCATGTGCAGCAGGGCAAAACCGTTCGACTTTCTCAACCGCAACAAATGATGGCGGAAGAAAGGCAAATTATAAACGAAGCCTATGCAGGTGATATTATCGGTGTATTCGACCCCGGTATTTATTCTATCGGCGATACTGTTTGCTCGGCTAAGAATAAGGTTCAGTTCGAAGGCATACCCACCTTCGCGCCGGAACATTTTTCGATGATTGAACAAAAAGACTCTCTAAAGCGTAAACAATTCGTAAAGGGAGTTGAACAGATCGCTCAAGAAGGTGCTATTCAGATTTTCCATGAGCCTAACTCAGGTATGGAACGTGTTATAGTAGGTGTTGTAGGCGTACTTCAGTTTGAAGTGCTTGAATACCGCCTTAAAAACGAATACGGAGTGGATGTTATTCGCAACGACCTTCCCTATTCGTATATCCGCTGGGTAAAAAATAAGGATATTGATATAAAGAAACTTAATCTCACTTCCGATACTAAATGGGTGCAAGACTTTAAAGGTAATAATATTCTTATTTTCACAAGCGAATGGAATATAAACTGGGCTCTCGATAAAAACGAAGGTCTAATTTTAGAAGATTTTAATAGGTAATACAAATATATTTTGTGCCGTAGGCACACCGCAACTTTTCACTATTAACTAAAAAATCCCGACATAAAGTCGGGATTTTTTAATGAGTCGGTCGGTAAGCCGAGTTCTGTCGTGGACGGTCATCTATCTCGACGCGGGATTGCTCCCGACGCTCAAGCCGCTTTTCGTGGCACATCGGGCAAATGTATAGCCACACTTAGCGTTGCTCCGAATAGGGTTTACAGGGTTTCGACGTTCCCGTGAAACCGGTGAGCTCTTACCTCGCCTTTCCACCCTTACCGTGTAAAACACGGCGGTATATCTCTGTTGCACTTTCCCTAAGGTCACCCTCGGCGGCCGTTAGCCGCTATTCTGCCCTGCGGGGCTCGGACTTTCCTCAGATATTTCTATCCGCAACCGCCTAACCGACTCCGAAGGTATTTTATCACATTTGCACCCTTGTGTCAAATCTCCATTTTTTTCATAAAATATTAATGTTTGGAGGGGTTTTATGAAAGAAACTAATACTAAATACTTTTTGGCGGCAAATTCATGCGAAGGTTTTATTAACCATTTTGCCGATTGCTACAATCCATACGATAACTGGAAAGCCTATATTATAAAAGGCGGTCCCGGTACCGGAAAATCATCCTTTATGCGAAAGATTGCCGACAAGGCCGAAAAATCCAACGTAGAATATATTCTATGCCCTTGCAGTTCCGATCCTCACTCACTTGATGCGGTAATTTTACCGAGAAAAAAAACCGTCATCTTAGATGGCACTGCACCCCACACCATTGACCCGAAATATCCCGCTGTTTGCGAACAAATACTAAACTTCGGTCAGTTTTGGAACTCCGAAAAAATAAAACTAAATAAAGAAATCATAGAAATTACTGACCTTAACAAAGCCTTGCATAAAACCGCAAGTCGCTACTTGGCATCAGCAGGTCAAATTATGCTTGACTCATACAAAACCGCACTTGCTTGTACCAAAAAGGTTGAAGTAAAAACATTTGCTGATAAACTTTGCAAAAGATACATACCAAAAAAGAATGGTATTCCTTACGAATGGGTGCGATTTATAGGCGGTATAACTCCTGACGGTGTAATTGCATACCCGCAATCAATCAAAAATTGTTGCCAAAAACTTATAATTATTTCGGATAAACACCGCGCTTGTTCAAACATAATCATAAACGAAGTGCGAAACTACTGCCTCATAAACGGCTATGAAATTATCACCCTTAAAAATCCGTTTTTGCCAACTGTCATTACCGACCACATAATAATACCGGAACTAAACCTTGCTTTTGTCACCGAAGATAACCGCCTTGTTTTTGATAGCGATGTGCGCCGTATACATTCAAGACGATTTACTAGCAACAAACTGTTGCATAACTCTGTTTCACGCTTAAAACTTAACCGTAAAGTAAGCGATAGTTTGCTTTTGGCGGCAACCGACACCCTAAAACAAGCAAAGACTGTACATGACCGACTCGAAAGTCATTATATAGCCGCCATGGACTTTGAGAGCCTTAATAATTTTTCGGAAAATTTTTGCCGCGAACTGTTAGGATAATCGACGACTTGAAATTTTAAGCAAATTGTGGTATTATATAATAAAGGATGTGTTAAAATGAAAATTGCGGTAATAACAGGCGCATCTTCGGGACTTGGTAAAGAGTATGCTTTGGCTACAAGCCGTTTACGCCCCGATGTTGACGAAATTTGGCTAATAGCCAGAAGAAAAGAAAAGTTAGAAGATGTTGCTTCTAACCTTAGCAAACGCTCCCGCATATTATCCCTTGATATAACAAGCGACTCCGCTATTAACGAGTATAAAAATCTTCTAGAGACCGAAAATGCAGAAGTTACGCTTTTGATAAATAACGCAGGTTTTGGCAAACTTCAAAACTTTGATGAGATTTCTACCGAGAATAATGCAGGTATGGTACGCCTTAACTGTGAAGCGCTCACAGTTATGACAAGTATCACTCTCCCATTCATGACGGAAAATTCCGAGATTATAAATACCTGCTCTATTGCATCTTTCGCGCCAAACAGCCGTATGGCAGTTTATTCTTCATCAAAGGCTTATGTTTTAAGTTTCTCTCGCGCTCTAAGGGAAGAACTTAAAGAACGCAAAATTAATGTATTGGCAGTTTGTCCCGGTCCTATGGAAACTGAATTTTTAGGTCTTGCAGGTATTGAAAAAGGCACGAGCCGTACCTTCGATACCCTGCCGCGCGATAATGCACAACGCGTGGCTGAAAATTCACTTAAGGCATCCAAAAATAAAAAAGCGGTTTATTGCAACCACTTCTTCTATAAATTCTATCGTGTAATTTCAAAAATACTGCCCACAAGCCTTGTAATGAAAATGGCTAAAACATAAAAATCCCGCTTCGGCGGGATTTTTTAGTGAAGAATGAATAATGAATAGTGAATAGTTGCGGTGTGCCTACGGCACGGATATAAATGTTTTTAAAAAATGCAACCCTTAAATAAAGGGTTGCATTTTTTTGTCGTAAATCTTTGTGCGCACAACGCTATAATCTGCCTTAAATTGCTCTAATTCAAACAAAGTGCTAAGCACCAAGGTAGGATTAAGATTATTTTCATTGCCGGCAGTAAGAATAAGCGTAAGCTCATTACCCGAAAGCTCTGATTTTTTGATAAGCGGGGCTATATCTATATCCTTTGTTCCACCCTTTTTGGTGGTCTTTTGGGTGATGATTTGCTCGCGCGAAAAGAAACTATTAATTTTTTTGGTTGCGGTATCATCAAGATTATCAAAGTAAATCTTAAATTCCGCGAAAGCGATTTCTTTCATTTTTAAAACAGGCTCGTTTGCAGAAACAAACTCAATATCGGGAATACTTGCTTTATTAAGGTCAGCTACCAACTGTTCATTTGAATACTCAGGGTCAATAATCCTTAAATCCAAAATCTCGTATTGTCCCTCAAAGCCGAGGCTTAACGGCACTGCAAAATTAAAATAAGCGTGTTGGTTAAAGCCTTCGGTAAACCAAATGGGTATTTTCGCTTTATTAACAAGCCTTGTCATAAATCGGTTCATATCAAGGTGGGACACAAACTTCATTGCACCCTTTTTGCGATAAAAAACTCTAACGTCTCTCAAAACAAACACCCTTTCCGTAGCAATTCGCACCGCAAGCCGAGCATTTTTCACGGCAGTTGGGTGTTGTGGTGTCAGCGTGTGCCAATCTGTTTTCACGAATTAAGAAATCCTTAGTAACGGCATAATCTAAGTGGTCCCAAGGATTAATTTCATCGTAATCGCGTTTTCTTAGTGAATAGAAATCGGGGTCTATACCGCATTCACGGAACGCTTCGTTCCATTTTTCTAAATCAAAACACTCGCTCCAACTATCAAACTTGCAGCCTTTTTTATAGGCACTTTCAAGCACTGCACCCAGTCTTCTGTCACCCTTAGCAAACACCGCTTCAAGAAAACTTGTCGAACTATCATGCATACTAAGGTCAATCTTACGGGTAGTAATGCATGAACGCAAATAACTTTGCTTTCTTTCCATTTCTTCCTTTGTGATTTGGGGTTCAAACTGGAACGGAGTGAACGGCTTTGGCACAAAAACAGCAACGCTCATAGAAACCGATACCGCCTTACCTTTGGGACGGTTTTCCATTGAGTAATACATATCGACAATTTTTTGACCCAAATCGGCAATGCCTTTTAAATCTTCATCCGTCTCGGTGGGAAGTCCCATCATAAAGTAAAGTTTAACTGAAGTATATCCACCTTGGAAAGCCATTTTGCAGGTTGATAAAATTTCTTCTTCGGTTACATTTTTATTTATAACATCACGAAGACGCTGTGTTCCGGCTTCCGGCGCAAAGGTAAGACCGCTTTTTCTGACATGAGCAATTTTTTCTAACAATTCTTTCGAGAAATTATCGATTCTAAGCGACGGCAAAGCAAGACTTATGTGGTTTTTCTCGGTCCAATCAAGCATGTTGTTTAAAAGTGGCTCAATCCCGCGATAATCACTTGTGCTAAGCGAAGAAAGCGAGATTTCGTCATAGCCCGTATTTTCACAAAGGCACTTTGCCTGATGGTTTACAACTTCCACACTCTTTTCACGCACCGGACGATAGATAAATCCTGCCTGACAAAAACGACAGCCGCGTATACAACCGCGAAAAACTTCCTGCACTGCACGATCGTGAATGATTTGAATAAACGGCACTACAAATTTTTCGGGATAAAAGACCTTATCCATATCGGCAATAATGCGTTTTTTAATTGTTTTAGGTGCATCACCTTTTGGGTTGATTGCCTTTATTTTGCCATCGGTGTAATAATCAACTTCATAAAGCGACGGAACATAAACACCTTCAATTTTAGCGGCATCGTTCAAAAATTCAGCCTTATTAAAGCCTTTTTTCTTATGCTCTTTATAAAGGTCGATAACCTCTAAATCAACCTCCTCGCCCTCGCCTAAAAAGAAAATATCAATAAAATCGGCAAGTGGTTCGGCATTACATACACAAGGGCCACCCGCAACAACCACAGGATAACTTTCGTCACGGTCAGCGGCTTTAAGCGGAACACCCGCCAAATCAAGCATATTAAGTACATTCGTATAGCACATTTCGTACTGCAAGGTAAAACCAATAAAATCAAACTCTTTTATTGGGTCGCGGCTTTCAAGCGCAAAAAGCGGAATATTGTTTTTACGCATAACTTCTTCAAAATCGGTCCAAGGCGCAAAAACGCGTTCACACCAAATATCTTCGCGCTCATTAAACTGCGAGTACAGTATTTTCATACCAAGGTGCGACATACCAATCTCATAAGTATCGGGAAAACAAAACGCAAAACGCACGTCCACCTTGTTTTTATCTTTAATAACGCTGTTAATCTCGCCACCTGAGTAGCGACCGGGCTTTTGCACCGATAATAACAGCCTTTCAAATTCCTTCTCGTTCATAAATCTACTCCAATAATAATATGTATCTATCATACTATAATTCAAAAAATGTTTCAACTGTAAACAGTGAAAAATCTCCGCTTTCGCGGAGATTTTTAAATTTATTTGCTTTCGATAACTTCCTTGAAGCCCATATAAGGTCTTAATGCTTCGGGAATTTTAATGGAATACTTTTGACCGTCAAACTGAAGGTTGTTTTCAAGGAATGCGATAAGCATTCTTGGCGGTGCCACAACAGTATTGTTGAGAGTGTGCGCCAAATACTTCTTGCCGTCTTCGCCCTTAACGCGAATACCAAGACGACGAGCCTGAGCATCACCCAAATTGGAGCAAGAGCAAACTTCAAAATACTTTTGTTGTTTCGGGCTCCACGCTTCTATATCATAAGATTTAACTTTTAGGTCTGCCAAGTCACCTGTGCAGCATTCGAGCGTACGAACGGGGATATCTAAACTGCGGAAAAGTTCTACCGAGTAGCTCCACATTTTATTAAACCAATCCATGCTCTCTTCAGGTTTGCAAATAACAATCATTTCTTGCTTTTCAAATTGATGAATGCGGTAAATACCGCGTTCTTCAATACCGTGAGCGCCCTTTTCCTTACGGAAGCAAGGCGAATAACTTGTAAGGGTTAAGGGAAGTTTTTCTTCCGGAGTGATAGTATCGATAAACTTGCCTATCATAGAATGCTCGGAAGTGCCGATGAGATAAAGGTCTTCACCTTCAATTTTATACATCATGGCATCCATCTCTTCGAAACTCATAACGCCCGTTACCACATTACTTCTAATCATAAATGGCGGAATGCAATAAGTGAAACCCTTGTCAATCATGAAATCACGCGCGTAGGAAAGCACTGCCGAGTGGAGTCTTGCGATATCACCCATAAGGTAGTAGAATCCTTCACCTGCAACCTTACCTGCCGCTTCCTTATCAATACCATCAAACACTGCCATAATATCAGTGTGGTAGGGTATATCAAAATCGGGGTTGGTTTTTTCACCGTACTGTGTAACTTCAACATTCTCACTGTCATCACGGCCTACGGGAACACTATCATCAACAATGTTAGGAATCTTCATCTGGATTTCCAAAACCTGTTTACCTAATAAGTCTTCCTGTTCTTCCAAAGCCTTTAATTCGTCAGCCTGTTTGCTAACAAGTTTCTTCATTTCTTCGGCTTCTTCGCGTTTTCCTTGACCCATCAAAATACCTATTTGCTTACTTATCTTATTACGATTAGCGCGTAACTCGTTAGCGCGACTGTTTGCCGCACATTTTTGATTATAAAGTTCAATAACTTCATCAACCAAAGGAAGTTTAGAATCCTTAAACTTTTTAACAATATTATCCTTTACTAATTGCGGATTTTCACAAATAAATTTAATATCCAGCATTTTTTCTCCTCCAAAGGGCAAAATAATACACATAAAGTATATCACAAATAAAAACCTATGTCAATTTCAAGGAGAAAAAATATGGAAAATAAAAAGAAATTCCCAGAAACACCCGACCGAACACCCAATTCACCCTTTAAACCTAAGGAAGAAAGCAAAAATGTGTTTGACCTTGTAAACGAATACGGCACTTATGAGATTCAACCTACCTGCGACACAGAAAGCCAATACCCCGCAATCGCACAAGGTTTTAATAACAAAATAATACAAACTGACCGCCAAAATAAACATTCCAAAAACGCGCAATGGGAAAGCAGTAAAAACGCATCGGACAAGCGTTAATCTCTTGACAAAGCACGGTATTTATTATATAATTTTGAGTGCATTATGGTTTGAATTTACATTCCGTAAGCACTATTGCAGGGGTGTTGGAATGGCAGACAAGCTGGCCTCAGACACCAGTGAAGAAATTCATGCGGGTTCAAGTCCCGTCCCCTGCACCATGTTGAATGTTCATAACGGACTTAACCGTTATGAACATTCTTTTTTTATTTTGAGCAAAGTTTGAGGTATTAGGAACCACCCTAACAAGTGTGGATATCCATTCACGATGCTTGCGAAATTAAGTACAACATGATATAATTATTTGCAGAGGTGATACTATGGGCAATGTTCTTGGCTCTTGGAGTGGTATGCGCAAATATTTAGAAAAGGAAATGTTGGCTGATACATTAAAGGGTAGAGTGAGATATAGTTGCACAACTTATCCCGGCATGGATGGTTGTTATATATTTGCGGTTTTTATTGATAATAAACCAGTAAAGCATTTTTCTTTTGATACGATATATTCATATTTGGGTCAAGCCGGATACAAAAATGAAGACAGAACCTGGGAAAGAATATGGGAGTATATTAAACAAAATCCAATTAATTTACGTACTGAATATATAGATAATGAATTTGCCGATGCTTTATGTGAATATCGCAATCAAAATATAAAAATAAGTATTCAATCTAATAACCCATTAGTAAGAATGTTTGCTGTACTTGACAGACGAATCGGAAAAAGAACCCTTAACAAGCTCAAAAACGAAATCGAAGAACAACCACAGTGGTTACAACAATTTTATATGTTGAGAATTTCGGCGGAATTATAATTTTTAGAATCCGTTATGAACACTCCCACCAGAAAAGAAACACCTTTTGTCTACAAGACAAAAGGTGTTTCTTTTTAACTAAGTGTTACGCAAGCGGAACGTGAAGTATGCTGCGCAAGTGAAGCGCACTTCGTCGTGAAGAGCGCCTTCGGCACGATATGCAGAACAATTAAATAGTAAGTTTCAACCTCTAAAAGATAATAGCCTATTTTAAAATCATAGTTATAGGTGTTATCATCTAAAAGATAGTTGTCTTTTGAATCATAAAGTTCTGCCCACGGATCTGCCATGCCTTGACTATTTGAATAAAAAACATAAGCATCAGATGTAGGCGCAACAAAGGTGAATACACCATTTTTGTTTGCCTCCAACGGAACACCAAACTCCAACTCATTTTCAGCCACCATTACAGTTTGTGCAAAAGATGTCAAACTTGCAGTAAACATCGATAAAATCATCAAAACCGACAAAAATACTGCTACTATTTTCTTCATTTTATTAACCATTTTCTTTCACACGCTTTTTGAATATTAGAGTTATACTAAAAACCTAACAATGCACTTCCGCTAAGGAGTAAATCTTCGCGCTTTTTATTCGCTTCCGCTTCGGTAGCACCTATCGCGTTTACATAAATCTTTATCTTGGGCTCCGTACCCGAAGGACGAACAATTATTGTACTTCCGTCTATCAAACCAAAAGACAGTACGTCCGCCTTAGGAAGATTAATAACCGACTGTTCGCCGGTTTTACAATTTAAACAAACCGAAGATTTATAATCCTTAACTTCTAAAACCTGTATTCCGCAAATTTCTTTTAAGGTATTAACACGAAGGTTTTCCATAATGCCCTTGATTTTTTCCATACCGCTTTGACCTTCACAGGCAAAACTTTTTTGAACACAAAGGCAATAGCCGTATTTTTTATAAATATCATCTAAAACCGTGATTAAATCCTTGCCGAGAGATTTATAATATGCGGTCATTTCACAAATAAGCATTGAAGCGTTTACAGCGTCCTTATCACGAACATATCCGCGGGACAAATAGCCGTAACTTTCTTCAAAACCTAAAATATATCGGTCGGCTTGGCCATCCTGTTCGAGTAATGCAATCTGCTCACCTATAAACTTAAAGCCTGTAAGAACATCGCGCATTTCGCAACCATAATCCGCCGCTATTCTTTTGCAAATTTCGGTGGTAACGATAGTTTTTACGCCAACGGGATTTTGGGGTAATGTACCATTTTGCTTTTTGCATTTTAAAATATATTCCAAAAGCATCACGCCAACTTCGTTACCTGTAAAGAGTCTATAATCATTACCGCAAGGTACCGCAATACCAACACGGTCACAGTCGGGGTCGGTAGCAAAAAGAATGTCAGGCTTTACTGTTTTTGCAAGTTCCAACGCACAGGCAAATGCTTCCTTAATTTCGGGGTTAGGGTAAGGCGCTGTTGGGAAGTTGCCGTCAGGTTCTTCCTGTTCCTTAACCACAGTAAGATTTGTAACGCCTATTCTTTTAAGTATTTCGCGTACAGGCTTATTACCACTGCCGTGTAGCGGTGAATAAATAACATTAAGGTTGCTTAAATCAAGTTGTGGATTTATTCGGCATTTTTCAACTTCGTTTAAGTAACTTTCAATAACGTCATCACTTATATACTCAATCTTGCCTTCCTTAAGCGCCGTTTCAAAATCCATAATCTTTACGCCGTCAAAAATATCCACCTTATTCATAATATCAAGCACATAATCCGAAGCTTCGGGGCTTAACTGACTGCCGTCGGGGCCATACGCTTTATAGCCATTGTATTTTGCAGGGTTGTGACTTGCGGTTATAACCACACCGGCATCGCACTTAAGGTACCTTACCGCAAAGGATAACATAGGCACAGGTGCTAATTCGCGGTATATATAAACCTTAACACCGTTTGCCGCCAAAATACTTGCGGTATGTTTTGCAAAAGTCTCCGACTTAATACGACTATCATAAGCAATAGCAACCGTACCGTTTTTGGTTTTAGAATTAACATAAGCCGCAAGACCTTGGGTAGCCTTGCCGACGGTATAAATATTCATTCGGTTTGTACCTGCGCCTATTACTCCGCGCAAACCCGCTGTACCAAATTCCAAATCCTTATAAAAAGCATCCGAAATTTCTTCCAACGTCATATTTTCAAGTTCCGATATTAGGTCTTTATCATCTAAAGCCCTTTTTTTCCATAATTCATAACTTTTCAAAACCATAATATCCCTCCGTAAAATTTACTACTTTTATATTACCATATTTTAGTATTCAAAACAAGGATATTTTATGCATTTTCACGCATAAAATTTTCCCTTCCGCTTACATAAAGATTATTGCCGAAACAATCAATAACAACCGTTAGCGGCATATCCTTTACATAAAGTTTTCTAAGAGCTTCGGCGCCTAAATCCTCATAGGCTACAAGTTCATTGGAAAGAACACTTTTTGAAAGCAGTGCACCCGCACCGCCTATAGCGCCAAAGTAGATACATTTATGCTTTTTCATACACTCTATAACCTTTTGGTCGCGTTCCCCTTTGCCAATCATTGCGCGAAGCCCTTCCCTCATAAGACGCGGAGCGTACGCGTCCATTCTGCAAGAAGTTGTCGGTCCTGCAGAACCTATAATTTGCCCCGGTTTTTCGGGTGTGGGGCCAACATAATAGATAACACTTTCTTTTAAATCAAAAGGTAATTCTTCGCCTCTTTCCAACGCTTCGCAGATTCTTTTATGCCCTGCATCTCGAGAAGTATAAATATAACCCGAAAGCAAAACGCTATCCCCCGCTTTAAGCGAAAGTACCGTTTCTTCGGTTAACGGTAAAACTATCTTTTTCATTTATATCACCTGTGTTTTATGTCTTGTTACGTGACAGTTAATATTAACCGCGCAAGGCATTCCTGCTATATGGGTAGGCATAGTTCCAATATTAATTGCCAAAGCGGTTGTCTTGCCGCCAAAACCTTGCGGTCCTATACCTGTTTTATTGATTTTTTCTAACAGTTCTTCTTCCAAATCGGCATAAAATTGTTGCGGATTTCTAGTATCAACAGGGCGGAGTAAAGCCTTTTTTGCAAGTAGTGCGCATTTATCAAACGTTCCGCCTATTCCCACACCCACAACCATAGGTGGACAGGGGTTCGCACCTGCTTCTTCGACCACCTTAAGCACAAAATCCTTTATGCCTTCTACCCCATCGGAAGGCTTTAACATTTTTATTTGGCTCATATTCTCACTGCCAAAGCCTTTAGGCGCAACCGTGATTTCAACCTTGTCGCCCGAAACTATTTCGGTATAAATCATAGCCGGAGTGTTGTCCCCCGTATTTCCCCTTAAAACAGGATCTTTTACTACCGATTTTCTAAGAAAACCTTTTTCGTATCCGCGACGAACACCTTCGTTTACCGCCCATTCGAGATCGCCGCCCGTAAAATGCACGTCCTGACCTATTTTCAAAAAAACACACGCCATACCTGTATCTTGGCAAATCGGCAAGGTTTCTTTATCAGCTATCTTATAATTTTCGATTATGTTGTCAAGGACGTTTTTTGCAACTTCGCTTTGCTCTTGTTTTCTGCTTTCAATCAAAGCGCACTTTATATCCTGTGGCAAATAAAGATTTGCTTGTATACAAAGATTTTCTACTGCTTCTATAACCTTATTCACATTAATTTCACGCATAATTATACTTCCTGAATTTATTTAAATTTTATATTTTTGGACACTGAAATGATATTTAATAGTAAAAAACAATCTTCTTTTAACCACATCTCTTATTTCTAAAAAGGTTTCGATAATTATCGAAACCTTTTTATTTATAACATTAATTCTTCTTTTATTTCAGCCACTGCTTCGCGCTCGTCAAAATGGTATTTAACACCCTTGCGCTCCTGATAAGTTTGATGCCCTTTACCTAAAAGGACTATCATATCTCCCTTTTCAGCGTTTTCAATACAGTATTTTATCGCTTCCTTGCGGTCATCTATTTCAATATACTTGCCATTCGACCTTGCAAGACCTATTTTAATATCGTCATTAATCCGTCTTAAATCTTCGTCACGCGGATTATCTTCTGTAAGTACGCAAAGATCCGCCATAGCCCCTGTTACTTCGCCCATATCATAACGGCGAAGCCTTGAGCGGTTACCGCCGCCGCCATAAACACAAATAAGACGGTTTGGCTTGTACTCCAAAAGGGTTGTTAGCACACTCTTGGTGCTAACTTCATTATGAGCATAGTCTATTATAACCGAGAAATCGTCACTGCACGGAACAATTTCAACTCTACCCTTAACCTTAACTTCTAAAAGTCCTTTTAAAATATCTTCGGTCTTAGCGCCTAAAAGTACGCAGCAAAGAATAGTCACAAGGCTGTTGTAAACCGAGAAAAGCCCTGGGGTATAAATGGTAACAGGTGTATTAACCCTGCCGCTAACATGGAAGCGCATACCAAGTTTTGCGCCATCCTTTATAAACTCTATATTCTCCGCCTTTAAATAGGCATCGGTCTTAGTAGAGTAGGTCAATACTTTACAGGTGTGGTTCTTTAAAACTTCATTGGTATGCTCGTCATCGGCATTAACTACCGCGATTTTACACTGACGAAAAAGCATACTTTTACACTCTATATATTCTTCAAAACTTTCATGCTCGTTAGGACCTATATGGTCGGGAGAAAGGTTAGTGAAAACAGCATAATCAAACTCTATACCTAAAGTACGGTCGAGTTTTAAGCCTTGGGAAGAAACTTCCATAACAACATATTTGCAACCCTTATCCACCATAATTCTAAAAAGTTTATGGAGTTCGTAAGATTCAGGCGTGGTGTTTTTTGTAGGCAGTTTTTCGTCACCTATTAAAACACCCGTTGTACCGATAAGTCCTGTTTTAAAACCCGCGCTCTCCAAAACGCTTTTTATCATATAAGTGGTAGTGGTTTTACCTTTAGTTCCTGTGAGTCCGACCGTTATAAGTTCTTTTGCAGGTTCTCCAAAAAACGCCGCCGACATAAGCGCTAAAGCCTTGCGCGAAGACTCAACCTTAATAACTGCAACATCATTTGGTATGTTTTCTACTTCTTTTTCTACGACAATCGCTTTAGCACCTTTTTCAACCGCTTGCGGGATAAAATTATGTCCGTCTACAACCGCTCCCACCATACAAACAAACACGCAAGACTCTATAAGCTTGCGTGAATCGTATATAATATCGGTGATTTCGGTATCGGTAGTACCTTGCAAAAGGGTATACTTGGTATTTTTTAAAATTTGTGCAAGTTTCATTTTAATCTCCTAAATGAGTAATATCAATTTCACCTTCAAAAACGTTGTGACTGGGACCGGTCATAAACATACAACCGCTATCTTCATCCCATTCTATAAGTAACGGTCCGCCTATTTGCTCAACAGTGACAGTGCGGTCGCATCTTCCTGTAAGAACACCTGCCACAACAGCCGTAGCACAACCCGTACCGCAACCAATAGTCTCGCCCGTGCCACGCTCCCACTCGCGAATTTTTATATAATCGCGACTTACAAGTTGTGCAAAGGTAACATTGGTTTTATTTGGGAAAAGGTCGGTTTTATATTCAATCGCCCTACCGTATTTGTGCACATCAAAATTAAGGTCATTAACAAACATTGCAGTATGCGGGTTCCCCCACGAAACCGCAGTTATGTTGAATTTTTTATCAAGGATTTCCACCGATTGTTCAACAAACTCTTTTTTATCGGTCAAAACAGGAATAACCTTGGTATCAAGACGCGGTTTGCCGATATTTGCTCTTATGTTGCTTACAAAACCGCGGTTTTTATAAGGCATTTGGCGTTCACCGTCACGCGCATCACGATTTTCCACCGTAAGCCACAAATGCTGAATACCGCCAAGGGTTTCTATCGTAAGTTCGGTTTTATCGGTTAGCGCGTGGTCGTAAACATATTTACCAACACTTCTCAAAGCGTTACCGCACATTTCACCTTCGGTGCCGTCAGGGTTAAACATGCGCATACGAAAATCCGCCTTACTGGAAGGGCATATAAGCACCATTCCGTCCGAGCCGATTGCAAAATGGCGGTCACTGACAAAACGCGCCAGTTTTGCTAAATCTGGCAGTTTTTGATTTATTGCGTCTATATAAACATAGTCGTTACCAAACGCCTGCATTTTAGTAAATTTCATAAGATTTTTTATCCTTATTAAAACATTATAACCAATAGTTTAAAAAAATCGTTCACCGCTCTAATTAGAAACAAACAGTGCTTTAGATGATTTCGCTCAAACCTATCCATTCATTGCGCGGTCTAAATCGGCAATAATATCATCCGCATTTTCTATACCTACCGATAAACGCAAGAAACAATCGGTAATGCCTAAAGCTTCTTTGATATCCATAGGTGTATCTTCATGAGTTTGAGTTGTAGGGTAGGTTATAAGAGTTTCGGTACCGCCGAGACTTTCGGCAAACATAATCATATCAACATTTTTAAGAATTTTCTTAACCGTTTCAAACTCGTCCACGGCAAAGGAAATCATACCACCAAAACCTGTAGTTTGTTTTTTAGTGACTTCATAATCCTTGTGGTCGAGAGAGCCAACATAGTAAACCTTTTTAACCTTTGGTTGATTTTTAAGCCATTCGGCAACCTTCTTGGCATTTTCGTTATGCTTGTCCATGCGAACCGCCAGGGTTTTAAGACCGCGAAGTACAAGCCAACTGTCCATAGGTGATAATT
This sequence comes from Acutalibacteraceae bacterium, assembly GCA_045591465.1. GTDB lineage: Bacteria > Bacillota > Clostridia > Oscillospirales > Acutalibacteraceae > UBA737. The sequence goes on along the minus strand of JAZNSZ010000036.1, from coordinate 44,354 downwards.
GACTTCCGTGCGACTTAATGTGAACACGCACTTTAGAAACCAAATCTTCATTATCTTTTATAACCACGATACCCGAAATTGTATCATTATGACCGCCTAAATACTTGGTAGAACTATGGGTTACAATATCGGCGCCAAGTTTTAAAGGTTGTTGGAAATATGGGGTTAAAAACGTGTTGTCAACAACGGTTAAAGCGCCTATAGATTTTGCAATATCCGAAATTGCCGAAATATCCGCAACCTTCATGCAAGGATTGGTAGGTGTCTCAACGAAAAACATTTTTGTATTTTTAGTTATTGCAGCCTTAACGGCGTCCAAATCAGACATATCAACATAGGTGTGGGTAATGCCGTATTTACCAAAAATATCATTCATAATACGCAAGGTGCCACCATAAATATCGTCCGATAAAATTACATGGTCGCCAACATTCAAAAGCGAGAATACCGCCATATTTGCAGCCTGTCCGCTCGAAAAAGCAAAGCCTTTTATACCGCCTTCAAGAATAGCCATTGTGCGCTCTAATTCCTGACGGGTGGGGTTTTCAAGACGGCTATAGTCAAAGCCCGTAGAATTTCCAAGTTCTATATGGCGGAATGTTGCAGATTGGAAAATAGGCATACTTACAGCGCCCGTAATCGGTTCACAGCCTAATGCGCCATGAACTACCTTGGACTCAAAATGCAGATTTTCCTTTAAATCAAAATCCTTATAATTGCTGAAATTTTTCATTTCTAAAATTCCGCCTTTCAAACAAAAAAATCACATAATTTTACAAAATAATTGTACCAAATAGCCCCTTAAATGTCAACCTTATGCTATATTTTGGTTTGCCCATTTTTTTGGCTTTTTATTTAATATTTCAGGGTTTTATTATTAACCCAATAAAGTATCGGTAATAAGCATTACACAAAAGCCCACCAAAAGCGCATAAGTAGCGCCCCTTTCACTGCCGTGAGCGTGGGTTTCGGGTATCATTTCATCACTTATAACATAGAGCATTGTGCCACCTGCAAAAGCAAGTGCAAAAGGAAGAACCGCCGAGGCAACGCTAACTGCAAAATAGCCTATAAAGGTGCCTATAACTTCAACCGCACCTGTTATCGAAGCACAAGCCAAGGTTTTCTTTGCCGAAACGCCCGATGCTAACATAGGACCTATTATAACCATACCTTCGGGAATGTTTTGAAGCGCAATACCACCCGCAATAATAAGGGCGCCCGAAGTATCACCCGATCCAAAACCTACACCCGCCGCTATGCCTTCGGGTAGATTGTGTATAGCGATTGCAGTTACAAAAAGAAGCACTTTTGAAAGGTTGGCATTGTTGTGTTCTTCAATATCATTACCCACCAGTTTATGCAAATGGGGTACTATTTTATCTATGAGATTAAGGCAAAATGCACCTGTAAAAATACCTGTAATTGTAATTAAAATACCGTATTTACCGCCATATTCAAGTGACGGCAAAACCAATCCCAATACCGCCGCCGCAAGCATAATACCCGCCGCAAACGATAGCACAATATCCGAAAACTTATGGGATATTTTTTTAAAAGCAAAACCTAAAAGTGAGCCTACAATAGTAGCCCCTCCAACTCCCAAGGCTGTAAGCAATACAAGTTCCATACGTACTCCTTATTTAATATATACTTTCTAGTAACAATTTTACCATAATAGCATTCCGAAATCAACCGAAAACAAACAAAGGACCGCCGAAGCAGTCCTTAATTTTATCTCTTTTCGCCCATAAAGAAAATCGCAAGTGTGCCGGGACCGGCATGAGAAGCAATTACGGGGTCTAAGCAGTTAATAATAACATTTTTAACATTGTAGCGCTTTATAACTTCTTGCGCTATAAACTTTGCATCTTCTTCACAATCGCCATGAACAAGATATATTTCTTGGTTTTTAAGGTCGGTACCGTTGCCCACCGAAGCGATAAGATGTTCCATAGCCGCTTTTCTTCCGCGAGCTTTACCTGTAACATAAAGTTTACCGTCATCAGCAACATGCATTAAAGGCTTTATACCCATAAGAGAACCCACAACAGCACTTGTACCGGAAAGACGTCCCCCTCGCTTTAGGAAGAATAAATCGTCAAGGGTAAATGTATGACAAACATTCAACTTGTTTTCTTGTGCAAAGGCAGTAACTTCTTCTATGGTTTTGCCTTGGTTTTTAAGTTGCACCGCATAATGAACCAAAAGACCTTGGCCCATTGAAGCACATAAGGTATCTACAACAATGATTTTTCTATCGGGGAACATTTCTTTATAGTCTTCAGCCGAATTTACAATATTTTGATAGGTGCCCGAAAGTCCCGAAGAAAAAGCCAAAACCAAAACATCGTAACCTTCTTCTAAAACGGGAAGTATTGTTTTATCACAATCGTCGCGGTTAGCAAGAGATGTTGTTATTTTGCCCTTTTCTCTTAAGATTTTATAAACATGACTGTAGTCTATTTTTTCACCTTTAATATAACTGTCATAACCTGTGTCTTCAATGTAATACTTTAAAGAAAGTATCTCAACACCATACTCAGCAATTTGTTCATCTGTAAGATTGGCGCAAGAGTCTGTAATAATTTTATAAGCCATATTATCACCTTTCAAAATTCACTGCTCATAGTATATCATAGCAAACACAAATTTAGCAATCTTTTGAGCGTATATTATTTTCTACTGTTAACAAGAACGGCAGTAGAGTTCAAAAAAGAACTCTACTGCCGAGAGAATAGTGCGTTAAACCGCCTTATCAAGCGCTCTTGTTAGTGGTTTGTAAAGCAAAAACGTCAATAAAATGTTTCCAAAACCATGTAAAAAATCATACGGGATACCGCTTATAATCCAACTAACGCCATACTCAAAACCGCCCATTACAAACGACGGAACCGAGCAAAAAACGCCGAATAAAAATCCGAAAATTCCCGAAACCAGCGTAAACAAAATACGACTGTCAATTTTTCGTAAAAGGCATACTGTAAGTGCCAAAATCGCCCATACGTATAAGTAACTTATAACCCACTGTGAAAGACCGTAGGTTAAAATTTCCAATCCAACAAAGATATAAACCGACAAAAGCGATTTTGCGCCGAATTTCCGCGCGGTTAGTATTATTAAAAAAGATACTATTTCAATATTTGGAAGAGATGCCATTATAACCTGCGATACATACATAAGTACACCAAGCACGGTTAGAGTCAGCATCTCAAAAAGTTTATGCCGGTGTGTGTGTGATTTCAAAACTGTCACCGTCTGCAATAGGCAATTCATTAGCACCTACCGTTGTCATTTCACCGCTTTTTGTAACGCACCACCAAGCCTTGTCAAGCGTATAATCGGCTCTTACACCGTCAATATGCAAATAGTAGCCTGTTTTGTGCTCTTCCTCAGTTACAAGCCCTTCTTCAAGTAATGCATCACCAAGATTTTCGGCTTCTGTGGAAATTTCAAATTCCTTTTGGGTTTTGTCCTTATACACTACTGTAACAGTTATGTCCTTATCGCCTGTTTGGAAATCCAACTTGCCCAAAGCCATTAATGTTCCAAAAACGGCAATGATAACCACCAAGAATACCGATAGTGAAATAATTAGACCTTTCTTTTTCATTTAAAAAACTCCTTTTGTATTGTACTTTTAAGCGCCAATACAAAAGGAGATATATAAAGGTTTAGAATACCACAATACAAAAAAGGTCTCTAAATCCAGATACACCGTCAATTACTCGTGACTCATTTGTACCGACAGTTAATGGCAAGTATTCCGACTTAATGCGCGAGAGTTTCGGGTTTCTCAGGTTCTTTGCCTTCCCACGATAACGCAGTGGCTTAATAAAGAACTTTAACGCAAATTACGGCGACGAGTTCGCAAGGGAATTCCACCCTTATTCCAAATTAAGACAAATAAAAGATTATTTGCCACCATTAACTTCTGCTTAAAGCACTTACATTCTATCATTCCAAAAAATGTATGTCAAGCAATATTGAAAAAAATAAAATTTGTGGTATAATATAAATTACCAAGGCGTACGAAAGTACTTCGAAATAATAAAACAAAAAACTATTATTAAAATAAATGAAGATTTTTTGCTTTTCGGGAAGCTGAATTGGCGAAGACGTACAACAAGTACTTCGAGCCAATGAAGCAAAGCGAAAACAAAAAAGATTATTTATTTTCCTGCTCTGTTCGCGGACTGTGACTTATATAACCCTACACTTTTATTATTGGGGCCCTTTCTCGAACAGTGGGCTTGCAGACCTCCCGCGGCGGTGCCGAGTTCGGAAGAAGGGAGCGCGAAGCTGTGCGGCGGGCACCCACCCTGGCTTTTTTGGCTAGGTTATCTTAAGCACGATACGGCAGAGCGGGAAACTTAGAGCATTATAAATACCCCCATCCAAAAATGGATGGGGGTTAATGTTATGCCAGGTTCATAAATTCAAGCCAATTTCTTGCTTCTTCAAGCCAATGGTGATCGTAACGACAAACATTGTCTTCATTGATCATGGTTTGCTTATCGCTGGTAGAAAGTCCGTGTGGACCCTCTGGGAAAATCTTTAATTCAAACGGAATTTTATACTCACTTAATGCTTTCGCGTAAGCAAGGCTTGAATAAACAGGTACACAGTTATCATCTGCGGTATGCCAAATAAACGCAGGGGGCGTATTCTCGCTTACACAATATTCAAGGCTGAAATATTTCATTTCTTCTTCGGTCAACGGGAAGTGGCCGGTAAGATTTTCAAAACTACCTTCATGACATTTGCCAACTTCGGCAGATATTACGGGATAACAAAGCACAGAGCCTTTTGGCGCCTTGCTTTCAGGGAAAACTTCCCTTATTTCTTTGCAATCAAACATATTGCTGTAATGACCTGCTAAATGTCCGCCTGCCGAGAAGCCCATTACTGAAATTTTCTCGGTATCGCATTTCCAATCGTCCGCGTTTTTATAAATGAGTTCCATCACAGCCGCAACTTCACGAATTTGCGTTGGGAATTTTGCCGGTGCGCAAGTATACCATAAAACAAAAACATTAAAGCCCTTGGGTAAAAAATGAAGAGCGATAGGTTCTGCCTCACGCTCAGAACAAAAACCATATCCACCGCCCGGACAAACAAGCATACAAGGTCTTTTGAAATCGGGACGATTCATAACCTCATCAGGCAAATAAACGTCTAATGTTGGATTTGCACCATTTTCGCCTAAAAAGGCAAATTCATCCTTTAAATTTAACTTCTTAATAATCATATTGACACTCCTATTTTAAAATAAAGTAAAGTAAAACTACTATACCTAACGCTATGCGGTAATAACCAAATGCCGCAAAATCGCGTTTTTTAATATAACTCATAAGGAACTTTATTGCTATTACAGACACCACAAAAGCGGTAATCATTCCAACAAGCAAAATAGCAAGTTCTTGACTTGTAAAATCAAATCCAAACTTTAAAAGTTTTATTGCACTTGCACCGAACATAACCGGTACTGCCATATAAAAACTAAACTCAGCCGCGGCAACACGGGAAACGCCAATAAGAATTGCGCCCAGGATAGTAGAACCGCTTCTCGAAGTTCCCGGTATAAGCGAAAGTGCTTGGAAACAACCGACAAGCAAAGCGTCTTTATAGGTTATTTGGGCAATACTGTTCACCTTTGGCGATATACTTTTATTGCGCTTTTCGATAAAGATAAAGGCAATACCATAAGCAATAAGCGCTATTGCAACAACAATATAGTTATGCAACTTTTCTTCGAAGAAATCATCAAGCGGTATGCCGATTATTGCTGCAGGCAAAATTGCCACAACAACCTTAAACCACATTGAAAAGGTATCTTTTTTTATGTACTGTTCTTCCCTGTTCAAAGAAAAAGGCCACATTTGTTTAAAATAAATTACCACAACAGCTAAAATTGCGCCGAGTTGGATAACAACGTTAAACATATCCATAAAATCTTTGGACATATTGAGTTTTATGAACTCGTCAGCCACAATTAAATGCCCCGTACTGCTTATCGGTAACCATTCGGTAATGCCTTCAATAATGCCAAGTATTATTGACTTTACAATATCAAGCATAATATCCCCCTTATAAAGCAAAATTCATATAATCATTATAAAGAGGTTGCTGATATTTAGCAACCCCTTTTTTTATTTTCCTAAAAGTTCTTTATAAAGCCTTATATATGCATTTGCCGAAGTTTTCCAACTGTTATCACAGAGTATTGCACGCTTGCGTAAAATATCCCAACCGTCTTTATCCTTATAACCCTGAAGTGCACGCCAAACAGCCGTTTGCATATCATGAGCGTTATAGTTCGCAAAGGTGAAGCCGTTACCCTTTCCATCACCGCTATCCGTAATAGTATCATTAAGACCGCCAGTTTTACGAACAATCGGTATTGTACCATAACGAAGCGCAACCATTTGCGCTAATCCGCAAGGTTCGCTAAGACTTGGCATTAAGAAAATATCCGCTCCCGCATAAATGCAGTGTGCAAGTTTCGGTTTAAAGCCCAAAACAAGCCCAACCTTATCGGGATACTTTTTAGCCATGGCATTGAAAAATTCTTCAAACTCATACTCGCCCGAACCCAAAATTGCAAACTGCACATCCTGTTTTAAAATATCTTCAAAAACACATTTTACAAGGTCTAATCCCTTGTGTTTTACAAGGCGTGTTACTATACCGATAAGTGGAGTATCTGCCTTTTCGGGCAATCCCATCTCTTTTTGAAGCGCTTTTTTATTCTCCGCCTTTTTAGCAAGGCTCTCTATTCCGTAATTTTTATAAATAAGCGGGTCGGTTTCGGGATTGTAAACTTCAACATCAATGCCGTTTACTATTCCGCAAAGTTTATAAGTGAAGTTTTTCAAAATACTATCAAGGCCGTGAGAATAGAACGAATCTAAAATCTCTTTAGCATAGGTTGGAGAAACGGTTGTAATCTTATCGGCGCACTGTATACCGCCCTTCATTAAGTTTATGCACCCGTCATATTCCATTATGCTCTTTCGGTTCTCTGGCAGACCTAAAACATCGGCATAAAGTTCATCGCCGTACTTACCCTGATATTGAATATTATGGATTGTATAAACAGTCTTAATATTCTTATAAAGTTCATCATTTTTATAAAAAGCGTCAAGATAAGCGGGTATCAAAGCGGTTTGCCAATCGTTACAGTGGATAATATCGGGAGTGAAACCAATATGCGGAATCACTTCCAATACCGCACGTGAGAAAAAGGCATAACGCTCAGCATCATCGTAATAACCGTAAAGTCCTTCACGATTAAAGTAGTATTGGTTATCAATGAAATAGTAAATCACACCGTCAAGATGCGCTTCAAAAACACCGCAATATTGTCTGCGCCAAGCAACAGGAACGGTGATATTACAAACAAATGTCATACTCTTACGCATTTCTTCCGAAATAGAAGCATAAAGCGGTAAAATAATACGACAACCTACAAACCTTTTGCGAAGCGCTTTTGGAAGTGCACCCGCAACATCCGCAAGGCCGCCCGACATAGCATATGGGTAAGCCTCGCTTGTGGCAAATAAAACTTTCATTATTTATCTCCTATAAAACCTGATTTTTGTCTATAAAGCAGTACCTATCCTTCGTACCCTTTATTACAACCCCATCATCAACAGATGCGTTTTTATCGGCAATAACATTGCACATTTGAGCATCTTTGCCAACGATTGTTTCCTGCATTAAGATGCAGTTTTCTACAACGGCACCTTTTTCAACCTTAACGCCCCTGAACAAAATACTGTTTTTTACGGTGCCTTCAATTATACAATCGTCACCCACAAGGCAGTTTTTAACCGACGCATTCACACCGTAGCGTGTTGGCATACCGTCACGCACCTTGGTATAGATTGGGCGCTCTTTGTTAAATATTTGCTGCCTTACTTCTTTTTCAAGTAAAGCCATGCTTTCGGCATAGTAGGTAGCGGTGTTATCCATAACCGCAACATATTCGTTATGCTCAAATCCGTAAATTTTAAGTTCTTTCACCTTTGGCGCCATTACTTCTCTTGCAAAACTTACAAGACCATCCTCATCGGCTTCGGTTGCCAGTTTTAACAACAAGTCTTTATTTATAATACTTACACCGATACCAAAACGGGTTTCTTCTTCTTCGCTAAAGGTTATTTCTTCCACCCTGTTATCAGCACCCAAAGTCAAAACCATTTTTTCACTCGATTTTTCGGGCAATTTGCTGTTATGATAAACCAACGTAACATCTGCACCGTTAGATTTATGTTGCTTTATGGCGGTTTTTAAATCTATATTAGCGATTACGTGCGAGTCGTAAAGTACGATATATTCCGCACCGCATCTTTCTATATAATCGGTAGCGCCAACTATAGAAGAAACCGTACCCGCGAAACGCTTTACTCCGCGTTTATAATAAGGCGGAATAAAATACACACCGCCATTTTTACGGTCAAGGTCCCACGAGATACCATTGCCAACATGGTCCATTAATGAACGGTAGTTTTCCTTAGTAATAATACCAACCGATGTAACACCAGTGTTAACAAGATTAGAAAGCGCAAAATCGACAATGCGGTATCTGGCGCCAAACGGAACAGACGCCATTGAACGATTTGCAGTAAGTTTTTTAAGTTTATCTTCAGAGTTTGCAAAAATAAGCCCTGCTACTGCCGAAGTTCTCATACATTCGCACCTTCCTTTACATCTTCAGTAATCATTTTGTTTGCGCCAACAGTTGCGCCTTTGCCGACAGTTAGGTTGTCACCTATAACCGTTATACCCCAATTTTCATCACCTGTGGCATTGGGTTCCTGACCGACAACCGCATTTTCTTCAACAACACTGTTTTCGGCAATTATTGCATACTGCACCTTGGCGCCTTTCTTAATTACAGCGCCCGGCATTACAAGTGAATAATCGACACTTGCGCCTTCTTCCACAGTTACATTTTTAAACAATATAGAATAATCTACCTTGCCGTAGATTTCACAACCGTCGGTAATGAGCGAATTTTCAACCTGTGCTTCTTGTGAAATATATTGTGGCGGCATACCTGTATTCTTAGAATAAATCTTCCAATTTTTATCCGCTAAGTTGAGATTGATATTAGGATTAAGCAGGTCGAGGTTTGCTTCCCATAAAGAATCAACAGTACCTACATCTTTCCAATAATCGTTAAAACGATAAACCTTCAAAAGTTGGTTATCACCAAGCATCATCGGGATAATATTTTTACCAAAATCGTTAGAAGAATCGGGGTTTTTCTCATCTTCCGTAAGGTAATATCTGAGTTTTTCCCACGTAAAGATATAAATACCCATCGAAGCCAAAGTACTCTTTGGCACCTTCGGTTTTTCTTCAAACTCATAAATAGTGCCGTCTTCTTGCGCGTTCATAATACCAAAACGCGAGGCTTCTTCTAAGGATACGTCTAAAACCGCAATCGTGCAATCCGCACCGTCTTCAATATGTTGCGAAAGCATCTGGGCATAGTCCATTTTATAAATATGGTCACCCGAAAGAATAAGTACATACTGCGGATTATAACGCTCTAAAAATTCCAAATTTTGATAAATAGCATTGGCGGTACCCTTGTACCAGTTGCCGCCTTGCTGATTGTGATACGGCGGAAGAATATGAACACCTCCGTCGGTACGGTTTAAATCCCACGGTTTACCGGAAGCAACATAATCGTTAAGTTCAAGCGGTTTATATTGTGTTAAAATACCAACTGTATCTATACCTGAATTGGTGCAGTTGGAAAGCGGGAAATCTATAATCCTATATTTTCCACCATACGGAACAGCCGGTTTTGCAATTTTGCTTGTTAGCACACCCAAACGACTGCCCTGTCCACCTGCCAAGAGCATTGCGACACATTTTTTGCTTTTCAAAAAATACCACTCCCAATTTTAATTTCTATTTTCTTATGCTATTTATTATATCATCAAAAAAAACTATTTTCAAGCGAATTTTGTTAAAAATAAAAAGTTCATTTACAATTTTTTCCTTAGTTTTTGTCAAAGTTGAACAAAAATCGACGTGCTTTGCGACATAATAAAAGGGCTGTCTTTAAAACAGCCCTTTTTGAAAATTTAATTATGATAAAGTTTTTTAGTTTGATATTTTGGTTCAAAAGTAATATTTACACCCAATTTTTTGAAAATATTTTCATCAACACGCGACAATATTACAGTCGAATGGGCTTCAAGACCCTTTAACTTGTTTGCTTGTTCAAGCGCCTTTTTAGCAATATCACTCGTCACCGCGCAAATTGAAAGCGCTTCCAAAACTTCGTCTATATGCAAACGCGGATTATGGTTGCCTAAAATGCCTGTTTTTAACTTCTGAATAGGCTCTATAATGGTCGGCGAAATTAAATCAACGTCCTTAGGAATACCCGCAAGTTCTTTTAAACAGTTAAGTATAAGCGCCGAAGACGCGCCTAAAAGGCTTGAAGTTTTACCCGTAATAATTCTACCGTCTTCTAACTGCAACGCGGTTGCCGGTCCACCTGTTTCTTCGGCACACTTTAAAGCCGCACTAACTACAGGACGGTCTTTTATGCTAACCTTAGCCTGACGCATTAAAAGTTCTATTTTGCTAACATCAGACTGCTCACCCATGCCCTGTCTTACACTTACAAGCGAATTATAGTAACGGCGAATAATCTCTTGCTTAGCCGCATTGCTTACCGCTTCATCATCGCATATAGCAAAACCTGCCATGTTTACGCCCATATCAGTCGGACTCTTATAGGGTGACTCGCCCAAAATCGTTTCAAGAATAGAATTTAGCACCGGGAAAATTTCTATATCGCGATTATAGTTTACGGCCATTTTGCCATAAGCTTCCAAATGCAACGGGTCAATCATATTAACGTCATTAAGGTCTGCCGTTGCGGCTTCATAAGCAACATTAACAGGGTGCTTTAGCGGTATGCTCCAAATCGGGAAAGTTTCAAACTTTGCATAACCCGCCTTAATGCCGCGTTTATTTTCATGATAGAGTTGAGAAAGACAGGTTGCCATTTTACCACTACCGGGGCCGGGCGCAGTAACAATAACAAGTTTTCTTTCGGTTTTAATATAATCATTCTTGCCGAAGCCTTCTTCGCTTACGATAAGGGGAACATTCGAAGGATAGTCTGCAATAGGATAGTGGCGGTATACCGTGATGCCTAAAGCAGTAAGACGCTTTTCAAAGTTTTGCGCCGATGGTTGACCGGTATAGCAGGTAATAACCACACTGCCAACATAAAGACCTATTTGACGAAAAGCATCAATAAGGCGCAAAGTTTCCAAATCATAGGTTATACCAAGGTCACCGCGTTGCTTGTTCTTTTCAATAGCATCCGCATTAATAACAATAACTACTTCGGCTTCATCCTTAAGTTCAAGAAGCATTTTAACCTTTGCGTCAGGTTCAAAACCCGGAAGTACCCTTGCGGCGTGGTAATCGTCAAACAATTTACCGCCAAATTCGAGATACAACTTATCCCCAAATTGCGCAATTCTATCCCTGATTTTTTGCGACTGCAAATTTATATATTTTAAATTGTCAAAACCTTTCGCATTCATTTTTCTATCCCCTTCGGCAAAATACTTTACCATTGTACCAAATTTTCAACTATTCGGCAAGTTAATTTTCATAAAGTTTTAAAACTTTTTGCGCGCGTGCAACAACCATATCCTTAAGGCTTTGAGGTTTTACCACCCTAATACTGTCACCGAAATTCAAAATAAAGGTGACAAGTGCTTCGCTTACCGCCGCCTTATAGGAAAAACCAAACTCTTTTTCGGTAACATTTGTGATAAAAATATTCTCCGAAAATCTATCTGCAACAATTTTGGCTATTTCGCGTTTACAGCAAAGTTCTATCGTTTGCAAGTCGCCCGAATGCATACCGAAAAGCCGATTTGTATAATCAGCAATATCGAAAAAATCGGTATACTCACTCACTTGGCTGAAGTGTCTGGATTTTTCTTCGCAAACCTTGGTTTTTACTATTCTATCCAAACGCAAATGCATTAAATTATCGTATTTTTCGTAATTACAGATTAAATAATAATGGTCGTCCTGCCAAGTTAGCGCATAAGGACTAACCTTCATCTTTTTTGTGGTGTTCTTGAACTCTCTGCCGTTTAGTTCTTTTGAAATATAATCAAACTCAACCTTCTTATTTTTAACAATAGCCGACGAAATACTATCAATATTATAAAAAATTTCTTCATTGGTGCATTTTTGAAGCGGATTGAAAAATATATCCTTTTCGCGTTTTTGGCGTTGTGAATCGCTAAGCATTGAATCAAGTTTTTTTATAAGTTCCCTAGTCTTTTTAGGGCTTATAAACTTTGCGGTGCGCACCGCGTCGCTTAAAAGATAGATTTCGGCTTCTTCAAACTCGCGGCTGCCGAGAAAAAAGCCTTTAGGCGAATAAGAGCGGATAATATCATACCCAAAATCAACAAGCGCTTCTATATCCGAATAGATAGATTTTCGCTCAGCTTCTATTCCGTGCGCCAACAACCGCTCACAAATATTATCGGCGGTAAGCGGATGTTCTTCATCACTGTACTTGCGTAAAATGTCAAGCACACAAATAAGTTTTAGTTTTTGTCCTGCAAACTTAGGCATTCTTCCACCGCCTTTTCAAATTCTTCAAAACTTAAAATCGTATTAAGCACATCAAACATAGCATTTGCCGATAAATTATCCGGCAAATTCAAATACTTAAGCATTCGCTTTCGGTTTTCTGATGCATTTTCGCTACCCGAAAGGCCCTTCGCAAACATATCTGTTTTAGTGATTTTTCGGCGGTTTTTATCCGATTCTTCGGTAACAACGCCACACTGCAAAAACGCCTTTTCAAGTATTTCCTTTGAAAAACCTTCAACCCCTAATATACCTTCTTTAGAGCCTTTGGTCTTTCGTTTTTCCTTGCCCGAAAGGCGCGGAACATAAACATTTATAATTTTACCGTCGGCGGCAATATTTTTTATATAACTTCTTATCATATTACCTGCCGAATCACTGTCGGTCAGTACTATAACCCCTTCACGCTTTGCAAACATTTTTATAAGTTCACACTTTTGCTTGTCCTTAAAAACCGAAAAACCGTTGGTGGTAATAATAAGCGTATCCACCACGTTTTCAAGGGTTATTTTATCATACTTACCTTCAACTATTACGGGCATGTTAAGTTTAATCAAGGCATTCACCCTTTAATGCTATATAGCCGAGTTTTACCACTAACTGTTCAAGCGATGTACGCGGATTACTGGAAAAAGATTTTATGCTTTTATCCGCCGTACGCAAAGCATCAAAACTAAGCGAAAACTTTTTAGTATCAAATTTTTTAATATCCGCCGCCGCGTTCTTTATAACGAACTCTCGTCCTTTATAGCCGAATTCTTCGGCTATTGCCGACAACTGCATTCCGCGTTCTTTACCTAAAAATGTCCGGTACATATCAACATAAAATCCCGATATTGTACTTAAAATTATAATCGGTTCAACCTTTAAATAAAAAAGTTCATCCAATATTTTCATGGCGGCCGTGAGATTGCAGTTGATTATTTGTTTTGAAAGGGTGTAAACACTCGCTTCCACTGTTTTAGCGCAAATCAAATCCACCGTTTGTTTTGTGATTTCGCCTTTTTTAACGTATGCACAAAGTTTTTCAAGTTCGTTTTTAAGATTGTTAATGTCTTCGCCTACAGATTCTACTAAATATCTTGCGGCAACACTATCAAAATTGCAACCGCGTTTAGCAGCGCCCGTGGTCAACATTTTTACAAGTTCCGGTACGGTTCTATGGTCTAAAAGAACCGCTACACCGCCGTTTTTCTCTGCGTTAGACACAAGTTTTGAAAATTTATTGTTTTTCTTGTGGTTTACTTCAATTGCGTTATAAAGCAAAACAAAAATACAACTGTCGGGAGTTTCGGATATTAAGGCGCAAAGTTTATCGTAATCTGATTTAGAACATTTTTCAAAATCATAGTCGTTCAAAATGACAAACTTTTTCTCACTCATTACGGGAAACTGCAAAACCGCATCGTAAACATCCTGCAAATTGCTTTCACCCGAAAAACTTTGATAATTAAAAATATCGTCTTCTTCGGCGCACATACTGCCAATCTTTTTAGCGTAAAGGTTTTTCAGGTATCCGTCATTGCCGAACAAAATATAAACCCTTGCGCTATCGGTTTTAATTTTGGATTTAAGCTGCTGCTCGTTTAAGATTGCCATTTGATTTTCCCGCCCCCTTCGTTATACTTTTTCAATCTTATTTCTTCTAATTTTAACATATCTTTACGGTTTTTACAAGCAACTAAAATCCATAACAATGCAATTATCAAAATTCCTGCAAAAACTGCTGCAAATTTGGATAAATTTGTTGTTGCAAAGGGCAAACTGCCGAAATAATTTATAACCGAATTTATATATCTTACAACTATAGTGCTCATGCCGAATATTATAGGTTTTAAAAACGGCACTAAAAAGCCGATAATACAAAGGTATATTGCAACAGTAACCGCTAAGGAAATAAGCAAATTTGTAACAACCGAAACGTTGGATATATACCCAAAAACATAAATCGTCACAGGTGCCGTGAATATAAGTGCGCTAATACTTATAATACAGGAAGATACTGTTGCCGTCAGGATACCGCTTTTAACAATTCCCTTTTCGCATATAAACTCACAAACAGGAAGTGCAACCACCAAAATTGCAAAAGTTGAGAGCACCGACAACTCAAAAGCAATATTCATTATAGCAAAAGGGTTTAAAAGCAATATCGTGCAAACCGCACTGCCTAAGGTGTTTTCGGGTGTGCTTTCGCGATTAAGTAAAAGAGACAACGCTAAAAACAAATATGTTATACCCGCGCGAATTATTGACATTGTAAAACCGCAAACAAACATTACGCCAAGGGTTACCAATACTACGGTTAACGCCTTTAAATAGCGGTTATAAACAAACCTTTTAACAGCATATAAAAAGAGTGATACTATAACCGACAAATGCATACCTGAAACTACCATTACATGCGCTACGCCGGAAGCCTTTACATTGGAATAAAACCTATTGGTAAAATGGCTTTTATCGCCCGTAAGCAACGCTAACATCGTAGCCGATTCCTGTTTACCGTAATATTTTAAAATATTGCCCTTAATGTAATTTCTCACTTTTCCTAAACCGTCTAAAACCATCTCTGTTTCGCCGGTGATTTTAATTTCTCTGGCAATACCTTTCAAAAAAATATTTTGACTGTAATAAGAATATTTATACTTCGAGTCGTCCATTGATTTTAGCGTTATTTGGGCTTCGATAATTTTTGAAAACTTTATTTCACCTTCATAATATGTAACCGCTATTTTAGTTCCGCTTTTTAATGTGTCACTATTTAATACTTCAAAGGTCGAAGTATAATAATCCCCGTGATTCACAGGTTCGTCGGCCACAACAAATCGACCCGAACAAGTATTTTGGTCAAATTTTTTCATTGTTTGTGCGCTATTGGCCGCAAAAACCGTGCTTATCGCAACTACGAATATAATACTTACAGCAAAAAGCAGTTCGGTTTTTATGCGCTTATAAACCATGAAAAAGAAAAGCACCAAAATAAGAGCGCAAAAACACAAAAGCACCTTTTCGGTATAAATCCCTATTACCGAAACGGCGCTCCCGCAAATAGCACTTAAAAGCATTGGTCTTTTTAATAAAAAATCACGCAATCAAACTCAAACCCTTTTTATCATTTACAAAATAAAAATTTTAATGTATAATACAAAATATAAACTTCACTTGGGAGTGAAAAATATGAAAAAAGTAAATTCTATCAAGTTTTCGTTAATGCTTACTGATACATTTTTAGTTCTTCTTATTTTGTTTGCCGTGATGTTACCGTTTTTGGTAACTTGGTATGTTGAATATACCGGACGTTTGGCAAGTCTTGCCACAACAATAATGGTGACTTGTTACCCCTGCGCCCCATTCACGGGACTTTCACTTTACTATTTAAGAAAAGTTTTAAAGAATATTGAAAGAAAAGATTGCGAAAATCCGAAAAACATTAAATATCTTAAATACATGGGTATTTGTTGTATAATTATTTCTTTCATCACTTTAATAGCCGGAAAATTTTACCTTCCGTTCTTCTTGGTTGCCGCAACTTTCCTTTTTATTTCCCTTTTAGTTTTCGTTTTTAGAAATATATTTATAAACATTTTTAACTGCAAATAACTATTAAAAAACCGACTCAAATTAAAGAGTCGGTTTTTTGGAGCGGGTGATGGGAATCGAACCCACACAACCAGCTTGGAAGGCTGGGATTCTAGCCGTTGAACTACACCCGCATTTCGAACTTCGCATATAATACCATAAAAATATAAATTAGTCAAGAGTTTTTGCGATTTTTATTAAAAAAGTTCTTGACAAAGAAGTCCAATTAATATATCATATATGATATGCCGCTGTGGTGGAATAGGCAGACACAAGGGACTTAAAATCCCTCGGTAGCGATATCGTACCGGTTCAAGTCCGGTCAGCGGCACCAAAAATCCCGTTCACGAAAGTGGGCGGGATTTTACTTTTTACTTCTTACCTTTTCACTCTTACCTCATCCAAAACTCCTTGCGGGATTTTTGGGAAGTAATAAGTAAGAAGTAATAGGTAATAAGTTCGGTGTGTCTTCGCCACGAATTATAAATGCAAAGTTTACACCTTACTCTTTTTATTATATAGTGGTATACTACAATATGAAAGGTCGAAATATTATGGCTGATAGTCCGTTGATTATAAAATCCAAAGAATTTGCTTTGCAGATAATTAAGGTATGAAACTATATAAAACAAACTAAAAAGGAAAGTGTACTAACTAATCAACTTATCCGTAGCGGTACAAGTGTTGGTGCTAATATTCGCGAAGCATTTTACGGCCATGGAACTGCCGATTTTATTGCTAAACTTCAAATAGCACTTAAAGAATGCTCAGAAAGCGAATATTGGTTAGAACTTTTAATTGAAAGTGATTATTACGATAATAATGATATTTTAGATAAGTGCATAGAGGTTAAGAAGTTACTAATCACTTCAATAAATACTGCAAAAAGCAAAATAAATAAGTAAAAACAAAAGCCGTGAATTTCACGTCTTATTTTTTCATATTGGGATTGTTGGTTCTATCAAGCAAATAATCAATCGGTGGGACACAAGGAACAAGTGAGAGCCGTCCCCCTCTGTGTTCTGTGTTCCGTAATCGAAAGTAGTTATTATGACGATAACGATATTTTAGAGAAGTGCATTGAAATTAAAAAAACTGCTAATCACTTCTATAAACACTGCGAAAAGCAAATTGAATAACCCATAAACACACAAAATAATTGAAAATTTTTACAAAGCGGTATATAATATGTATAATAGTATTCAGGATGTGCATTTATGAGTAAGAATAAAATTAATTTGCGTTATGTGACAACCGCCGCGATTATTGCCGCGATTTATGCTGCGCTTACCTTTTTCGGCAACTTTTTTGGCCTTTCGTACGGACCTATTCAAGTCAGGTTTTCCGAAGCGTTATGCGTTTTACCGCTTTTCACCCCTGCGGCAATTCCGGGTCTTACAATAGGTTGTTTTATCGCAAATATCGGCTCGTTCAATTTGCTTGATATGGTATTCGGCACCTTTGCCACGCTGATTTCTTGCGTACTTACCTATCTTTTCCGCAATATAAAAGTTAAAAATCTTCCGCTTTTATCTCTCTTTCCGCCTGTTATTATAAATGCTTTAATAATCGGATTAGAGATTGCATTTTTCTTTTTACCCGAAGGCAACCTGCTTTACGGATTTTTAATTTCCGCCGCCGAAGTAGGCATTGGTCAGATTATTGCCTGTTACGGTTTAGGGCTTCCGCTGTACTTGGCATTACACAGCAAAAAAATTTCAGGAATAAATATTTTCAGGGTTTAGGATGTGAAAATTTTTGAATAATTTAATTACTTTTCGCAAAACGGTAATGCGTTTGATAAAAATATTTATGATTGCATCCATTACCTTTTCCTTTATACAAACATGGGTAACACATTATACTTCTTCATTGTTCAGCCGTAACGGTAACTATGTTGTTATATTTTCTTTTGTGTTTATTCTTTTTGTTTTTTGTTCGTTATACGGTGCTTTTAAAATAGGTATTTACCGCATTCATGAATTGATTTACAGTTTTTCACTGTCAATCTTGCTTACAAACTTCCTTATGTATTTGGAACTTAGCCTTATCGCGCGTGAAATGGTACCTGTTGCGCCTTTGCTTATAAATGTTGTTTTTCAAATTATAATCGCTTTTGTGGGTTGTGCCTGTGCTAACACTGTGTATTTTAAACTCTATCCCGCAAGGCACCTGGTAGCAGTTTTTGGCGACGATGCTACAGGTTTTAAACTCATAAGCCGCATGAGCCATATCCCCGAACGCTTTAAAATAGAGCGCGGCATCAACGCAAACACCAACACTATTGACGAAATTAAAAAAATAATTGCCCCGCACGACGGTGTAATCATTTGCGATATTGACAAAAATATTGAAAAGCAAATTTACGCTTATTGCTATGCAAATAAAAAGCGCATATATATGCTTCCTGCCATTACCGATATTATAATTAACCACAGTTATGAAATCCAAATCGGAGATACGCCCGTTATTATGAGTAGAAACCGCGGACTTACCACAGAGCAGTTACTACTTAAACGCGCGATGGATATTGTAATATCCGCTTTGGTGCTTATATTGGCAAGTCCATTTATGCTTATTGCATCTATTGCAATTAAACTTGATGACGGCGGTCCGATTTTCTTTAAGCAAAACCGCATTACAAAGGACGGAAAAATTTTTAACGTTTTAAAGTTCCGCTCTATGATAGTTGATGCCGATAAAGACGGCGCCAAAAAAGCAGAAGTGGGCGACAACCGCATTACAAAAGTAGGTAAATTTATACGCGCTTGTCGCATTGATGAATTACCCCAACTTATAAACGTATTAAAGGGTGATATGTCGCTTGTAGGACCGCGCCCCGAAAGAATAGAAAATGTTTATGAATACTCTATGGCTTATCCCGAATTCGAACTTCGCCACAGGGTAAAAGGCGGTATTACAGGCTATGCACAACTGTATGGCAAGTACAACACAAGCCCTAAGGATAAACTTAATATGGACTTGATTTATATTGAAACATATTCAATTATTCAAGATATCAAACTTATAATTTTAACCATTAAAATCTTATTTATGAAAGAAAGCACTGAAGGTTTTGATGCTTCTGCAAATGCAAATGTACGCGCACCAAAAACCCAAATTTCGAAGGAGAAAAAAGATGGAACTAAACAGTAAAAACATTAAAAAAATACTGGCTTTGGTATTTTTCTCGGCAATTATTGTTTGCTGTGTTTTCAATGTATCAAATGTTTTATCCTTTCTATCAAAGGGTGTATCTTTTGTAAGCCCTGTTATCGCGGCGGCTTGCATTGCCTTTATTTTTAACGTGCTTCTAAACGGACTTGAAAATAAAGTTTTTGCCTTTATGAGTAAATCCAAACACATTTTTGTTAAAAAGATAAAGCGTCCGCTTTGCTTAGTAATTACTTATCTTTTATCGTTTGGTATTATTTCCCTTTTGTTTTTGGTAATCATACCTGACATCATTGAAACCGTTCTTTATGTAATTAAAAATCTTCCCAATTTTCTTATAAATGCGCGTGAGTGGGTAGTTGGCGTTGCCCAAAGATTTAATATACCCGAATCCAAAATTCCTACCCTTAATCTTGATTTTGAAGCACTGTCTAAAACCTTGCAAGATTTATTTTCAGGTTATTCCAACCAAATAGTAGGCGGCGCATTTAATATCACTTCATCAGTAGTATCGGGCATTTATGATACTATTTTCAGCATAATAATTTCGATTTATATTCTTGCCCAGAAAGAACGTATTGGCGCGTTTTTAAAAAGGGTTATAGACGCGTTTATACCAGAAAAGATGGCAGGTGCAATTTACCATGTATGCAACCGTGCTTGTGAATCTTTTTCAAGATTTATCGGCGGTCAGCTCGTAGAAGCCGTAATTTTAGGTATGCTTTGTTATATCGGTATGCTTATCTTCCGCTTCCCCAACGCTCCCATTATTTCGGTTTTGATTGCAGTTACAGCATTGGTACCCGTTGTAGGCGCATTTGTAGGTATTTCGATAGGCTTCCTTTTGATTTTAATTACAAGTCCTATTAAGGCTTTGTTGTTTATCGTATTTATATTGATACTCCAACAAATTGAAGGCAATGTTATATATCCGCGCGTTGTGGGCAAGGCGGTAGGTCTTCCTGCGATAATCGTAATAAGCGCCGTGCTTGTAGGCGGTAATATCGGCGGTATTTTGGGCGCACTTTTGGGAGTTCCGATTTCGGCGCTCACTTATACACTTTTAAAAGAAGAAATAGAAAAACGACAAAACAAAATATAAATAAAGGCGAGTGTAAAACCACTCGCCTTTATTTTATAATGATTGTGGTTAGGCGAAACAAGATCGTTTCGCCTAACCTATACCATTATAGTATTATCAAGTCTTTAGGACTCCCAGTAAGGTTTTCTATGCCGTTATCGGTCACTAAAACCATATCTTCAATCCTTACGCCGAACTCGTTTTCAAGGTAAATGCCGGGTTCAACAGTTATCACAGTTCCGCTTTTTAAAATTGAAGTATCCCGCGTATTAAATGCGGGGCTTTCATGGATTTCAAGCCCCAGACTATGACCTAGTCCGTGACCAAAACGACCTTCAAAACCGCTATCATTTATAAAGTTACGCGCAACGGCATCAATCTCCTTGCAACCAACACCCGCCTTAATACTTTCAAGCGCCATTTTTTGTGCGGTAAGAACGGTATTGTATACCTTTCTTTGCTTTTCGGATATTTCTCCCAAGGCTACCGTTCGGGTCATGTCGGAACAATATCCCCCAACCCTTGCGCCAAAGTCCATTGTAATAAAATCGCCCTTTTCAAACTTCTTATCCGTGGGCACCCCGTGCGGTAATGACGAATTTTTACCCGAAACCACAATAAAATCAAAGGCTACTCCGTCACTGCCTTGATTTCTTGCAAAAAACTCCATATCAAGCGCTATTTCCCTTTCGGTTTTACCTTCTTTTATTCGGGTTATTATATACTCGAACGTACTGTCGGTTATTGATTGCGCTCTTTTTATAAACTCAATTTCTTCACTACTCTTAACCGCGCGAAGTGAATTTATTGCGTTTTGCACCTTGTTATCACAAGAAATATTAACACCGCAAAGTTTTTCCTTAAGTTTTTCAAAAATACTTAGATTAATCGTTTCGGTTTCCAGGAAAACTTCGGTTATTTTATTATTTTCCAAAACTTGTGCAATTTGGTAATAGGTATCGGTACAAAGCAATGTTTTCATACATTTTACCGTGTTTTTCGCTTTTTCGAAATAACGAAAATCAACCAAAAAAACCGCTTCTTTCGGGGTGATTACCACCACACCCGCCGAAGAATTAAACCCCGTAAAATAGAAACGGTTAGCCCCGCTGAAAATCAGTACCGCTTGGTTTTCACCCAATACACTTTGCACTTTTTCTATTCTAAACTTCATCATCTTCTCCTTTTAAGACCAAAACAGCCCTTTTTGACAGTAAAAAAACCGCAAAAAGATTTATTATAAGCATTACGCCGTTAAAAAACTCTGCCAACCGCCACGCAAAAGAAACCTGCATAACAGCCCCCAAAACGCAAAAGGCGGGATAAACGAACAAAAACATTTTTTTACCCATATAACCGAATAAAAAATCCGCACAGTTTATACCGTAAGCCGCCCATCCAAGCACACTTGAAAAGGCAAAAAGCAATAGCATAATAGCAAGTACCCCACTCGACATTTTGCCGTAAACAGTGGAAAATGCCAGGCTTACAAGTTCGCTTGAAGCCGTCTTTTCATAATCTATAATAACCCCGCTACAAAGAATTGTCAATGCCGTCAAGGTGCAAATAAGCAAAGTGTCAACAAAAACTTCAAACACCCCGAAAAAGCCTTGGGTTTTCACATTTGCATCCACCGCCGAAGCGTGTGCCATACCTGAAGTTCCGATACCCGCTTCATTTGAAAAAATACCCTTTTGCGCCCCTGAAATTACTGTCTTATAAACCGAGCCTACCATACCGCCCGTAACCGCCGAAGGCGCAAATGCGCCCCTTACAATATTTAAAAGAGCATCGTCCAAAAGTGTGATATTTTTTATTATTACCCCTAAACAAAAAAGTATATATAAAACCGCCATCAAAGGTAGTACCGCGGTTGTGAACTTGGTGATTTTTTGTGCGCCGCCCTTTGCAATAACCGCAATAAAAACGGCAAAAACAGCACCCACTAACAGTCGTGTATAAAAGTTTTGGCTAACAACCGCAACGCTTGAGTTCACCTGTGTCATATTGCCCGTTGTGAAAGCCGAAAATACACCCGCCACCGAGAAGGCAACCGCCAAAGGCATAAATTTCCTACCCAAGCCGTGCCTTATATAATGCATAGGCCCACCAACATACCCGCCGTCCTGTTTTTTTCTGTAAAGCAGAGCAACCACAATCTCCAACGCCTTAATGCACATGCTTACCATAGCGCTTATCCACATCCAAAAAATCGCACCCGCACCGCCAATTGAGATTGCCGCTGCAACCCCTGCGATATTGCCTGTTCCCACCGTAGCAGCAAGAGAGTTGCACACCGCACCAAACGATGAAATACCTCTCTCGGTCTTTTTGTTTCCGAAAAGCGAAAATTTTATGCTTGTAAAAAATTTTCTAAACTGTACCGCGCGGGTTTTTACAGTAAAATACACCCCCGAAATCACTAAAAACATCATCGGAAAAGCGCCCGAAATTAAATTTTCAATACTCAAAAAAATACTATACATAAAAAATCCCTTTTTTCTTTTTATCCATTGTACTTAATTTTAAAAATATTTATGATAATTATTGAAATTTTTGTTGTGGTATAGTATAATTTCTTATGTATATACGGAACGAGGTGTATCCATATAGTTTATCTTGATAACAGTGCAACCACAAAACCTTGTGGTAAAGCAATAGAATACATGAACAAAGCCGTAACGGAAAATTGGGGCAACCCGTCTTCCTTGCATATCCTTGGCATGAATGCCGAAATTGCGGTAGATGAAGCGCGTGAATGTATAGCAAAATTTATTGGCGCTTCGCCAAAAGAAATTATTTTCACCTCCTGCGGCACCGAAGCGAATAATACTGCCGTTATGTCTGCCTTGCAACGTAAAAACCGCGGCAACCGTATTATTACAACCGCTATTGAGCATCCGTCGGTTTTAAAGGCTGTGGAAAATCTTAAAAACTTTGGTTTTGAGATTGTTGCCTTAAAACCGCAAGAAAACGGTGTTATAAATCTTAGTGACCTTGAAAATGCTCTTAACGAGAAAACTGTGCTTGTTAGCATTATGCTCGTTAATAACGAAACCGGTTCTATTCAACCCATAAAACAGGCCGTAGAACTAACAAGAAAAAAAGCGCCAAATGCATTTTTTCATTGTGACGCTGTTCAAGCCTTTGGTAAAATGCCGTTAAATGTTAAGACCTTAGGTGTCGATATGCTCACTGCAAGCGGTCATAAAATCCACGCGCCGAAAGGTATAGGTTTTTTATATTGTTCCCAAAAGGTGCATTTTGCTCCTTTTATACTTGGCGGAGGACAAGAAAACGGTATGCGTTCGGGTACCGAATCCGTACCGCTTATTTGCGCTTTGCAGGGCGCTGTGGAAGATTTGCCCCCTGTAGACCGGCAACTCGAAAACCAGCGCGAACTTTATAACTATGCCGAAAAACTTTTAAAAGAAAATAACCTTGGCACTATAAACTCCGATAAAGACGGTTTGCCTTATGTTTTAAATGTTTCAATCAACGGTTACCGTTCCGAAACTCTTTTACACTTTTTAGAACGCAAAAACATTTTTGTTTCAAGCGGAAGTGCCTGTTCTAAAGGCAACACAAGTTATGTATTAAAAGAAATGGGCAAGGATACCAAATCCATTGACTCGGCACTTCGTATAAGTTTTTCGCGTTTTAACACAAAAGAAGATATCGATATGCTTGTTAGCGAACTTAAAAACGCAACAAGCAGTTTAAGAAAGGCATAAAATGAAAGAAATTATACTTATTAAAAACGGTGAATTAGCCCTTAAAGGTCTTAACCGTTGCAACTTTGAAGACATTTTGATAAAAAATATTCGCCGTCGTTTAAAAGACCTTGGCGAAGTTACAATAAGAAAGGCGCAGTCAGCAATTTATATTGAACCGCGCGATGAAAGTTTTGATTTCCCAGAAGCACTGCAAAGGGTTAAACTCATTTTCGGCATAGCAGGTTTTAGCCGCGCGTGTGTATGCGAAAAAGATATGGAAGATATTCTTGCTAAATCTTCCGAATATCTTAAAGAGCCCTTGGAAAAGGTTAAAACCTTTAAGGTTGAAGCTAAACGCGCGGACAAGCGTTTCCCCCTTACTTCACCCGAAATTTGCCGTGAAGTAGGCGGTGCTCTTTTATCAAAATACCACCACTTGAAAGTTGATGTTCACAATCCGGATATTACGATTTTTGTGGAAATTCGCGATACTAACGCCTATGTACGCGCCGAGCAAATTCAAGGTGCAGGCGGTCTGCCGGTCGGCACTGCAGGTACTGCTTCTATTCTCATTTCGGGCGGTATCGACAGTCCTGTTGCCGCATGGACCATGGCAAAACGCGGTCTTAGACTTAATGCTATACATTTTGCAAGTCCGCCATATACAAGTCCCCGCGCTGAAATGAAGGTTAAAACCTTGCTTTCAAAGGTTGCGCGCTACAGCGGTTGCATAAACTTGGCTATCGTACCGTTCACCGAAATTCAGGATGAAATCGCAAAGTGTTGCCCTGAAGATTATTTTACCCTTATCATGCGCCGCATGATGATGCGTATAGCCCAAAAAATAGCCGAAAGCTCAGGAAGTTTAGCGCTTATTACGGGTGAAAGTTTGGGTCAGGTTGCAAGTCAAACCCTACCCGCACTTGTAACTACCGATTATGTTGCAACCATGCCGGTACTTCGTCCGCTTATAGGTATGGATAAGGAAGAAATTGTATCAATATCCCGAAATATAGATACCTTTGA
Organism: Acutalibacteraceae bacterium; assembly: GCA_045591465.1. Taxonomy (GTDB): domain Bacteria; phylum Bacillota; class Clostridia; order Oscillospirales; family Acutalibacteraceae; genus UBA737. The sequence continues at coordinate 19,115 of JAZNSZ010000036.1, read as the reverse complement.
AACATCTATTTTACCCTATGAAGATTGTTGCACGGTATTCACTCCCAAGCACCCCAAAACCCGTCCCACTTTAGAATCTTGTGAACAAGCCGAAAGCGGTCTTGCTATTGACGCGCTGATAGAAAAAGCAATTAGCGAAACTGTTTATACTTATATCGACTGAAAGGGTTAGGGTATTTTTGAAAACTGAAATTCTAGAAAAAGCCGTCAGCACGGTTGCTCTGCTAAAGGAAAAAAATTTAAAAATAGCCTCTGCCGAATCCTGCACTGGCGGTATGTTCTCGTCTTATATTACTGCGGTAGCGGGTGCTTCGGCGGTATTCGAAATGGGTATTACCACCTACTCTAACCGCATTAAAAACAAATTTTTGGCGGTAAACCAACAAACACTCGAAACCTTTGGTGCGGTAAGCGAACAAACCGCAACTCAAATGGCGCAAAATATATGCGATATTTCGGGTGCCAATATTGGTGTTTCGGTTACGGGTGTTGCAGGTCCCGACGGGCAAGACGGCTACTCGGCAGGGACTGTGTTTATTGGTATAAACTACAAAAACAAAACCAGAGTTATAAAACTCAAAATAGAACCTTTAAGCCGTGAATATGTTCGCGAACAAGCAGTTTTGCAGCTGTTAGATGCCGTAATTAAAACCATAAAATAATATAAACTTTGCAAGGAGAAACAACATGTTTCAAAATTTCAAGACCGACATTATTTATTACAACACATCAACCGATTTTGAATTAGAATTCAATCTTTGCGGTTGCTGTAAAAAAATGCGTTTACTTAACGATAAATGCGAAGACAAGAAAACGCTTTTGCTCTCCCTTTCGAGAGCAGTATCTCGCAGCAAGGTCATAATCATCACCGCTCCGCTTTTTACGGAAGAAAAAATAATCAGCACTATAGCATCGTCTATAGGCAGCGGTGTGGAAATAATAGATAACAAACAGTATAATATTGCAAGTCAAGCAGAAATTGAGATTATTAAAGAATCGGTTCCGCTTGTTACCGAAGACGGAATTTTCGGCGGTTGCATTATAGAAAGCGGTCCCCAAAGCCTTATTCTTTTAACAGATAACAAAAGCGTCCGTAAATCCATTATGAATAGCCTTATCCACCCGTATATTAAAGAAATTGCCGACGGCGATAATGGTGATTGTATATTAGATGAAAAGGAAGTCATAATCGACTCTGTGGAAGAAACGAAAGAAACGCAACCTGAAGAAGAAACCACGGAAGATGATGAGGTTTTGGAAGAAACCAAAGAAGCGCAACCCGAAGAAGCGTCCACAAACACCGCTGAAGTTTTGGAAGAAACTGCTCCCGAAGCAGATACCTTTGAAGATATAATTTCAAGCAGTTTTGAAGACGATATCCCTGCAAGTAATGAAGATTATATAACCGTCGACAGTGATTTTGGTATAGAATATTTCTCAGACTCTGAAGACGATGACGAGCCGATTACTTCTCCTTTTAATTTGTTACTTCTTATAATTTCGTTGTTGCTACTTGTCACATTAGCGGTTTTATGTTATTGCATTTTCTATGTACCTACAAAAGCAGGTATCGAACCCGCGGTTTATCTTAAAGATATTTTTGACACCATGTTCTGACAAAAAAGTAAGGACTTGAAGTTTAAAACTTCAAGTCCTTTGATTTTACACCTTAAGTGCTCTTTCAAGCCATACAAAACCTACATCCAAAGCCTCAAACATAGTTGCCTTTGTGCTTTCCTTAACTATGCGGTCTTTCTCTTTAAGTTCGGTATTACTCTTTAAAAGCTGAATGTTGATTTTATTCGGCTCATCAGTTTTAGCGTCTTTGCCAATTATGTTAAACTTGACAACATGGCTATCACTCATATCACCGTAATAAATCTCATCCCCGCTTCTTACGAGTGGTTTTCCCTTGTATTCTAAAAACTTATCTGCCATTTTTTACTCCTTCTCAGGCACTTCGCCGTAAAGATTAAATCTGAAAAGTAAGGTTTCGTCGTTTGGATTAGCGCAACGCAAAGTCGCCTCGGCAACTTCTGTATTGCTTAAAATAGTACTAAGGCCAATCATCTGACAAAGCTTTGACTTTAAATTTAAAATATCTCCGTCGGCGGTTTCAAGATAAACATCGCCCTTACATTCCTCAACAGTCTTGATTAAATCATCAAAATCAACATTGTGAAGTTTTATATATCTTTTATCCATATCACTGCACCTCCGATTTATTCTATTTAAAAAGTATAAACTATATAATTAAATATGTCAAGTATTGACTTTTAAGCCAATTTTTTATATTATATTATTTGTAGAAATTTGACTTTTAAACATTTTAAAGGGGAAATCAACTTTGGATAATTCACAAAAAAGTATGGAAACTATTGTAACCCTAGCGAAAGGACGCGGTTTTGTATACGCCGGTAGTGAAATTTACGGCGGTCTTGCAAACAGTTGGGACTACGGCCCGTTAGGTGTTGAACTTAAAAATAATATTAAAAAAGCTTGGTGGAAAAAGTTTGTTCAGGAATGCCCTTACAATGTGGGTCTTGACAGTGCTATCATCATGAACCCTGAAACTTGGGTGGCATCAGGTCACTTGGGCGGCTTCTCTGATCCGCTTATGGACTGTAAAAACTGTAAAACACGCCATAGAGCAGATAAACTTATTGAAGATTATGTTGCCGAGAACAATCTTTCGGACAATCCTGCCGCTATGAGCGACAGCGAAATGGCTGAATATATAAAAGAACACGGTATTGCTTGTCCTGACTGTGGTTCGCACGATTTTACCGATATCCGCAAATTTAATCTCATGTTTAAAACCTTCCAGGGCGTTACTGAAGACAGCACTTCCACGCTCTATCTCCGTCCCGAAACCGCGCAAGGTATTTTTGTAAACTTTAAAAATATTGCACGTACTTCGCGCAAGAAGGTGCCTTTTGGTGTGGCTCAAATAGGCAAGTCTTTCCGTAATGAAATTACCCCCGGCAACTTCATTTTCCGCACACGCGAATTTGAACAAATGGAACTTGAATTTTTCTGCAAACCGGGTACTGACCTTGAATGGTTTGATTTCTGGCGCAGTTACTGCCGTGACTGGCTGTTAAATTTAGGCATGGACAAGGATAGCCTTCGTCTTCGCGACCACGACAAAGATGAACTTTGCTTCTATTCTAAAGCTACCACCGACTTCGAGTTCCTTTTCCCGTTTGGTTGGGGCGAACTTTGGGGTGTTGCCGACCGTACCGATTATGACTTAACTCAACACGCAAATCATTCAGGCGAAAGCATGGATTACTTTGACCCCGAAACCAACGAAAAATACGTTCCTTATGTTATCGAACCTTCTTTGGGCGCTGACCGTGTACTTTTAGCATTCCTTTGCAATGCTTACGACGAAGAAACCGACGAGAATGGAAACCTTCGCGTAGTAATGCGTTTGCATCCTGCTTTGGCTCCTTTCAAGGCTGCTGTTCTTCCGCTTTCTAAAAAATTAAGCGAGAAAGCAGGGGAAGTTTATTCTTCTCTTTCAAAATATTTTAATGTAGACTTTGATGATGCCGGCTCTATTGGTAAGCGTTATCGCCGTCAGGATGAAATAGGCACACCTTTCTCTATCTGCTATGACTTCGAGTCCGAAGAAGACGGTTGTGTTACCGTTCGTAACCGCGATACTATGGAATCTGTTCGTATGCCGATCGCAGAAGTCAAGGATTATATAGAAAAAGCATTAGAATTTTAATTTTTACATTAATACTGGAGAATAAGTGTATGAACATAGTTACACAAATGATTGTCCCCCTACTATTAGGTCTTACATTCTTCCTTTTCGGAATGAATATAATGTCGGGCGGACTTGAAACAATGGCAGGCGGCGGTTTGGAACGCACAATGAAAAAAGTTACCGCCAATGACTTTTTAGGGTTCTTTTTAGGAGCAGGTATTACCGTTGCCATTCAGTCATCATCCGCTATGACTGTTATGCTTGTAGGTCTTGTAAACTCAGGACTTGTAGAATTTAGTAATACATTCGGTATGATAATGGGCTCAAACGTGGGCACCACCCTTACCGCATGGCTTTTGAGCCTTGCCGGTCTTGAAGGTAAATGGTATATCGAAATATTAAACCCCAGTGTTTTCTCCCCGATACTTGCCTTTTTCGGCATTGCCATGCAAATGTTCTCTAAGAAAGATAAGAACAAGGATTTAGGCAATATATTTATCGGCTTTGCCATCCTTATATGCGGTATGGACCTTATGAGCGACTCTATGATTAGTGTTCGTACTCTCCCCGGCTTTGATACCTTCTTGGCTACCCTTAAAAGCCCCATAGCTGCGCTTCTTATTTCTACCGCTTTTACCGGCGTTATACAGTCTTCGGCTGCCACAATCGGTATTGTTCAGGCGTTAGCACTTTCGGGCGGTATTACTTGGGAAATGGCTATTCCGTTAGTGCTGGGTGCCAATATCGGTACCTGTGTTACCGCATTAATCGGCAGTATTGGTACTAATAAAAATGCTAAGCGCGTTGTTATTATGCACTTCTCGGTTAATGTTTTTGGCTCTATACTTTGTATGGTTATAATGTATGTTCTAAAGGTATTTAATGTAAGTATTCTCGGTGCCGAGATTGCTATGGTTGGCGTTGCTGTTATCCATACATTGTTCAATGCTATAAACACCATTACTCTTCTTCCCGTCAAAAAACTTCTTGTCAAGTTTTGCGAGTTTGTCGTTCCCGATAAGGAAGAAAAAACTCGTACCATATTCTTGGACGAGCGTATATTCAATAATACTCCCCTTGCGATTTCCGAGTGCCGCCGTCTTGCAAACGAAATGGCCGAACTTACCCGCGTATCTTTGCGCAAATCTATCGATTTAATTTTCAACTTCCAACAATATACCGTTGATGCTATCCGCGAAGAAGAAAATTTAAGCGATAAATACGAAGATAAACTCGGTACATATCTTGTTCGTTTAAGTAATAACAAACTTTCCGAAAACGAATCTCATAAGACTGCTCGTTTGCTTCATAGTATCGGTGACTTTGAGCGTATCGGCGACCACGCCCTTAATATATGTAGACTCGCGGAAGAAATGCATAGTAAGAATATCTCTTTCTCTGAAGACGGCAAGAAAGAACTTGGTATAATTTCTGATGCGGTTAAGGAAATTGTTAACTTGTCTATAGACTCATTCATAAAGGACGACCCCGATGCTGCATCTCATGTAGAGCCACTTGAGCAGGTTGTAGATAAACTCAAGAAACAGCTTAAATCCATGCATATTTCCCGACTTCAAAATAATGAATGTACGATAGAGTTAGGCTTTATATTTACCGACCTTCTCACCAACTTCGAGCGTGTTTCGGACCATTGTTCTAATATAGCGGTTTATACTATGCAGTTGCCAAGCGATATGCTTGATACTCATAAATACCTTAACAAACTCAAATCTTCTTCAAACAGTTCGTTTATTGAAGATTATGAAATGTTTGAAACTAAGTATAGACTTATTTAAAACTATAAAATATTTTTAAATCCCCGTTTTTCGTATTGCAAAAACGGGGATTTTTTTATTTCTATCTATATAAAAGCAATATACCGCTTAATATTATATAAGGAGAAATAAAAAATGTATATTTGTCTTGAGTGCCAAGCCGAGTTTGAAACACCGGCATTATTGACCGAAACACACGGGTTGCCGTCGCCGCCTTATGAAACCTTTTGCGTTTGTCCGCGATGCAAAACCACAAACTTCAAAAAAAGAGAAGCGGAATACTGCCGTTACTGTGGCGCCCGTTTAAAACCGAACCAAAAAGAATTTTGTGGTGATTTATGTAAACTCCGAAGAGAAAAACTTTTAAAAAAGGAATACCGTCGTAATAAAAAACTACACGACAGTAATATATATAAGGTAGTGCGTGAACTCCAAAAATATAATTCCCAAAATAACACCCGCCTTAGTTATGGCCAATATACCTTCCTTATGAAATCAGCAAAACAAAGGAAAGATAAAAATGTCCCAAAATAAAAAACGCTTTTTAAGACTTTATCTATTACAACAGAAAAAAATTAACCGTCTTAAAAACACTATGAATTCAAATCATAAGAAAACGAAAGACTGCCTTATACAAATAGCCCAATGCGAAGAAGTTAGACGTAATATAGAACGCTTAATACTTTCAGTTGACGACGAAATCTTAAAAGAACTGCTAATACAAAAATACATGTGCGGCAAAACGTTGGAAGAAATTAGTTTAATTTTAAACTATAGCCTACGCCATACCGAACGTTTACACGCTGCCGCACTGAAAAAATTGGATATTTAATCCAGCAGAAAAAACATCAACAAAAAATCATTGAAAATTTATGACAAAATGCCAATAGAAATTAATCAAAAAGATATTGACATTACTCGTTTTATTCTGTATAATGAATTAAACAATGGTAGAATGCGCGAAAACTCTCTGCGTTAAAAAATGTTTTAGGAGGAATCTCACAATGAAAAAAGTATTAGCCATTATTTTAAGCATCGCTATGTTGTTTGGCGTGCTTGCAATTAACACTTTTGCAGAAACAACACCCACTATCACTATTGACTGCGGCGAGGCCGTAAAGGTTGGCGAAACTACAACCATCAATGTAAATCTCACTAATTTCTCCGGCGTTAAAGGTATAGATTTAACAGTAACTGCTGGTGAAGGCATCGTATTTACTGATGTTACTTCGGCAGAAATCGCACTTGATCGTGAAACAAACATCAACTGCAAATTAGAAGATCAAACATTTCATATCGTTGATTTAACCAATGTAGATACTGCAACTATCGCTATTACAGCAACCGTTAATGCAGATGCTAAAGTTACTGCTGTTGCTCAACTTGCTAAAGATAGCAAAGTTTTATACGCTTCTAACGAATTCTCAATTGTTGATGGCAATGTTGTTGTTAAAACAGTTGAAATGAAAGGTACCGTAAGCGGTTCTGAAGAAGCTCCTGTTGAATTTAAAAACGAAGACGAAGGTTACTTTATTCCTTATGGTTCTGTTTATGTTAAGAATGAAGACGGTTCTTTTACATATGTTAAAAAGAATGAATACGGCATCTTCAACATTACCGAATCCGGCGTAAATTGGGATAAATTCGAAATCCCTGCTGATGGTTTTGGAACATTCGCATTAAGTGATACTTTGAATGCTATGACTACACCTGCTGTTCAATTTGCTACATATTCTAATAAATATGCTACTGCAACAAAACATGGCACTATGATTATTGCTGGTGACTGGACAGAATTCAAGGCTAAGTATTCTACAAAAACTGAAGCTGAATTGATCGCTAAAATATCTGAAGTTTACGATGCAAATATCGGCGATAACGATTATGTAAATCTTACTTTCAATTCTAAAGTAAATGCTATAAGAATTAAAAAAATCAACCAAAAGAACTTTATGTGGAAAAACGATTCTGTATTGGAATACGCTTTACGTGTAAATGGTCTTAACGCAAACGATGATTATGCAGCAGTTGGATACTATGTAGCTGACGACAAAATAAACTTCTCTGATACTGTTATGTCTTATACATATGCAGTTAACGAGTAATTATAGGTTTTGAGGTGATTAACGATGAAGAATAAATTTTTAGATCCCAGCGTTGAAGTATTGAAGTTCAATTGCGCTGATGCAACCGAAGGCAGCCCGGATACTACATCTGATGTCATCAACGGTTCAAATTCCGAAGCCGACGGAGACGATTTATTCGGTGAAACCATTTTAGGCTAATATTGGGTAATATTTTATATGAAAAATAAAACAATTATTATTGCGGTTGCTGTTTTAATTGTTGTCATTGCCACCATTCTTGTAATTACAAGTGTTGGTAAGTCGGATACGAGTAATCCTTCTTCGTCAACTCCTTCCACTAGTGCTCAGCAGGGCGCTGATGAAATTACGATTGGCGGAGAAGACGAAGTTGGCGTTACTGTTGACTTCGATACCGGCAGTGTTATTTCAACACCCAGTAAAAATTCTTCAACAAGTAATACTTCTGTTGAATCAATTTTTACTGAAAATAACACCAATGGCACTTCTAACAACAATTCTAGCAACGCTTCAGAAATCAAACCTAGTGACAGTTCAAGTTCGAATACTTCAAGTCAGAACAGTTCTAACGAAAGTAGTTCTAATGAAAGCAGTTCAAACGTTTCTTCGGGCAATACTTCAAGTAAAGACCCTAACCAAGATACAATGGACAGCAATATGTCACCTTGGCGAACAGAATAAAAGTTTAAGACCGCATAAATTGCGGTCTTAATTTTTAGGTGAAAAAATAAAAATTATTTAATGCTAATAATATAAAGGGGGCTTGGGTTATGATATGTCGAATAGCAGATTTTAATATTGAGTTTAAAAATCCGTCACAGTTCGTAGAGAACTTTTTATTACCTTTTAAAACAGAATCGTTGCCCCAAACCGCCTTTTTTGTTAATGAGAATGATATAGAGCAACAACGCTTACGACAAAGCGAAATTGTATCGGACAGTGTTTTAGAATTAACCGTGTTTCATCGCAAGTTTGCAAGTTGGGTAACTCTCAATAACGCTTTCTTGCTCCATTCCGCTTTAATTGATGTCAATGGTACCGGTATTGCTTTTTCGGCGCTAAGCGGAACAGGCAAAACTACCCATATGCGTTTATGGCAAAAACTGCTTGGTGAAAATTTAACCATCGTAAACGGTGACAAACCGATTGTTCGTTTTTTTGAAGGTGATAAATATCCTTATGCTTATGGCACACCTTGGTGTGGAAAAGAAAGGTATTTCACGACGGGCAAAGTTCAGTTAAAGCATCTGTGTTTTATTGAACGCGGTGAAGTAAACACTTGCACTCCTATCAAACCATCTGATGCATTTGATTTAATTTTTGACCAAACCTATATACCTAGGGACAATCCCACAGCAACATACTCTACATTAGCACTTATTGATAAACTTCTAAACACCTGTAATCTATGGAAAATAACCTGCAATATGAATATTGAGGCGGCGCAAGTTGCGTATAACACAATTTTTAAGGAGCGAAACGATGAAACTTAAATATGATTTTGTAATTAACGAAGTTGCGGGTCAGAAAGTAGCAATGGCTATCGGTGAAAACAATGCCTTTTACAATAATTACATTAAACTCAATGAAACCGGCGCATATATTATGGAAAAACTTAAAAATGACACAACCGTTCAAGATATTGTTCGTGCCATAAAGAACGATTTTGAAGTTTCAGCCGACCAGGACATAGAAAAAATCGTTAATAGTTTTATTGAAAAACTTAAAGAAGCCGATGTGTTGGAATAATGGAAAATAAGTTTAAACTTACAACGGAAGTTTTTGGGGACAAAGAAGAACTCGTTGGTATGACCGTCGGCGCGAGTATGATGCCGATTTTTCGCGATAACAAGGATATTGCCGTCGTAAAAAAAATTAACGAACCGCTTAAGGTTAATGATGTTTTGCTTTATAAAAAGAAATATAAAGACGAATACGTCCTACACCGCCTTATTGCTATTACCGATGATGGTTATATCATACGCGGAGACAATAATCACTTTGACGAAAAGAACATCACTGACGACGATATCGTAGGTATCCTTAAAGGTTTTCACCGAAACGGTAAATACTTTGATTGCGAAAAAAGTATCGCTTATAAAGTCTATGTTAAATACATTCGCTATAGTTATCCCATTAGGCATTTTGCCTTTAGGGCTATAAGAAAAATAAAAAGACTGCTTGGTTTTTAATCCAAGCAGTCTTTTGTTATTCTGACGTTGTTTCGGTCTCGGTTTCCAAAATGAATTTTTCCATTTCAGCCTTTGCCTTATCTATATCGTATACATAATACCACGTGCCACGAATAGTTTGTCCCTTAGCAGATATATTATCATTGGGAATACTTATATTCTCGATTTCCGGACTTGAAGCTACTGCCCAAAGTCCCATATTAATAATATCGTTGGTAGAAAGCGAAGTTTGGCATTCTGAAAGAATCATTTCAGCAACCTTTGGAAGTTTTGTAATATTCATCTTCTTTACTTTATTAAACATCGCTTTTAGCACTTCTTTTTGACGATTACCGCGTTCAATGTCGCCGTCTATTTTACGTATGCGCGCATAACAAAGCGCCTGTGTGCCAGTAAGGGTTTGTTCCCCTGTGCTCGAAATAGAATCGCATTTAAGACCTGTTTGTTTGCGAAGCTTAGGGATAACATAACTGTTTAGGTGGTCTTTCTCTTTTTTGTTTACATCAATCTTTACGCCACCGATATAATCAATAATACGAGAAAACTCAAAAAAGTTTACCGTCACATAATCAGTAATCTCAAGCCCGAAGTTTTTATTCAAGGCTTTCACCATCAAGGTAGATTTGCCGTACGCATACGCATGGGTAATCTTGTCCTTCCCGTGACCGTCAATCTTAACATAACTATCACGTGCAATAGATATGAGTTTTATTTTATCGTGTTTTTTATCAATACTAAGCACCAAAACCGCATCCGACCTGCCGGAAGTATTATCCTGTCTTGAATCTATACCCAAAAGCGCTATGTTTTTAACGCCGTTATAGGTAGTAGTGCTAATATTAAGTTCTTCCAACTTCTCTGCCTCAAGCGGCGCACGTTCAACCTTATTAATTATAGAATAAGCATAACTGTAAGCTCCGATACCTATAGCTGATAAACAAATAAGTAAAATACAAACTATAGCTATAATCCTTGATTTCTTTTTGCGTTTTTTTCGCTTAGCCCTTGGTTTGCTTGTTGAAGAAATATCTTCATACCTTGTTTTACTGTATATATCTATAATATCTTTATCGCTTTCAAATTCGTTTGTATAACGCATATAATTCTCCTATATTTTAAACATACTAACAGTATACGACAAAAATTCAGAAATGTCTATACTATTCTTCCCCTTTTTATCGAAGAATTACCGAACTTTTGCCTGACATTATAAATAGAATCTTCTATCCTTTGATTTTCAAACTCCTGCTCACAATCACCAAAAATATCCTGTTGAACAGCGGTTGTATCATCCTTTAAATTTATTGCCCTTAATCCGACAGAGCGCAACGGCTCGGCAAAATTATAGTTTTTGCAAAAAAGCAGGAACCCCCGTTTTGCAAGGGTTAATGCCGAATTTGTTGAAGTTTTATATGTCAAACTAAATTCCCGCACAACCAGTGATGAAGTGCGAATATGCACCTGAACACCGCCGGCATAAAGATTATACCGCCTTAAAGTATCACTTATAGTTTCAGCAAAGCCCAAAAACGCCTTCCAAACTTCTTCGTTTTCGGTAAAATCTTTACCGCAAGTTATCGATTTTCCAACACTTTTAGGTTTAGTATCAGCAGTAATGGCTGCCACAGGTGAATTATCTTCACCTAACGCATATCTTTTCAAATCGATACCATTTTTGCCCAAAAGTCTTTTTAAAGTCTGCTCATCACAAAGGGTTATATCCCCAATAGTTTTAATTCCTATAGAATTTAATTTAACCGCGGTATTCCTGCCGACAAACAAAAGGTCACTTATAGGTAGATGCCATAACTTTTCTTTAAAGTTTTCTCTTGTGATAACGGTAACCGCGTCGGGTTTTTTAAGGTCAGACCCCAACTTTGCAAAAACTTTATTAAAACTCACGCCAACCGAAATGGTAATGCCGAGTTCCCTTTTAATATCATTTCTAATTTTATTTGCAATCTCTTCCGCGCTTCCGAACAGCAGGGTGCTTCCCGTAACATCAAGCCAACACTCATCTATCCCAAAAGGTTCCACCAAATCGGTATATCGCGCATAAATTTCCTGCGCTTTTTTAGAGTAACGCTCGTATTCATCATATATAGCCGGTAGAATAACAAGTTCATGACATTTTCGTTTAGCTTCGAAAATAGGTTCTGCCGTTTTTACATTAAATTTTTTAGCAATCTCATTTTTAGCAAGTACTATGCCATGACGATTTTCTGCATCACCGCAAACCGCTACCGGCATATCGCAAAGGGTTGGATTAAAAAGCAGCGAAACAGACGCAAAAAAATTATTTAGGTCACAGTGAAGTATTATTCTTTCGCCCAATCAAACCACCCTTTTTCGTGAACATTTGTTCTTTTTGATATTATACCACCTTCCCTAAAAAAAGTAAATATGCAATTTTTTCAAAGTGTCTCAGAAAATTATGTGTTTCTCAAAAAAGCGCACTTGCGGTATGCGACAAGCCGTAGATTTCATATAATATCCCGTAAAGAAGTTGTGGGGGATTTTTATGTTTAATCTAATTTTACAGATGCTATCCAATTTATATTATTTCGCCTTGCACGTAACGGGGGCAGGTTCTTTTCCGCCACCGCTTTCAGCAAAACGAGAATGCGAACTGCTTGAAGAAAGCCGCAAGGGAAATATGGAAGCGCGCAACAAATTAATAGAGCATAATCTTCGTCTTGTAGCACATATAGTAAAAAAATATTACGCGACTAGTTCTAATCAGGACGATTTAATTTCAATCGGTACAATCGGCCTTATAAAAGCCGTATCTACATTCAAATCGGATAAGAACATCCGCCTTGCAACCTATGCTTCGCGATGTATTGAAAACGAAATTTTAATGTTCTTCAGGAATCAAAAAAAGTCCGCACAGGATGTTTACATAAGCGACCCTATCGACACCGACAAGGAAGGTAACGCGCTAACATTAATTGACGTTATTGCCGATAACATTGATATCGTTGAAGATTTAGACACAAAGTTTAAACTAGAAAAACTTAAAACAATTCTAACTAAGGTTTTAGATAAGCGCGAACTTGAAATTATTGAATTTAGGTATGGTATTGGCGGCAAACCCGAACTTACCCAACGCGAAATTGCAAAAAAACTTAATATTTCGCGAAGTTATGTTTCAAGAATTGAAACTTCGGCACTGGAAAAATTACGCCAACAATTTTAAAAGTTTGTATATCCAAGTACAGTTTTCTATAAAGCCAAAATGGATGCGTAGAATTTTTACGCATCCATTTTTAAATTTTATAAATCGTATTGTTGACTTGTTTAAAAAATGTAATATAATAATAATGACCAAAAGGAGCGATTGTATGAATTTAAATGAATATAAATACAAAATTGAAACACATGCTCATACCTATCCTATGAGTCGTTGCAGTAACTTTTCTCCCGAAGAAGTTATAAAAAAATATGCTGATATCGGGTTTGATGCGATTGCAATTACGAACCATTTTTTTATACGTTTATTTGAAAACGATAATAAAAACAGGGTTATAAAACGCTTTTTAGATGACTTTTATCAATCAAAAAATGCCGCGGAAAAACACGGCATTACGGCAATTTTGGGCATGGAAATACGCTTTCCCGAAAACTGTAACGATTATTTGATATATGGCATCGATGAAGAAGAAATCGGTACCCTTTACGACCTAACATTTACCGATTATAAAACCTTTTATGAATCCTTTAAAAATGACCATAACGTAATACTTCAAGCGCATCCTTTTAGAAAAAATATAGTTTTACAGGACCCTGACCTTTTAGACGGCATCGAAGTTTTTAATATGCACCCCGGCCATAATTCACAAATAGGGATTGCGGCGCAGTACGCCTTGGCTCACCCACACTTTATTAAAACCTGTGGGACCGATTTCCACCACGAAGGCCACGAAGGTATTGGCGCATTACTTAGCAAAACGCTACCCAAAGATTCTTTAGAGTTTGCAAAATTGCTGAAATCGCGCGATTATCTTTTCGATATTTCGGGTAATATTGTAATTCCTTAAACGCGTTCGTAAATCTCAACCGAGCAAACCTTATCATACGGCGGTAATTTTACCGAAATGAACTCACTTTTCGAAGTGGGTACATTTTTACCTACATAATCCCCTCTGATAGGGAGTTCACGGTGCCCCCTGTCTACAAGCACTGCAAACTGAATAGACGCCGCTCTGCCAAAACTCATAATGGCTTCCATAGCAGCGCGTGCTGTTCTGCCCGTGTAAAGTACATCATCAACCAACACAATATTTTTTCCCGCTACTGTAAACGGAATATCACAAGGGTGAAATACAGGGTCGGGTGTTTGGTTAGATAAATCATCACGATAGAAGGTTATATCCAATACCGCTGTAGGCACCTTCACACCTTCAATATTATATATATTATCGGCAATCATCTGCGCAAGCGGAACGCCCCTGCGCTTTACACCAACTATGCATATATTGTCGCTGCCGTTGTTTCGCTCCAAAATTTCGTGCGAGATTCGTTTGATTGCACGGTTAACCGCCGACTCATCCATAAGTGTAGCTTTAAATTTATCCATAAATACTCCACCATACATATTTTTTAAGGGATTCGCATATTATATATGTATAATATACCACAATCCCGATTTTTTGTAAAGTTTTTAAGCCACAACATTTTGTTGAATTTCCGCTTTGTAATCTTTAAAAGCACAATAAATAGTGAATTTTTTATTTTTTGCCGTTTTTATTAACTTTTTCGTGGGCTTTTCGTATGATTGCACAAGTTATTTGACAAAAATTGTCAATTTTCAGCTTATAAAAGTGTTACAAACTTGTAACCTTTTTTATTTTCGGGATTTTTTTGGTCAAAATAGCCAAAAAAGTCTCGTTTTTTTACTTTGACATGATGAAAAAATTAAGTTATAATACCACTTGCTTTGAAAATCAAGCCGAAAATATATTCAAATTCGGCCCATATTAAAGGAGTTATTGGATGATAGAAAAAATAAAGAGTAAATTGTCCGCCTTTATGGAAGGTAGACAAATGCGATTAAGAATTGCGGCTTTACTTACCGCGCTTACCGTCGCTACTGCTGCTTTACTAAACTGCCCTATCCACACAATTAAAATTTTCGACGGTAACAAAACCTACACCGTACGCACACTTAATAATAATGTTGCTGCGGTTATGGAAAATGTAAAATTACAATCTCAGATTTACGAAATCGAAGAAACAAAAACACAAGATTATGTAACTTCGGTTAAAATAACCTATGGTTTCCCCGTTTATATCACTCAGGGTGATAAGACAACCCGCGTTGAGTTTTGCGGCGGCACGGTTAAAGATGCTTTGGCATTAGCCGGTATTACCCCTGATAAGCACGACTTTGTAGAACCTGCTTTAAATACCGAAATTACAGAAACTACTTATATTGATTATACTAATATAGATTATATTCAAACCACAAAGCAAGAGTCTATTCCTTTTAAAACTAAGAAGGTTTACTCTAACAAATTAGCGGCGGGTGAAAAGAAGGTTACCACTGAAGGTGAAAACGGCGTTAAAGAAATAACCTACACCGAAAAACTTGTAAACGGTGTTTCGACCGAAAAGAAGGCTACCAAAACCGTAACCTTAACCAAGGCTGTAACCAAGAAAATCACTGTTGGTACCAAAGGTTTAGACAAAATACCTTATAACAAGGATAATTGTGTGTCTACCCTTTCACCAAAAATCGAAATTGAACTTAACGAAAACGGCGTTCCCGTTAATTACAAGTCTAAAATGAAGGTTCGCGCTACTGCATATACACACACGGGCAATAGATGTGCCACCGGTGTTAAACCACAACCCGGTTATATCGCAGTAAACCCCAAGGTTATCCCTTACGGCACCAAAATGTTTATTAAAACAAGTGACGGCAAGTATATTTACGGCTATGCTGTTGCTGCCGATACCGGCGGATTTATTAAAAAGCACCCCACGGGCGTTGACCTTTTCTTTGATACCGAAAGCGAATGTCGCAAATTCGGCGTAAGATCTGTAGAAATTTATATTTTAGAATAAGCCAAAAGCCTTAAGCATTACGCTTAAGGCTTTTCTTTATTCTTAGGTGCTCTGCCATAAAAAGTTGTATTATCTGCTATTATCTTAGCAAGCCAATCATTTATACATCCAGGGTCTATGCGCCAGTTCCAATTATCACCCACAGTAGATGGCGTGTTAATTCTCCCTTCACTGCCAAGCCCTATAATGTCGGCCATCATCAGTATACAAGTTTCTGCCACCGACATTAGCGCCGCTTTCATCATAGCCCAGTTAAAATTGTCGTCACGCTTGGTATCGAGATACTGTTCAGCAAATTCGACTTCCTGCGGGTCGCTACTCTCCGCCCAACCCAATATTGTATCATTATCGTGTGTACCTGTATAAACAACACAGTTTTTATTAAAATTGTGTGGCAGGTACTCACTTTGCTTTTCGGTATCGAAAGCAAACTGCAAAACCTTCATGCCGGGATAACCCGATTTTTCAAGCATTTTAAGCACCGCCGGTGTTAAAAATCCTAAATCCTCGGCTATTATCGGTAGGTTATTGCCTAATTCTTTCTCCATTGCCTTGAAAAAAGCGATATTCGGCCCTTTATGCCATTTTCCGTTTACGGCAGTGGTATCACCGTATGGAATGGAATAATACGACTCAAAACCGCGAAAATGGTCGATACGAACACAGTCATAAAGGGACAACACATACTTAAGACGTTTTTTCCACCAAGAAAAGTCGTCCGATTTCATATATTTCCAATCATACAATGGGTTTCCCCAAAGTTGACCGTCCTCCGAAAAAGCATCCGGCGGACAACCCGCAACCGATTTAGGCCTTAAATTATTATCGAGTTGAAATTGTTTGGCATCCGACCAAACATCAGCCGAATCATACGCGACATATATCGGGATATCGCCAATAATTTTTATGCCATTGCCGTTAGCGTAACTTTTAAGTTGGCGCCACTGCTTAGCAAACATATATTGCACAAATCGGTAAAACTCAATACTCTCACAATGTTCTTTGGCGGCATTTTTCAGTGCTTTTTCATCGCGTCTTCGCAAGGATTCGTCCCAGTTCTCCCAAGAAACATCGTTATTTGCATTCTTTAAAGCCATAAAAAGTGCATATTCTTCAAGCCAAAAAGCATTTTCGTCACAAAACGTCCTGTATGCCGCATCGGGAGAAAAACGCTTAAAGCAAAGTTTCAACATTTTTATTCTGTTCTTGTATAGTTTTCCGTAATCAATAACACTTATATCTGTTCCAAAATCAAAACTTTCAAACTCATCTTCAGTAAGCAGTTTTTCTTCAATCAACAACTCGGGGTCTATAAAATAAGGGTTACCCGCATAAGACGAGAAAGACTGATAAGGCGAGTCGCCGTAATTGGTAGGATTAAGAGGTAATATCTGCCACCAGGTTTGCTTTGATTTTTTCAAAAAATCAACAAACCTATAGGCTTCTTTGCCAAAAGTGCCTATTCCGCCCTTTGAAGCAAGGGAAAATATCGGCATTAAAATTCCGCTGGTTCTCAAAAAAATTCTCCTTCTTGTTTTTCTTTAATTTTTCCGCAAATCATCGAAATATACCGAAAACGCTTTTTTAAACTTTTCTAAAAGCCTTCTGAAATTCGGATTTTTAATGAATTTAAATGCCTTTTTAATGTTACCAAAGGTTATAATTGAAAATAATAAATCAACAATCACAACCGCCAATAAAACACATTCGGTTTTAAATATCGTTCTTAAAACAAACGTAAATATGGCGCAACATACACCATATAAAATCTTTTTGTAAAGCGCGGTTGTTTTAAAACTGTAATCCATTGTCATAAACATGGCGGCAAAAACCAAACCGCTACCCATTAAGGATAATGCAATATCCTCTCCGAAAATAACCGAAATTAAAGTAGTGGTTGCTACGAAACTTATGGGTATAATCGGATTAATAATTTTACGAAGCATTAAATAAATGGCGCCGACCGCGACCAAAAATATTGAAGTTTCACCTATGTTTCCGCTATGAAGACCGAAGAAAAGATATTTTGCAGGTTCTACATAAGAATAAGTTATAAACATTTTATCTATCGGAAGAATGCCGTTCTCCCCGCTAATAAAAGGAAGTGCGTACACACTAAATGCCTTTATGAAAATAAAGGCAAAAATAACTCTTACCAAAAGCAATGGTGTAGTTATACTAAAAGTATTTCCTTTAAAAAAGGTTTTGCGCAAAAAAACAGCAACAATATTTAAGAGTATAACTATTAATATATTAAGGTTACTGCTTAACGAAAGACCTAACAATAAACCGGAGACAATAGCCGAAAGGTTAATACTATTTTTTTCTTTTTTAAAGAGTAAATCCCATAAAAAGTCAAGCCCTGCGGATAAAACAACCGATACCGTCAAGACAATCACCGCATTAACGCCAAACAATAAGCAACCAAAAACGGTAACGGGCGCCAATGCCATTAAAATATCAATATAATCCCATTTAGTAATTTCGTTTCTGGTAGCCTTATTTTCAGCACCGAAAAACGATTTTAAAATTCCAAAAAGGTTCTTTAAAACAGCCATATTTTAACTCCTTTATAAATATGTAATAATTTTACTATATTTTATAAAAGTTTTCAAGGGTGGTTGTTCGACAAAAAAAGAAAATAGATATAAAATAAACCCCTTGAAATCAAGGGGTTTAGGTTTAGTTATTTTCTATATATTCTACCAAATCACCGATGGTTTTAATATTTTCAATTTCTTCATCAGGAATTTCAACATCAAACTCATCTTCAATAGACATTAATATTTCTACAACATCCAAACTGTCAGCATTTAAGTCTTTTGCGATGTCAGTTTCCATAGTTAAACTATCTTCATCAACATCAAGTTGTTCTGCCAAAATTGCTTTAATCTTATCAAATGTCATAAAAAATCCTCCTAAATTACATGTCGAAAAATGACAAACTATAATAAAATAATATGTGTATTTTCCTGATTTGTCAATAGTTTTTTTATATTATATAAAAAAGGTTGCAAATTTATGCTACTTAATTTATAATGGTATAGGTTGGGCGAAACAATCTTGTTTCGCCACAAAATCTTTGATTTCGCGACAAATTTTAAGAAAAATTTGTCCTATCCCATTGCAATGAGTGTTGTGCAAAATTAAATATTAGAATTTAATTTTGCTTAAGCCACTTAAAAAGTGGCTTGTCGAAGCACTTTTTAGTGTTTCGACAAACCACAATCATTATAATTATTCTATGTGAATA
>JAZNSZ010000035.1:0-2998 GCA_045591465.1 Acutalibacteraceae bacterium | reverse complement strand
TTTAAAAAAAGGCTTGAAAAAGGTTAAAGGTTTGTTGTATACTAGTAACGCGGTTTAAATAAGTTTTTGAGGTTTTAGGTATGAGAAAAAAACCAAAACAAAAAAGAAGTTTTTTATTAAAATTTTTAATTTTAGCAGTTTGTGTATATATGCTTGTTACACTGTCTAATTTATGGTCAACCCTTAGCGAAAGTCAAGCTCAGCTTGACGCTTTAAATTTAGAACTGCAAAATAAAAAAGAAACTATTGAAGAACTTAAAATTTTACTCAAAGACGAATCTAACAAACAAATTATCGAAAAAGCGGCCCGTGAGCGTTTAGGTTATATCTATTCTGACGAGCAAGTTTTTATTGATATTTCAGGCAATTAACCAAATGCTTCAGGGGGATTTTCAACAAATATGCAGCTTACTATAGGAGAAATTTTACAGGGTAAAATCACAGGGATTACAAAATTCGGTGTTTTTGTTGACATCGGCGACGGCAAATCAGGTATGGTACATATTTCAGAAGTTGCTAATACTTTTGTTAATGATATTAATGATATTTTAAAATTAGGGGATACTGTTAAAGTTAAGGTTTTAACAATCGGCGAAGATGGAAAAATAAGCCTTAGTATCAAACGTGCTGAACCTACCGAGAAGAAGCCGCCTCGTGAGCGTAAACAATTTACCCATCCTAAGCCGGACGGTTCATATACTTGGACTCCACGCAAACAAGAACCCGCTTCTTTTGAGGAAATGATGAATCAGTTTAAGCAATCCAGTGACGAAAAATTCTCTGACCTTAAACGTAAAAATCCTGATAATATGCGTTCTAAAAGACGCGCTTCAAAATAATTATAATTATTTATGGCGAAACCACATGGCTTCGCCATTTTTTAGGAGAAAAAATGAATAAAATCAATCTAGTTGCACCTTGTATATTCGGTATTGAAAAAATTGCAGCCGATGAATTTAGACGCATGGGCTTTGAAGATATTATCACTGAAAATGGTAGAATTTTGCTTAAAGGTGAACCGAATATGCTTGCCCGTGCTAATATTTGTTCACGCTTTTCTGAGCGTATTTTAATCAATGTTGGCGAATTTACCGCCACTACTTTTACCGAGTTATTTGACGGCGTTAAGGCGCTTCCGTGGGAAGATTTTATTGGTAAAGATGATGCTTCTCCTGTAAACGGCTGGAGTATTAATTCGCAATTATTTAGCATCCCTGACTGTCAATCTATTATTAAAAAGGCCATTGTTGAAAGATTAAAATTAAAATATAATATTTCGATATTTGCCGAAACGGGTAGTGAGTATAAAATCCGTTTTTCAATCCACAAAAACCTAGTTACGATGATGATTGACACTTCGGGTGAAGGTCTTCATAAAAGGGGATATAGGCGCAACTCAAACGATGCTCCTTTAAAAGAAACTTTGGCGGCGGCTATGTGTGATTTGGCGCGTATTTATCCTGATACTAAAATTTACGACCCGTTTTGCGGTAGTGGTACAATTCTTATAGAATCGGCTTTAATGGCAACAAAAACCGCGCCTGGACTTCGTAGGTTTTTTGCGGCGGAGCGTTTTGGCTTTCTTGATAGTAAAATTTGGCAACAAGAACGCACCCGCGCACAAGATTTAATACTTAAAAATATTGATTTTAGAGCGCAAGGTTTTGATATTGATCCTGCTTGTGTTGACTTAACCCTAGCAAATGCCAAAAAAGCGGGTGTTGAAAAGTATGTTAAGGCTTCGATCGGTGATATTAAGGATTTTGCGCCTCCAAAAGAGCGTTGTATAACAGTTACAAATCCACCGTACGGTGAACGTTTGCTTGATGTTAAAGAGGCGGAGAAACTGTATAAAACGATGGGAGAACGCTTTATTTCGGGTGATGGACAAAAGTACTATGTCATAAGCCCACACGACGAGTTCGAAAAGCATTATGGTAAGGAATCCGATAAGCGTCGTAAACTTTATAACGGCATGATTAAATGCCAGTTATTTATGTATTTCAAGTAATTGACAAATTTTTATTTTGGTTGTATAATGTATTAGACAATTCTTCAGGGCGAGGTGTAATTCCTCACCGGCGGTTATAGCCCGCGAGCTTTATGCTGATTTGGTGAAATTCCAAAGCCGACCGTAAAGTCGGGATGAAAGAAGATATATATTTTATATTTTAGCCCTTGTTATATTTTTATATAGCAAGGGCTATTTTAAGGTGATATTATGAAAAAAGAAAAACTAATTAAGGTATCAGTAACAGGTGTTTTTTGCGCCTTAGCATTCATTTTAACGGTTGTTTTAAGGTTTAAGGTTTCTTTTTTATCGTTTGATTTAAAGGATACTGTTATTGCTGTAATTTCTCTTATGTACGGCCCGTTATATGGTGTGATTTCTGCAGGAATAGTGGCTTTTCTTGAGTTTTTATCAGTTAGTGATACCGGTTTGTATGGCCTTATTATGAATTTTATTTCATCGGCAACATTTTCATTTGTGGCAGGTATTATTTACAAATATAAAAGAACATTTTCGGGCGCAATATTGGCGGTTGGCTTTTCTGTGATTAGCGTTAGTGTTGTTATGTCACTTGCTAATATTCTTATTACTCCTTATTATATGGGTGTTAGCAGCAGGGAAGTGGTAGCGCTTATTCCGACATTATTATTACCTTTTAATCTTTGTAAATCTATTATTAACGCTGCTGCTACTATTGTAATTTATAAACCTATTAGAAATATCTTGCGGAAAAGCGGTGTTCAGTCAAGCAGCAAAACCACTAATAAAACCAGTTTATTGAAAAGTATAATATTTTGCATAATTGCACTTCTAATCATTGTTGTGACAACCGTCTTTTTGATTATGATTATGGGCGGTAAAATTGAATTTTTCTAGGAGCATAAATTGTTAATTTTTTAACAAGATATAGGTTGTATACATTTAAGCTTGATAACTATATTATTTAAGATGAATAGGTAGTATAGATTTTGTATTTTCAATTTGCAG
>JAZNSZ010000034.1:0-46267 GCA_045591465.1 Acutalibacteraceae bacterium | reverse complement strand
GACATAACCTCATATATGGATGAATTAAAAGAAGCACAGGAAACGGCATAAACAAAGGGAAAATCAAAGGTGGAACGGTAAAAACGTTCCACCTTTTTTGCTTGTTATATTAAGTGCACAAAATTATTCTTATTTAGGTACAGAAGAACTTGCTCACCTTGAGATGGTGTGTGCTATGGTGCATCAGTTGACAAAGAATCTTACGCCGGAAGAAATTACAAAGAGCGGTTTTGATAAGTACTTTGTAGACCACACCGCAAGCGTGTATCCTATAGCGGCGTCGGGACTTCCTTGGCGTGCTGAATATGTTCAGTCCAAGGGCGATGTTTTAGCAGACCTTCACGAAGATCTTGCCGCCGAGCAAAAAGCAAGAGTAACTTATGATAACCTTATTCGCTTGATTGACGACCCTGACGTTTTAGAGCCTTTAAAATTCTTGCGTCAACGTGAAATAGTGCATTACCAACGCTTTGGTGAAGCGTTACGTCTATCGACGGATAAACTCAATAGCAAGAATTTTTATGCCTTTAACCCGAATTTTGATATGAAACCTTGCAATAAAAAATAGATGAAGAGCAGGTGAGATTTACTCATCTGCTCTTTTTATTTTATAATGTAATATCAAATTCGTACTTATCATCAATTAGTATATAAGGCGTGTTATGTTTTTGACAAAGTTTTAATATTTTTGCGTTATCATATAAAACGCTTTCTAAAGTATAGTCATCATCTAATCGGTTTTCGATAATGTTGGCGTATTTTTTTATATCTTCGAATTTTTCATTTATATAATTTTCGCTTAAAATAAGGCAATAAAATTTAATTTGGCCAATGTAGTCTTTATTAAAATCTTTTTCCCAATCAATCGGAATGTAGCAGCCTTCAATAATTAAATTCTGCTTATTTTCTATTGCCGTTTTGATTATTTCGCGGGTTATGGGCCATAAATAATTGGTCAAGTCGGCATCTTCACTTAGCGGAGTGAGATTTGTGTTTTTGCTGCGGATAAGTCCCATTTTTAAATGGTCTTGCGACAAATATGGGTATTTATATTTTTCAAGCAGTTTTTGTGCCAAAACAGTTTTTCCACTGTGAGAAGCACCTGTAATTAAAACTATCATAAACCATCCTTAAAAATTATTTTTTCTATACTTAAGAAAATCTTCAAGAATAATAACTGCGGCTACGGCATCGACAACGGCTTTGCGCTTTTTTCCGCGCGTATCAGTGAAATTAAGAGCGGTATGAGCGCTCACGGTTGTGCAACGCTCGTCCCACATAACCACTTCTTTGCCACTGGAAAT
Organism: Acutalibacteraceae bacterium; assembly: GCA_045591465.1. GTDB lineage: Bacteria > Bacillota > Clostridia > Oscillospirales > Acutalibacteraceae > UBA737. Next base: position 44,963 of record JAZNSZ010000034.1, on the reverse strand, counting down.
AGCAATTTTTTCACCGATTTGGCGGCATTCTTCGGCGCGTTCGCCTTCACTTCCGTCCATGTTCTTGGGTAAACCCACAACAATAAGTTCAGCATTGTATTCGTTGGCACAGTTTTTAATTTTATCAACCAACTTTTCGGTATTGTATTCGGTTATAACCTGTTTTGGAAAGGCAAAACTTTCAGCGCTGTCAGATATCGCGATACCCGTTCTTGATTTTCCTAAATCTACAGACATTATTATCATTTACTCACCTTTATATACTCGGAAGCCCGATTTTTTTTAGGCAAAAATTCTTGCGGTACGTGTGTAGCATCATTAATATAATCCACGTTGATGCGGTTTTGGTCAATCGTGATAAGCGCAACCGCGGTATTATCAGGAATAGGTACGTTTTTTAATTCTTTTATATCGTCTTTTAAAAGTTTGCATAGTAAACAGCGAATAACACCGCCGTGTGTTGTACAAGCGATAGTTTTATCGCGGTTTAAATCCACAATTTGCAAGAATGCATTATAAATTCGTTCATACGCGTGGCGCATTGGTTCACCGTTTTGCGGCGCAAAATCTTCAGGATGATTAATCCAAGCGTCAGCAAGTTCCGGAAATTTATTAAAAGTCTCTTTAATAGGTTTGCCTTCAACAATACCGCCGTCGAGTTCTATTAAACCCTTATGAGTTTCAATTTGAATATCGCGGTCACCTTTAATTGCAAGGGCGGTTTTATAAGCCCTTATAAGCGGACTTGAATAGATAATATCAAGAGATATATTTTTAAATCGGTTTTCTAAAAATTCAAGTTGTTTAGCGCCAAGTTCGGTTATATCGGCGTCGCTTACACCTTGGAATATGTGAGAAGCGTTGCCTGTTGCTTCACAATGGCGCACGAAATATATTTTAGTCAAAATAATCACCAAAAAAATTTTAACATAATTTTTTATAAAATTCAAGAAATTTAACTTTTTCGGGATATTTTACATCTTTTAAAATTTGTAAAGTTGCTCAAAATATTAAAGGGTGATTTTTTGAAATTAGCGCGTTTTATAATCAAAAGCATATTTTTCATGTTTTTGTGTTTTTATATTTTGGTTTTCGGTGCGGTTATTTACTTAGATAATAATGTAGAAAACGAGTTTAAAATAAGAAGCGGTGAAACACTTAATATAAATACTGTAATTCCGTTGACGGCTGAATATAACGGTTCGAGCATATCCCGTGTTGGCGGGTCTTACAGCGTGGGTGAAAAATTTGAAGTAAACTTAAAGGCATTTGGCATAATTCCCGTTTCGAAGGCAAAGGTAGAGATAATTGATGAACTTCAAGTTGCGGTTCTTGGAATACCTTTCGGCATGAAAATTTATACCAAAGGTGTACTTGTTAGCGATATTACCGAAGTAATTACCCAAAACGGAAACAAAAATCCTGCTAAAAAAGCAGGTTTGAAAATAGGGGATTATATTTTATCGGTAGACGGTAAAGAAATATACACAAATGAAGATTTGGGGTATATTGTTGAAAATTCAAATGGCGAAAAAATGCTCTTAGAAGTATTGCGCGGTTCTAAAAAAATGCATATAACCTTACGGGCAGAAAAAAGCAAGGATACAGGTCAGTACAAGATAGGTGTTTGGGTTAAGGATAGTTCGGCAGGAATAGGCACACTAACTTTTTACAGTCCGTATACAAATTTAATATGCGGTCTGGGACATGGCGTATGTGATGATGATAGTAAAAGTCTTTTAAAAATAAATAAAGGCGAGATTGTAACTGCTCAAATAATTTCGGTAGAAAAAGGCGAACTAGGAACACCCGGACAACTAAAAGGCAGGTTTAATTACCAAAAACTCGGCAATATATGCCTTAACTGTGAACAGGGAATTTATTCTGAATTTGAAGGAAATTTAAAATTCACAAATTTGACCGAAATCGCATTAAAACAGGAAATAGTTGAAGGCGATGCCGAGATTTTATGCACTATAGAAGGCGAAACACCGAAGTATTACTCCTGTAAAATTGAAATACGAAAATCCAACTATAATTCTGCTACTCAAAATATGATAGTAACAGTGACGGATAAAGAGTTGTTAGAAAAAACGGGCGGCATTGTTCAGGGTATGAGCGGTAGCCCAATTTTGCAAAACGGAAAACTGGTAGGCGCCGTCACTCATGTTCTTTTGGACGACTCCAAAAAAGGCTACGGAATCTTCGCTGAAAATATGCTTGAGACAGCGCAAAATGTAGTGGAAGAACAATTAAAAGAAGCGTCATAAAAAAAGGCTCCCTTGTGTAAAGGGAGCTGTCAGCGTAGCTGACTGAGGGATTGTTTAACTTCGTTATCAATATATTCACAAACCCCTCTGAAATTTTGATTAACTTGATTATTTGGTATTCGCAATACTTTTAATCCGTATTGCGCAAGATAATGGGTTCGTTCTAAATCTTTTTGCATTTCTTTATCTTCATAATGTTGTGAACCATCAAGTTCAATAATTAGTTTCGCTTGTGCAGAATAAAAATCAACAATATTTTTTCCTAAGATTTTTTGTCTTGAAAATTTAATGGGATATGTGCGAAGAAAATCATACCATAGATGGCGTTCTTCCTTTGTCATATTTTTTCGCAAGTTTTTTGCAATATGAACAATGGAATGATTATGCTTTCTATCCATTTAACAATCCCTCCGTCAAAACTTGTTTTGCCACCTCCCTTTACACAAGGGAGGCTTTTTCATTATACCACAAATTAAAATTATTGCAATTTTAAACAAACTGTGATAAACTAATATTGCCAAACTAACTGAATACTGTGTGAAATAGGGTGTATTTTTTCTTTTTTACAAGGATAATTACGCTTTGTTTTGGTTATATCTATAATTGGTATTGAATTTGATAAAAACGCAAATTCCACCAATTGTAGATTAGTGCGTTTGCACCCATTTCACATTTGTTAGTTTGGCGACTATCGGAGTTTGCGTTTTTTGTGCGGTTACTTCGGTAGCCGCACTTTTTATTTTAGGGGGGAGTTTTTGAAAACGATTGTAAATATATTGGCATTTATTGCTTTGGGGTTACTGCTAACTACATTTATTGGTGATGTCGATTGGGCGATTGAAAATGGAATTTACAAAATTGTAGGCATAATAGTAGTTATAGCAGCAATTCTAAAAGGAATTATCACCGTTTCAAGTGGCGATGATTCTGAAAATCAATGATTTTAAGGTATCAAAGAAAGGAATGTTTTGAATGAAAAGAGTAATTTGTGCTTTTTTAGTTGTTTTATCGTTGCTATTTTGCTTATGTGGTTGCGGTCATGAACACGATATGACAGAAAAAATGGAGAAAGAAGCTACTTGTACAGAAGAAGGGGAAGTTAAACATTATTGCAAAACCTGCAATTATAATTATTTGGAAACAGTTGAAGCTTCGCACGATTACGAAGAAAGCGTGATAGAAAAATCGACCTGTATTTCCAAAGGTAAAAGTAAATTTATTTGCAAATCATGTGGTGAAAGTTATGAAAAAGAAAATGATTTAGTTTCTCATAATTACGAAAACAAATATTGTATCGTTTGTGGAACCAAAAAAATTGGAAAAATACATACACGTATTCCATATGGAGAATTGAGTTATGGAGCATCAGGTTATGATGCTAGAACAAAATGTAAAATAACTAATGTTAGTGCAGAAATAATCAATGGAAAAATGACAGTTTATATTGATGGAAAAAAGACGTATGATGATGCCGGAGAAAATTCAGCTTTTTCTTGTTATTTTTTACTTGTTATTGAAGATAAATTCGGAGACATTATTTATTCGGCTCAAGTCGGTACTAGATGTATTGTAAATCAATCATTTAAGGTATATGAAACTGCTGATGGATATTTTGATGATACAGAAGATTATTATGTAGAATTAAAAGATTACTTGGTATAATTTGATTTGTCAAAAAAACAAAGTATTATTTAAAAACTTTTCGGAGGTTATAAAATATACCGTTAGTTAAAAATATAGAAAAGCGAATTTATAATATTGAGGGTTTTGAAGTTAACATTTTATATAATGGAAAAAAAGCACCTGGTCAAACAAAACTTTCTACGGTTAGAGATACATATCTGAATGATTAGTAAAAAACATAGCCATAAAGATGAAGGTATTAAAATCAATCTTAGCCACAGAAAAGACAGGGACTGTTCTATATCTTAAGTTGTTTGTCCTATATTGACACACTAGTGTCGGGCAGTCCTATTTTGCAAAACGGAAAACTAAATAGTCAAATAAAAATAGTGGGTTTTTACCCGCTATTTTTTTGAAATGGTATTGACAAAATTAAGAAAGTGTTGTATTATTGTATTAATGCATTGATACAGTAGCCGGAGAAAATATATGAATATAATTTTTGATAATAACATTCCAATATATATTCAGTTGTTAGAACAAATTAAAATACATATAATATCGGGAAGACTTAAATCGGGTGAGCGTTTGCCGTCGGTAAGAGAATTGGCTATGCAGTTAAAGGTGAACCCTAATACTTTGCAAAGGGCTTTGCAAGACCTTGAAGAAATTGGGTTGATTTATACTGAGCGTACCAATGGTAAGTTTGTAACACAAGACAATGCTTTAATTGAAAAATATAAAAAAGAGTATGCTTACGAATTATCGGTTAAATATTTTGAAAATATGAAAAATATTGGTTTTGATAGGGCGCAAGTTATAGAATATCTTGAAAGAACGGGGGATAATGACTAATGGAATTATTACAATGTGTCAATCTATATAAAAGTTATGGCAAAAAGCAGGTGCTTAAAAATGTAAACCTTACAATCCCAAGGGGGAAAATTATAGGTTTGCTTGGCAAAAACGGAACAGGTAAATCAACCCTTATAAAACTTATTAACGACCTATTGACCGCAACTTCGGGTGAAGTACTTATCAACGGTCAAAAGGTTGGGGTAGAGAGTAAAAAGATAGTGGCCTATTTGCCTGAACGCACCTACCTTGATAAAAGCATGACGGTAGATAAGGTTATAAAATATTTCGCGAAATTTTATCAAGACTTTGATAGCGAAAAGGCGTATAAACTTTTAGCCGACTTAGGTCTTGATACTACCCTAAAACTTTCTAAAATGAGCAAGGGTATGCAGGAAAAGGTACAGCTTGTATTGGTTATGAGCCGTAAGGCAGAACTTTACATCCTTGACGAACCGCTTGGCGGTGTTGACCCGGCTACAAGGGATTATATTTTAGATACCATACTTACTAATTTTAACGAAGGCGCAAGTGTTATTATTTCAACCCATCTAATAAGCGATATTGAGCGTATTCTTGATAATGTTATCTTCATAGATAATGGTGAAATTGTTTTAACCGCCGAAACCGACGAACTCAGAAACCGCGAAAACGGCTCTATTGATGAAATTTTCAGGAGGATGTTCAAATGCTAAAAAATTTACTAAGATATGACCTTGAAAGCATATTTAAGCGCTTGATAATTTTTTACAGTTTGGGAATAGTATTTGCTCTGTTTGCAAGGGTGTTTTTTAGTTTTGAAAATTCGCTTGTATTAAATGTTATAGCCCAGATTTGTTCGGGTGCTACAATCTCTATGATGTGCAGTATACTGATAAACAATCTTATGCTTAATTGGGTTAGGTTTAGGTCTAATTTTTTCGGTGATGAATCATATCTCACGCACACATTACCGGTGAAAAAAAGCACACATTATTTATCCAAAATTTTGACTGCTGTAATAACCCTTTTTACAAGTTTCGGCCTGATTGCACTTATATTATTTACCGCTTATTATTCTAAAGAAAACCTTCTTATTTTCAAAAATGTTTTGTTGCCATTGGCAAATACCTATGACAGTACAATTTTAGGCTTTATATCGGCTTTATTGGTTTTATTGTTTTTGGAATTTTTGAACATATTACAATGTGGTTGTACCGGTATTATACTAGGGCACAAAATGAATAATTCAAAAATAGGTTTATCGGTTGTTTTTGGCTTTATTGCCTTTGTTATAAGCCAAAATATTTGTGTTATTATGCTTTTCATTTTAGCACTGTTTAATCCTGATTTTATGAATCTTTTTGTTACAAAAACTGTACTCGGTGTAGATACAATCAAAACAATTATTTGTTTTGGAATGGCTACTTACTCATTAATTTCAATAGTTTTGTGTTTAATAAATATTCGTCTTTTCAAGAAAGGCGTTAATGTAGATTAAATTAAAAGCCCTGAGTACTCAGGGCTTTGTTTTTTTGAAAATTTCGCTTATTCCCATTATCACTAGTAAACCGCCGAAGATTTTGCCTGTAATATTACCGCCCAAATAATCCGCAAGAGATATTCCGACAACGGCACCTATAATTCCAAACAAGGTGACGAACAAGGTGGTTTTCCATTTTATTTGTTTTTTAAAGGAATATATTAAGACTGACAATAAACCTATAGGTATAAAAAACAGTAGATTTATTCCTTGCGCGGTAAGTTGTTTTGTTTCGGTAAAAAGCGAGAGATAAATTATTAAAATTCCACCGCCACCAAGCCCCATGCTGCCGAGTATTCCCGAAAAAAGCCCTGCTAAAAGGGCGGGGAAGTTCACCTTAAAAGCAGACGTACGCCTGCATAAATCATAAGACCGCCGAAAATCCTTTTAAGCCAAACGGGTGAAATTTTGTTTAAAAAATAGGTTCCCAAAACAGCACCGATAAGACCTGTTGGCATATAAATGACCGACTCTTTGATGGATACATAGTCTTTAAAAATATATATTATTGCCGAAATTATTGTAATTGGAAGTATTACCGCTATTGCATTAGTATGGCTTTCTTTTTGCGAAAAGCCGATTTTTTTAAGTGCGGGTACCGCAATCATGCCACCGCCTGCACCTAAAATTCCGTTGGTAAACCCTATTGCTATACCCAAAATGGCAATCAGAAGGTTTTTCTTTATTTTCTTTTTCATATCTTTTCCCTTTACTTTTTATATAGTGTGCCCTTTAATTGCAAAAGTAAACAAAAAGTAAAATTTTTCAAGGCGGTTGAAAAAGTTATTATTGTGTGTTAAAATTACGATTATAAAAGGAAGTGTTTAAATGGCTGATAAGCGTAATGAAATATTAGAAGAACAGCGTAGAGCCCGTGAAGAGTTTTTGAAACTTAAAAAAATGCAAAGCGGTGAAATTAAGCCTGAGGCAAAACCCAGTGAAGTCTATACACCGCCGAAAACATTTTTGGAAAAACTTCAAAATTATTGGTATCATTTTAAATTTCAAACAATTCTCGCCGCCTTTTTCGTTGTGGTAATTGCTGTTTTGACCGTTCAATGCGCTACAAGGGAAAAGTATGATTTTTCGGTTATGTATTTTGCTTATAATTCTGTATTAGATAGTCAACTTGAAAAAATGGAAGAATATTTTGAGTCTACGGCTAATGATTTAAACAATGACGGCAAGGTTAACGTCAATATTATGAATTGCAGTGTTAGTCCGAATTCGCAAGATGTTTCTTACCGTAATACAATGTTTTTAAAGGTTCAGGCTACTATTGCAGCAGAATACAGCACTATTTTGTATGTAATAGATGACAGTGCAAAAGAATATTTTGAAAATGGTATTGGAGGCGACTTATTTGCCGAAGAACCTATTGTTTTAAGTAAAGAATTTATAAAACAAATTAGTGTTGAAAATGCACCGTTACAGGAAAATTTAATGATAGGACTAAGACGCGTTAAAGGTACTGCCATTGAAAAAGAAGAAAAAGCAGTAGAAATATTTAACGAATGCAAAAGAATATTTGATGAAATAAAAAAGCAAAAGAGTTAATGCTCTTTTGCTTTTTGCATTATTTAAAGGTTATTTCACAGTTTAGGCTTTGTTGGCACTCGGTAAGTCCGTTTTCTACGATAGCCTTTGTGCGATTGTAGGATTCCTTAAGTTTTGATGCTAATTTGGGGTATTTTGTGGAAGCGGTATCGATATCTTCTATCGGGTAAATGGTGTATTTATAACCGTTGCTTGAGTATTTATAAACCCAGGTTGGTATAACATTAATGCTTTCAATGGAAACGATGCCGTTGGATTTTTTAAGGGTATAACTAAACATTACGCCGTCTTCGGTGTGGCCTTTACGGGCACTGCTTATAAGTTCACGGCGTTGATTAGAAACCGCATTACCTAACGAATAAATGCAAATAGCGGTGTTAGAACTATCTTCTGAGTGAATAAGTTCCACCGGTTGCACAACATGGGGATGACCGCCGATTATCATATTAACACCCATATCGCAAAGTTTTTGGGATATGCTCTTTTGCCAGTTATTAGCGGTTAACTGATATTCTTCACCCCAGTGCATATAGAAACTTATAAACTCTGCACCGTCTTGTTTCATAGCATTTATCACTTCTTGCGCTTCGGTGTAGAATTTTTCTATGCGTTGATAGGAAAAAGTATTGATGTATCTGTTGGCATCCTTGCTTATAGCGCCACCATTAAGGTACTTTCTGTCGGCGTCGGAACCGGTTGTTTCATAAGTGAAGTTTACAATTCCTATTTTAATATCATTAACTGTTTTTACAAGGTAGTACGGGTCGGTTTCGGTTTCTTTGGTACCGGTATATTCAATACCTTTTTCCCTTAGAACCTGCGCGGTACGCTTAAGCCCGAAAAATCCTGTATCGTACGAGTGGTTGTTAGCGGTCATAAGCATATTTATACCGCTGTCTTTAATAGTATCAGCCAACTCGTCAGGGGTATTGAATGCGGGATAACCGCGGTATTTACCCGATTCTTTACCGCCAAAAGTGAGTTCAAGGTTGCCGACAGTTAAATCCGCATCCTTAAAATAAGATGAAACTTCTTTAAAAAATGCCGAAAAGTCGTATCCGTCACTTGTCTTCGCACCTTCTAGTTGCGGTTGATGTACCATAATGTCACCTACGCTTAAAACGGTGGCAAAAGTATCGGGTATAACTTCGGGTTCTGATTCTACACTTTCGTTTTTTGAAGAAATATCGGATGGGGTATCGACTGATTTTACAATAGAAGATACTACAAAACTTACCAGAGCAATAACACCTATAAGTGCTACTGCGCAAATACTTAAGAATATATTTCTGCGAATAATCGCTTTTTGTCTTCTTGTTCTTTTTTTCATAAACATCACCTGAAAATACAAAGTACCAATGGTAGTAGGATTGCGGGAACAAAATTCATAACTTTGATTTTTGTAATTTTTAACATATTAAGTGCTAATGCTATTATAAGCAAAGAACCTATAACCGACATTTGAGCAATAATATAATCGGTCAAAATTGGGGATATAACACCCGCTAAAAGGGTAAGACTGCCTTCGATGACAAGGGTTGAAACGGCGGCGAAAATCACACCAATACCCATGCTTGAAGTAAGCGCTACTGCCGCAACACAGTCGATAACCGATTTGGAATAAAGGGTGGCGTTATCACCGTTTATTCCACTGTCAATAGAACCTACTATGGTCATGGCGCCTACACAAAAAAGCAAGGTTGCGGCTACAAAACCTTCAGCTATTTTACCGCCTTTTCCGTCAACGCTAACCTTCTTCTCAATCCAAATCCCAAGGTTATTTACACGCTTGTCCAAATCGAATAATTCACCGATAAGTGCGCCTACTGCAAAACAAACAATCATAACAAGAATATTTGCGCCTTCTTCAAAAAGACCTGTAATACCTATGTAAAGTACGCAAAATGCCATGCCGGTCATTAAGGTTTGCTGTATTTTTTCGGGTATTCCTTTTTTGAATAATAGTCCCAAAAGAGAGCCTATAATAACCAAAAAAAAGTTAACAACAGCACCGCTTGAAAGAATTTTTCCTGCGGCGGTGGAAGCAATATTATTTAAAAATTCCATAAATGCACCTCTAATAATATATAATATACCAATTAACCCCAAAAATCAATAGATATTTGTGGTTTTTGCTTGACGAAAACACTAAATATGGTATATAATGTATGTGTATGATTATCTTTAAGGAGTATATGTAATGGCAAAAACCAAAGTGGAATACGGCAACGAAAGTATAAGCCAATTAAAAGGTCCTGACAGGGTAAGAAAAAGACCGGGTGTTATATTTGGATCGGATGGGCTTGACGGCTGTGAACACAGTGTATTTGAAATTATTTCAAACTCAATAGACGAAGCGCGTGAAGGCTATGGTAATAAGATTGTTGTAACCAAGTTTTCTGACGGTTCTATAGAGGTGCAGGATTTTGGCCGCGGTGCACCGGTTGATTTTAATAATAAGGAACAACGTTTTAACTGGGAATTGCTTTATTGCGAACTTTATGCCGGCGGCAAGTATAATACTAATGACGGCGCCAATTACGAATACTCGGTTGGTCTTAACGGTTTGGGTCTTTGTTCTACGCAATATTCTTCGGAGTATATGGATGTTGAAATCAAGCGTGACGGATATAAATATACCCTTCATTTTGAAAAGGGTTATAATGTCGGTGGTCTTCAAAAGGAGCCTTATGCAGGTAAGGACACAGGTACCAAAACTCGTTGGAAACCGGACTTAGAAGTTTTTACAGATATTAATATTCCTGTAGAATATTTTATTGATACGCTAAAGCGACAGGCTATTGTAAACGACGGTTTGGTATTTGTCTTCCGCGAACAGCAGGGTAGCCGTTTTATTCAGCAAGAGATTGTTTATAAAAACGGTATTACCGACTATGTTAACGAAATTGTGGGCGAAGAAAAGATGTCTTCGGTTCAGTTTTGGCAGACCGAAAGGAAGGGACGTGACCGTGAGGACAAGCCTGAGTATAAGGTTAAAATAAATGTTGCTATGAGTTTTAGCAACAAAACCCCCATGAAAGAGTACTATCATAACTCAAGTTGGCTAGAACATGGCGGTGTTCCCGAAAAGGCAACAAGAAGCGCTTTTCTTGCTATGGTAGATAATTACATTAAGCAAACGGGTAAATATAAGAACAATGAAAGTAAGATTACATTTTCCGATATTGAAGAATGCTTAGTTATTGTAATATCTTCTTTTTCAACCGTAACTTCTTACGAAAACCAAACTAAAAAGTCTATAACCAATAAATTTATTTACGAAGCAATGGTGGACTTTTTGCGCCATCAGTTAGAAGTTTATTTTATAGAAAATAAAGCAGAAGCCGACAAGATTGTCGACCAGGTGCTTGTTAATAAGCGTAGCCGTGAGCGTAGCGAAAAAGAACGCATCAACCTTAAAAAGACATTGTCTACCGGTAATTCTATGGTGGATAGGGTTCAAAAATTTGTTGATTGTCGTAGCCGTGATGTATCAGAACGCGAACTCTATATAGTGGAAGGTGACTCGGCTTTAGGTTCGTGTAAGTTGGCGCGTGACGCCGCTTTTCAGGCTATTATGCCGGTGCGCGGCAAGATTCTTAACTGCCTTAAAGCAGAATACGAGAAAATTTTCAAAAGTGAGATTATTACCGACCTTTTAAAAGTACTCGGTTGCGGTGTTGAAGTTAAGTCAAAGGCTAATAAGGGACTTTCTACGTTTGACCTTAATAATCTTCGTTGGAATAAGATTATTATTTGTACTGATGCCGACGTCGACGGTTTCCATATAAGAACCCTTATTCTTACTATGATTTACCGACTTATGCCTACTCTTATAACAGAGGGTAAGGTATTTATTGCTGAAACTCCGCTTTATGAAATTGGCACCAAGAAAATGACTTATTTTGCTTACGACGAAAGCGAAAAGAGAGAAATTTTAGAGCAAATAGGCGACGAGAAGTATGATTTACAGCGTTCTAAGGGACTTGGTGAGAACCAACCCGATATGATGAATCTTACAACTATGAATCCGGAAACCCGACGCCTTATAAAGGTTTTACCCGAAGATGCCGAGCGTACAAGCGAAATGTTCGACTTGCTCTTGGGTGATAATTTGATTGGAAGAAAAGAATATATTTCCGAAAACGGACATCTTTATATGGACGAAGCGGACATTAGTTAATGCAGAGCATTAACAGTGAATAGTGAAGAGTTAATGTGTCGGCAAAGCCGACCGATATATAAAGTTTCGCAAGGCGAAACACATTACTTATTCATTATTACCTATTACTTATTACTTTAAATTATAGGAGATAATTTAATGGCACCAAGAAAGAAAAAGGAAGCGGAAGCTCCTAAAAGAAAAAATAATGCCAATGCCTTTATTGCGGGAGCGGGTACTATTGTTGAAAGTCCTGTTACCGAAACCCTGAAAACTAATTTTATGCCTTATGCGATGAGTGTTATCGTATCCCGTGCTATTCCTGAAATAGATGGTTTTAAGCCTTCGCATAGAAAGTTGCTCTATACTATGTATAATATGGGGCTTTTGAACGGCAAGACCATAAAGTCGGCAAATATTGTGGGTAGAACAATGCAACTTAACCCCCATGGCGATGCCGCTATTTATGAAACGATGGTTCGTTTATCAGAGGGACACGAAGCGCTTTTGCATCCTTTTGTTATGTCAAAGGGTTCGTTCGGTAAGGCTTATTCGCGTGATATGGCGTATGCGGCATCACGTTATACCGAAGCAAAATTAGCGACTATCGCAGCGGAATTATTTGCTGATATTGATAAAGATACGGTTGATTTTGTGGATAACTATGATGCTACTATGAAAGAGCCCGTGCTTTTCCCCGTAACATTTCCGACTATTCTTGTCAACGCAAATATGGGTATTGCGGCGGGTATGGCTAGTTCGATTTGTCCTTTTAATCTTAAAGAAGTTTGTGAAACTGCTATTGCGTATATAAAGGATGAAGAAATCAATGTAGCGGATACTCTTTTAGCGCCTGATTTTCCAATAGGCGGTCAACTTTTATATAACCGCTCTGATATGGAAAAGATTTATGAAACAGGTCGTGGTAGTTTTAAGGTTAGAGGTGTTTACACCTATGATAAATCTCAAAACTGTATCGATATTACCGAAATTCCGCCAACTACTACCTGCGAACAAATTATCGAAAAGGTTGTAGAACTTGTTAAGTCAAAGAAACTCACCGAAATTAATGATATTCGTGACGAAACCGACCTTGAGGGTCTTAAAATTACCATTGATTTAAAGCGTGGTGTCGACCCCGATAAGTTGATGAAGAAAATTATTAAAATGACCCCGTTTGAAGATAGTTTCTCTTGCAATTTCAATATTTTGATTGCAGGTTCACCGCGTGTTATGGGCGTCAAGGAAATTATAGATGAATGGGTTGCTTACCGCGAAGAGTGCGTAAGGCGCAGGGTTTTCTATAAACTTTCAAAGGCTAAGGATAAATTGCACCTTTTAAAAGGTCTTGAAAAAATCCTCCTCGATATCGATAAAGCAATTAAAATTGTACGCGAAACCGAACAAGAATCTGAAGTTATTCCTAACTTGATGATAGGCTTCGGTATTGACGAAATTCAGGCCGAATATGTAGCCGAAATCAAACTTCGTCATTTAAACCGCGAATATATCTTAAAGCGCACTGCCGAGATTGAAAATCTTGTAAAAGAGATTGAAGAAATGGAAGGCATTCTTAATTCTCGCACTAAGGTTAAGAAGATTATTGTTAAAGAACTTGAAGGTGTTATCGCGAAGTACGGACGTGAGCGTAAGACTAAAATTATCAGCGCCGAAACCGAAGCGGTTAATAGCGTTGAAGTTGAAGTGGATAATTCTCCTGTGACATTGTTCTTTACAAAGGACGGTTACTTTAAGAAGATTACACCGCAGTCACTTCGTATGAGCGGTGAGCAAAAACTTAAAGAGGGCGACGAAATTACACAGGTGATAGAATCTACCAACGCGGTTGATTTGCTCTTTTTCTCTAACAAAGGACAGGTTTACAAGTCAAAAACTTCCGAGTTTTCTGATTCGAAGGCAAGTGTTCTTGGTGATTATGTACCTTCTAAACTTGAATTTGACGAAAACGAAAATGCCATTCATATGGTTGAAACAGCTGATTATTCGGGCAATATGATTTTCGTTTTTGATAATGGTAGAATTTCTCGTGTTCCGCTTTCTTCTTACGTCACAAAAACAAACCGCAAAAAGTTAATTAAGGCTTATTGCGAAAAATATCAGTTGCATACTGTTTTTTGTGTTAAGGAAGATGCCGATTTGCTGTTGACTTCAAGTAATGGCAGAATGTTGATTGTCAATACTGCGTCAATACCGGCAAAACCCACAAAGGATAACGGCGGTATTGCGGTTATGACTCAGAAAAAAGGTCAACGCATAAGCGAAGTATCACTTTATACTAAAGGTACCCTTGAGAATGAACATCGTTATCGCACTAAAAATCTTCCTGCGGCAGGCAGTAAGAAATTAGTGGGTACTGCAAGTCAAGAAAAACTTGAATTATAATATATATTATGGTAAAATAAAAAACCGCCCATTATTTAACAATGAGCGGTGTCGGTATAAATGATTTATCTCTTTGCAAACGCTTTTACCGACAGTTATATATTGTGTAAAATAAATTAAAATATTAGAAGAATAATTTTCCATTGGGAGTGTAAAAAAATGGCAAAAGAATTAGCCAAGCAGTATAGCCCTAAAGACGTTGAAGACCGTGTTTATAAACAATGGCTTGAAGGCAAATATTTTCACGCTAAGTGTGAAGAAGGGAAGGATACCTATACTATAGTTATTCCGCCACCGAATATCACAGGTCAACTTCATATGGGACATGCGCTTGATAATACGTTGCAAGATATACTTATCCGCTTTAAGCGTATGCAAGGTTTTGATACCTTGTGGCTTCCTGGTACTGACCACGCTTCAATCGCAACTGAAGCAAAAATTGTTGAGAAAATGCGTGAAGAAGGTATTAGCAAGGAAGATATTGGCCGTGAAGGCTTTTTAGAACGCGCTTGGGACTGGAAAAAGCAGTACGGCGGAAGAATTATTGAACAGTTAAAGAAGATGGGTTCTTCTTGTGACTGGGACCGCGAACGCTTTACTTTAGATGAAGGTTGTAATAAGGCAGTAAACGAAGTTTTTGTAAACCTTTATGAAAAAGGTCTTATTTATCGTGGCGAACGTATCATCAACTGGTGTCCGCATTGCAAAACTTCTATTTCTGACGCTGAAGTTGAATATGAAGAACAAGCTGGTCATTTTTGGCATTTGCGTTATCCGTTCAAGGACGGCAGCGGTTATTTGGAACTTGCTACAACCCGTCCCGAAACCTTGCTTGGTGATACTGCGGTTGCAGTAAACCCCAATGATGAAAGATATAAGGATATTATCGGCAAAACGCTTATTTTGCCTTTGGTTCACCGCGAAATTCCTGTTGTTGCTGACGATTATGTTGAAATAGAGTTTGGTACAGGTGTTGTTAAAATTACTCCTGCACATGATCCTAACGACTTTGAAGTAGGCCTTCGTCATAATCTTCCGGTTATCAATGTTATGACTGATGATGCAAAAATTACCGAAGATTATCCTAAATATGCGGCTATGGACAGATACGAAGCAAGAAAGGCAATCGTTTCCGATTTAGAAAAAGAATGCGCTTTGGTTCGTATTGAAGACTATACTCATAATGTTGGTACTTGCTATCGTTGTAGTTCTACTGTTGAACCGCGCGTTTCAAAACAGTGGTTTGTTAAGATGAAGCCTTTAGCAACACCTGCTATTGAAGCGGTTAAAAACGGTGAAACGAAGTTTGTGCCGCAACGTTTTGAAAAGGTTTATTTCCATTGGCTTGAAAATATCCGCGACTGGTGTATATCCCGTCAACTTTGGTGGGGGCACCGCATTCCTGCTTGGTACTGCGCTGACTGTGGTGAGATTACAGTATCTAAGACAGAAGCTACTGCTTGTAAGCACTGCTCAAGTAAGAATATAACCCAAGACCCCGATACACTTGATACTTGGTTTTCTTCGGCTTTATGGCCTTTCTCTACTCTCGGTTGGCCTAAAGAAACCGAAGATTTTAAGCATTACTATCCTACAAATACCCTTGTTACAGGCTATGATATTATTCCGTTCTGGGTAATGAGAATGATGTTCTCAGGTATTGAACAAACAGGTCAAGTGCCATTTAATACAGTACTTATTCATGGTCTTGTGCGTGACTCGCAGGGTAGAAAAATGTCTAAGTCTTTGGGTAATGGTGTTGACCCGCTTGAAGTTATAGATACCTACGGCGCCGATGCACTTCGCTTCTCTCTTGCTACCGGCAACAGTCCCGGTAATGATATGCGTTATATTCCTGAACGCGTTGAGTCAAGCCGTAACTTTGCTAATAAGATTTGGAATGCCGCAAGATTTATTTTGATGAATCTTGAAAGTGACAATGAAATCCCGCTCGATATTTCGGCTTTGGCGCTTGAAGATAAATGGATTTTATCTAAATACAATACTTTGGTTGCTGATGTTACCGATAATCTTGAGAAGTTTGAATTAGGTTTAGCGGTTCAAAAACTTTATGACTTTATTTGGGATATTTTCTGTGACTGGTATATTGAGATTTGCAAATCTCGCTTAAACGGTGACGACCAAAAGGCAAAAGATACTGCAAGAAGTGTTCTTATATATGTTTTCACAAACACATTAAAACTTCTCCATCCGTTTATGCCATTTATTACCGAAGAAGTATGGCAGGGTATGCCGCATTCGGGTGATAGCATTATGGTTGCTGATTGGCCTAAGTTTAGTGATGATTTGGCGTTTGCTAAGGAAGAAACCGATTTTGAAAAAATCATGGCAGTTATCCGTGCTATTCGTAACCGCAGAGCAGAAATGAATGTACCGCCCTCTAAAAAGGCTAAGGTGTTTATTGTTTCTAACGATAACAAAACCTTTGAAAGCGGTAGCGCTTACATTTGCCGTTTAGGCTTTGCTTCTACTGTTGAAACCGGTGACGAATTTGATGCGGAAGGTTCGGTTCGTGTTATCACTGACGATGCTACGGTTTATATGCCTATGAAGGAACTTGTTGATGTTTCGGCAGAGATTGAGCGTCTTAAGAAAGACCTTAAGAAAGCCGAAGAAGACAAGGAATTTTTCGAGAAGAAACTTTCTAATCAAGGCTTCTTGGCTAAGGCACCGGCACAACTTGTTGAAAAACAAAAGGAAGGCTTACAAAAAGCGCTTGATAAAATTAGTCTTATAATGGATAGCATTAAAGACCTTGAAAATATGTAATCTTATTCAGAAGGTGCGATAACTTATTATCGCACCTTTTTCGAAAGTAAAACACATCATCAGTACCCTGTGTTAGACAGGCACCGTTTTTCACGGTTTTGCTTCCGAAAATATATTGTGTAATTTTTATTTTAAAATACTTGTAAATTTTTGGTGAAAAATGAATTACAAAGAAACTTTAAATTATATTCACTCCCTGGGTAATTTTTCAAAACCGCCCACGCTTGATAGAATAAATAAGGTTTTGGGAATTTTAGGTAACCCGCAGAATAATTTTAAATCGATACACATAGCAGGTACCAATGGCAAAGGTTCGGTATCGGCTATGCTTCATAGCGTTTTTAAAACGGCAGGGTATAGAACAGGGCTTTTTGTTTCGCCGTATATTATCGATTTTTGTGAGCGTATACAAATTTGCGGTGAATTTATACCCAAAGAAGAACTGACTAAACTTGCACTCAAGGTTATTGAAACTAAGGTAGAACTTACGGAGTTTGAGTTTATAACAGCAGTTGCATTTTTATATTTCAGTGAACAAAAATGCGATGTTGTTATTGTTGAAACGGGTTTGGGCGGAAGACTTGACGCTACAAATAGCCTTGTTAATAAGATTGCTAATGTTATAACAAAAATAGGTTTAGACCATACCGCTGTATTGGGGGATACAATAGAGCAAATAACCCGCGAAAAATGCGGTATCATTAAAAATTCCCCTCTAATCACTTCTTTTAATCAACCAAAGGCGGCAAGTGGAATTTTGGCGGAATATAACCCAATAATACCAAATAAAGATTTGCTCGAAGTTGTGAAAAGCGATATATCGGGTAACAGTTTCGTGTATAATGGTGTGAAGTACGAAACGGCTCTTGCAGGTATTCATCAAATCGAAAATGCGCTTATAGTAATTGAAACCGCACTGACTTGCGGAATAGATATACCTAATATACAAAAAGGTATTAAAGAAGCGTTCTTTCCGGCACGAATGGAAGTTGTATCTGAAAAACCATTGGTTATTCTTGATGGAGCGCACAATCCTGACGGTGCTGAAGTTCTATCAAGGGTTATGCAACAACAAGATGGCGAAATTACCGCGATTATTGGTATGATGCACGATAAGGACTGTGATAGTGTTTTAGCAAAGACGCTACCATACTGCAAAAAGGCGCTGGTGGTAACGGTCGAAAATATGCCAAGGTCTTTGAGTTGCAAGGAACTTGAAGTTTTGGCTTCAAAATATTGCCATACCGAAATCTGTGACAGTTACCAACAAGCGTTATCTAAATTGAGAGATTCGGATGTTGTTTTTGTGTTCGGTTCACTGTATCTCGCTTCAACGATAAGGGAAAGATTAAAAAATTTTTTTAAAATATAAAATGCGACAATTTTTTTAAGGACAAACCTTTATACTGTAATAAAGGTTTGTCCTATTTTTTATGGAAGGTGAAAAAATGTCAGTAGAAATTAATGTAACGGGAGAAGTTGTTACGGCGTATCTTTCGGGTGAACTCGACCACCACACCGCAAAGCAAATGCGTGAAGAAATAGATTGCGCGGTAGAACTTAATATGCCAACATTGTTGGTGCTTGATTTTTCAGGAATATCTTTTATGGATAGTTCGGGAATAGGGCTTGTTATGGGTAGATATCGCAACTTGCAAAAGACGGGAGCGGTACTGCATATAAGCGGAGCTGCGCCGAATATATATAAGGTTTTGAAGTTGGCAGGAATAGAAAAATTAGCAAAATTGGAAAGCAGGTAGAAAAATGGTAAAAAACAGTTTCAGTATGACACTTTTGTCGCGTTCTTCGAACGAGAGCTTTGCAAGAGCAACACTTGCGGCTTTTTCAACCCAACTGGACCCGACTATTGAAGAAGTAAACGATATAAAAACTGCGGTTTCGGAAGCGGTGACTAATTGTATAGTACACGCTTATGATAATACGTTGGGTAAAATCTACATATCAGCAGAAATACTTGATAATAACACAATAAAAATAAAAATCCGTGATAAAGGTAAAGGAATTGAAAACGTAGAAAGGGCTATGGAACCGCTATTCACCACTGTCGGTGGCGAACGTGCCGGTCTCGGTTTTGCGGTTATGATGTCATTTATGGATACTATTAAGGTTCGTTCGTCAGTTGGGAAGGGCACAAGTATTGTCATGACCAAGAAAATTAATCGGCGCTTTAATATAAATGGTTGAAACAAAATTTGAGCGTGAAGAATTTATAGAACAAAACCTTCCACTTGTCCATTCAATATGCAAGAGATTTGTAGGGCGGGGCATAGAGTATGATGACTTGTACCAAGCGGGTTGTATAGGTCTTATAAAAGCAACCGATGCATTTGATAAATCTAAGGGATTCGCTTTCTCTACCTACGCTGTACCCGTTATTATGGGTGAAGTGCGACGATTGTTTCGTGATGGCGGCGCAGTAAAGGTTTCAAGAAGTATAAAAGAACTTTATTTGAAAATTGTTAAACAAATTGGAATTTTAGAGCAAAAACTTTGCAGAGAGCCGACAGTAACCGAAATAGCAGATGCTTTAGGGGTTGGTGCCGAAGAAGTAACACAAGCGCTTTGTGCGGGACAAGCACCAGTATCACTTACGGTTGATGGGGAAGACGGGATAACCGAAACCGATTTACCTGTATCTTCTCACGAAGACCAGATTTTTAATAAAGTTTTGCTTGAAACGGCTTTTAAATATCTTGAAGAAAGCGAGATTGAAATAGTGCGGTATCGGTATTATAACGCTTATACCCAAAGTAAAACCGCCAAACTGCTGAATATGAGTCAGGTGCAGGTTTCAAGGAAAGAAAAGAAAATTTTAATTAAACTTCGTGAAGTTTTAAAATAATATTAAGTCTTGAATAGTTAATCCAAAGAAGATATAATTTAAGTGATATATCTTCTTTGGAGTTTTTTATGAAAAAAATTAAAAATTTAAAAACTAAAATTTTAATAACCGTTGCCATCGGCGTTTATGCGGCGGCTATGTATGTTTTTAATTTGCCGTGTAGTATATTGGCGTTAACGGGTGTGAGATGCTTTGGATGCGGTATGACGAGAGCCGTGCTTTCGGTTTTAAGCCTTGATTTTCCGGCGGCTTTTTCGCATCATTTTATGTTTTGGTCACTTCCAATTTTATACATAATGTTTTTATTTGATGGCAAAATTTTTAACAAAAAAACATACAATATTTTATTAATAGGAAGTATAACTATAGGTTTTGTTATTAATTGGTTAATACATACAAAATAATGCAGAAATATCGCGAAAAACTTGACATATTGTCGACAAGATGATATAATTTTACCAAACAATTAAGGAGATGATATCATGTTTTGTAAAAATTGCGGAGAAGCCATGAATGACAATCAGGCTATATGCATTAAATGTGGCGTTAAGGTTGGAGAAGGTAATGCGTTTTGCGCGAATTGCGGTAATGCACTTCCCGAAAATGCTGATGTATGTATGAATTGCGGCGTTGCTGTTAAAAAACAGAATGGCGATCTTAACGGTCAAGATAAAATAGTTATGTTGCTTATTTGTTTCTTCTTAGGTGGTCTTGGTATACATAACTTTATGATGGGCGAAACAAAGAAAGGTATTTTCAAAATTATTATGTCTTTCTGTTGCGGCATCGGTGGAATTTTAGCACTTATTGATTTAATTAAGATTGCAATGGGAAGTTATGTAGTTGACCCGAACAAACTTATTTAATTATTAGAGTGAAAATTATGGAAGCTAATATTCAAAATGTTAGCCCAGTTGGTAAATTAAAAACCAATAAGGGCTTAATTAAATTTATTCTTTTATCAGCAATTACGTTTGGTATTTACGGTTTGATTGTTATGTCATCTGTTTCAAGCGATATTAATATTACGGCAAGTAGATATGACGGCAAGAAGACGATGCATTTTTGTTTATTATACTTTCTTGTGGGTTGGCTTACTTTCGGTATTGGTTATATCGTTTGGTATCATAAAATTTCCGCTAGAATCGGCAATGAACTCCGAAGAAGGAACATTGCTTACACTTTTGATGCGGCTGATTTTTGGATTTGGAATGTAATTGGTTCGGTAATATTTGTAGGGCCTTTTATATACTTACACAAATTATTAAAGGCAACAAATCTTATAAATGCTGACTATAATGTTAAAGGATAATTAAATAGCAAAAATCCGAGTGATTATTCACTCGGATTTTTTTACAACAAAAAACTGCCAAGGCAAAACCTTGGCAGTTTTATTATTTGGTTAAATATTATTTACCGTAAAGTTCAACCAATTTTTCAAGATGAGCACGACGCTCTTTTGCAGCTTCGGCTGCTTTGTCGAACAATTCTTCAGCGCGTTCAGGGAAGGAACGTGTGAGTGAAGAGTAACGAGCTTCGTTCATGATGAATTCTTTATAATCGCCGGTAGCAGGCTTGCAGTCAACAGAGAACGGATTCTTGCCTTCTGCCTTGAGAGCAGGATTGTAACGGAAGAGATCCCAGTAACCGCAGTCAACAGCCTTCTTCATTTCGTTCTGGCAGTTAACCATACCACCCTTAATAGAGTGCATTTCGCAAGGTGAGTAAGCAATGATGATTGAAGGACCATCGTATGCTTCAGCTTCCTTGATAGCCTTTAAGGTCTGGTTCATATCAGCGCCCATAGCGATTTGTGCTACATATACATAGCCGTAAGACATAGCGATTTCAGCAAGGCTCTTCTTAGCGATTGCTTTACCTGCAGCAGCAAATTGAGCAACCTGACCAATGTTAGAAGCCTTAGAAGCTTGTCCTCCTGTGTTAGAGTAAACTTCGGTATCAAATACCATGATGTTTACATTCTTACCAGCAGCGAGAACGTGGTCAACACCGCCGAAGCCGATGTCGTAAGCCCAACCGTCACCACCGAAGATCCAGATAGACTTCTTGCTAAGGTATTCAGCATTAGCAAGGATATCTTCACAAGCTTCGCAGCAAGGACCAGCCTTCTTAATAGCAGCAACCAAAGCTTCAGCAGCACCAGCGTTCTTAGCGCCGTCGTTTACAGTTTCAAGGTAAGCAGCGGCAGCGGCCTTAACTTCGTCAGCAGCCTTATCAGATTCAGCAATAATTCCAGCCTTAGCGATAAGTCTGTTGCGGATAGCTTCTTGACCTAAATACATACCGTAACCGTGTTCAGCGTTATCTTCGAAGAGTGAGTTAGCCCAAGCAGGACCTTGACCCTTAGCGTTAACGGTATAAGGTGATGTAGCAGCAGGGCCACCCCAAATAGATGAACAACCTGTAGCGTTAGAAATATACATTCTATCGCCGAAGAGTTGAGTAATAAGACGAGCGTAAGCAGTTTCAGCACAACCTGCGCAAGAACCTGAGAACTCAAGTAGAGGCTTCTTGAACTGAGAAGTGATAACGTTAGCGTCGGTAGCTACGCCGTCCTTTTCAGTAACATTAGCAACACAGTAATCGAATATTTCTTGTTCTTGGAGTTGAGAAGCTTGGGGAACCATCTTAAGTGAGTTTGTAGGACAAACGCCGATACAAACACCGCAACCCATACAGTCAAGCGGAGAAATAGCGAGAGTGTAGGTGTATTCGGTTTTTAAGAAAGGCTTCGGAGACTTCTTCATGTTTGCAGGAGCAGCAGCTACTTCGTCAGCATCCAAAGCGAATGGACGGATTGTAGCGTGAGGACATACAAATGCACACTTGTTACATTTAGCACAGGTGTCAGCATTCCATTCAGGAACCATAACAGCAACACCGCGTTTTTCGTAAGCAGCAGCACCCTGTTCGAAAGTACCGTCAGCATGGTCTACGAAAGCAGAAACGGGGAGAGAGTCACCGTTCATTAATGCTACAGGCTTCATGATGCCGTCAACCATCTTAACGAGTTTATCTGCACCTTCTGATTTAGCAACAACTGCATCGTCAGCAGCGTTAGCCCAGTCAGCAGGAACATCAATCTTAACGTAAGCGGTAGCACCTGCGTCGATTGCCTTTTCGTTCATTTCAACGATTTCTTTACCCTTCTTCATGAACTTCTGAGCTTTTTCCTTCATGTAGGCGATTGCGTCTTCAGCAGGAAGAACCTTAGAAAGTGAGAAGAAAGCAGATTGCAATACGGTGTTGGTACGTTTGCCAAGACCAATTTCTGCAGCTAAGTCGATAGCGTTAACAGTGTAAAGTTGAACATTGTTATTAGCGATATAACGCTTAGCTTCAGCAGGCATGTACTTGTTGAGTTCTTCAGCAGACCACTGGCAGTTGATAAGGAATACACCGCCAGGTTTAACGTCGTTAACCATCTTGTAACCCTTGATTACATAAGATGGGTTATGACAAGCAACGAAGTCAGCCTTATTGATGTAGTAAGGACTCTTAATGGGCTTATCGCCAAAGCGCAAGTGGCTGATGGTGATACCGCCGGTCTTCTTAGAGTCATACTGGAAGTAAGCTTGTACGTATTTATCAGTGTGGTCACCGATGATTTTGATAGAGTCTTTGTTAGCGCCAACAGTACCGTCACCGCCGAGACCCCAGAATTTACATTCGATAGTACCTTCGGCAGCAGTGTTAGGAGCTTCTTCTTCAGGGAGAGAAAGTTCAGTAACATCGTCTACGATACCGATGGTGAAGTTGTGCTTAGGAGCATCCTTTTCAAGTTCCTTATAAATAGCAAAGATGCTTGAAGGAGGAGTATCCTTAGAACCAAGACCGTAACGACCGCCTACAACAGCGTCAATCTTGCGGCCCATACCTGCGAGAGCAGCAACAACGTCTAAGTAGAGAGGTTCGCCAAGAGCGCCGGGTTCTTTTGTTCTGTCAAGAACAGCAATCTTCTTAACAGTAGCGGGGATAGCTTCTACTAACTTAGCAGCAGAGAAAGGACGGTAAAGACGAACCTTTACAAGACCAACCTTTTCACCTGCAGCGAGCATGTAATCAATAACTTCTTCTGCAACGTCACAGATAGAGCCCATAGCGATGATAACTTTTTCAGCATCAGGAGCGCCATAGTAGTTAAAGAGTTTATAATCGGTGCCAAGTTTAGCGTTAACCTTGTCCATATATTTTTCAACGATTGCAGGACAAGCATCATAGAACTTGTTGCAAGCTTCGCGGTGTTGGAAGAAAATGTCGCCATTTTCGTGTGAACCACGCATAACAGGACGTTCAGGGTTAAGAGCGCGTTTGCGGAATGCTTCTACAGCATCCATATCGCACATTTCTTTCAAGTCTTCATAATCCCATGCAGCAACCTTCTGAATTTCGTGTGAAGTACGGAAACCGTCGAAGAAGTTGATGAAAGGAACGCGGCTTTCGATAGAAGCCAAGTGAGCAACAGCACCCAAATCCATAACTTCTTGTGTATTTGTTTCAGCGAGCATTGCGAAGCCTGTCTGACGACAAGCATAAACGTCTGAATGGTCGCCGAAAATGTTAAGAGCATGTGATGCTACACAACGAGCCGATACGTGGAAAACGCAGGGGAGTAACTCACCGGCGATTTTGTACATATTCGGAATCATGAGCAAGAGACCTTGAGAAGCGGTGTATGTTGTGGTTAAAGCACCGGCAGCAAGAGAGCCGTGTACGGTACCTGCAGCACCTGCTTCAGATTGCATTTCGGCAACGTTTACAGTTGTACCGTAAATGTTTTTTACGCCTTCAGCGGACCATTGGTCAACATAGTCTGCCATAGGGCTGGACGGGGTAATCGGATAAATACCTGCAACTTCTGTAAATGCGTATGACACATAAGCAGCAGCATTGTTACCGTCCATGGTTTTGAATTTTCTGGACACTAAAATTCCTCCTAAAGATAATATAATGAGTGGAATACGCTCATACATTATATATAATAACACTTTTGTTCTGCTTTGTAAATACATAATTTTAAAAAATTCGTTAAAATTTTTTCAAAAAATTAAAAATAATGCTTGACAAATGGTTTTCGGTGTGGTAATATATCAAAGTCGCCTACGGGGGACAACGAAAAGTTGGTGTTGATTGCGGCGAGGGTCCACCCGTTCCCATACCGAACACGGAAGTTAAGCTCGCTTGCGCCGAAGATACTTGGCGGGAAGCTGCCCGGGAAAATAGGTAGATGCCAACACGAAGAGATGTAACTTTAGGTTGCATCTCTTTTTGTTTTTATTGAAATACTTTCTATGTTGTGTTAAAATGTGTGAAAAGGAAGTGAAGTAATGAGCGAACGCACAATTGCCGCTATTGCAACGCCTTTGGGTGAAGGCTCGCTTGGTGTTATAAGAATTTCGGGGGAAAATGCTTTATCGGTTGCCGATAAGGTTTTTCGTAGCTTTTCGGGTAAAAGGTTAGCGGAGCTTTCGGGTTATAGTGCCGCTTACGGTGAGATTGTTGACGGCGAAAGGGTAATAGATGACGGTGTAGCACTCGTTTTTAAAGCGCCTAAAAGCTATACGGGTGAAGATGTTGTTGAAATTTCTATCCACGGCGGACGCTTAATTTTAAAGGAAGCTTTGCGCCTTATTCTGCAAAATGGTGCTTTTTTAGCAGAAGCCGGTGAATTTACCAAGCGTGCATTTTTAAACGGCAAGTTTGATTTAACAAAGGCTGAAAGTATTATGGGACTTATCAGTGCCAACAGCCAAGCAGAGCTCAGGCTTTCACGTGCGGCGCATATTGGCGGTGTTTCAAAAAAGATTGATAAAATTGAAGCGGATTTGGTTTCGGCTGATGCTTCGATAGCGGCATATTCGGATTATCCCGATGAAGATATCGAAGGTCTCGATTATCACAATTTTCTCACAATGCTCGAAAGCGCAAAAAATCAAATTGAAAAAATGCTTTCCACTTACGATGCCGGCAGAGTTTTGCGTGAGGGTATAGAAACTGTTATTGTGGGCAAGCCAAACGTTGGCAAATCTACACTTATGAATATGCTGAGCGGTGCCGAACGCTCTATAGTGACCGACGTTGCGGGTACTACTCGTGACGTTATTGAGGATACCGTAACAGTAGGGGATATAACGCTTAGACTTGCTGATACGGCGGGTATTCATAATACCAGTGATACTGTTGAAAGCATTGGTGTAAAGCGTGCTAAGGACAGAATAGATACTGCTGAATTGGTTTTAGCTGTTTTTGATTGTACCGCACCGCTTGACAGTAACGATATTTCCTTACTCGAAAGCGTAAGGGACAAGAATACTATTGTAATAGTAAATAAAACTGATTTGGAAAATATGCTTGATATGTCGGCGTTTGATGGTTTGCGGGTTGTTACCATTTCGGCAAAAAATAATAGCGGTTATGATGAACTGTGCCGTGAGATTGCTGAAATATCGGGAACGGCAAATCTGAATCCCGATACTGCGGTGCTTATAGGTGAACGTCAACGCACTTGTGCAGATAGAGCGCTTGAGGCTGTAAATGAAGCGATTAGTGCACTTACAGGCGGTCAGACTATGGACGCGGTAGGCGTTTGTGTTGACGATGCGCTTGCGGCTTTGTTTGAGCTTACAGGCAAAAGGGTTACTAACGAAGTTACCGATGAAATTTTCCGCAAGTTTTGTGTAGGAAAATAAATTTTAATGCGTAATTCGGAATTATTGATTAGAATTTTAAAAACATAAAAAAACCGACTGAATTTTCAGTCGGTTTTTTGTTGTGAAATTGTTGTAGCGAACATTTTCTCCGGTCATTGATTATTTAATTTCTTGTTCTAATGAATTAAATTCGTCTGTATTGAAAAAATCAGCTAAAGTAATTTCTAAACCATCGCATATCATTTTAATTGTTAACAGTTTTGGATTGTTACTTCTTCCGTACAAAATACTTTTTATCGAGGAGGGCGGTATAGCGCAAATAGTTGCTAATTTGTTTATAGAAATATTTCTTTGGTCACAAAGCTCGTAGATTCGATTTTTAACTGCTTTTACTGTATTCATAATAATCACCCAATAATATTATGTGTTAAACACTTGCGAAAAGTAGGCGATGTGTGATACTATTAGGCTATACATCGCCTGTAGGAGTTGATTTTATGATTTGCACATTTATAGGTCACAGAGATACGCCGAGTGGTGTAGAGGCAGTATTACAAAAGGTTTTGATAGAACTAATAGAGGAAAAGGGTGTAAAGAATTTTTATGTTGGCACACACGGCAATTTTGATTATATGGTCTTAAGAGCTTTAAAAAGGCTTTCGGGAACATATCCGCAGATTGTTTACAAGCGTGTGTTGGCGTATATTCCCAAAAATAGAGATGATTACACAGATTATTCCGATAGTATTTATCCCGATGGGCTTGAAAGCACACCACCGAAATTTGCAATAATAAAAAGAAACAGGTGGATGCTTGAAAGAGCGGATTTAGTTGTCTGCTATGTTACGCAAAATATGACTAATGCAGGGGAATTTATGAAATTGGCAAAACGTAAGGGAAAGACGGTTATAAACATAGCTCAAGTATTTTAAATGCTGGGGCATTTTTTAATAAATTATGAAATATTTGTTAATAGTCAGAGAAAGTCAAACTTTTTTCGTAAAAACTCTTGACAAATGAAAAAAATGGCATATAATAATAACTGTTAGCACTCGCAAGTGGAGAGTGCTAAAAATGAAACGGGGTGACAAAAATAGAGTTAACTCCTAGAAAACAAGCCGTTTTAAAGGCTATTGTCAAGGCTTATATCGAAACGGGTGAGCCTATCGGCTCCAAAATTCTGACAAGCCTTATTGAGAATGCTCCGTCGTCTGCAACGCTTAGGAATGAGATGAGCGAGCTTGTAAGTATGGGGCTTTTGGAACAGCCGCACACTTCGGCAGGACGTATTCCCACAAGTGACGGACTTAAGCTTTATATTAACGACTTGATGCCAAAAACCGAAATTTTGGCTGAACATAAGGAATATATTGACGGGCGGTTTGATGCAATAACCGAAATGCCCGAAAAAATACCTGCAAGGGCAGGGGAAATCCTTTCAGACCTTACGCATTTGCCTGTTATTGCCTGTCTGCTTACTCCCGATACGGCAGTGATTAAGAAGCTTGAGCTTATGAATATAAGCCGCAACACCGTAATGCTTTTGCTGGTTACCAGTGATTCGAGAACGCGAAACCGTATTTTCCGCTTGGGTGACGGTTTGACTGAGCAAATGCTTGAACGCTTTAAGGAGATTGCGGCAACCAAAATAAAGGGCAAGCCCTTAGAGTCGCTGACTATTGGCTATATGCAAAGCCTAGTGGCGTCTATGGGAATTGACGCATTCGGTCTTATGCCGTTGTTTACGGCTGTGTTTGAAACCGTCAACGAAATTGATAATATGACGGTGGATTTAAGCGGTGTGTCCCGTCTTTACAATGTTTGTGGTAATGAAGAGTCTGCAAAACGGATAATCTCACTTGTAGAAAGCCGCGACCCGATAATCTCTCTTTTTGAGCGTGTTGGCGGCGGTGTGGTTTTCGGTAAAGATACAGGATACAGTGAACTGCAAAGTGATACGCTTGTAGCGTCACGCTTTACTAGTGATAAATATAAAGGATATATTGCGGTAGTAGGTTCTAATAGACTTTCTTACGAGCAAATTATCCCTGCTATAGAATACACGGCGGAAAAACTGTCAAAGGTAATAACTGCCGCACAAAAGGATATGGAGGATTGATTTCGTGGCTGAAGAAAATAAAGTACCCGAAACTCAAGAAAAGGTTAAACCTGAGAAAAAGAAAAACAAAAAGGATTTGGAAATTGAAGCCTTAAAGGCTGAGCTTGCAGAAAAGAGCGATTTGCTTTTACGCACAGCGGCAGAATTTGATAACTTTAAAAAGCGTACAGAACGCGAAAAAATGATGGTTGCTGAATTTGCAAAAGCAGGTCTTATAAAACAGCTATTACCGATACTTGATAATATAGACCGCGCGGCGTTAGTAGAAAAGGATACGCCCGATTATATTAAAGGTATTGAAATGATAGTAAAGCAGTTTGAGGGTATTGCGGGTAATTTAGGTATTACGGAAGTTGCAAAAGCGGGGGACAAATTCAACCCTGAAATGCACGAAGCGGTAATGCATATCGACGATGAAACCTTGGGCGAAAATGTCATCGCTGAAGTGTTGCAAAAAGGTTATAAAATAGGGGATACGGTTATCCGTGCCGCTATGGTTAAAGTTGCTAATTAAAAACATTTATTATATTAAGGAGAAATTAAAATGGGAAAAATTATTGGTATTGACTTAGGTACAACAAACTCTTGCGTAGCAGTTATGGAAGGTGGCGAACCCGTAGTAATCGCTAACGCTGAAGGCGGAAGAACTACACCGTCTGTTGTTGCTTTTTCAAAAACAGGTGAAAGAATGGTAGGTCAGGTTGCTAAGCGTCAGGCTATTACCAACCCTGACAGAACTATCGCTTCTATCAAGCGTGATATGGGTACTTCTAACACAGTTGAAATTGACGGTAAGAAGTATACTCCACAAGAAATTTCGGCTATCATTTTGCAGAAGTTAAAGGCTGATGCTGAGGCTTACCTTGGTCAGACTGTTTCTGAAGCAGTTATTACTGTTCCTGCTTACTTTACCGATGCTCAACGTCAGGCTACAAAGGACGCAGGTAAAATTGCAGGTCTTGAAGTAAAGAGAATTATAAACGAGCCTACCGCTGCGGCTTTGGCTTACAGTATTGATAAAGAAGACGACCAAAAGGTTATGGTTTATGACTTGGGCGGCGGTACCTTCGACGTTTCTATTATTGAAATGGGCGACGGCGTTCAGGAGGTTTTGGCTACTGCCGGTAACAACAGGCTTGGCGGTGACGACTTCGATAAGCGCGTTATGGACTATATCGTAGCAACCTTTAAGGCTGAACAGGGTATTGACTTGTCGGGTGACAAAATGGCTATGCAGCGTGTAAAAGAAGCTGCTGAAAAGGCTAAGATTGACCTTTCTGGTATGACAACAACTGATATTAACTTACCTTTCATCACTGCTGACTCAACAGGTCCTAAGCATTTTGAAACAACCTTGACAAGAGCGAAGTTTAACGAGCTTACTGCTGATTTGGTAGAGGCTACAATGGCTCCTGTTCGTCAGGCAATTGCAGACTCAGGACTCCAGAAGAGCGAAATTAACAAGGTGCTTATGGTTGGCGGTTCTTCTAGAATCCCCGCTGTACAAGAAGCTGTTAAGAACTTTATGGGTAAAGAGCCCTTTAAGGGTATCAACCCCGACGAATGCGTAGCTTTGGGTGCTTCATTACAGGCTGGCGTTCTCGGCGGTGACGTTAAGGGACTTCTTCTTCTTGACGTAACACCTCTTTCTCTCGGTATTGAAACAATGGGCGGCGTTTCTACAAAGATTATTGACAGAAACACCACTATCCCCGCTAAGAAGAGCCAGATTTTCTCTACCGCAGCTGACGGTCAGACCTCGGTTGAAGTACACGTTTTACAGGGTGAACGCGAATTTGCACGCGATAATAAGACTCTCGGTGTATTCCACCTTGACGGTATTGCATCTGCTCCCCGCGGTGTACCGCAGATTGAGGTTACCTTCGATATCGACGCTAACGGTATTGTTCACGTATCTGCTAAGGATTTAGGAACAGGCAAGGAAAATGATATTACTATCACTTCTAACACAAATATGTCTAAGGAAGATATTGATAAGGCTGTAAAAGAAGCTGAGGAATATGCAGCTGAGGATAAGAAACGCCGCGAGGCTGTTGATATCCGCAATGGTGCTGACCAGATGATTTATACAACCGAAAAGACTATTGCTGATTTGGGCGATAAGATTACCGAAGAAGAAAAGGGTAAGATTGAAGCTGCTAAGGAAGCATTAAAGGAAGCATTAAAGGGCGAGGATATCGAAGCTATTAAGGCTAAGCAGGAAGAGCTTCAAAAAGAAATTTTTGCTGTAAGCGAAAAGCTTTATAAAGCAGCTAACCCACAGGGCGCTGAGGGTGCTGATGCTAATGCACAGGCAGACCCCAATGTTTACGAAGCTGACTACACTGATGTAGACGACAAATAAAAGATAAGAGATAATAGATAAAAGAGAAGAGAAAAGGTGTCCGCTTGCGGACTAAATATATATCGTTTTGCTTGCAAAACACCTTATCTCTTCACTTTTCACTCTTCACTATTCACTGCAAGGCAAAAGCCTTGCTTTTAGGAGAATTGTTTTGGCTGATAAAAGAGATTATTATGAGGTCTTAGGTGTAGATAAGTCTGTTTCTGACGATGACCTTAAAAAAGCATACAGAAAAGCGGCGAAAAAATATCACCCAGACTTAAATCCGGGTGACGAGGCAGCCGAAAAATCTTTCAAAGAAGTAAATGAAGCCTATGAGGTGCTTTCCGACAAAGAAAAGCGTGCCCGTTATGACCAGTTTGGCCATGCAGGTGTTGACCCCAATTTTGGCGCTGGCGGCGGCTTTGGCGGTGGCGGCTTTGGCGGCGGTTTCGGTGGTTTTGACGATTTAGGTGATATTTTCAGTTCTTTCTTTGGTGGCGGCTTTGGTGGTGGCGGCAGACGCTCTAACCCCAACGCTCCAAGAAGAGGTAACGATACTGCGGCTTCGGTTATAATTTCCTTTGAAGAGGCAGCAAAGGGCTGTAAAAAGACAATTAAGGTAACTAAGATTGATACCTGTAAGGACTGCGGCGGTACAGGTGCCGAAAAGGGCACTACGGTTAAGACCTGCCCTGTTTGTCACGGCAGCGGTCAGGTTGCGGCTACACAGCGCACACCCTTTGGTGTTATACAAACCCAACAGGTTTGTAACCATTGTCACGGTAGCGGCAAAATTGTTGAAAAGCCCTGTAATACCTGTAACGGCAAGGGTAGAATAAGACATACTGTAGAGCAGACTGTTGAAATACCTGCAGGTATTGATGACGGTCAGGTTATTAACATACGCGGCGGCGGTGACAGCGGTGTAAACGGTGGTCCTTCGGGCGACCTTCGCATAAATGTAAATGTCCGTCCTCACCCGATTTTTGAGCGTGACGGATATGATATTTACTGTGAAATACCCATAACCTTTACACAGGCGGCTTTGGGAGCGGAAATTACCGTGCCCACCCTTGACGGCAAGGTTAAATTCACTATCCACGAGGGAACCCAGCCCGGCGACGAGTTTAAGCTTAAGGGCAAGGGTGTTCAAAGGCTTAACTATTCGGGCAAAGGCGACCAGTATGTAAAGATTATCGTAGAAGTGCCAAAAGACCTCACTAAGACGCAGAAAGAAAAGCTTAAAGAGTTTGACGCGGCTACTGACGAGAAAAACTATAAAAGCCGTAAAAGCTTTATGGACAAAATTAAAGATTTTTTTGATTAAAAAAGAAAGCATAATGCAGAAATTTCTGCATTATGCTTTTTACTATTTTATTATTTTCTCTATTGCCTTTGCACTGCCCAATACAAGCAAATGCTCGTTTTCTTTGAAAACATAATTAGCATCAAAGAAGGGAATGACTGTGCCGTCTTGTTTGTACGCTATAATGTTAAGATTATATTTATTACGGAAATTTAATTCCATAGCAGTTTTACCTAACCATTTTTTTGAAGGTTCAATTTCAAAAATAGAATAATCGTCAGCCACGTTTATATAATCAAAAATATGTTGAGCACATTCGATTCTTGCAATTCTTCGGCATATATCTCTTTCTGGGTAGATAATTCGGTCGGCACCGCTTCTAAGAAGGAATTTTTCTTCAATTTGGCGGTTTGCGGTGCTGTAAACCTTCTTTGCACCTAATTCTTTAAGAAGGTCAGTTACTTCAAGGCAAACTTGAAAATAATCCTCAATACAAACAAAGCAAGCATCAAAATCTTCTATACCAAGACTTTCTAATACGCTTTTGTTGGTACAGTCGCAAACCCTTGCAGAGATTACCTGGGTATTGAGATTTTCAATCTTGATAGGGTTTGAATCGGCTACCATAATTTCACAGTTATTTTTGCTGAGTTCTTCGCAAAGATGGTTTCCAAGAGAACCTAAACCTATGATTAAAAAAGATTTCATATTAAAACTCCTTTTAAATATTTCAGCCAACTGTTATAGCTTCAGTGGGATAGGAAACTGGCGCTTTTGTTCGTTTTTCAAATAAAGCAGTTGCAAAGGATACACTTCCGACCCTGCCACAAAACATAAGCAACATTAAAATGATACGTGAGAACATACCTAAGCCTGATGTAAGTCCTGCCGAAAGACCAACTGTGCTTATGGCGGAAAAGGTTTCTATCAAGGAATTTGATAGTGAAACAGGCTCAGTCGCGCAAATGATAAAAGCACCGGTAAGTGCTAAGCACAGATTAATAAGGGTTATTACAAGTGCCTTGTTCAAGATTTCATTAGTGATTTTTTTGTTGAAGGCTGTTATGCTGTCTTTACCTCTTATATTAGAAATTGTAAAGGCAATCATTACAAAAAGAGAAGTGGTTTTAATACCGCCTGCTGTTGAACCTGAACTTCCTCCTATGAACATAAGTATAACGGTCAATAGCTTTGAAGACTCTGAAAGGGAAGCAATATCTACACTGTTGAAGCCTGCCGTTCGCGGTGTCACCGAACTGAAAAAGCTATTTAACAGCTTTGTGCCGAAGGGCATGTTGCTAAAGAGCTCATTGTGTTCAAAAATAAAGAACAGAAAAGTTCCAAGCAGTAGAAGCGTGGTGGTTAAGGTTATAACTATTTTACTGTGTAAATTAAGCTTTTTAAAGCGAAAATGCTTTATTAATAGGTCGTCCCAAACCAAAAAACCTAAACCGCCTACGATAATAAGTGCCGAAATAACAAATATAACTAAAGGGTCATTGTTAAAGCTTACGAGAGAGTTGAAAGGGGTGGGAGTACCCAAAAGGTCAAAGCCTGCATTGCAAAAAGCAGAAATCGAATGGAAAACGCTGTAATAAATACCTTTCAGGACTCCAAAAAGCGGAACAAACCGAATGGCAAGCAGTGCGGCACCCGATACTTCGATAATAACCGTGCCCCAAAAGATTTTTTTGATAAGGGCTGAAAAATCATTCAAACGTGTAGTGTTTATACTTTCTGCCATAATAATTTTTTCTTTAAGGCCGCGTTTTCTTATTATGAGTCTATAAAAGAAAGTTGCTATGGTCATATATCCCAGTCCGCCGATTTGGATAAGAATTAAAATTACTATCTGACCGAATAAAGACCAGTACGTGACGGTATTCTCTACTATGAGACCTGTAACGCATGAGGCAGATACCGAAGTAAACATAGCGGTGCTCAACGGAGCAGCTTGTCCGCTTCTGGTTGCCAGAGGTAAAGTTAGCAATAATGTGCCGAGGATAACTATACAAAAATACCCTAAAGCAATAATTTGTATATGGGATAACCCTCTACGTTTCATTTAATCACCTTAAACTAATTTGTTTAAATAAGTATACTATAAAATTCGCATAAATTCAATGACAAATTCAATTATATAAAAAGATATTGTAATATTTGACAGGAAGTGTTAAAATAAATTATATATCAATTATTTTAAATTTAAAGGAAGCCTTATATGAAAATAATTATTAACGGTTGCGGTAAAATAGGTAAAACTATTTTGGCAAGTCTTGTTGCTGAGGGTCACGATGTGGTGGCTATTGATAACAACCCACAGGTTTTGACTGAAATTACAAATATTTATGATGTTATGGGTGTTTGCGGTAACGGAACTGATAGCGATGTATTGCTTGAAGCCGGTGTAGATAAAACAGAGCTTATAGTATCTATGACAGGCTCTGACGAGCTTAATATGCTTAGCTGTTACCTTGCAAAGAAGCTGGGCGCAAAGTATACAATAGCGCGTATACGTAACCCTGAATACAACGATAAAAGCCTTTCCTTCATGCGCGAGCAGTTGGATATTTCATTGACGCTCAATCCCGAACTTATTACCTCTGGAGAGCTTTTTAATTTGCTAAAGCTTCCGTCTGCAGCAAAGGTTGAAACCTTTAGTGTAAGAAATTTTGAAATAGTTGAAATTAAGCTTAAGCCTGATTCACCTTTTGACGGACTTAAGATAATGGATTTGCGTAACAAATTTAAAGCTAAGTTCTTGATATCGGCAGTTCGTCGCGGTGAAGATGCATATATTCCTGACGGTAATTTTGTGCTTGAAAGCGGTGACAGAATTTGTATAAGCGCAACCACGATTGAAATTATCCGCCTTATGAAAGAAATCGGTATACAGCAGAACCCTGCCAAAAAAATTATGATTTTTGGCGGCGGCAAGCTTGCTTTTTACCTTGCCAAAAAGCTTTCAGAGGGTAATAATACCGTAACAATAATTGAAAAGCAAATTGATGTTTGCGAAAGGCTTTGCGAAGCACTTCCAAAAGTGACCGTTGTTAATGCTGACGGTACCGACCAAGAGGTCTTACTTGAAGAGGGACTTTTGTCGGTAGATGCTTTTGTTTCGCTTACGGGTATGGATGAACAGAATATACTTATGTCAGCCTATGCTCAGACTAAGGGTGTGCCTAAGGTTATTACCAAAATCAATCGCGAAGCCTTAATGCCAATGGCGGAAAGTTGGGGACTTGATACCGTTGTTTCACCTAAAATGACGGTTTCTAATATACTTGTTCAGTATGCACGTGCGCTTGAAAATTCTCAGGGCAGCAGCGTGGAAACTCTTTATAAGCTTATGGATGATAAGGTTGAGGTTTTGGAGTTTATTGTTAAGGACGATTTTAATAAGAATAATATTCCGTTTAAAGATTTATCATTAAAGCCCAATACACTTGTTGCAGGTATTATCCGAAACCGTAAGACTATAATCCCCACAGGTGACGATATGTTCTTACCTTTGGATAAGGTTATAATTTTAGCGGCAAATCAGCGTATAAATAAGCTGTCCGATATATTAAGGGGATAAGCTATGAATCGTAAAATTGTTTTTTATCTTTTGGGTAAAATTTTGTGCATAGAAGCGGTACTTATGCTGTTGCCTATGGCATATTCAATTGTTTATGCCGAAAAAAGTGTTATAGCATTTGCCATAACAATTATTTTTTCTTTAGGGCTTGGCTTTTTGTTAACGGTTATCAATAAACCTAAGGATAAAACTTTTTTTGCAAAAGAGGGTTTTGTAATAGTAGCGCTGTCTTGGATAACCTTGTCTGTAGTAGGGGCGCTTCCCTTTGTTATAAGCGGCGCAATACCAAATTTTATCGATGCGTTTTTTGAAACCGTAAGCGGTTTTACCACAACGGGTGCTACTATTCTTAGCGGCGAACAAATTGAAGCAATGGGAAAAGGACTTCTATTTTGGCGAAGTTTTACCCACTGGGTAGGCGGTATGGGTATTCTGGTGCTTGTTATGGCTATCGTTCCTACCGAGTCGGGACGTTCTATTCACATAGTCCGTGCCGAAATGCCGGGGCCTATTGTCGGTAAGCTTGTACCTAAGCTTAAAAGTACTGCCAAAATACTTTATTTGATATATATTTTCCTTACAGTATTAGAGGTTGTTTTATTACTCGCAGGCGGTATGAATTTATATGAATCTTTGGTACACTCATTCGGTACCGCAGGTACAGGCGGTTTTGGCGTTAGGGCAGACAGTATAGGCTCATATTCACCCTATATTCAATGGGTCATTGCAATATTTATGCTCATTTTCGGCGTGAATTTCAATATTTATTATCTTATTCTTGTAAGAAAAATCCGTACTGCTTTCAAAAGTGAAGAGCTTTGGTGCTATCTAGGAATAGTTGTTGTAGCGGTTTCTTTAATAACATATAATATTTATCATTTATTCGGTAACTTTTGGGAGGCAGTACGCCAGTCTGCCTTTCAGGTGGCTTCTATTATTTCTACAACAGGATACTCGACAGCAGACTTTAATTTATGGCCGGGACTCTCAAAAGGAATACTGTTTATTCTTATGTTTATAGGTGCGTGTGCAGGTTCTACGGCAGGCGGTATTAAGATTTCGCGTATAGTTCTTTTATTTAAGCGTATTCGCGCTAATTTAAAGCATATGCTTCATCCGCGCGGAGCAGAGGCGGTAAGGTTTGAGGGCAAAGGTGTCGAAGCGGAAACCTTAAACGGTGTTATGGTTTATTTTGCGCTTTACTTTTTCTGCTTTGTTATAATATTTTTTATACTTCTTTTTGAACCCTTTGGTTTTGAAACCAATATTTCTGCGGTTGCCGCTTGTTTTAACAACGTAGGACCGGGTCTTTCTAAGGTTGGCCCAATAGGAAATTATGATATTTATTCGCCCTTTGCAAAGCTTGTATTGTCCTTTGCAATGCTTTTAGGCCGTCTTGAGATTTATCCGTTAATTTTGCTCTTTTCGCCTACAAGCTGGCTAAAGCGTAGAAAAATCAAATCCAGATAAAACGGTGCTACGGCACCGTTTTTCTTTTTCTCTTGCAATATCTTTAAAATGATGTTATACTAAAAACGAATAAATGTTCGATAGGAGTTTTTATAATGTCAAAAAGACCGCTTACTGAAAAACAGCAGAGCGTTTATAATTTTATAGTAAAGCAAATGTCAGGCGGTTTTCCGCCAACTGTTAGAGAAATTTGTAATAACACAGGTATTAAGTCTACCTCCACTGTTCACGCAATTTTAGGCGTTTTGGAGGAAGAGGGCTATATTGTGCGCGATGCCAAGTATTCACGTGCAATAAAAATTGATACACCTACATCTGCTTCAATGGTGCCGCTTGTTGGAAAAATTACCGCGGGCAAACCTATTTTAGCGGTTGAAGAAATTGAAGATTATATACCGTATCCGTCTAAGGATGCTGACGGTCTTTTCGCCTTAAAGGTGGTAGGCTACAGTATGAAAAACATTGGTATAATGGACGGCG
Source organism: Acutalibacteraceae bacterium (assembly GCA_045591465.1). Taxonomy (GTDB): domain Bacteria; phylum Bacillota; class Clostridia; order Oscillospirales; family Acutalibacteraceae; genus UBA737. The sequence goes on along the minus strand of JAZNSZ010000034.1, from coordinate 6,942 downwards.
ATATAATCGTAGCGGATAAAAATTCTGCTTGCCGTAACGGTGACATCGTTGTTGGTATGGATGGGGAAGAGGCTACAGTAAAGCGCCTTGTAATAAAGGATAAAACTGTTATCTTTATGCCCGAAAACGAGGATTTTGAGCCTATTTATCCCGAAAACCCAACCGTGCTGGGCAAGGTTGTAGGAAGCTATAGGAAGTATTGATTATGAAGTATATTGAACTGTTTACCGATGGTGCCTGTTCGGGCAACCCAGGTCCTGGCGGTTGGGGGGTAGTGCTTAGGTATAATGGGCACGAAAAAGAGCTTTCGGGCGGTGAAAAAAACACAACTAACAACCGTATGGAGCTTACTGCCGCTATTATGGGGCTTGCCGCACTTAAGGAGCCTTGTAAGGTAAGGCTTGTGACTGACTCTAAATATGTCGCAGACGGTATTACAAAGGGCTGGGCAGAGTCTTGGCGTAAGAATAATTGGCGCAAGGCCGATAAAAAGCCCGCCTTAAACCCTGATTTGTGGGAACAGCTTTTAGAATTGATAAAAGAGCACGATGTTACTATAGAATGGGTTAAAGGTCACGCGGGGCACCCCGAAAATGAGCGTTGCGACCGTTTGGCAGTGGCATATTATTTAAAATTACAGGAGAATTTATGAACATAGCATTTTACACCTTGGGTTGTAAGGTTAATCAGTACGAAACACAGGTAATGCGTGAAGCCTTTGAAAGCAAAGGTCACAAAACGGTGCCCACAACGGCACCGTTTGATGCGCTAATTATAAATTCCTGTACAGTTACTGCTGAAAGTGACCGCAAAACCCGACAGGCTTTGCACCGCTTCCGTAAAAACAACCCCAATGCCGTTATTGCGCTTACAGGCTGTATGGTTCAGGCTTTTTCGGAAAAATCAAGGCAATTACAGGATGCCGATATTATAATGGGTAACACCGATGTTTTAAAGGTTGTAGAGAGAGTTGAACAGTTTTTGCTTGACGGCAAAACTGTTTTTGAGGTTTGTGAGCACCCTAAGGCAGAGCATTTTAATACCCCGTCTATTACCGAGTTTGCTGAGCGCACACGCGCTTATATGAAAATTGAGGACGGCTGTGACAGATTTTGCACCTACTGTATAATTCCTACTGCGCGCGGTTGGGTGCGTTCAAAACCCGTAGCAGAGATTAAAAAGGAAGCCGAGGCTTTGGCACAAAACGGCTTTGTAGAGATTGTACTTGTGGGTATAAACCTTACTTCTTACGGTAAGGGTGAAGATATAAATTTATGCGATGCGGTTGATGCGGTTTGTTCGGTTGAGGGTATTAAGCGTGTAAGATTAGGCTCACTCGAGCCCGACCATATTACTGATGAAATGCTGTCGCGCTTTAAAAATCAGGATAAATTCTGTCCGCAGTTCCATTTGTCTTTGCAGTCGGGCTGTGACAAAACCCTTGCACGTATGAACAGGCATTATGATACTGCATTTTACCGTGATTTAGTAAATCGGATAAGGGATATATTCCCCGATAGCGCTATAACCACCGATATTATGGTGGGCTTTGCCGGGGAAACCGAGCAGGAGTTTTTGGAAAGTCTTGCGTTCGCTCGTGAAATTGGCTTTGCCAAGGCACATATTTTTGCTTATTCACGCCGCGAGGGAACAGTGGCTTTCGGTCTTCCTAATCAAGTGAGTAACGCACGGAAGTCTGAGCGTTCAAAACGTATGATAGAAGCAACCCTTAAAACCGAACAACAGTTTTTAGAAAGGTTTATCGGTACTACCAAGAAGGTGCTTTTCGAAACCGAAACCGAGGGCTATACCGATAATTATTGCCGTGTTAAATTGAAAAATTTTGGTAGTTGCGGTGAAATTAATACGGTTAAAATTCTTAGTCGCGAGGGCGATATACTTATAGGTGAAATAATTGATTAAAAATTTTACACGTCTGTAAAGAAAAAAACTTGACAGGCGTGTATTTTTATGTTATACTCTCATAGGTTAAAGAAAGGCAGGGGGAATTATGACTAAAAATTTGTATATTTCATCCCTGCTTGATGTCTATGGTGACTTTTTGGGTGAAAAACCCCGCAAGCTTACAGAATGCTATTATAACGAGGATTTATCCCTCTCGGAGATAGCTGAAAATGAGGGGATAACCCGTCAGGGTGTGCGTGACCAGATAAAGCGTGCAGAGGCTCAGCTTTTAAGACTTGAAGAAAAGTGCGGTTACTGTAAAAAGTTTCAGTCACTTAAAGAATTATCGGTAAAATACACTGATGGTGATAAGGACGCTTTAACCGAGATTTTAAATATTATTAATGATTTGTAAGGAGTGTGGATTTTTTGGCGTTTGACAGTTTATCAGACAAATTAGCAGGCGTTTTTAAAAAATTGCGCTCTCGCGGAAAGCTTTCCGAGGCTGACGTAAAAACCGCCATGCGTGAGGTGCGTTTAGCACTTTTAGAGGCTGACGTTAACTATAAGGTTGCTAAGGATTTTACTAACTCTGTTACCGAAAAATGCATCGGTGCAAATGTTATGGAAAGCCTTACCGCTGCACAGATGGTTATTAAAATCGTTCGTGATGAGTTAACTGCTCTTATGGGCAGCGAGCAAGCGCGACTTAAGATTTCTAATAAAATACCTACCGTTATTATGATGTGCGGTTTGCAAGGCTCGGGTAAAACTACCCATTCGGCAAAATTGGCAAAGCATTTAAAGGCTAAAGGCCATAGACCAATGCTTGTCGCTTGCGATATTTACCGTCCTGCCGCTATTGAACAGTTAAAGGTTGTAGGTAAAGCGGTAGAGGCTCCCGTTTTTGAAATGGGCACCGAAAAACCTGAGATTATTGCCAAAAAGGCTATTGCTCACGCACGTGATTACGGTCACGATTTTGTGATTCTTGATACCGCAGGTCGTCTTCATATTGATACCGAGCTTATGGATGAGCTCAAACGCATAACCGAGGCGGTTGAGGTTAACAACATTTTATTGGTGCTTGACTCAATGGTAGGTCAGGATGCGGTTAATATTGCAAAATCGTTTAATGATATTTTGGAGATTGACGGCGTTATTTTAACCAAGCTTGACGGTGACACACGCGGCGGTGCGGCGTTATCTGTTAAGGCTGTAACGGGCAAACCGATTATGTTTGCCGGTGTTGGCGAAAAGCTTGACCAATTGGATGAATTCCACCCTGACCGTATGGCTTCAAGAATTCTCGGTATGGGGGACGTGCTCTCGCTTATTGAAAAGGTTGAAACCGAGATTGACGAAAAAGAGGCGGAAAAAACCGCTCAAAGACTTGCTGAAAATAAATTTGATATGAACGATTTGCTTGAACAGTTCAGGCAAATTAAGAAAATGGGCTCATTAAAAAGCATACTCTCTATGATGCCGGGTATGGAAAGACAGATTAGAGATGTTGATATTGATGACCGCGCACTTTTGAGAATAGAAGCAATAATAACTTCTATGACTAAAAAGGAACGCGCAAAGCCTGATATTTTAAATGGCTCTCGCCGTAAGCGTATTGCCGCAGGCGCAGGCGTTACTGTGGAAGAGGTTAATAGACTTATGAAGCAGTATGAGCAGATGAAAAAGATGTTCAAGCAGATGAACTCTAAGGGCGGTAAGCGCAATATGATGCGCAAAATGGGTGGTATGAATATGCCCGGTGGTTTTGGTTTTTAAGATAGCAAATCTTTAAACATATATTTTATTCTGGAGGTGTAATAAATGGCAGTTAAAATCAGACTTCGTCGTATGGGTGCTAAGCGTGCTCCTTTCTACCGTGTAGTTGTTGCTGATTCAAGATTCCCACGTGACGGTCGTTTTATCGAAGAAATCGGTACTTATGATCCCACTAAGGACCCCGCAGCAGTAAATATCGACGGTGAAAAGGCTAAGAAATGGATTTCTAAGGGTGCTCAACCTACCGATACCGTTAAGGCTTTACTCAAAAAGAACGGCGTTCTTTAATAAAAGCTTTGTGAGGTAAAAAATGAAAGATTTATTGATTTCTATTGCATCAGGACTTGTTGAAAATCCTGATGAAGTAAAAGTAGTTGTTGATGAACCCAACCAAGAAGGCGCTACTGTTTATCATTTACAGGTTGCATCAAATGATGTTGGCCGTGTAATCGGTAAGCAAGGCAGAATTGCTAAGGCTATCCGTACAGTTATGCGTGCTGCAGCCAACAGAACTGGTGAGTCTGTTGTGGTTGAAATTGACTAAAGTGCTTAATGCCCCCACTAAGTTGGGGGTATTTACTTAGGTGATTAAATGAAGAAAAAATATCTTGAAGTAGGAAAAATAGTCGGTACCCATGGTGTTAAAGGTATGACACGCGTTCAGGTTTGGGCGGACAGTGCCGATTTTCTTAAACAGTTTAAATATTTATATACCGACCAGAATGGTGAGAATAAACTTACGGTTTTGCGCGTACAACCGCATGGTAATATTTCTTTGGTGGCTTTTAAGGGTGTGGAAACTATTGAACATGCCGAAAGTTTTAGAAATACCGTGTTGTATATTAATCGCGACGATGTTAAACTCCCTGACGGTAGATATTTTATTACTGACCTTATCGGTATTACTGTTCACGATGCCGACAGCAATGAGATTTTGGGTGAGATAACCGATGTTTCACAAACGGGTGCAAATGATGTTTGGCATATTACACGCGGTGAAAAGGAATATCTTGTCCCCGCGATCGAAGAAGTTATAATTTCGGTGGATATTAAGAGTGAAACCGCGATTATACGCCCATTGAAAGGAATTTTCGATGATGAGAATTGATATTTTAACCTTGTTCCCCGAAATGTGCGAAACTGTTATGAGCGAGAGCATCATAGGCAGGGCTCAAAAAGCGGGTAAGGTGGAAATTGTGTGTACCAATATACGCGATTATGCCAATAATAAACATAATAAGGTTGACGATACTCCCTACGGTGGCGGTATGGGAATGGTTATGTCCGCCGAGCCGATTTATAACGCTTATAAAAGTTTGTATGGTGCTAATGAAGAAAAACCCCATTTGGTGTATTTATCCCCAAAAGGAAAAACCTTTAATCAAAAAAGGGCAGTCGAGTTATCAAAACTTGACCGCTTGGTGTTGCTTTGTGGGCATTATGAGGGCATTGATGAACGTGTTATAGAAGAAATCGTGGACGAAGAAATTTCAATAGGCGATTTCGTGCTGACGGGTGGCGAGTTACCTGCGTTGGCGGTTGCTGATGCTGTTTGCAGAATGTTGCCGGGAGTTTTGTCGGATGAACTTTGTTTTAGCGAAGAAAGCCATTTTGACGGGCTTTTGGAATATCCGCAATATACACGCCCACCTGAATGGATGGGTAGAGCAGTGCCGGAAGTATTGCTGTCCGGTAATCATAAAAATATTGATAATTGGCGCAGATGTAAGTCTTTGAAAGTCACAATGGAAAAAAGACCCGATATGCTGAAAATGCAAGATTTAGACGAAAAAGATAAAAAACTTTTGCAAAAATTCGAATCAAGTCTATAAAATTGTGATGAAATTGCACAAATCGGAGAATTATAATTACTGAATTGTTGGATAAATATTAGAACTTTTTCACAAATAATTGACTATCGCATTAAATGTGGTATAATAACATTGTAATTGAAACACCATTAACCGATAAGGAGATTTTTATAATGTGCGTTAAAGATGTTGTTATTCACAATCAAGTAGGTTTACATGCTCGTCCGGCTACTTTTTTCATTCAAAAGGCTAACGAATTCAAGTCTTCAATTTGGGTTGAAAAGGATGAAAGAAAGGTTAATGCAAAAAGTCTTTTAGGCGTTCTTTCCCTTGGAATTGTTGGCGGTACAACTATTAAGATTATCGTTGACGGTTCAGATGAGAAAGAAGCTCTTGACGGTCTTATTGCATTGGTAGAATCCGGTTTTGCTGATTAGTTTTTAAAAAATAAAGGGTTGCCTTGGTTTTTTAAAAAAGGCAACCTTTTTTCTATTGACAAATTAGAAAATCGTGGTATAATACCACTTGCGCGTGAGAAAAAGTGTTAATCACTTCTTCACTATTCACTATTACTTATTACTTTAAATTATCCGGGTGTGGCGCAGCTGGTAGCGCGCTTGACTGGGGGTCAAGAGGCCGCAGGTTCAAGTCCTGTCACTCGGACCAAAAATCCCGTTCACGAAAGTGGGCGGGATTTTTACTTCTTACTTCTTACCTCTTCACTCTTACCTCAAAATAAAATTCACACGGGATTTTTGGGAAGTAATAAGTAAAAAGTAAGAGGTAATAAGTATTGCGGCTTCGCCGCTTTTATGTTATAATGCACTTAAAGGTCGGTGATTTTAATGACAAAAGAAGAATTCTATAATAAGTGGATTGAAGTATTTGCATCTAATATTCCTAATAAAGATATACAAAAATATGTTAAGTCTACGGGAAATTATATTTGGCATATTTTTTCTTGGGAATTGTTAAACGAAAACCAATATTTGGTTGGAGAAAAAGCAAAAGAAGCTTATGATAAAATTGGCAAAAAAGATGCTATTTATATTGAGTGGTTTGAAGATAAGCATACCAAGGACTTAATTTGTGATTTGACCACCGCAAAGAAATTAGATGATTTTGTAGAAATATATGTTGTTGGCAAGGATTTTAAATGGACTTATATTAAAACACACGAAAGCATGTGTGGTCCATATTTTATGATAAATAAGTAATATTTTAAGAAAATCAAGTTTTCAGACCGATTCCAATTAGCGCGTCGCTTCCAAAAAGGCCACCGTCCAACGGACGATGGCCTTTTTGTACACCTTGCGTTATTTTTGCTTTTCTGCTATAATTGGCACAAAAGGTGGCCGGGAGGTGGATGATTATGGCAAAAAGACTGTTGCGCGTGGCCTGTTTGCTGATTGCGATGGTGCTTTGCTTTAAGTCGGATCGTAGC
>JAZNSZ010000033.1:0-6220 GCA_045591465.1 Acutalibacteraceae bacterium | reverse complement strand
TCATCACCGAGGCCGTACTTGTTAGCTGCAGATACGGAAGAATCAAAGATATTCTTCATGATCTGGTGAAGCTTAGCGTCAACCTCTTCTGCGGTCCAGCTGTAACGCATCGAGTTCTGAGACATTTCAAGACCGGAGGTAGCAACGCCGCCTGCGTTAACTGCCTTAGAGGGAGCAATGATAACACCCTTTGACTTAAGAAGTGCTACTGCCTCATTGGTGGTAGGCATATTTGAAACCTCTACATAGTATTTAACGCCGTTGGCAATAATCTGTTCAGCTTCCTTAACGTCAACCTCGTTCTGTGTTGCGCAAGGCATAACAATGTCAACCTTTGTGCCCCAAGGCTTCTGACCTTCAAAGTAGGGAACGCCGAATTTATCAGCATAATCCTTAACCTTGTCGCGACCGGAAGAACGCATTGAAAGCATAAATTCAATCTTTTCGTCGGTATTGATACCGTCTTCGTCATATATATAACCGTCAGGACCTGAGATGGTAACAACCTTACCGCCAAGCTCGGTTACTTTCTTAACAGTACCCCAAGCAACGTTACCGAAGCCTGATACCGCAAAGGTTTTATCCTTAATAGTATCGCCAAAGGATTTAAGCATTTCGTCTACATAGTAAACTGCGCCAAAGCCTGTAGCTTCAGGACGGATAAGTGAGCCGCCGTATGTAAGACCCTTACCTGTAAGAACGCCTGTAAATTCATTACGCATTCTTCTGTATTGACCGTAAAGGTAACCAATTTCGCGTGCACCTACGCCGATATCACCTGCAGGAACGTCGGTATCAGCACCGATATGTCTTGAAAGCTCGGTCATAAAGCTCTGGCAGAAGCGCATAATTTCTTGGTCACTGCGTCCGCGCGGGTCAAAGTCGCTACCGCCTTTACCGCCGCCCATAGGAAGACCCGTAAGGCTGTTCTTAAAGGTCTGCTCAAAGCCTAAGAACTTAATAATGCTGGCATTAACTGACGGATGAAAGCGAAGACCGCCCTTGTAAGGACCGATAGCAGAGTTGAACTGTACTCTGTAACCGCGGTTTACACGAACAACACCGTTGTCATCTACCCACGGAACACGGAACATAATCTGTCTTTCGGGCTCTACCATTCTTTCAATAACGCCCCATTTTTCAATGTTGGGATTGGACTCAACAACAGGCTCGATAGATTCAAAAACCTCTTTGACTGTTTGCAAGAATTCCTTTTCACCGGGGTTTCTTGCTTCAACATCAGCGTAAACCTTTTGTAAATAAGCTGATTTAAACATAATTTCTTCCTCCAAATAATTACTATTTTTATATAATACTACGATTTTTTTTATGAGTCAATAAAAAATTTTAAAAAGTACTTGATTTTTTTAAAAAGCGTGTTATAATATTTGTTAATTGAATAACTATGTGAAATTTGCAGAAGTGTAAACGACTGTGAACGGATAGGACTTTGGAGAATTCTGTTAAATCAGATGCCGAAGGGGCAAGGCGAAATTTTTCGTTAATCTCTCAGGCAAAAGGACAAAGGGTATTTTATTTTTGTACTTTTGCCGAGTCTTTTTTTTAGACTCGGCTTTATTATTTTAAAAAGGAGAAAAAATATGTTAGACAAAATTGCAGAAATCAACGGTAGTATTAATGGCGTCGTATGGGGCGCTTTCGGTTTAGCTTTGCTTATCGGCACAGGTGTTATAACCACTCTGTTGACTAAAGTGTTTCAGATTTCACACGTTGGACATTGGTGGAAAGAAACAATAGGCAGCCTTTTCAAAAAAGAGGTTATTGCTCACAGTAAGGAAAAAGGTTCGATTTCGCCGTTTCAGGCGCTTTGTACCGCTCTTGCGGCTACAGTAGGCACAGGTAATATCGCAGGTGTTGCAGCAGCTATTGCTGTTGGCGGCGCAGGTGCAGTTTTCTGGATGTGGGTTGCTGCATTCTTTGGAATGATGACCAACTATTCCGAAAATGTTTTAGGTATTTATTACCGCCGCAAAAATGCTAATGATGAGTGGTCAGGCGGTGCTATGTACTATCTTCGTGACGGTCTTGGTGCTAAAAAAGGCTGTAAGTGGATAGGTAAGGTATTGGCAGTTCTTTTCTGTATCTTTACAATGCTCGCTTCTTTCGGCATCGGCAGTATGGGACAGGTTAACAAAATTGTTGCTAACGTTGCTGCTGCTTTTGATGTTAAAGCACTTTCTTCTATTAATGTATTTGGAGAAGTTTCTTTATACAATATCTTACTTGGCGTTGTTATTATGGCTTTAACTGCTCTTATCACCTTGGGTGGTCTTAAGAGAATTGCAAGTGTTGCAGAAAAAATTGTTCCCTTTATGGTAGTTTTATTTGTTGTAGGCAGCATTATAATTATAGGTATTAACTACGATGCGATTATCCCTGCATTTAAAGCAATCTTTGTTAACGCATTTAAGCCTGAGGCTTTCGTAGGCGGCGGCATTGGCGGTGTAATTATTGCTATGACCAACGGCTTTAAGCGTGGCGTTTTCTCAAACGAAGCAGGTCTTGGTTCATCTGTTATGGTACACTCCAACTCAAATGTTAAAGAGCCTGTTAAACAGGGTATGTGGGGTATATTTGAAGTATTTGCCGACACAATGGTTGTTTGCACAATGACAGCTTTGGTTGTTTTAACCTCGGGCGGTCTTGAAGGCGGCGTTTTCAATGTTAAAACAGGTGAAATTGCACAGGGACTTTCTGATGCAACCCTCGTAGGCGGCGCTTTTAACGAAGTGTTCTCTTGGGGTAACATAGGTCAGAGATTTGTTGCTATTGCAATGTTCTTGTTTGCATTTACAACAGTTCTCGGTTGGTCACACTACGGCTCTAAGGCTTGGGAATATCTATTTGGTGCAAAGACAACAGTTATTTTCAGAATAATCCATGTTTGCACTATAATTTTCGGCGCAGTCCTTACTTCTACTCTTGCTTGGGATATTTCTGATACCTTTAACGGACTGATGATGGTTCCCAACCTTATCGGCGTATTGGTACTCTGTCCGTTGGTTATGAAGATTACCAAGAATTATGTTGACCGCAACCTAAAGAAGAAGGATGTCGCTCCTGCACTTTCCTATAAAGACAGTGAAGAAACTCAAAAGGAAACAGTAACAGCAGAATAATTTCTTAGTCCCGACTTTATGTCGGGATTTTCTTTTCTTGTAAATTGTTGGGTTTTGTGATATGATTTCTATAATATATATGTATAAGGAATTTTGGTTATGAAAACAGATGTGGTTATAATCGGTGGCGGCGCGGCAGGTCTTTGTGCGGCAGTATATCTTAAACAAAAAGAGCCTGAGCTTTCAGTTCGGGTTTTAGAGGCTTTGCCACGTGTTTGCAAAAAGCTTATTGTTACGGGCAACGGCAGGTGTAATATTTCAAATAAAAATATTTCGCTTGAACGTTATCATGGTCAAAATAAAGAATTTTGCCGTTACGCTTTGGAAAAATTTAATTTGTCTGTGTGTGAAGAGTTTTTTGAAAAAATTGGTGTCCCCTTTATATATGAAGACGACAAGGCGTACCCCGCTTCCTTACAGGCGGGCTCGGTTGTGGATTGCCTACGCTTTATGGCAGAGGAACTAGGGGTTATAATCCATACCGATACCAAGGTTACCAATATAAATACGTTAGGTAAGGATTATAAGGTAATTGCTAATAAGGTGAACTTTATAGCCAAAAATATTATTATTGCCACAGGCGGTCTTGCAGGTGGTGAAAAATACGGCTGCGACGGAAGTATGCTTAAGATTTTACAGTTTGCAGGCTTCGAGGTTGTAAAAAGTACTCCCTCAATAGTACAAATTAAAACGGTTAATGATGTAACCAAGCAGCTAAAGGGAATTAAGGTTGATGCTTCGGTTTCGCTTATGAAGGACGGACAAGTGTTGCGTCGCGATTTCGGCGAGGTTTTATTTACCGATTACGGACTTTCGGGACCACCTATAATGCAGGTTTCGCGCCAAGTATCACGTGTTGACGGTACAATTATTAGCCTTGATATTATGCCGAATATCGATTACGCTGACCTTTGCTCTGTTATACTAAAAAGAACAAATATAATGAAAAACCGTCCGTTAGAGGAATTTTTTACAGGTATGCTTAACAAACGCCTCGGTCAGATTGTTTTAAAGCTTGCAGGCTTAAAGCTTTCTGATTCGGTTGCCGTGATAGATAATGCGGCAATAGAAAAAATAGCGCATATATTAAATAATATGGAATTTAATGTAATTGGAACTACGGGCTTTGCCAATGCACAGGTGACTGCGGGCGGTCTTGATACTACACAGTTTAATCCACGCACTATGGAATCGGTTGATTGTAGGGGGCTTTACTGTGTAGGTGAGATACTTGATATTGATGGCGACTGTGGTGGATTTAATCTGCAGTGGGCTTGGAGTAGTGCTATGTGCGCGATAGAATCTATAGTTGGGAATAGTGTATGCTGATAATTAATAATGTAAAGCTGCCGCTTGATACTGATTTTGAAGATTTAAAGACAACGGTTGAAAAATTGATAAAATGTAAAACCGATAATGTTTATTTATATAAGAAGTCGGTTGATGCGCGCAGAAAGGATAATGTTCATTTTTGCTGTTCGGTATTAGTTGAATGTGCGAATGAACAGGTTATTTTAAAAAAGAATAAAAACGCACAATTATATATATGTAAGGATTACAAGTGGCAAACTGCAAATATAACTCATAATAATCCGCCTGTCGTAGTCGGCTTTGGCCCTTGCGGTATGTTTTGCGCCTTGGCGCTTGCACGTGCAGGGCTAAAACCTATTGTGCTTGAGCGCGGGCAGGACGCCGATACACGAAAAAAGGACGTTGATGCATTTTTTACGGGCGGAAAACTCAACCCTGAATCAAACGTTCAGTTCGGTGAAGGGGGAGCGGGCACTTTTTCGGACGGCAAGCTTAATACAGGTATAAAGGATATCCGTTGCCGCGCAGTGTTAAAAGAATTCGTTTCGCATGGTGCTAATGGGAAAATACTTACTGATGCTAAACCGCATATAGGTACCGATGTTTTGGTTGAAGTTGTGAAAAGTATAAGGCAAGAAATCATCTCTCTTGGTGGAAATATTCTTTTCGGTACAAAACTTGAAGAAATTAATATAAGGGATGATAAGGTTTCGTCTATAGTGGCAAACGGTAATGAGATTGAGTGTGATAATGTTGTGTTGGCAACAGGGCATTCGGCAAGGGATGTTTTTTCACTTCTTAAAGGTTTGAATACAAAAATGGAGCGCAAGGCTTTTTCGGTGGGTGTTAGAATAGAACATCTACAGGAGAATATCAATAAAGCACTCTACGGTGAATTTTATAACCATCCGGCTTTATCTGCGGCGGATTATAAACTCGCAGTTCATTTGCCAAATGGTAGGGGCGTTTATACTTTTTGCATGTGTCCCGGCGGTGAAGTTATAAATGCTTCGAGCGAAGAACAAGGCTTGGCTGTGAATGGAATGAGTTATTCGGCTCGCGACGGCAAAAACGCTAATAGTGCTTTGCTTGTTGGCGTTAATCCTGAGGATTTTTCCGGTGATGACGTTTTGGCGGGTTGCGATTTCCAAAAGGAAATAGAACAAAAAGCATATAATATATGTAAAGGCGCTGTGCCTGTGACGACGGTTGGCAATTTTGTTTTTGGTCGTAAGGCACAAATAAATGAAGTGACGCCAACGGTTAAACCAAAGTATTCATTTGCCGAATTTTCGGATATATTTCCGAATTATATTATAGAAAGTCTTAAAACAGGTATTCTGGAGTTCGATAAAAAGATAAAGGGTTTTGCAAGTGAGAGCGCGGTGCTTACTGCTCCCGAAACCAGAAGTTCTTCACCTGTAAGAATATTGCGAAATGATAATTTTCAAAGCGTAAATCTAGCGGGTTTATATCCTGCGGGTGAAGGCGCCGGATATGCGGGTGGTATAATGTCTGCGGCGGTCGACGGATTGAAAATTGCCGAAGCCATAATTGATATGTAAAAATAACTAAAATATAAAGGTTTTTTTAGTTAATAAAAGCACATTTAGACAAACCTGCCACTTTTTGAAAAATTTTTAAAAAAAGTTTAAAAAAAGTGTTGACAAAGGGGAATTAATGTGGTAATATAATCGGGCGCCCTGAAAAGCGGGGAGCGAAACGGACCTTGAAAATTAAACAACGACAATAATAAGGACCCGACAATT
>JAZNSZ010000032.1:0-35329 GCA_045591465.1 Acutalibacteraceae bacterium | reverse complement strand
TAAGGTAGACAAGAAAACGCACCGCTTTTGATTTTGCATCTACAAGGACGAGAACTGCGGGGATATACAACATTGAAAGTGCAAATCTCATCACTATAGCATCATCAAGATATATAAATTTGTAACCGGTCATTATTCCTGCTACAAGTTCGATTAGATATGTACAAACCATAGAACTATTACTGCGTGACATGCTAGATTACCTCGCTTTCAATCAGATTTCGGCAGGTCTTATCGGGAAAATACTGTATGTATTTAGTGATTTGCCTTTGGGTGATACGGTTTTCGTTAATATAATCCGATATGAGTTTGCGTTTATACTCGTCAAGGGTTTCTACATCAATACCGTTCATCAGTTCCAAGAAGCATAGAACAGATGCGTTAAACTTATCAATTTTCGTTCTTGCTTTATGTAACAATAATCTTTTACCGCAAATATTTACCACTTTACTTCTTTGAGTTTCATTGTTAGAATAAATTTCTATTGTCTTGGGATTGATCTTTGATATGCCAAGTTGATATAACAAATATTTGCCAGAATAAAAACCCTGCACATTTTCGTTATCTTTAATATATTTCTTTTCAATGATTTTCATCGGGTCAAAAGGCACAATACCGTATTTATTTTTCTTAGGTATATAATACACACCTCTGTCAAGGTGCACTATTTTGCCCTTTTTACAAAGTTCAGCAACTGATTTATAAATCCAAATCTGCGAATAGTCTTTATATGTAATTTCCGAAATAGCAAATGGCTGATTACAGCCGAAAGTTTCAATTAAATGTTTTAGCAATTTAAACTACCTCCTTTTTTATAGAACATTAAACATTGTGTGTTTTTTCTGTTATACTATTTTTTGCGTATTTTCGTGCTTTGAAAAACCTTAAAAAATGCTCTAAACCCCCTTAAATACTGGATTTGTGTGTAGAAAAAGACCATACCCTCGTGTCTTGGGTATGGTCTTATTTTAACATCATCAGGTGCCATAGCAGCACCCATATTATTAGCGTCGGTAACTCCTAAATCGGTTATTTCACCAAAAGTCACTGAATCAATATATGGTCCAGTCTCTGCTTTTGATATTATCAATGCGCCGCTACCCGTTACCGTCCACTGTGCCGTTGGGGTGCGTTGCGACCCGTAGTTCAAGGGGAAACGATACTGACGTTCTGCCGAACAAAAGTGGGAAGAAGTTACTGCTATTGTTTTATCCGCTGCACCGCATTCAACAAAAAGCGATGCTAATGCTGTAGACAGTGCCATTGTTGAACACGCGCCGTAAAGTCCTATAAAAGGAATTCCAAAACTTCTAAGCCCAAATGAACTTCCTATACACTGATTAAGCAAATCCCCTGCAAATATTTTATCGATATCCTTTTCGGTTAAATTTGCTTTTTCGAGTGCTATTTCTACCGCAGTTTTTTGAAGTTTACTTTCCGCTTTTTCAAACGATTTTTCTCCGAAAAAACTATCCGTAATATACTGGTCAAACTCTTGTGATAAATGCCCTTCATGTTCCTTTTTGCCAACGATTGAACCATAACTTATGATACGCGGTTTATTTTCAAACTTAATTGTTCTTGAACCTAATTTTTCAGCCATAATACACCTTCTCTTTTAGTGTATTATTTGCAAATCTTTTGAAATTATAAAACAAAAATTATAGTAATATTTTCATTCTATAATCCGCATGGCATTTTTATAGCAAATCTTTTCCGCTAAACTAAATCCAAAATTTTTTACGATTGCATTAGCCAAAATTTGCATTTCAGACCCATTTTTTAAAAACAGTTGGCAGTCTATACCGTCAAAATCACTACCAAGTGCTACTACTTCTTGCCCACCAACTTTTATAAGATATTCCAAATGGTAAATTATATCTTCAAGTTTGGTTTCATCGGTTCCATTTAAAAACTTAGAATAGAACGGGATACCTACTATTCCGCCACTTTCGGCTATTATTTTTATTTGTTCATCGGTTAAATTTCGTGAATGCTCTTTTAAAGAATAACAGGCAGAGTGAGATGCTATAAATGGTTTTTTTGATAGTTTTGCGACTTCAATAAAACCGCCAAAATTCAAATGAGAAACATCTATAAATATAGAATGGTCATTTAAAATATCGACTACTTCCCTGCCGAATTTTTTTAGCGGAATATTATGATTTTCCCCATTTTTCGAATGTGGAAAACCGATACAATTTTCATGATTATGTATTAATCCTAAAAATTTAACGCCCATATTTTCAATCTCTGATACGCGCTCTAATTTGCCATTTAAAAACTCCGCATTTTCTATGGTTAGAATAGCGGATATTTTGTTTTTGATTTTATTACTTTCAATTTCTTTACCGCTTTGTGCTTTTCTTAATATCATGCTTTTTTTCAACATATTGGAAAAAATCTCGTACTGTGATTTAAAATAAGAATAAGCATCTTCGCCATAAAAATTAAAGGGTGTATAAATGGCAAAACATTGTGCCAAATACCCACCCTTTACTAAGGCATTTTCACTCAAATGCCCATTGTTTTGTTTAAAAGAATATTCTTCGCCAAGTTCAAAAAATTTATAAATACTATCACAATGCAAATCGATAATTTTCATTTAACCACCCAATATAGTATATTATGACTAAATAAAAATTACCACTTTGTAATTAACTTTTATATTTCATCTCACAAGCAAACATAATATCACCATTAGAGTTTTGTCCTTTAGCAAAAACCGTCGCACCTTGTCTTATATGATAAACACTAAGCTCTGTTCCTTCCAAAACTTCTTTACGATAGTCAATCTGGAATTCTTTTAACTCGTCCGTTTTTTCGGGATTAATAGCATCTAAAACATAATTCGCGTATTTGGTATTATTTACATGGTTATTAATATCCAACTCGCTAAACCCTGCATTAACGATATAAGGCTCGGTCAAAACATCAAAATTCGCAACTTTGCCGAGTTTTTCTTCACACATGATTTCGGTACAAAAACCGTCAGTAAAAGGATATAAGTCCGGCGCGGATACAAGTCGCCTTTTTTCGCTATGAATAACAACCCATTCAGAACTACCTACTACTAACTGCTCACCTTTTTCATCTTCAATACAGTACTCTCTGCGATAAGAAAGTCTTCCGGGGGCTAACGGCCAGGTTTTAACAACCACTTTTTGATAACTTTTAGGTTGTGATAACACCTTAAATTTAATTCTGGTTAAAACCCACAAATAAGAGCGCTTAATCATATCGTCAAAACCTACGCCAATTTTCACGGCGTGTTGACCTGCGGCATCTTGAAATAAATCCAATACTGCCGAAGGCTTTATGTGATTAAATTTATCAAAATCACTCGCCCGAAGATAATATTCTTTTTCCCACAATCTATTCATAAATTATTACCTCAAAATACGTCGTTAAATTATTCGCCGCGAAATTTTAATTTTCAAAAAGTATAACACAACCTTATTCTAATGTCAACAAGGTTGTGCGCAACAAAAAAGACTGCATCCCATAGGATACAGTCTTTAATAATTACATATTAGTCATTAACATAAGGTAATAATGCAATTTGACGAGCACGCTTAATAGCGGTTGTCAATTCGCGCTGGTGAGCAGCGCAAGTACCGGTAGCGCGGCGGGGTAAAATCTTAGCGCGTTCAGAGATGAACTTGCGAAGACGAGCTACATCCTTATAGTCAATGGCTTCAACACGGTCAACACAGAAGTGGCAAACCTTACGGCGTGGTTTTCTGTGCATAGGTCTTTCATTTCTTTCTTCCATTGTTAAGCCTCCTTCAATTAAATATTAGAATGGTAAATCATCGTCAGAAGCATCGCCCAAATCGGCAAAATCATTCACATCAGCATTGCTGAAAGAAGCAGCCTCAGGCATACCTGACGGAACTGAATCTCTCTTAGATTCAACAAATTGAACATTACTTGCAACAACTTCAAAAGCAGTACGGTTGTTGCCGTTTTTGTCTTGGTATCTTCTGGTCTGGATAGAGCCTTCAATACCAATTAAATTACCTTTTTTAAAATATTTTGTAATAAACTCAGCAGATTGGCGCCAAGCAACAATATTTATAAAATCGGTTTGGCGTTCCTCACCGGAACGATAGCGACGGTCAACAGCAATCGAAAAAGTAGTAACCGGAATACCGTTTGCAGTGGTTTTAAGTTCGGGATCTGCTGTTAAGCGACCTGTTAAAACAACTAAATTAAACATTATTCTTTCTCCTTACTTTTTGATAACCATTAAACGAAGTACGCCGTCAGTAATCTTTGCAATACGCTCTAATTCTGCGGGGAAGGTTGCTTCGCTTTCGAAATTATAGAAAACATAGTAACCCTCTGCTTCGTCGTCGATAAGATAAGCCAAGCGACGCTTGCCCCAATCATCAACGTTTTCAATGGTACCGTTCTTAGCAATAAGGTCATTGAACTTTTCCTTTAAGCCCAATGTTGCTTCTTCGCCGTTTGCTACGGAGAAAATCATAGCAGCCTCATACTTTGCGGTCATTTACTTGCACCTCCTTTTGGACTATTGGTCCTGCCATCTTGGCAGTACAAGGAACTAATAAGGCCATACCGCCCCATTTAGCAACCAATATTATACCAATAAAAATATCGTTTGTCAACAAAATTATTGATTTTTTCCAAAAATACTGTATAATATATGTGAAAGGAATGGTATTTATGCTACTTACTATCGATATAGGCAATACTAATGTCACTCTTGGCGCATATGATTCTAATATTTTGGCGTTCACAGCGCGTCTTGCTACTGACACCCGAATGACAGACGACCAATACGCTATAGAAATAAAACATATACTCTCACTTTATAATATTAGCAGTGACGATATTGAAGATTGTATTATTGCTTCGGTTGTACCTTCGGTAGGTAAGTATATCAGTCAAGCCGTTTCTAAACTTTGTCAGATTGTACCCCTATTACTTGGTCCCGGCGTGAAGACAGGTCTTAATATTAAAATTGATAATCCTGCCCTTCTCGGTGCCGATTTAGTAGCAGGTGCAGTTGGTGCGATTGACGCCTACACAATGCCCTGTGTTGTAATAGATATGGGTACCGCATCCACCATAAGCGTCCTTGACCGCAATGGTGCATTTTTAGGTGGTGTAATTTCTGCCGGTGTACGCTTAACCCTTAAGGCTCTTACCGAAAACACCGCGCTTTTATCTTCAATTCCCATTGAAGCGCCGAAAAATGTTATCGGCACCAACACAACCGAATCTATGCAGTCGGGACTTGTTTTCGGCACTGCCGCTATGATAGACGGGTTGCTCGAAAAAATATCTGAGCAACTAGGCGAAAAACCTACCGTCATAGCAACGGGCGGTCTTTCAAAAGAGATTATTGCTCACTGCAAAAACAATATAATATACAACGAAAATCTTTTACTTGAAGGTCTTCGTGTAATATACGAAAAGAACCATTAGTAATTACCGCGTTAGCGGATTACAAATATATTATGAACTGCACCGAGAATCAACGCTTAAATTGAAAAAACAGTGTAAAATTGAGGCTGAAATGATGATTGTTTCACATTTATATCCGTTTGCATCTGCAAACACCTTACCTCTTCACTTTTCACTATTCACTTTTCATTAAGCGAAGCGCTCTGGGCAGTATCGGAGGTATTTACTATGTCAAAAATAGAAAAAAGAAAGCAACAAACCCGTACCCTTGTTCTTGGGGCGGTATTTACGGCGCTTGTAATCGTACTTCAGTTTTTGGGGTCTTTTATTCGTTTTGGTATGTTCTCAATTTCACTTGTACTCTTACCAATCATTGTAGGCGCTGCCGTTTGCGGATATAAAATCGGTGCATGGCTTGGTTTTGTATTCGGCGCTATAGTATTGCTCAGCGGTGATGCAAACGCATTTTTAGTTGTAAACTATGGCGGAACTATTGCTACAGTTTTAGTTAAAGGTATACTTTGCGGTTTAACAGCAGGTATTGTTTACAAACTGCTCTCAAAATACAACCAATACCTAGCCGTTATTGTTGCGGCGGTTGTATGTCCCGTTGTAAACACGGGCATCTTCCTTTTAGGTTGCAAACTATTCTTCTATGAAACTATCACCGAGTGGGGCTCCGCTTTAGGTTTTGCCAATGCTGCTTCATATATGTTTTTAGGACTTGCAGGTGGAAACTTCCTTTTCGAACTCGGAACAAACATAATTCTCTCCCCTGCAGTTGTCAGAATATTAAAGCTTACAAAAATTCATAATTAAAGTTAATCTCCCGTTGATTGCTCAACGGGAGATTTTTTTATTTCAATTTATACTTTTTCACGCTCGACCAAGGGCCATAAATCTTTTTGCCGTTTACGGTTTTATAGGCTCTAACCTTATAATAATATGTCTTTTTCTTAGTTGCCTTTATTTTTTTACTCTTGCCGCTTGTTGTCGAATAGGTAGAAACAATTTTTGTCTTACTCTTGCTTGTTGATTGCGAAATCTGATATCCGCTCTCGCCGCCAATATTGCTCCAGCTAACCTTAACCTTTTTAGAGGAAGACTTAGAAACCTTTGGTGTGGAAAGCTTCTTCAAAGTGTAGATTGTAGCAGTTTTATAGCTGTCATCCAAAATAACCCTACTGCCCGAAAGTCCGTAAGGCACCACCTTAAAGGTATACTTTACGCCGTCCGAAAGATTTGCCTTTTTATAAGAGGTTGAAGTGGTTTTTCCTGCGTAGGTATAAGACTTTGCCGTAGACTTTTTATAGTACACATAATATCCCTTAGCATAAGACACCTTGCTCCAGCTTACCTTTACGTCATCATATCCGTAAAGTGAAAGCGTAACCTTTGAGGGTGCTGACAAATCACGAAGTGTAGTAACAGTTGCAGTTTTATAAAGCGCGGATTCTTTTTTAGCCGAGCCTACTGTACGATAAGCCGCCACCTTAAAGGTGTACTTTGCATTATCGGCAAGATTTGCAATACTATATGAAAGTCCCGCCGTAGCACCTGCACGGGTGTAAGAAGCATCACCCGATTTTTTATAATATACATAATATCCGTTAGCGCCTGCTACCTTCTTCCACGAAAGCTTAACATCATCACTTGAGTAAAGCTCTGCCGAAAGCTTAGCCGTAGCGGGAAGATAAATCTCAAAGGTGGTAACAACCGTTCCCTCATAATTGCCCCAAGCAGTAATAGTTACCGTTGCAGTACCTACCTCTATGTTGTTGCTGTAGGTAACATCAAAGTTCTCAAATTGCTGTAAGCCCTCAATCTCAATAATCGGACATTTTTCATAACCGTCATACGCGGTGGAAAGATATTCTATACCGATTGCCTTTTCAGAAATATGGCGAGGTGCGATTTGGAAATAGATATAGCCCGTTCCTGCATAATCGCCTATGCCCTTAACTTCGATATTGCCTGTACCCGCACCTATGTTGTTATAATAACCCGTAATCTCGTAATCGACACCCTCGACAAACTTCTTACCTTCGTGCTCAAATTCGGTTATTCGGGGCTTGATTTCACTGCCAGTATACTTATAAGACTCATATTCAACCTTTGCAAACTGTGCAAAGGGTTCAATAGGAGTTAAGTAGTGCATTTTAGCCTCATCGCCGCAGTTTTGACAAACAAGGCGGTGTGAAAATTCATCCTTAACGGTATCTTTAAGAACGTGACCCGATGTGCATATAAATTGGTCTATAGTTTTAAACTTCAAAAGGTTTTGTGCGGCGTATTGTTCAGCAAAGCTGCCCGTTTCACCGTAAACTGTATACCCCTCATTACCCCAAACCATCATATCACCTATCTCGGTAACCGATGCGGGAATAATAATACTTGCAAGGCTTTCACAACCGAAAAGAACATTATTTTCTATAGTTTCAATGCTGTTCGGAAATTCAAAATGTGTAAGTGACCTGCAGTCTTCAAACGCAGAAACGCATATTTGTTCTACACCATTGTGCAGTTTGATTTCCTTTAGGTTTTGAGCGTGTGCAAAGGCATACTGTTCAATATAGCCAACATTAGCGGGCAATGTGAAAACGGTAGCGGCATTATCGGTTTCGTAATCAATAATTACCCTTGTATCATATTCCTTATTGTGATAAATCAAGGCACCGTTTTGCATAGAAAAATTCTCATTTTCGAGGTCAACGGTAATCTTCTTCAAATCACATTCTATGCCAAAGGTGGCACCCATAATCGTTTCAACACTTGCGGGAATATAAATCTCGGTAAGATTGGTACTAGCGAACGCAAACTGTCCGATAATACGGCAATCCTTTGAAATGTTTATCTTTTCCAAATTAAAGGCGGTACAGAATGACCAGTAGCCTATATATTTAACGGTATCGGGCATTACTACTTCTTTAATATTTACGCAGCCATAAAATGCAGAGGGTGCAATAGTTGTAACGCCGTTTGGTATAGTAACCTTGGTTTTGTCATACTTTGGTGGGCACATAATAAGACCTGTACCGTCGGCAGAATAGAGAATACCGTCAACAACCTTCATTTTAGCATTATCACCCGATGCCACGGTAAGAGTTTCAATATTATTACAGTAAGCGGGAACAGCGCTATATCCTCCGAGAGCAGGGTCGCCGTATTTTTCATAGTTAACCATCATACTCGCGGGGAAGTTAATTTGCTTTAGACCATTACACTGAATGATAGTTTCACCTTCAATATAGTTAATACCCTCACTAAAGGTGATGCTTTCAATATTGTCATTTTGAGAGAATACTTTTTTGCCTATTCTTTCAACGGGATAGCCGTCCAAATATGCCGGAACTACTATATGCTTCTCATTTCCCTTATATCTGGTGATGATAGCTTTGCCTAAATAAACATCATAATCGTAAAGTTGTGAATATCCGTCATCCGATAAATTCATATCGGTTGTGGATATAGGATATTTCTGGGTGAATTCGGCTTGTGAATATTTTTCCTCGGGTGTATGTCCGGTAGAAAAGCTTGTGCTACCCTTTAAATAGTAATCATATACAGTTTTGCCCGTATCCCAAGTAGAGTCAAGATAGTAATAATAATTCCCCATCTTAACAATATTCCAAGCATGGTTTTCACCCCTGCTCGTGCCTGTAATAACGCGTGTATCTAACCCACACTCACGCGCTAAACGGTAATAAAGTGTAGCATAGCCCTGACATACCGCCGTTTTATTTATAAGTGCGGCATAAGCTGTATATTTCAAGGTATAATCTTCATCGTCAAGGTTTGCATGGTCATACTCTACGTTAGAAGTGATATATTCATAAATCTTATCGGATTTATACCTTGGGG
Source organism: Acutalibacteraceae bacterium (assembly GCA_045591465.1). Classification (GTDB taxonomy): domain Bacteria; phylum Bacillota; class Clostridia; order Oscillospirales; family Acutalibacteraceae; genus UBA737. The sequence goes on along the minus strand of JAZNSZ010000032.1, from coordinate 26,032 downwards.
TAGAATATTGGTTAAACGCAAGCTCCGCTAAAAGCTCATCAACAGCGGCGTCAAGTTCGTCTTCCTGCGCCCTTGTAGTATAATAACTGAACTCTAACGGAAGATGATAGTAAAAATTTTCACCGTCAGCTATAACAGTTACCGTATCCGTGCCTATTTTCTTATATACATAACGCAAATAGTCGCCCTCATCGGCATTTTCAGTTTCAGCAAAAGCCAACTCGCTCCATTCGAAAAACAAATCCGACAAAGTTGCAGAATCGTATTGAATATCCGAAAGATAATAAATATCAAGTGTTCCGTCGCGGTCTACCATAGCTTCGCGCATATCAGACACTATCTGGGTTTGGTCGGTTATGCAAAGATTAATATCAAAAGGAGTAGCGCTTGAAAAATATCTATTTGGAGTTAACGAAAATGCGTGAGCTTTTGTTTCTTCACTTTCATTATAAAGCGGGTTTACAATGTCATCAATGGTTAATGTATATGAAGAAAAAACCGTTTGAGCAGAAGCCGTAGCGGCAAAGCTCGTCACAACAATAACCAAAACAAGTATCACAGATGCTAATTTAAAAAGCTTTTTGTGCATAAAAACATCTCCTTATATGATTTTATTCATAATACATAAAATCCACCAAATATATTATATAACAATGTATGAGATTTTTCAATACAATTTTTTTCGTTCAAAAGCGTCGATTGTTAAGAAAATAACAAACTTTTCCGCAAAATATAAAAATTTAAAAAATCTTCGTTAAATTATTAACAAACCTATTGACTTTTCTGCCGTCCCCTCATATAATAGAGTACATATTTTAAAAAAATTACTTTTTGGAGGTCATTATTATGGCAAGAGTTTATAATTTCAGCGCAGGTCCCTCTATGCTTCCTGAGGAAGTATTAAAAACTGCAGCTCAAGAAATGTTAGAATACGGCGAAAGCGGACAGTCTGTTATGGAAATGTCCCACCGTTCAAAAGAGTATCAGGCAATATTTGACGAAGCAGAAGCAAATCTTCGTGAGATTATGAATATTCCTGATAATTATGAAGTATTGTTCTTACAGGGCGGTGCATCTACACAGTTTGCAATGATTCCCTTAAACCTTATGAACAAGAATAAAAAGGCTGACTATATTATCACAGGTCAGTGGGCTAACAAGGCTTATAAGGAAGCCGCACGCTACGGTGCTGCACGCGAGGTTGCATCCTCTAAAGATAAGACCTTTAGCTACATTCCCAAAACCACAGCTGCTGACTTTGATAAGGATGCAGACTATGTTCACATTTGTATGAACAACACCATTTACGGTACAAAGTATAACGAGCTTCCCGACACAGGCGATGTTCCGCTTATCGCTGATATTTCAAGCTGCATTTTGTCAGAACCGATTGATGTTTCTAAGTTTGGTATGCTTTATGCCGGTGCTCAAAAGAACGTTGCTCCCGCAGGTGTTACCATCGTTATCATACGTAAGGATTTACTTGGCAATGCTATGGATATTACTCCTACCATGCTCAACTATGTAACCCACGCTGAAAACGGTTCTATGTTCAATACCCCACCCTGCTATACCATCTATGTTGCAGGTCTTACATTCAAGTGGATTAAGAAAATGGGCGGTCTCGAAAAAATGAAGGAATTAAACGAAAAGAAAGCTAAAGTTCTTTACGATTTCCTTGACCAGAGCAAACTCTTTAAGGGTACCGTTGTTCCCGAAGACCGTTCACTCATGAATGTTCCTTTTGTTACAGGCAATGATGAACTCGACGCTAAATTTGTTGCAGAATCTAAGAAAGCAGGTTTTGTAAATCTTAAGGGTCACCGTTCTGTTGGCGGTATGCGCGCTTCTATCTACAATGCGATGCCAATCGAAGGTGTAGAAAAACTTGTTGAATTTATGAAGAAATTTGAAGAGGAGAATATCTAATGTTTAAAATAAAAACATATAATAAGATTTCTAAATCAGGTCTTGAAAATTTTGACGAAAAGTATACAGTTGGTGACGAAGTAGAAAATGCCGACGGTGCGATAGTTCGTTCTGCTTCACTTCACGATACCGAATTCCCCGCTACTTTAAAGGCTATCGCTCGTGCAGGTGCCGGTACAAACAATATTCCGATTGACCGTTGTAGTGAACAAGGTATCGTTGTATTTAATACCCCCGGTGCTAATGCTAATGCTGTTAAGGAACTTGTAATTGCAGGTCTTTTCATTTCTTCGCGTCGCGTAATCTCAGGTATTGAATGGGCTAAAACCTTAAAAGGCAATGGCAACGAAGTTGGCAAAATGGTAGAAAAAGGCAAATCTGCTTTTGCCGGACCTGAAATCAAAGGTAAGAAACTCGGCGTTATCGGTCTTGGCGCAATCGGTGTTATGGTTGCCAACGCTGCAAATTCGCTCGGTATGAAAGTTTACGGTTATGACCCTTATTTGTCGGTTAAATCCGCTTGGAACTTAAACCACAATGCAGTTTATATTAGTGACATAAACGAAATTTATGCTGAATGTGATTACATTACTATCCACGTTCCGCTTACCGATTCTACAAAGAATCTTGTAAATGCCGAAACCATCGCAAAAATGAAAGACGGAGTTAGAATTCTTAACTTCTCTCGTGATGCTCTCGTAAACAGTGCTGATATTAAAACCGCTTTAGAATCAGGCAAAGTTGCTTCCTACGTGACCGACTTCCCGACCGACGATCTTTTAGATGTTGACGGCATTATTGCTATCCCCCACCTTGGCGCTTCTACTCCGGAATCGGAAGAAAACTGCGCTACAATGGCGGCTAAAGAACTTGTTGATTACATTGAAAACGGCAACATTGTAAATTCTGTTAATCTTCCTGAAATTACAATGCCAAGAAGTGGTAAAAACCGCGTTTGCGTAATCCATAAAAATATTCCAAATATGCTTACCAGCATTACAGGAATTATTGCAAACGACAATATCAACATTGAAAACCTTCTCAATAAGTCACGCGGTGACTACGCTTACACAATGCTTGATATTGATGATGCCGATGTTGATGCACTTCAAAACGAAATCGAATCAATCGACGGCGTTATTAGAGTACGCATTATTTAATGGTTTTTTCTTAAAGCCTTCCAAAGGGAAGGCTTTACTTTTTTAAAAAAATATAGTAAAATATATTGGATAGGCGGTGAAAAGGCTTGAAGAATATTGTTGTTATCGGCGGCGGTGCTGCAGGACTTATGGCGGCGATTGCCTCAGTCGCTAAAGGTAATAAAGTTACCGTTTTGGAAAAGAATGAGCGCGTCGGTAGAAAACTTATGATAACAGGTAAAGGTAGATGCAATGTTTGTAACAACTGTGATGTTGATACGTTAATTGCAAATATCCCAAAAAATGCCAAATTCTTGTATTCCGCCTTTTCGGCACTTTCTCCGTCCGATTTGATGAACTTTTTTGAAGAACAAAAAGTTGCTTTAAAGACTGAGCGCGGAAATAGGGTTTTCCCCGTATCTGACAAAGCGGTCGATATTGTTGATGCGCTTTACAAAGTAGCTAATAAGAATGCTACGATATTAACCGCTACCGCCAACGAGATTTTGTTTGATAACGATAAAGTTACCGGTGTTTTGCTTGAAAACGGTGATATTATCCCCGCAAATAGCGTAATTTTAGCAACAGGCGGTATGTCTTATCCGCTTACCGGCTCTACGGGTGATGGATATAAAATGGCAAAAAATTTGGGCCATACCGTGACCGAACTCAAACCATCTTTGGTGCCGCTTACAATCCACGAAGGCTTTTGTACCAAACTTGCAGGTTTAAGCCTTAAAAACGTTACATTAAATGTGTTTGAAGAAGGCAAGAAAAAGCCTTTGTTCTCTGAAATGGGCGAAATGCTGTTCACCCACTTTGGCATATCGGGGCCGCTTGTTTTATCGGCTTCGTCGCATATACGATATATTGGCAAGAAAAATTACACCGCTTTTATTGATTTAAAACCTGCGCTTACTGCTGAGCAACTGGATAATCGTATTTTGCGCGATTTTTCGGAAGAACAAAATAAAGACTTTTCTAACTCTCTTGGTAAGTTGCTCCCTAAAAGTCTTATTCCGGTTATTGTGAAATTGTCGGGTATAGACGGCAGTAAGAAAGTAAACCAAATAAGCAAAGAGGAACGCAATACTTTGTGCGGTCTTCTAAAGGCTTTACCACTTCATATAACAGGCTTTCGGCCTATCGAAGAAGCAATTATCACAAGCGGTGGCATTTCGGTAAAAGAAATAGACCCGAAAACTATGCAATCCAAACTTGTAAACGGTCTTTTCTTCGCGGGTGAGATTATTGACGTTGATGCCTACACAGGCGGATTTAATTTACAAATCGCGTTTTCTACCGGCTTTATGGCAGGTAGTAACGCTTAAAGGAGAAAATAATATGATTTCTATTGCTATTGATGGTCCTGCAGGTGCAGGTAAAAGTACCCTTTCACGCAAGACCGCCCAAAACTTAGGGTTTATTTATGTTGACACAGGTGCCCTTTACCGCACTGTAGGTCTTAAATTTTCAAGAAACGGAGCAGATACTTCTCTTGACTGTGATATTGAAGGCATTTTGGCCACCACAACCGTAGACATCCGCTTTGTAGACGGAGAGCAAAGGGTTTTCTTGGACGGTGAAGATGTTTCGGACGCTATCCGAACCCCCACCGCATCTATGATGGCATCCGCAGTTTCTGCAAAACCGCCTGTACGCGCATTTTTACTCGAAATGCAACGCAAATTAGCGCGTGAAAACAACGTTGTTATGGACGGCAGAGATATCGGCACTGTAGTTCTCCCCAATGCTACTGTTAAAATTTATCTTACCGCTTCCGCCGAAGACAGAGCCGAAAGACGATATAAAGAACTATTAGAAAAAGGCACAAAAGTGACCTTTAAGGAAGTTTATGATGATATGGTTCAGCGTGACTACAACGATATGAACCGCGAAATCGCACCCTTAAAACAGGCAGACGACGCCATTGTCGCCGATACTACGGGTTTTGAGTTAGAACAATCCTTGGATCTTTTACTTAAAATTGTAAAGGAAAATACAAATATATGAAAATAACTTTGGCAAAAACTGCAGGGTTTTGCTTTGGGGTAAATGCTGCGGTTAAAACCGTTTATGATTTGTTGGAAAAAGGCAAAAAGGTTTGCACCTTGGGACCTATCATTCATAATCCTCAGTTGGTAGGTGAACTTGAACAAAAAGGTGTTCGTATTGTCGAAAGCCCTTTAGATGTAGCAACCGACGAAATCCTTGTTATTCGTTCCCACGGTGTTGAAAAAAAGATTACCGACCTTTGCAAAGAAAGACATATTGAATATGTTGATGCTACCTGTCCTTTTGTAGCCAAAATTCATAAAATTGTTACCGAGCATTCTCTTAAAGGATATACAACAATTATAGCGGGTGATAAAAATCACCAGGAAGTAAAAGGAATTATCGGGCATACTTTCGGTGATTATTTCGTCATCGCGGATACCGTCGAATTAGATAATTTACTCAAAAATCACCCCGATTTGACTGATAAAAACCTAATAATTGTTTCTCAAACAACTTTTAACGCAAAAATATGGGAAAAAGTTCAAAAAAATTTAAAAAAAGTATGTACAAATGCGAAAATTTTTGATACAATGTGTAATGCAACTTCAATGCGTCAGGATGAAGCTTTTAATCTCTCACTCGTTAATGATGCTATTATCGTTATAGGTGGAAGACACAGTTCAAATACAGCAAAACTTTATGATGTGTGCAAAGCTAATTGTGACAAAACATTTCTTATAGAAACTTCCGCCGAGTTACCACTTGGCGAACTACAAAAGTGTGAAAACATTGGAGTGGTTGCAGGTGCATCCACACCTGCAGGTATAATAAAGGAGGCAATAAAAACCATGTCGGAAAATTTACAACCGAAAGACGAGCAGTTCGAAGAAACTGTAGAAAAAACATTTGAAGAAATGACAGATGAGGAAGCTTTTGAAGCATCTCTCAGCAGCCTTACAGGCGACCAAAAAGTAATTGGCACCGTTGTTGCAGTTAACAAGGGTGAAGTTACTGTTGATATTTGCAGAGGTGTAACAGGCTATATTTCAGCAGCCGAGTTTTCATCTGACCCTGATTTGAACCTTGAAGATGAAGTTAAGGTCAACGACAAAATCAACCTTATCATCATGAAGATAAATGACCAGGAAGGCACCGCTATGCTTTCAAAGCGCCGCTATGACGCTATTGCAGGTTGGGACAAGATTAAAGACGCTAAAGACTCTGGCGAAATTCTTACAGGCTATGTTAAGGATATTATTAAGGGTGGCGTTGTAGCATATACTAACAACGTTCGCGTATTTATCCCCGCTTCTCAGGCTACCGCATCAAGAAATGATGCTTTAGAAGATTTAAAGGGCAAAGAAGTCTCTTTCCGCATTATTGAAATCGGTCGTGGAAGAAGAGCTGTTGGTTCTATTCGCAGCGTTCTTCGCGAACAAAAGAAAGAAGCTGAAGAAAAAATATGGTCTGACATTGCTATAGGCGACCGTTTCAACGGTACTGTTAAGTCATTAACCGGCTACGGTGCTTTCGTAGACATCGGTGGCGTTGACGGCATCGTTCACATTTCTGAACTTTCTTGGGCCCGTATTAAGAATCCTGCTGAAGTAGTTTCTGTTGGCGATGTTATTGAAGTTTATGTAAAAGACCTTGACACCGAAAAGAAAAAGATTTCTTTAGGTTACAAAAAAGCCGAAGATAATCCTTGGACTATTTTCCAAAACAATTACAATGTTGACGATGTTGTTAATGTTACTATCGTTAGCATGACTACATACGGTGCATTTGCTCGTATAATCCCCGGTATTGATGGCCTTATCCACATTTCGCAAATTGCTAACAAGCACGTTGCTAAACCACAGGATGAACTCAAAATCGGTCAAGAAGTCGAAGCAAAAATCACCGCTGTTGATTTGGAACAGAAACGCGTTAGCCTTTCTATCCGCGCTTTACTTCCTGAAGAAGTAGTTGAAGAAGTTGCTGAAGAAACTGTAGAAGCAACTGACGAAGCAGTAGCAGAAGAAACTGCTGAATAATTTATTAAATTTAAAAGCCTTGTAAAGTTTTTCTTTACAAGGCTTTTTTACATTCACTTTTTGCAACAATTACAATGACTTTCAAAAAGTTTATTTATATTAAGCGTATTTTCTTCGGTTATAAATCCCAAAGTTTTAAATATTTTCTCAGGTGCTTTTTCTGACCAAACCGCTTGTGTTAGATTACGAGTTGCGGCAACATGTAAGGTGCTGCGAAGTATTCCGTCCAGAAGCATTAAGTCATTTTGTGGTTCTATTGCGCGGATAGTCATTATATTGTCATCAATATCAAATAGACAATATCCCAAAACTTCTTGCTTATCCTTTGCACAAAGGCAGTTTGACTTCACATTAAAAGCAAGACCTTCATCTTTGAAAAAGCGCATTGCTTCTTCTTTTTCAACCGTTTTTAAAGTAATCATATATTCTCCTTAGGTAATGCTTGTAAGACGGCGCATTTCTCTTTCGTTTAAAGGACGCCAACTTCCGCGAGGAAGCATTCCAAGTTTTACACCCGCGATTTCTGTACGCTTAAGGCGTAAAACTTCAAGCCCTACCGCTTCGCACATACGCCTTATTTGACGATTTCTACCCTCTTGTATAACAAATATAAGCACCGTTCTATCAGGCTTTCTTTCGGCCACAAAACAGTCACAAGGCAAGGTTTTCTCACCGTCAAGCAATATACCCTCTTTAAGTTGAATTACTTTTTCATCATTTGCATCACCCTTAACAGTAACGCGGTAGGTTTTATTAACATGATACGACGGATGTGTTAGCCTGTTGGCAAACTCGCCATCGTTGGTCATGATAAGCAAACCTTCTGAATTCATATCTAGTCTACCTACAGGGAAAAGTCGCACGGGCGCGTCTTTTACTAGGTCGGTAACGCACTTTCTACCCTTTTCATCGTTCATCGTAGTGACAAATCCGCGAGGCTTATGAAGCATTATATACATTTTAGTAGTATTAGCAACAACAGTCTTTCCACGTACTGTTATTTTATCTCTCTTTGGGTCAACTTTGGCACCTAAGGTGGCAATATGGCCATTAACCTTTACCTTCCCCATTTCGATTAATTCTTCCGCCTTGCGACGCGATGCTATACCGCACTCGGCAAGGTGTTTTTGAAGTCTTATTTTGTTATCCTTCATTTTGCTCTCCTAAAGATTTCTTAATATATGTTTAAAATTATCCAATATACTTTGGCTGATAGTTTTTCGAACAGCCAAGGCATTTATATTCTTATTGGCTATAAGTTGTTTCTCACCAATTATCTTTTCACCTTGATAATAAACCACCTTACCGACCGCTTCACCGCTTTCAATAGGTGCATATAAAAATTTCGGCAAAAAAACTTTGCTAGTAATATCTTCGGTTTCAAGAGTATTGATTGTAAACGGCTCAATATTAACCGAAAGTGTATCGTTTTCCCCATTTACAACAGGTAAACTATAATTGTTTACCATTGGTGAATACTGCGTCTGCTTAATCTGAGCAAAGCCAAAATCAAGCAATGAACAATGGTCTTGCCAATCATCCGGTGCGTTAAGCGTTACCGCAACCACATACTTTCCGTCACGTTTGGCAGCTGATACCAAGCATCTTCCGGATTTTTTGGTAAACCCTGTTTTAACTCCAACAGCACCATCATACATTTTAAGCATTTTATTATGATTAGTAAGGGTTCTTTTATAAGGGGGATTGCCATAATTAAGGGTTGCTTTCTCGCAAGAAACCGCTTTTGCAAACTCTTCATTTTGCAAAGCGTAAATAGCAAGTTTTGCAAGTTCGAGTGCCGTTGTGTAATGGTCATCATCGTCAAGACCCGACGGTGTAGCAAAATGGGTGTTTAAAAGACCTAGTTCCTTTGCTCTATCGTTCATCTTTGCTACAAATCCATCTAGACTACCGCCGATAATATATGCGATAACATTTGCCGCGTCATTACCAGAAGCCAGCATAAGCCCATATAACAGGTCGTGAAGCGTAACCCTATCCCCTGCAAGTAATCCCATTGAAGAACCTTCAACTTTAAGCATTTGGTCGGTCACAGTAATCTCACGCTCAAAGTTCCCGTATTCACACAGTAAAAGTCCCGTCATAATCTTGGTGGTACTAGCCATTGAAAGTTTTTGGTCGGCGTTTTTAGAGTATATAACTTCACTGTTATCGCCGTTTAATAGCACTGCGGCTTTTGCCGAAACCGACACAGCCGATACATTTATACCAATTAACAAAAGCGCTAATATAACCACCGACACAATATATTTTTTCAAAATCAACACCTCGTCTAATTTTATGACAAGGTGCGGTTTTTTATTCGGTAATTACTTCTTTATCCTTACTGAATATTTCCTTTGCTTTATCTATAATTTCAGGTGCCATAGTAACCGCTTTTTCAAGGGTGGTGAGTTCATTATAAACAGGAAGCATCTTAACGCTGTCACCATTTATTGCAATAAATGCAACCGGCGAAATAGTAACACCGGCACCACCACCGCCACCGAAAACTTGAGCGCTTGTTTTTGTTGGGAAATCACTACCGCCTGTTGCTAAGCCGTAAGCCACCTTAGAAACAGGTATTAAAGTAATATCACCCACAACAACAGGTGTGCCGGTAATTACATCGGCATTTATCATAGCCTTTAATTTATCCATTGTGGTATCCATAATATTTTTCAAACTATTTTCACTCATTAAAATCACCCTTACGCTTAATTAATTTTCCTAAATATTGTTATTCAAAAATTCTAAACTATTCGTCAAGAGCCAACTGCTCCCCTAAATCATTAACATCTTCACCGTTTTGGTCTTTAGGCAATGGCGGGAGTTCGCTAAGGTCGCCCAAAGAGAAACAACGCAAAAAGTTCTTGGTTGTACCGTAAAGCAAAGGCTTTCCAGGAAGTTCCAATCTGCCGCGTTCTTCAACAAGTCCTTTTTCAATAAGGGTTGTCACAACACCGGAACAATCCACACCGCGAACCTGCTCAATAAAAGATTTGGTAACAGGTTGATTATAAGCTACAACCGCCAAAACTTCCAATGCAGCAGACGAAAGCGGCGTTCTTCTACGAATATCGAAAGCACTTTTTATATAGTCCGCATACTCATTCTTGGTTGCAAGTTGGTAGGTGTTTTCCATTCTTACAAGTTTAAGACCGCTATCGTTTTCTTCCATTTTTTTAGAAAGCGCGTCCATGACCGAAACTGTCTTTTCGGGAGTTATTTCAAAAACCTGAGTAAAGCGGTCGATTGATAACGGCTCTCCGCTGGCAAACAGCACCGCTTCAAAGGCTTTTATAAGTTCTTTAGTTGTCATTCTTTTTATGCCCCTTAATCAATGTAATTTCCTGCGTTTCGCCGTCGCCGTCAACCTTTACGCGATTAGCCTTGCAAAGTTCAAGCACCGCCAAAAAGGTTGCAACCAATTCCGAACGGCTATTGGCGGTTTTATAAAGGTCTGAAAGTCTGCTTTTTCCGCCTTTCCACAAATTGCGTATTACAAAAACAATTTTCGTAGAAACCGAAACAATCTTTTTCGCAACAATTTTAGTAAAGGGTGCAGTAGACGGCGGTAACCTTCTTTGTCCCCTGCCGACAGCGGAAATATAACTTTCAAAAAGCACATCCTTCGGGTGAACAAGTTCATAAGTTTTTTCAAACTCATACTCGGTTGGTTTTCTTACAAACATATTAAATCCGTCTTGCATTGTGGCAAATTTTGCCGCCATTTGCTGACAAACCATATATTCCAATAACTCACCCGTTAATTCCTCTTTAAGTTTTGTTACTTCATCATGCTTGGGTAAAAGACTTACTGTCTTTATATACAAAAGGCGTGAAGCCATTTCAAGAAAGTCACTCGAAATTTCCATCTCTTCTTCCTGAAACTTTTCTACCTGTTTTAAATATTGCTCTATAAGTTCAAGTAGCGGTATATCGTAAATGTTATACTTATTACGCGCTATAAGTTGAAGCAATAAATCAAGCGGACCTTCAAAGCCTTCTAATTTATAACTTAATATATTTTCCATTTCCTACCTCAAAAATTAAATGGTAATGATGCTATTTTGTCAAGAGCGCTTAATATAGCATTTGAAGCGTTAGACAATGGTAAATCAATAACACCAAGAAACAACATTGCTAAAAGTATAAAGTAAATATAGCGTTCATACTGCATGAGTTTATAGTATAGTCTATCAGGCAATATAACTGCCAAAATACGAGAACCGTCAAGTGGTGGTATTGGTATTAGGTTAAATACCGCCAAATAAACATTTATTTGGGCTATAAAGTAGAAGAAGTTCACTAAATAGTAAACAGCAATAGTATTAGTGATTGCCAAAACCAAATTACAAAGAATAAGAAAAACAAACGCCATAATAAGATTTGACAATGGTCCTGCTATTGCCACTAAAGCCATGTCTCTTTTAGTTTTTCTAAAATTGTAACCATTAACTTGAACAGGTTTTGCCCAACCAAAGCCAAAAAGCAAAATACATAAAGCGCCCGTATAATCAATATGAGCAAAAGGGTTTAATGTCAATCTTCCTTGATAACGCGGGGTTGGGTCGCCTAATTTATCCGCTACAAAACCATGAGCAAATTCATGAACAGGCATGGTTAAAAATATTACCGCCAAAGAAGACAAAATATATATAACAGCGCCCGTAATGGTAAGGCTTCCTGATAACAATTCTCCTAACAAGATATACCACTCCAATCTAATATACAATTATACAACATTTACCTAAAAAAGACAAGAGTAAAAACATTTGTAATATTTTATCATAAAAAGGTAGATTTTAGATTTAAAAAATGATATTATAGGTTTAATGAGTTTTTTTGGAGGATTTTTTATGAATATTGCTGTTGCACAATCGGGCGGACCTACTGTTGCGATAAATGCTTCTCTTATGGGTGTTTTCGAAGAAGCATTAAACACCCCCGAAATTGATATAATATACGGCTCGTTGAATGGAATTGAAGGTGTAATAAATCAAAATCTTGTAAACCTTAACGAAACCGCTAAAACAAAAGATGATATTGAACTAATAAAAACTACACCGTCCACCGTGTTGGGCTCTTGCAGATATAAAATGCCTTCACCCGAAGAAAATGCAGAAGTTTACGCGAGCATTGTTAATTGCTTTAAAAAGTATAATATCGGTGCCTTTTTCTACATAGGCGGAAACGATTCTATGGATACCACCGATAAACTTTCAAAGTATACAATGGAAAACGGCATTGATATAAAGGTTATCGGTATTCCAAAAACCATTGATAACGATTTATGTTACACCGACCACACCCCAGGTTTTGGCTCGGCTGCAAAGTATCTTGCTACCACTTTACAGGAAATCGTGCGCGATAGCGCTGTTTACGACCTTAAGTCTGTTACCATTGTGGAAATCATGGGAAGACATGCAGGTTGGCTTACCGCTTCAAGCGGTATTTTACACGCAAATGGCGAAACTGCACCGCACCTTATATATCTTCCCGAAAGTGAATTTTCAGCGCAAAAGTTTTTAAGCGATGTTAATGCACAGTTAGAAGTTCGCAACTCGGTTATAGTTGCAGTTTCAGAAGGTATAAAACTTGATAATGCAAACTATCGTTCAGGCAAGGTTGATAATTTTGGCCACGAATATCTTTCCGGTATAGGTAAACTTCTAGAAAATCTTGTAACCGAAAAAATCGGTTGTAAGGTGCGTTCTATCGAACTTAACGTTATGCAACGTTGTTCTTCCCACCTTAGTTCTAAAACCGATATTGAAGAATCGGTAATCATTGGCAGAAGCGGTGTTAAGGCTGCTTTACAGGGTGCAACCGGTAAAATGATGACCTTTAACCGCGTAAGCAATAACCCATATAAAGTAGAAATTGGCTCGGTTGATGCAAAACTTGTTGCAAACGCCGAAAAGGTTTTCCCGAAAGAATGGATTTGTGATAACGGTACTAATATTACACAAGAAGCCATAGATTATTTCTTACCGCTTGTGAACGGCGAGATTCAAATTAAAACACAAAATGGTATGCCTGTTCACTTTAAAATAAAAAGATAAAAAAATCCCGATGGAAACTCCATCGGGATTTTAATTTTGCTTAAATTATTTAGCCATTGCAGCAACTTCAGCAGCGAAGTCGTCTACGCGCTTTTCAATGCCTTCGCCCTTTTCAAAGCGAACATAACTTGCAAGTTTAACGTCTGCGCCAAGTTGTTTAGCAACATTTTCAATATACTTACCAACAGTAACATCACCGTCGATAACAAATTGCTGCTCAACAAGACAGTTTTCTTTATAGTATTTGCCAATTTTACCTTCAACAATTTTACCGAGAACTGCATCAGGCTTATTAGCCATTTTAGGATCTTCCTTCATTTGAGCAACAAGGATTTCCTTTTCCTTTTCAATTACCGAAGCAGGAACAGATGCAATATCTAAATAAGCAGGGTTCATAGCAGCAATCTGCATTGCAACATTTTTACCTGCAGCAATAAGTTCTGCATTATCAGCTGCGATATCGGTATCAAAGTTAACAAGAACACCGATCTTACCGCCGGCATGAACGTAAGAAACAATCTTACCTTCAAAACGAGCAAAACGACGAACTTTGATGTTTTCGCGAATAGCAAGGAATAATTCCTGTACCTTTGCTTCAACGGTTTGACCGTCTTTTTCGCAAGCAAGAAGAGCGTCAAGATCAGCAGGATTTTGTTCTGCAACGATTTGAGCAACTTCAGCAGCGAGAGCCTTAAATCCGTCGCCGTTAGCAACGAAGTCGGTTTCACTGTTCATTTCTACAACTGCACCAACACCGTCAGCTGTGTAAACAGCAACAGTACCTTCAGCAGCAATACGATCTGCCTTCTTAGCTTGAGAAGCAAGACCTTTTTCACGCAAATAATCTATAGCGGCATCCATGTTGCCATCGCATTCAACGAGAGCTTTTTTACAGTCCATCATACCGCAACCGGTTTTTTCTCTTAAAGCCTGAACGTCTTTAGCAGTAAAAGCCATAGTTTTTTCCTCCAAAATAATATTATTCAGCGTCAGTTGCTTCTGCAGCTTCTTCTACAACTTCCTCAGTTGCTTCTTCTACTGCAGCAGTGCCCATTTCGCTACCCTGTCTGCCTTCAATAACAGCAGCAGCGATAGTTTCAGAAATAAGTTTAACTGCGCGGATAGCGTCATCGTTACCAGGGATAACAGCGTCGATTTCATCAGGATCACAGTTGGTATCAACAATAGCAATAATCGGAAGACCGAGTTTCTTTGCTTCTGCAACTGCAATTCTTTCTTTGCGGGGGTCAACAATAAAGAGAGCCGAAGGGATCTTCTTCATTTCTTGAATACCGCCAAGGAATTTTTCTAATTTTTCAATTTCAAGGTTAAGTTTAACAACTTCCTTTTTGGGAAGAAGTTCAAAAGTACCGTCATCACGCATGGTGCGTAACTGATTAAGTCTAGCAATTCTGGTACGGATGGTTGAGAAGTTTGTGAGCATACCGCCAAGCCAACGAGCGTTAACATAAGGCATACCGCAATGCTCTGCTTCTTCCTTAACAGAATCCTGAGCCTGTTTCTTGGTACCTACGAAAAGAATGTCTCCGCCTTCAGCTGCGATGTCGCGAACGAACATGTAAGCCTCGTTAAGTTTCTTAACGGTCTTTTGAAGGTCGATGATATAAATTCCGTTTCTTTCTGTGAAAATGTACTCAGCCATTTTCGGGTTCCAGCGTCTTGTTTGATGTCCGAAGTGAACACCTGCTTCAAGCAACTGTTTCATTGATACTACTGCCATTTCTTTTTCCTCCTAAGAATTTTCCTCCACTCCGCCGATTAGAAATCACCCGACAGTATTGGATGACACCTGCGGTAAAACCGCCGTTATTAAACGAAGTGTGTGTTATGTTTTCGCTAATTTCCATTAGCCGATAAATTATATCACAACAGTAAATAAAAATCAAGTGTTTTTTTACAATTATACCAACTTTTTACTCAAATTTTTCCATAGTGTAAAATCTCTTGACTTTTAATGGATTATATTATATAGTTGTAATGTTATCTAATAACAACTAAATATGTCGGTTTCAGTCGACAAAGCATCTTGTGTAGAGTGCTGTTTCAGATTTTATGCCGTAGTTTCCGTCTTGCGCGAGAAAACTATGAAAAACCCTTTGTTCAGGGCATATTACGAGGAAACAGCGGGTATCGAGCAAGATAGGCCGTGTAAGAAATGTGGCTCTATCATTTTTTACTGCCAAAAGAAAATTCTTGTTTCGACACTTATGTGTTGAACAAAGGGGGATGCTTTTATGCAAAAAGAAAATATAGTTGAACTAAAAGACATATCGGTGGCATTCGATGGTGAAACAGTGCTTGATAAACTTAGCCTTGATATTAAGGATAAGGAATTCATCACTCTTTTAGGCCCATCAGGTTGCGGTAAAACCACCACACTTCGTCTTATCGCGGGTTTTTTGACTCCTGGCGAGGGTGATGTTGTCTTCCAGGGTAAAAAAATCAATGGTGTTCCTGCTTACAAACGACAGGTTAACACCATTTTTCAGCGTTATGCTCTTTTTCCACACCTTAACGTGTATGAAAATGTAGCCTTCGGTCTTAGAGTTAAGAAACTACCCGAAAAACAAATAAAAGAAAAAGTTGCCGAAATGCTTAAACTTGTAAACCTTACAGGTCTTGAAAAGCGCAGCATTGATACCCTTTCGGGCGGTCAGCAACAGCGTATAGCCATCGCACGAGCTATTGCTAATCATCCAAAGGTGTTGCTTCTTGATGAGCCACTTGCCGCTTTGGACCTTAAACTTCGCAAGGATATGCAAAAAGAACTTAAAAAAATACAAGAACAACTTGGTATTACTTTCATCTTTGTAACGCATGACCAAGAAGAAGCCCTTACTATGTCTGACCGCGTGGTAGTAATGGACGGCGGTAAAATCCAACAAGTAGGTACTCCACAGGATATTTATAACGAACCTGAAAATGCCTTTGTAGCCGACTTTATAGGAGAATCTAACATAGTAGATGGCATAATGCTTAAAGACTATTATGTTGAGTTTTCAGGCGCAAAATTCGACTGCCTTGATAAAGGCTTTGCCCCGAATGAAGCGGTCGATGTTGTCGTGCGACCGGAAGACGTTGATATCGTTCCCGTAGAAAAAGGTATGCTTACCGGTATAGTTACTTCGGTTTCGTTCCTTGGTGTTCATTATGAAATTATTGTGGATATTGGCGGTTTTAAGTGGATGATACAAACCACCGACGAGCATTTTGTCGACGATAAGGTAGGATTATACATAGAACCTGATGCAATCCACATTATGAAAAAGAGTGAATATTCAGGTCTTTACGGTGACTATTCTTCATTCAGTGAAGAAATGGACCATCTCTCAGACATCGAGGAGGTGGCTGAGTGAACAAAAAATCCTTTGGTAACAAACTCATAGCCTGTCCTTATATCGTATGGGCGGCAATTTTCATTATAGTGCCATTGCTGATAATGGCTTATTTTGCTCTTACCGATGCGAACGGCATTTTCACCATTGCTAACATTGCTTCTCTCGGTAGATATAAAAAGGCTTTTGCAATATCGATAGTTTATGCTATTATTGCCACTGTTATAACCCTTCTTTTAGCCTATCCCATGGCGTATTTCATGACCAAACTTAAAGTAAGCAGTCAAAAAATGATTATGATGATTGTTATGCTTCCTATGTGGATGAACTTCCTTATCCGTACATATTCTTGGATAACAATTTTGGCTAACACGGGTATTATTAACACCGTTCTTCAAAAAATCGGTTTAGGACCTGTCAAACTCATTAATACCCCTGGTGCAGTTATTCTCGGTATGGTTTACGACTTTATACCGTATATGATTTTGCCTATTTACTCGGTTATGAGTAAAATTGACAACTCCCTTTTAGAAGCGTCTGACGACCTTGGCGCTAACGCCTTTAACAAGTTCAAGCGGGTAATATTCCCACTAAGCCGTCCGGGTGTTATTTCGGGTATTACAATGGTTTTTGTACCGAGTGTTAGCACCTTTTACATTTCACAAAAACTTGGTGGCAATAAAACCATGCTTGTGGGCGATACCATTGAATACTTTTTTAACCTAGGCCCCGATTATTATAACATCGCTTCTGCAATTTCTCTTATACTTATGGTTCTCATAATGATAAGCCTTTTTGTTATGAACCGTTTTTCTGATGATGATAGCGGAGGTGTGGTAATATGAAGATATTGTCACGCCTTTATATAGGGCTTATTCTGTTTTTCCTCTACGCACCGGTGCTTGTTATGATTGTTTTTTCTTTCAATTCTTCAAGTAGCGTATGGGTTTTTGAAGGCTTTTCACCCCAATGGTATTTAGGTCTTTTGTCTGACAGTGTTATGCTTGGCGCATTAAAGCACACACTTATTATTGCGGTGCTTTCTGCTTTGATTTCTACCGTACTCGGCACTTCCGCCGCTGTTGGTATTATGGCAATCCGTAATAAAGTTGCAAATAAACTTATTATGGGAGCCACCAATATCCCCATGATGAATGCCGACATTGTAACAGGTATTTCCCTTATGCTTTTGTTCATTTTCTTCGGAAAACTTTTAGGGCTTACCGAGTCGTTGGGGTTTGTTACTGTACTAATAGCACACATAACATTTAATCTCCCCTATGTAATACTTTCAGTAATGCCTAAACTTAAACAAACCGATGCAAACTTGCACGAAGCGGCGCTTGACCTTGGTTGCACACCCGTAAAGGCATTTTTTAAAGTTATTTTACCTTCTATTTCTACAGGTATTGCAACCGGCATGATTATGGCGTTTACACTCTCGCTTGATGATTTTGTAATAAGTTACTTCACCTGTGGGCATTATCAAACTTTGCCGATTATCATTTACAATATGACTAAAAAATCGGTAACCCCTGATACCTATGCCCTTTCGACCTTAATTTTTATCGTTATTTTCGTATTGCTCATATGCTACAATATGCTCTCAAGCAAGGCTGAAAACAAATCGATTAAAAGGAGGGTTTAATATGAAGAAGATTATATCTTTAATTTTAACCCTTTTGCTAGTCTTTTCACTTTGCGGATGTGATTATACTTACAGTTATTTCGACCTTGATTTAAAGGGTGAATACACGCGCAATTTAGAAGGCACTACCCTTACCGTTTACAACTGGGGAGAGTATATTTCTGACGGTAGTGACGATGCTATTGATGTTAATGCCGAATTTGAAAAACTCACAGGCATTAAGGTAAATTATCTCACTTTTGAAAGCAACGAAACAATGTATTCCCAAATTAAGAGTGGCGGTGTAACATACGATATTATTATACCATCGGATTATATGATTGAACGCCTTATAAAAGAAAATGAATTGTTAGAGATTGACCCTTCAAAACTTTCTAATTATTCTTTAATTGAAGAAAAATACAAAAATGTTTACTTCGACCCCGAAAATAAATACAGTATTCCGTATAGCGTGGGTCTTGTGGGAATTATTTATAATACCGCGCAAGTAGGCACAAACATAGAGCGTTCATGGAATGTTTTGTGGGATGAAAAATATAAGGATATGGCGCTTAACTTTAATAATCCGCGCGACGCTTTTATGACTGCTCAAATGCTTTTAGGGTTAGATTTAAACTCTGAAAATAAGGCAGATTGGGAAAAAGCCGCCGAACTTCTTAAAAAAGGAAAAGACAACCTTCAGTCATATGTAATGGACGAAGTTTACGGCAAGATGGAAACAGGCGAAGCCGCTATTGCCCCTTACTACGCAGGTGATTTTCTCACCATGTATGAAACCAATGAAGATTTAGCCTTTTTCTATCCGCAAGAAGGTACAAATATCTTTATCGACTCGGTATGTATTCCAAAATCTTGCAAAAATTATGAAGCCGCAATGCTTTATATCAACTTTTTGCTCGAACCGCAAATAGCAACCGCTAATGCAGAGTATATCGGATATGCTTCACCAAATACCGCAGTAATAAATAACCCCGATTATTATTACTACCAAAACAAAATTCTTTATCCCGATGATAAAGATTTACCAAAAGTGCAGTACTACCACAATATACCCGATGAAATACGAATGCACTACGAAATGCTATGGTGCGATGTAAAGCTTTACTAATATAAAAAGCCAACCGTTAAAGGTTGGCTTTTTGTTTTGTTTGCATTCTTTTCCAATTTATAAAGCTGTAGGTATCATTAACAAGGAACATGGCGAAACATATTACTACTGACAGGTAGTAGGCATCCTTAAAAGAAGCCAAAATCCACATTACTATAAGCACAATATCATTAACTGCATATGCCAGAGCGTAGTAAGGACTTCTTCTAAGAGAAAAATATGCCGCAATAAAACTTGTTGTTACCGAAAATGTACTAATCAATAAATTTGTCGTATTAAAGTATTTTAATATAAAATATAAAATAATCGTTACCGCGACGGCACCACAGCACATAAAGGAAATCTCTTTTTTGCTGATTTGGTTAATTGTTACTTGGCTTTTCTTACCCTTGTACGGGTTCTTAAGCCATGATATAACCGACATTGTAGCCATCGGCCAACTCATGCCTAAATAAGTAATCATTTCGCCATAATATGAAAAGGTATATGAGATATATCCGTAAATCAAGCAAAAAATCATCATTAATGCAGGACCTACGGGATTGCCCTTTGCATTAAAAATAAGCGAAATAGCACCAATAAGCGATGCAAAAAACGCAAGGTCTATATCTCTACCAAAAGCTACATAGGATATAACTACCGTCATAATAGA
The DNA here is from genome assembly GCA_045591465.1 of Acutalibacteraceae bacterium. Classification (GTDB taxonomy): domain Bacteria; phylum Bacillota; class Clostridia; order Oscillospirales; family Acutalibacteraceae; genus UBA737. Next base: position 6,098 of record JAZNSZ010000032.1, on the reverse strand, counting down.
ACCGGTAAGTAGTATCAGTTCGAATTTTGTAAAATAATTTATTATTCTTTTCATATAACACCTTGTGGCAGTCTAGTTTCCTAACTCTTTTGTTCTTCTAAAAGAAGCCTTTAAAGCATTATTGATATTTTTATCAAAATCAGAACTCAAAAGAGAGTTTACCCCTTCTATCGTAGAGCCTTTAGGACTGCAAACCGCAATTCTTAAATCTTCCGGTGTTTTTTTGCTTGTTAGCATAAGTTTTGCGGTGCCCAATAAAGTTTGTGCCGCATACTCTATTGCTTTATCCTTATTAAGTCCTAATTCTTCCCCCGCCTTTGCCATATTTTCGGCGAACATATACACAAAAGCCGGACCACAACCCGAAACAACACAACCCGCGTCAATAAGTTCTTCTGGGAGTTTATCAAGTTTTCCCGCGAATTGCAAAATCTTACCAAATTCTTGTTCGTCATCGGCAGTAATAGCCCTACAGGGTGAATAAAGTATCATTCCTTCACCAACCGAAACAGGTGTATTTGGCATTATTCGTATCATCGGCAGTTTAGCTTCAAGCATATCATTAAAACTTGAAATTTTAATACCAGCCGCCATAGTAACTAATATAAATCTGTCGGCTCTTGCTTTCAAAATGGGTGCGATATTTTCTATAAGCTCCGCCATCATTTGCGGTTTTACACCTAAAAAGATATATTTTGCAGTTGAAACCACAGTATTTATATCTCTCACAATACCGCCTGTTTCTACGCCCAATTCTTTTGCCTTTTCCTCATTTGTATCATTTAGTAATATTTCGCAAATGCCCGATTTCGCAACTGCTTTAGCCAAAGCACCGCCCATATTACCACAGCCGATAAAACCAACCTTTATCATTATCTCACCTGTCCGTTACCCTTTATAACATATTTATAAGTGTTAAGCTCCATAAGTCCCATAGGACCGCGTGCGTGTAACTTTTGGGTGGAAATACCCATCTCGCACCCAAGTCCGAACTCGCCGCCGTCGGTAAAACGGGTTGAAGCATTAACATAAACCGCCGCCGAATCCACCATAGCGGTAAACAAATCTGACGCAGAATCATCACTTGTTATTATGCTTTCGCTGTGGTGGGTGGAATGGCTTGCTATATGCTCTATAGCCCCCTTAACGCCGTCGACCACCTTAACCGCCATAATATAATCCAAAAATTCGGTATCAAAATCAGCCTCAGCAGCGGGTTTTATATCAATAATTTTTACTGCTTCCTCGCAACCGCGAAGCTCTACCCTACCCTTAAACATTTCATAAAGCTTGGGTAAAAATTCAGTAGCGATTTCCTTATCTACAAGACAAACCTCTGCCGCATTGCAAACTGAGGGACGGCTTGTTTTGGCATTATTTATAATACCAAGCGCCATTTTGGCATCTGCGGTTTTTTCTACAAAAATATGGCATATTCCCGTGCCGGTTTCAATACAAGGCACAGTGGCATTTTCGGTACAAGCCTTTATAAGCCCCTTGCCGCCGCGTGGGATAAGTAAGTCAACATACCCTACCGCTGTCATAAGCTCGTTGGCGCTAGCGCGGGTAGTGTCTTCTACCAAATTGACATAATCCTCTTGAAGACCGCACTTTTTAAGCCCTTGCTTCAAGGCATCTACTATCGCTTTAGAGGAATTATAGGCTTCCTTGCCGCCGCGAAGCACACAAACGTTACCGCTTTTAAAGCTAAGAGCCGCCGCGTCCGAAGTAACGTTTGGACGGCTTTCATAAATTATAGCCACTACGCCAAACGGAACCGAAACCTTGTTAACGCAAAGTCCGTTTTCAAGTGTTACGGTAGATAAAACCTTGCCGACGCTATCGGGTAAAGCCGCAACGTCGGTAATGCCCTTTGCCATACCCTCAATACGTGCAGGCGTAAGGGTAAGGCGGTCTATCATTACATCACTTATTTTACCCTTAGCGTTTTCAATATCAATTTTATTAGCCGCCAGAATATTATCCGTATTACAAAGCAAAGCCTTTGCCATTTCTGACAAGGCTTTATTTTTTTGCTCGGTTGTGAGAATACTTTCTGTTGAAAGCTTTTTAGCTTTACTTAAAATTTCAAAGGTGGTCATTTTAATTTACCTTTCCCAAAAAACGTGTGCCTACATCCTTATGAGCTACAATATCATATAGCGTATGCGGATTTTCACCGTTGGCTATAACCATATCAATACCCCTACTCGTAACGATTTTAGCGGCTTTAAGCTTTGTTACCATACCGCCCGTGCCTAAAGCACTGCCTGCACCGCCAACCATATTTTCAATCTCAGGCGTGATGCTTTCAATAGTATGTAAAAGCTTGGCGTCCTTATTCTCGCGCGGGTCAGCAGTGTAAAGCCCATCAATATCCGATAAAATTATAAGCAAATCTGCATCAACCGCAGTAGCCACAATAGCGCCTAAGGTATCATTATCGCCAATCTCAATCTCGTTGGTGGAAATCGAGTCATTTTCGTTGATAATCGGTATAGCAGAAAGATCTAAAAGTCGCGCCATTGTGTTTATAAAATTAGCCTTGCGGTCAGCATGCTCAATATCGTCACCGGTTATAAGTATCTGTGCTACTGTATGATTATATTCCGAAAACAAGCGGTCATATGTATACATAAGCTCACACTGACCGACAGCCGCTGCCGCCTGCTTTGTGGGTATATCAGAGGGCTTATTATTAAGTCCAAGCTTGCCCACACCCATACCGATAGCGCCTGAGGACACAAGAATAACCTCATTGCCGGCATTTTTAAGGTCACTCATAACCTTGCAAAGCTCTTCAACACGCAAAATGTTGAGAAGCCCTGTTTTATGTGCTAAGGTTGAGGTTCCGATTTTTATTACTACTCGCATTTTTTACATCCTTATACTAATGTTGCCGCCATAACCGCCTTTATTGTATGCATACGGTTTTCAGCTTCTTGGAAAACAATCGACTGACTGCTTTCAAAGACTTCATTTGTAACTTCCATCTCGGTTATGCCGAATTTTTCACCGATTTGCTTGCCAAGTGTTGTATTAAGGTCATGGAAAGAGGGTAAGCAGTGCATAAATACCGCCTTTTCACCCGCATTATCCATAATTTTTTTATTAACCTGATAGGGCATTAAATCCTTTATGCGCTCTTCCCAAATGCTATCGGGCTCGCCCATAGAAACCCAAACGTCAGTCGCAATTACATCAGCGTTTTTGGTAGCTTTCATCGGGTCGGTTTCAAAAGTAATCGTGCCACCATTTTGCTTAGCTATTTCTTGACACTCTTCAATAAGCGCTTTGTCGGGGAAATATTTTTCGGGCGCGCAAACAGTAAATTCTAGACCCATTTTAGCGCAACCTACCATATAGGAATTACCCATATTGTAGCGCGCGTCACCCATATAAACAAAGTTTATACCTTCAAGCTTTTCAAAATGCTCTTTAATAGTTAAAAAGTCGGCTAAAATTTGGGTTGGATGAAATTCATTAGTAAGTCCATTCCAAACAGGTACACCAGCATATTTTGCCAATTCTTCAACTATTTCCTGTCCGTAACCGCGGTATTCAATACCGTCATACATGCGTCCTAGTACCCTTGCGGTATCCGCAATACTTTCCTTTTTACCAATTTGTGAGCCTTGTGGGTCTAAATAAGTAACACCCATACCTAAATCATACGCCGCAACTTCAAAACTGCAACGCGTACGGGTACTTGTCTTTTCAAAAATAAGAGCAATATTCTTACCCTCGCAAAGACGGTGTGGAATACCTGCTTTTTTCTTGTATTTAAGCTCACTTGCCAAATCTATAAGGCAATCAATTTCTGCCTTAGAAAAATCTAATAATTTTAAGAAATTCTTTCCTTTAAAATCCATTACAAAGCGCAACCTTTCTTGATAACTTCTACTGCCTTTTCCAAAAGTTCAAACGGAATATTAAGCGCAGGTAAAAGTCTCACCTTGTTTTTTGCTTTAATAACCAAAACACCATTATCCATACAATATTTTATAACTTCGCCGGCGTCCTTTTCGGTTTCAATACCGAGCATAAGTCCCATACCGCTGACCGATTTGATACCCTGTGCATCTTCAAGAGAATCAACAATAAATTCCGATTTTTTATTGACTTCTTTTAATAAATCCTCATCAATGCGGTTTATAACGCTTATTGCACCCGCGCAAGCAACAGGGTTGCCGCCAAAGGTGGAGCCGTGAGAGGAAGGAGTCAGCACATCCTTTACCTTTTCACCCAACATTGTAGCGCCTAAGGGAAGTCCGTTACCGAGTCCCTTTGCGGTTGAGACGATATCGGGTAAAACGCCGTACTTCATAAAGCCGTAAAGCGCACCTGTTCTGCCGTTACCTGTCTGTACTTCGTCACAGATGGTTAAAATATCATTTTTCTCGGCAATCTCAAAAACAGCGTCAACAAATTCCTGACTAAGCGGTAAAACACCGCCCTCGCCCTGTACTAATTCAAACATAATAGCGCAAACCTTGTTGTTTGAAACAAGACTTTCAAGCTGTGCTACATTGCCTGCCTCACAGTAAACAAAGCCTTCGGTAAGGGGTAAAAAGTCGTTATGGAAAACATCCTGTCCCGTAGCCGCAAGGGTGGTTATTGTTCTGCCGTGAAAGCTGTTTTTAAGGGTGATAATTACATTATAATCCTTGCCCTTTTTCTCGGCGGCATATTTACGCGCAACCTTTATTGCGCACTCGTTCGCTTCCGCACCCGAATTACCGAAAAACACCTTTTTAAGTCCTGTTCTCTGGCACAAAAGCTCAGCCAAGGTAACACAAGACTCAGTATAATAAAGGTTAGAAGCGTGTTGAATTTTAGTCAACTGCTCGGTTACGGCATTTATCCACTGACTGTCAGCAATACCAAAGGTATTAACCGCAATACCTGTAGACAAATCAATGTACTCTTTACCGTTTCGGTCTTTTACAAGTGAGCCTTTACCCGAAACCAATTCTACAGGAAAGCGTGCATAAGTGCCTGCTATAAAAGCGCTGTCCTTTTCAAAAATATTCATCCTAGTCACCTACAACCATTGTACCTGCGCCCTCATCAGTAAGGGTTTCTATAAGAAGTGAATGCGGCACTCTGCCGTCCATTATAAATACCTTTTTAACGCCCTTTTCTATAGCTTCAAGGCAACATTCAATTTTAGGTATCATACCGCCCGAAATCGTACCGTCTTCAAAAAGTTTTTTCGCTTCACTTACAGTAATTTTAGGTATGAGGGTTTCGGGGTTATCCTTATCTGCAAGTAAACCTGCAATATCGGTCATAGAGATAAGGCACTCAGCCTCCAATTCACCCGCGATATAAGCCGCCGCAGTATCGGCGTTTATATTATAAACATTACCCTCTTTATCACAACCTACCGTTGATACAACAGGAATATAATGATGCTTTAATAAGTCGGTAATAGGTTCTACATTAACCTTGGTTATTCTACCAACAAATCCCAAACGCTCGTCCTTGGGTTGTGCCATAATCAACTGACCGTCAAGACCTGATATCCCCATAGCCTTGCCCCCGCGAATTTCCAACATATTAACTAAAGTTTTATTGATTTTACCCGCCAAAACCATTTGTACTACTTCTGCGGTTTCTTTGTCGGTCACACGAAGTCCGTCAACGAAAACTGACTCTTTACCGATTTTTTTAAGAGTATCTGTGATTTCGGGGCCACCGCCGTGAACTAAAACAACTTTTACGCCAATAAGGTGCAAAAGCACGATATCTTGCATAACCTGTTGCTTTAATTCTTCATTTATCATAGCGTTACCGCCATATTTAATAACCACGGTCTTGCCGTAATATTTTTGTATGTAAGGGAGTGCTTGGGTTAGCACCTCTGCCCTTTGAGCGTTAGTAATATTTAAAGACATAAAATACAAATCCTTTTATATTTATTAAAAAGCTTAAGTTTGAGAGAAAATCGTTCACAGTGACGCTTTTAGCGAGCAAGGTCGTATTTTCTATACTACCGCGAGCGCAAAACGTTGCTGTGGGCGATTTTATCCAAACTATGTTCTGTAATCGCCGTTGATTTTTACATAATCATATGTAAGGTCACAACCCCAAGC
>JAZNSZ010000031.1:0-16340 GCA_045591465.1 Acutalibacteraceae bacterium | reverse complement strand
CGCGAGATATAGTATTGGCTAACTCAGCCCACGGCGGGTTTGATGGGGGAGCGGTGGCAAGTGACGGCACGGTGGAAAAGGATATAAACTTGAACATTTCGTTAACTCTTGAAAGTCTCTTGAAACAAAGCGGATTTTGTGTTATAATGACTAGAGTAACGGATGTATCTACCGATGATACCGAGTCTTCGGTTATTGCTTCCAAAAAGCGTAGCGACCTGCAAAACCGCCTTAATCTCATGCGTGATTATCCACAAGCGGTATTTGTGAGTATCCACCTAAATAAATTTACTACTTCATCGGCTTCGGGGTCGCAGGTGTTTTACAGCAAGAATGAAGACGCTAAAAACTTGGGTGAGCATATCCAAAGGTCGATAATCGGTCTTATACAACATGATAATACAAGGGTTAATAAACAGGCCACAAGCAGCACATATTTGCTCTATAATGCAACGATTCCTGCTGTTTTGGTGGAGTGCGGTTTTTTAAGCAATAAACAAGAACTTGAAAAATTAAAACGTCAGGACTATCAGGAAAAAATGGCGTTTAGCATATATTGTGGAATTTTGGAATATTTTAAGGAGAAGGACGATGGCGGCAAAGTCTAAGGTTGTATATGTTTGCAGTGAATGCGGATATGAGACAGCGAAGTGGATGGGTAAATGCCCTTCTTGCAACAGTTGGAGTACTTTAGAAGAAGATGTTAAAGTAGCGGTTAAGGCTTCGGCTAAGCCTGTAGCAACCTTTTCTTCTGAAACCGCGCCTAAAATTCTTTCTCAGATAGATGCTACTGCCGAAGAGCGTTTCGTGACCGGTATAAAAGAACTTGACCGTGTGCTTGGCGGCGGCATTGTCAAGGGTTCGGGCGTGTTGTTAAGCGGTGACCCCGGCATTGGCAAATCAACTATACTTTTACAAATATGTAATGCATTGCAAAATCGCCTTAGTATCCTTTACGTTTCGGGCGAAGAATCGGCTATACAAATTAAAATGCGCGCCAATCGTTTAGGTGTTGAGAGTGATAATGTTTCGGTTTTGACCGAGACCGACGCGCAAATTGTGAGCGAATATATAAATTCAACCAAACCGCAAATTGTTATGATTGATTCTATTCAAACTATGCAAATAGGTGAACTTTCATCTTCGGCGGGCAGTATTGTTCAGGTAAGAGAAAGCACGAATTTGTTGCTTCGTACCTGTAAAAATTTAGATATACCTATTTTTATCGTAGGCCATGTAAATAAGGGCGGAGATATTGCGGGTCCCAAGGTGATGGAGCATATAGTAGATACGGTGCTTTACTTTGAGGGTGAACGCAATCAGTCTTATAGGATTTTACGCGCGATAAAGAACCGCTTCGGCTCGACTAACGAGATTGGCGTTTTTGAAATGAACGAAAACGGTCTTTCGGAAGTTGAAAATCCTTCGGCCATGCTTTTATCAGGTAGGTTGACCGATGTTTCGGGGGATTGCATCACCTGCGTTATTGAAGGTACAAGACCTATTTTGGCGGAAGTTCAAGGACTTGTTACAACAACGGGATTCGGTAATCCGCGCAGAACTGCTACGGGTTATGATTATAACCGTCTTAATCTTTTGTTGGCGGTTCTTGAAAAGCGCATGGGACTGTATTTTTCTAATCTTGATACTTATGTTAATATTGTAGGCGGTATGCGCCTTGATGAACCGGCGGCGGACTTGGCGGTTGCGATGGCGTTGGTTTCCGGACTTCGCGATATACCTTTAGACCAAGACACTATCGCCTTCGGGGAAATAGGTCTTTCGGGTGAAATTCGCACCGTGCCGCGCGCACAGTCGCGTATAACCGAGGCTGCAAGGCTAGGATTTACAAAATGCATTTTGCCGAAGGCTTGTCTGAAGCAGGTTACCAACTGTCCAAAATCAATAGAACTTATCGGCGTTTCTACTTTGGGCCAGGCTCTCTCGATTATCCGCTAATCGCGATATGAAATAGGGACAATTATTATCGAGTGAATTTATATTACTGCAAATTTCAAGATTGCAGTAACCATCCCACTGGTATTTGCAATCTTCTGCGCATTGTATTAATCCCAAAAAAATCACTCCCTGTAATAATATGGGCAAATTCAGTTACTTTATTTTAAAAAGATAGGAAAGTTTATGGAAAATTTGAATTTTATTATCGGTAAAAATTTACAAATTTTGCGAAAAAAGAATAAACTCACCCAAGCCGAGTTGGGCGAAAAACTAAATTATTCCGACAAGGCGGTTTCTAAATGGGAAAAGGGTGAATCTTTACCACCGGTTGAAGTTTTTTATAAAATCAGCCGTTTATATAATGTTAGCCTTGATAACATCGTGGGTGAAGAAAAAATTAAACCGCATATGGTAGAAAGTTCGGATTTACGAAAAAGATACCTGCATATAACCCTTTTAAGCGTTTTGGCGGTATGGCTCGTTGCGCTTATCTTGTTCGTCTTTTTCCATATTTTTACCGACAAATATTACTGGATGTGTTTTGCGTGGGCGGTTCCGGTTTCGGCAATCGTTTCTTTGGTTTTTGATGTCCTCTGGAATAAGTGCAAAATAATGTTTTTTCTGGTTTCGGTACTTGTATGGAGTACGCTTTTGTGTGTGACAATACAACTGCTTAATTTTAATATATGGGAAATTTTGCTTATTGGTATTCCGCTTCAAATCGCTACGGTTATTTGGTCGAGAATGGTTAAGAAGTAACCGACAAATAAAGATTGACAAATAATGTCAAAACATTGTATAATTAAGGCATACTTTTCGGAGGTATACTTATGGAAAACGGAATAGTTCGTCCTATTGATAAAATGGGAAGGGTTGTAATACCAAAAGAAATTCGTAATCAAATCAAGGTTGAAAATGATATTGACAGTTTTGAGATTTTTTTGGAAGGCGATAAAATCGTTTTAAAAAAATACCAACCTTGCTGTATTTTTTGCAACGGCTTAGGGCCTAGTCTTTCTTTCGGGGATTATACCGTTTGCAAAGAGTGTATAGAGAAACTCAACGAGGCTAAAGACCAAATAAAATAAATGCTTGACAAGGGCATTTATTGGTGGTATAATTTTTAAAAATGTCAAATGCGTTGACGGAATTATTGCTTAATTTCGGTGTTCAGAGAGCCGCCGTTTTGGTGCGAGTGCGGTACACTTTTTTAAGTCAAGTCTCATTCCTGAGCAGAGCGGCTGAAATTTTAGTAAGTTGCTACGGTATGCCCCGTTATCATGGCAAAAAGCTTGTTGGAGCTTTAGTGAGTGACCGTTTTATACGGTAAGCAGGGTGGTACCGCGAATTTTGTATATTCGTCCCTGAGAGTGTTTGTAACATTCTCAGGGATTTTTTTAATTTAGAAAGTAGGTATTTTTATGAAAATTAAGATTGCAGACAGGACTTTATGCCGTGACGATGCAGTGTTCGGTTTCAAGGAGAAGATTGAAATTGCGCGCCAACTTGAAAAGTTATGTGTTGATGCAGTTGAACTACCTAAAATTGAAAACGATAAGGCTGATACATTGTTAATCCGTACGATTGCATCTTTTGTTAAGAAGGGTGTGCTTTCGGTTGCGGCTCAAAATAAACAGGACATAGATAAGGCGGTTTCGGCGCTTAATACTGCCGAGAACCCCAGAATAAGAATAGAACTTCCGGTGTCTTGTGTTGGCATGGAATATTCATTGCACTTAAAGGCACCAAAAATGCTTGAAGTGATAAAAGAGACGGTTGCTTATGCTAAAGAAAATTGCGCCGATGTTGAGTTTTGCGCAATAGATGCAACAAGAGCCGAGAAAGATTTTTTGAAAGAAGCGGTTGGCGCTGCTAAAGAATCGGGCGCAAATCTTATTACTTTCTGCGATTCTACAGCTGAGATGATGCCTGACAAATTTGGTGAATTTATTGCTGAGTTTAAGGCGCAGGGCGTAGAAATAGGCGTTATGTGCGAAAACAAGAACGGCTTGGCTATTGCCGATGCAGTTATCGCTATAGGCACGGGTGCAAACACTGTTAAAACATCAGTTGGCGGAAGTATTACACCGCTTGAAACCTTTGCAGGAATTATTAAAAACTGTGGTAATAGTTGCGATTTTGAGGCGCAACTTAAGTTCACCGAACTTAACCGCATTATAAACCAAATTAGTTGGGTTGCTAACGATGTTAAAACTGATAGTCGTCAGGTGGGTTTTGTTGGTGAAACTGTAGAAGAATTTGAACTTGATGCGAACGACGATAAGTCAACCGTGCTTGACGTAGTTTTAAAACTTGGATACGACTTATCCGAAGAAGACGGAACAAAAGTTTATGACGAGTTTTTGCGTGTTGCGGATAAAAAGCGCATTACCGCAAAAGAACTTGATGCCGTAGTAGCAAGTGTTGCGCTTCAGGTTCCGCCAACATATAAGTTGGTTAACTATGTTGTCAACAGTGGTAACATTATCACTTCTTCTGCACAAATTACTCTTGAAAAAGATGGTGTTGCTTTACAGGGTATAAGTGTTGGTGACGGCCCTATTGACGCGGCTTTCCACGCTGTCGAGCAGATTATCGGCAGTCATTATGAACTTGATGATTTTCAAATTCAATCTGTTACCGAGGGTAAGGGAGCTATGGGTAGCGCGGTTGTAAAACTTCGCAAGGAAGGCAAACTTTATTCGGGTAACGGTATTTCTACCGATATTATTGCCGCAAGTATAAAGGCTTATATAAATGCCGTAAACAAGATTGTTTATGAGGAGATATAAAAAATGAAATTATCTTTTTCTACAAAAGGCTGGCATAACAGTACTTTTGATGATTTTTGCGATATAGCCAAGGAACTCAAGTTCCAGGGCATAGAACTTCATAATATCCATAACCGCCTTTTCACCGACAAGGATGGCGCTTTTCATGATTATGCTGCTGCAAAAACAGTAAGAAAACTTTATGAAAAGAAACTTTCTATTCCGTGTATTGATACGGTTTGCAATTTGGCCGACCAAAGCACCGATCAGGAAAGTATAAATGAAATTAAGGCGTGTATAGAAATTGCCTCTAATTTGCATATTCCGTATGTTAGAATTAAGGCTTTCGGTAGCGAAAATTATGATTTGGTGCGTAATATCGTATCGGCTGTTTTAGGTTTTGCCGAAGAAAATAACATTGTTTTGTTGGTTGAAACTTCGGGTATTTTTGCAAATACTTCCAAACTTTGTGAAATGCTTGATAGTTTTGCGCATGATAATTTAGCGTCATTGTGGGATATGTATTCAACATTTTTCACCGCAAATGAAGACCCCGAAACCACAATTAAAAACTTGGGCGCTTATGTTAAGCATGTTCACATAAAAGATGCTCGTCGTGGAGCGAACGGGGATGAATTTTGCCTTATAGGTGAGGGCGAAATGCCGATTAGTGAAATGATGTTGGGTCTTCGTTCGGTAAACTTTGACGGCTTTGTTTCACTTGAGTGGATACCCGATTGGTGCAAAGAACTTGACGATATGGAGATTATTTTCTCCCACTTTGTAAACTATATGAAACAGTTTAGCGACACTTCAAAGAGTGATAATTCGCTTTACTATAACCGCGCACACACCGGTAAATATGTTTGGGAAAAAGACCGCCTTATTGATTGTACTTTCTCTCAGGTACTTGACCGCATGGTAGAAGAATTCCCCGACCAATATGCCTTTAAATACACAACTCTTGATTATACAAGAACCTATAGCGAGTTCCGTGATGATGTTGATACATTTGCAAGAACCTTGATTGCTTTAGGCGTTAAGGCGGGTTCACATGTGGCTGTTTGGGCTTCCAATGTTCCGCAGTGGTATATTGCTTTTTGGGCAACCGTTAAAATTGGTGCGGTACTTGTTACGGTTAATACCGCGTACAAAATACACGAGATTGAATATCTCTTGCGCCAGTCGGATATCCATACGCTTATTATGACTGAAGGCGCAATGGATTGCAAATACGGCGAAATTATAGCAGAACTTTGCCCCGAACTTGAATATACAAAACCGGGAACACCATTGCATAGTAAAAGACTTCCTTTCTTGCGTAACGCTATTACAGTTGGTTTTAAGCAAAAGGGTTGCCTTACTTGGAACGATGCTATTGACTTAGCAGAGCAGGTTCCCGTTTCTGAAGTTTATAGAATGGCAGCCGCTGTTGATAAAGACGATGTTTGTAATATGCAGTACACTTCGGGTACAACAGGTTTCCCAAAGGGTGTTATGCTTACTCATTATAATGTTGTTAATAACGGTAAATACATCGGTGATAGAATGGAATTATCTACCGCTGACCGTATGATGATTCAAGTTCCGATGTTCCATTGTTTTGGCATGGTACTTTCTATGACTTCTTCTATGACACACGGCGCTACTATGTGTCCAATGCCATATTTCTCGGCAAAATCATCTCTTTCGTGTGTTAATAATGAGCATATCACTGCATTTAACGGCGTTCCTACTATGTTTATCGCAATGATGAACCACCCTGATTTCAAAAATACAGATTTTTCATATATGCGCGTTGGCATTATGGCGGGTGCAAACTGTCCTGCCGACCTTATGAAGAAAGCCACCGAAGTTATGAATATGAAGGAAATAGTTTCGGTTTACGGTCAAACCGAAGCGTCACCGGGTTGCACCATGAGCAGTTATTTTGATTCGCTCCAAGTCAGAACCGAAACTGTTGGTAGCGCTTTTGCTAATGTTGAATGCAAAATAGTTGACCCTGAAACAGGATTGGATTGTCCGAATGGTGTAAATGGTGAATTTGTTGCTCGCGGTTATAATATAATGAAAGGGTACTATAAAATGCCCAAGGCTACCGCTGAAGCTATTGATAAAGACGGTTGGTTGCATACAGGTGACCTTGCTTGTAAGGATGATGACGGCAACTATCGTATTACCGGAAGACTTAAGGATATGATTATCCGTGGCGGTGAAAATATTTACCCCAAGGAAATCGAAGAATTTATTTATACCTGCGACAAGGTGAGTGATGTTCAGGTTATAGGCGTTCCCGATAAGAAGTACGGCGAAGAAATCATGGCTTGTATTATTCTTAAAAAGGGAGAAACCATGACCGAAGACGAAATGCGCCAATATATTGCCGACCATATGGCACGTCATAAGGTTCCGCGTTATATTGAGTTTGTATCATCTTTCCCGATGAATGCCGCAGGTAAGATTCTTAAATACAAGATGCGTGAAGACGCTGCAAAGAAGTTAGGACTCTTATGATAAATAATATTTATACAATAGATGCGCATTGTCACATCTATCCCGAAAAAATTGCCGAAAGGGCAGTGGCAGGTACCGATAATTTTTACGGAGGAAAATCGTTTTGTAAGGGTACTGTGGACGATTTAATTGAAAATGGCAAAGCAGCAGGAATTGACCATTTTATTGTTCAATCGGTTGCAACAACGCCAAAGCAGGTTAAAAGCATAAATGGGTTTATTGCAAACGAAGTTGAAAATTCCAACGGGCTTATGACCGGTCTTGGTACCTTGCATCCCGACAGTCAGGATATCAAGGGCGATGTTGAGCATCTTTTGGAATTAGGGCTTAAGGGAGTTAAACTCCATCCCGATATTCAAGCGTTTAAGATTGACGATTATCGTTGTCTTAAAATCTATGAAATTTGCGAAGATAAAAAACTCCCTGTTTTGATGCATACGGGGGATAACCGTTACGATTACTCTAACCCCAATAGACTTTTGCCCGTTTTGGAAATCTATAAAGGCCTTACTGTGATAGGCGCCCACTTGGGCGGTTGGTCTATTTGGGAAGAAGCAGTAGAGGCGTACAAAGATTGTAAAAATTTTTATGTGGATTGTTCTTCAAGTTTTCCATATTTAAAGCCTGAGTTGGCAAAGAAAATCATCAGAACTTACGGTGCTGATAAAGTTTTGTTCGGTACCGACTATCCAATGTGGTCGCCAACGAGAGAAATTGAATATTTTTTAAGTCTAGACCTTGACGAAAACGAAATTCGTAGTATACTTAATATGAACGCTAAAAAATTATTTAATTTGGAGTAAAGTTATGCAAAACACTAAACTAGGCACAAAATGTGTTCAGGGTGGTTATCAGCCTAAAAACGGAGAACCGCGCCAAATCCCGATTTATCAAAGTACAACATATAAATATGATACAAGCGAAGATATGGGTAAACTTTTTGACTTGGAGGCTTCGGGTTATTTCTATGCCCGTCTTCAAAACCCGACTTGCGACCTTGTAGCTGCTAAAATTTGCGAGATGGAGGGCGGCACTGCCGCTATGCTTACTTCTTCGGGTCAGGCCGCATCTTTCTTTTCAATCTTTAATATTGCAGGTTGCGGTGACCATATTGTTGCTTCTGCTGCAATTTATGGTGGCACATATAACCTTTTTGCCGTTACTATGAAGCGTATGGGTATTGATTTTACCTTTATTTCACCCGACTGTACTAATGAAGAGTTTGAAGCAGCCTTTAAACCGAATACAAAGGCAGTTTTCGGGGAAACTATTGCTAACCCTGCGCTCAATGTTTTAGATATTGAACGTTTCAGCGCTATGGCTCATAAGCATGGTGTTCCGCTTATTATAGATAACACCTTTGCTACTCCTGTTAATTGTCGTCCGTTTGAGTGGGGCGCAGATATTGTAATTCACTCTACTACAAAATATATGGACGGTCATGGCAGTGCTGTGGGCGGTTGTATTGTTGATTCGGGCAAGTTTGATTGGATAAAATATCCCGAAAAATACCCAGGCCTTTGCACACCGGACGAAAGTTATCATGGCGTAACTTATACCGAACGTTTCGGTCTTGCAGGAGCGTATATTACAAAGGCTACAGCACAGTTAATGCGTGATTTTGGTTGTTGTCAGTCGGCACAAACTGCGTATGTGCTTAATCTTGGCCTTGAAAGTTTGCACCTTCGCATGAAGAAGCATTGTGAAAACGGTCTTGCAGTTGCAAAGTTTTTACAAAATGATGATAGGATTGCTTGGGTAAGATACCCCCATCTTGAAGGCGACAGTAATTACGAGTTGGCTAAAAAATATATGCCAAACGGCGGCTGTGGCGTCGTAAGTTTTGGCGTTAAGGGCGGAAGAAAAGCCGCTGAAGCGTTTATGAAACAACTTAAAATGGCAGCTATTGCAACCCACGTTGCCGATGCTAGAACCTGTTGTTTGCATCCTGCTAATGCTACCCACCGCCAGATGAATGACGATGAACTTTTAGCAGCGGGTATCACACCCGATTTAATCCGTTTCTCTTGCGGTATTGAAGAAAGTGAAGACATTATAGCAGATATAAGCCAGGCACTTGATAAAATCTAATTAAAAGGATATACAAATATGCCCATAAGAATACCAAACGATTTACCGGCAGTAAAAACATTACAGGACGAAAATATCTTTGTTATGACCGAAACACGCGCCATAACACAAGATATTCGCCCTTTAAAAATATTGCTTTTAAATCTTATGCCTAAAAAGATTGAAACCGAAACTCAACTTTCGCGTCTTTTGGGCAACTCGCCTTTGCAGGTTGAACTTGAACTTATTCATACTAAAAGTCATTTGTCAAAGAATACCCCGCAAGAACATATGCTTGCCTTTTATAAAACCTTTGACGATGTTAAGGATAGAACCTTTGACGGTATGATTATTACGGGCGCACCTGTCGAACAAATGCCATTTTGTGAAGTGGAATATTGGGAAGAACTTTGTGAAATTATGGAGTGGACTAAAACCCATGTTCATAGCACTTTCCATATTTGCTGGGGTGCACAGGCTGGTCTTTACTACCATTTTGGTATAGATAAAAAGCCGCTTGATAAAAAGATGTTTGGCATCTTTCCGCACACGGTGGATTATAAGCGCTCTATTTTGTTCCGCGGTTTTGATGATGTTTTTATGGTTCCGCATTCAAGGCACACAACGGTGGATATAGAAGATGTTAAGAAGTGTAAGGCACTTAAAATTTTGTCTTCTTCAAAAGAAGCGGGTGTTTATGCTATGGCCACCAAAAACGGAAAACAAATATTTATAACGGGCCATTCAGAGTATGATGCCGCAACCCTTGCGAATGAATATTTCAGGGACTTAAATGCAGGGAAGGAAATAGAGATTCCTAAAAACTATTTCCCGAACGATAACCCCAAAAAGCAACCGTTGGTAACCTGGCGTTCTCATGCTAATCTTTTATATTCAAACTGGCTTAATTATTTTGTTTATCAAACAACACCTTACGATATTGGAAAAATTAAATAGTTGACTATATTAAACGCTCTGCAAAGAATAACTTTGCAGAGCGTTTTTGTATTTTTTAAAAATGCAAGTGAATTATGTCGAAACAAAAAATATTTTTATAGTGTATTAGCAGTATATAAAGGTAATACTTTAAATGTATTACGGAGGTGCTGTTATGTATAACAAGGTTTCAATTTGCGGTGTTGATACTTCAAAACTGCCCGTTTTAAAGGAAACCGAAAAAATGGAACTATTAAAGCAGACGAGAGGCGGAAGTAAAAGAGCGCGGGAAAATTTAATAAACGGAAATTTAAGGCTGGTTTTAAGCGTTATTCAGCGTTTTACCGGCAGGGGTGAAAATCTTGATGATTTATTTCAGGTTGGATGTATCGGGCTTATAAAGTCTATCGATAATTTCGATATAAGCCAGAATGTAAGGTTTTCAACCTATGCAGTTCCAATGGTTATAGAGTGTCGAAATCCAAGAAAGGATTTTGAAAGCCATGACCAGAAAAACCGCATTACAAGAGGCAATTTCGCAACTATCAAGGGACCAAAAGAATACCGAGATTTGCGAGAAACTCAGCGACATTTTAGAAGATATGCCGCTGACCAACTGGACCGACAAGACGATTCGTGACAGAATCGAGCAGTTTAAAGAGGACGAGGGACGATATCCTACGGTTACCGATTTTAAGAAAAAAGGTATGCCACCGCACCCTGTTTTCAAACACCGGTACAAGGTGAACTTGTCCCAGTGGCTACAGGAAAATTATCCCGTGCCCAAAATTACATATGAAGAACGCAAGGAAAAACACACCAAAGCATTTGTTGAAGAGTATCTGAAACTTCATCCGTCAAGCAGTGATGATTTTGACCACCGTAGACAAAGCGGTGTAATTAGTTGGCGAGGATTGGCGCCATATTACAATGTTACAAGTTGGCATAATTTACTTCACGCCCTTGACCTACCCGTACCGAAACCAAACCCCAAAGAACGTGTAAAGCAAAAGTTTAAAGTGATAGTTTCCACCGACCTTGATTTTGAAGCAATGGTAACTCCAAAATGGAGGTACTATAAATAAAATATAAATTTCAGCACTTATCTTCGGATAGGTGCTGTTTTTTATGCGAAAACTTAAAATTTGTATAGTCCTACAAAATTTAAGTGCGATTTTTGTTGTTTTCTCTAACAAAAACTTATTTTGTTATTGTTTTCTTGAAACGAGATATTTACATTCCCTATATTTTGGTGCGCTCAAAATAAAAAAGGAGGTCAAAAATAATGAATAAAATTTATAAAACTAAAAAAAGTGAGGTGAAAACACAATGAAAAAACATATTGTTCTAAAAAATCAGGATGCAGATATTTATTGCTTCTTAAACACGATTCCAAAAGGTGAGCGCAAGGAAATCGTGTCGCGAATTTTAAGCAGTGCTCTTAGGGGCAGGGTATTAACCTTACCTATGGATTTTGTTATTAAATCTATCGAGGGTGAGCGTCATGTAAAAATTGATATCCCCGATAAGCTAATAGCAAAATGCGAAGAACGGCTCGGTTTTAATAAGGGCAGGTTTTCTCTTTGCCTTAAAAAAGAGATAAGAAGGTGTGTCAATAAAAATCTTACAATACCAAAGGTTATCCGAATCCCGAAATCAAAGGTTCGTGAGAAAATCGAAGGTACGCTTGAATTCATTAACAAAAAAGAAGAGTCCCTTGCGGAACATCCGGAGAAAAATAAAATTATGATTAAAATTATTTTAAAGTCATTGGATGTTCTTGCTAAGGATATCAGAAACTGTGCAAAAGAAGGAGAATGAAAATGCCGAATACAATTCATTTAATTATTAAAACTGAGGATGTGGATCTTCGTGGTTGGATGACCTCTTTGCCCCGCCGCACCCTTAATAAAACCGTGAACGAAATTCTCTTGGCGGAGAGCAAGAGCGAGATTGCGGCGATTCCATTTGAATTTTCGACAATAGAAAATATTAAACCTTTAAGTTGTGTTATCCGAATTACTGACGAAAAAGTTGCTCGTTTTGTAAGCAACTTGCCGAAAGGCGAAGTAATGGAAAGCGTCAAGAAGATTATCCGAAAGCATATACGCAACAATAAAGAATTGCCTCCTACCGAAGTGAGTATACCCGCCGAATTATTGGCGACAAAGATAGAGGAATTTAAAGAGGCGTTGATCAAAAATGCAGATTTGTTTGTCGGTGAGTACGATAAAAACAGGAAAATTAAATCTATATGCGGTAAGTTGATAAATGAAATTTTTAATAATATTTTAGATTGTTATAGTTGGGATGATGAAGAAAAGTGCGACTGTATTCTTCAAAATCTTAATATAGAAAAGATTGCCGATATAGAATTTCTTTTGGAGTTCGATAAGATTTTTAAACTATTGCAACTCGGTATTCCCGATGAAGAATTTGAAACTATAATAACTCGGATGAAAGAAAAGGAGAAAAAATATGAGTGAAAATTATAATGAAACCCCACAAATGAACGAAGGTAACTTTGACGATATAAAAAAACTGATGAAGCCGATGCATTGGCTGGCTTTTGAGGTTATAGTTTCTCAATGTATATCCGAAGAAAAGGAAGCAAAGCAAGCTATTATTGATAAAATAATTTTGGAGATGAAGGACATAGTAAGCGATGATGCGGCATGGCGCTATATAAAGCATTTAGTGACTTTACGGTTGTTTGAAGTAAAAAGAGTTGATACGGGTTACCGTCAGTTTAATGTCCTTGTGATAACCGAAATCGGTCGTATACTTTATATGTTGCATTTCAGGAAAAAAGTTCCTATATCTGAGGCGGATATGATTATAAAAGAACATACAAGCCTGCAACACGGATATATGATAAAGGATGCATCTATACTTATAAAGCAATTGGAATTTTATAATTCTGTAACAACAGGCCGCAGAGATAACTTTATAAAGCTTGAAAACGGTCGTTCTGTTATACCCGATATTATTGCAACTTTTTCAGATGAAACAGACTATTTTGAGGTTGAGTGCGGCAACCACAAGCAAATAGACTTTAACGATAAATGTTCAAAGCTCGTCTCCATAACCGATAGAATTATTTTTATTGGTCGAAGCTTTGATGCAATCACTAACATATTAAAACCGCAAATTGAGAAATGGATAAATAATGTTGGTCGAGAACAGCTGCATCAGCTTGATAAAACCGTTTATCTTGCAAGCATTATTGATATTAAGAAAAACAGATGGTCTTATGTGTTTGATATGGAGCACAAAGATCCACTTCGAAATACACCCATTATAATAAGAGAGGAAATTGACTATGAGTGAGAAATTTATAAATATCGGAAACAAAAATTTTACAAATGTAGATAAGATAAAGAACATTATTGCAGCAGATGCTGATAAGGTGCGACGATTCTTAAAAAAGCATAATTTGGACAGGTCCTCTATGAAGGTTACAGATGCTACAGGTGATAAGGATGTTCGTTCAATGCTGATTTTGGATGACGATTCCGTGACCCTTTCAAGCGTAAGCTCGGTTGCATTATCCAAACGTGCAAGTGCATATATGGAAACTGAAGATAGCGAGGAATAAAATAAGAGGAAGGTGCTTTCGTGCATCTTCCTCTTTAAGTTCATTTCATAATATCTTCTATGATTGTATTTACATGTTCTAACTGCTCTTTAGACAGGCGTTTTAAATTATCAGTTATCTTTTTCATAGATTCGGGTGACACAATATCCATTGCAAAGAACTGTTCGGGTGTTATTTCAAGATAGTCGCATATATAAAAGAATACGCTCATAGATGGGAGTGCCGCATTATTTTCAATTTTATTGATATAGGATTCCGATTGTCCTAAACTTAAACTCATATCTCTTGCAGAAACGCCTTTTTGTATACGAAGTTTTGCAAGTCTTTCAACAAATTGTTTATCAGTCATCATATAATCACCACCGTATATAATTGTATCCTATATGATTGTTAAAATTACGGAACTGTATTATCAATTTGTGTTGACATATAGAATACAATTCTATAAAATTACAATATATGAGGAAAATTGCGTTTATATGAGAGTGGGTGGATAAAATTGATGGAGAATATTTGTTGTTTTATCGGTCACAGGGAAATAAATGTGACTGATGAGTTAAAGGAAAAACTACGTGTAGTAATCGAGCGTTTAATTACTGATGAAAGTATTGACACTTTTCTTTTTGGGAGCAAGAGCCACTTTGATGATCTCTGTTATGATATAGTGACCGAAATAAAGAAAAAGTACTCTCACATAAAAAGAATTTTTGTGAGGGCAGAATATCCGTATATTGATGAAAGCTATAAAGCATACCTGTTAGAAAATTATGAGGATACCTATTTTCCAAAATTGGTGCTTGGCGCAGGTAAAGCAAGCTATGTAAAACGCAACTATGAGATGATAGAAAATAGTCGTTTTTGCATAGTTTACTATAAAGCGAACTACAACGCAAAAGGTAGAAGAAGCGGAACAAAAATAGCACTCGTTTATGCCGAGAAGAAAAAGAAAAACATTATTAGATTTCCATAGACCACAGCTACGGCGGTTTCGCCATAGTTATAGTGAAAACTTGTTGGAATGGTATGCACATATGGTGAAAATATCCGGTCTGCCATATATGGTAAAATCCATTTTAACTTGACAATTCCAAAGTTTGTAAGTATAATAAAGATAAAGAATTTTGGAATGAAGTAAGAAATACTTTAATAATTTATTCAAAACCGATAAAGGAGGATTTAAGAATGGAACATAAAGATTTACCGTTACTGTTGCTTGACAATAGTAGTATGATGTCCGTATTGAACGAGGGTTCGTTCAAATGCCACAATATGTTGCTGGAAGAAGCAAAGGTTATTTTGGAAGAGTATGACGAAGACGATATATTGCGTTGTTTCAGCAACCAAGATATTGAGACCATAATGTTTGATTATCTTGGTATTGCTCGTAAAAACTTTACCTATAAAAAAATTCGCAATATGAGACCGAATCAAATGGCAATTGTATTTAAATTATACACTACTACATCTGAAACCCAGCCCGTTATACAGGCTGATGATGGTGTGGAGGCTAAAAAAATACAAAATGTATATGTTTACTGCCAACTTATAACTCGTATATCATAATTTCTATAAACTGAATATATATCATAACACCCTCTTGTTTAAAGAAAATTTAAGCAAGAGGGTTTTTTTCCCTCATCAAAACAGAGGAAGTGTAAGTTTTGGAATTATTGGAAAATGTCTGTCCGCCGCCATTCCCTGTAGGGAAGCCGAAGCTCAAAATCGGAATTTTGAAGTTAAGGCAGGAATAGCCCCCATACGAATGAGGGTAAGACAGCTTGTGAACCGAGTTTACAACAGCATTTCTTCGAGTGTGATATTTTGAAATTTCCGAAAAATGTCTTACACCGAAAAGGAGGGCGAAACAAATACTAACTATGACCTCTCAAAAGGTTTCTGTGTTAAGGGCAAAGACACAGCAAAATTCCTTGAAGATGCACTCGAAAAGCTCGGCCTTACGCGCCGTGAAGCAAATGAATTTATAGTTTATTGGCTACCTTTAATGCAAGACAATCCGTATAATATAATCTCTTTCCAAACGGATATCTATACTGATGCAGCCAAGCTAAACATCAGTCCCTTTCCCGACACCTTAATCCGTGTGTTTATGACATATCAGTCGGCAGAAAAATATGTAGACCTACCCGAACAGCAGCTCTTTGCTCCCTATAGAAACGGATTTACAGTTGTTGAATGGGGTGGCACTGAAATTAATTAACCTTTGAAGTTAAATAGCCATTAAAGAAATAGTGGCAGGGAGAAAAAAATCTCTCGGCCACTATTTTATATCGTTCGCTAATCAGCATTAGCCATCTTTTAATTCTTTTATCGTTCTTATTTTATTAACCGGAGTTTCAACATAACGAAGCAAATCATCAAGGTCGTCGGTCACATAATATAGTTCCTTACAATTATCACGAATGAAGTTTTTCTTCATTGATTGTTCCATTGCATAATTTATGTCGTCGTAATATCCCATTATATTATAGAGT
>JAZNSZ010000030.1:0-14748 GCA_045591465.1 Acutalibacteraceae bacterium | reverse complement strand
AGTGTCTACCATCATTATATCATTTCAGCAAAGCCTCGCTTTTTTACTTTCTGTAATATGTGTAATAGGCAGTAACCTGGTCGTACTGACCGCTTACTGTATTTTCACCTTCAACAGTTACACCATCACCGCTCATAAGTAAATAATACTTAGAATCATCAATTTTACAATTAAAAACATCAATCTCTCCGCAAATAATGCGAATATATTCACCTATAACAGCAATTCTTCCGCTTTTGCCAACAATCTCATATGTAACCGTACCGTCATTATTAGGTACACGTTTGGTAACATATTTTAATTCTCTGCCATCAAAGGTACGAAGTAAATTTTCATTCCTTTTTTTACGCTTAAAAAGGCCCATTATTTTACCTCAAATTTCACGAAGTTCTTTTTGCCTTTTTTGAGTATAACTTCTTGATTGAAATCATTAAGTACTAGAGCGTAAGATGGGTCGGTAATTTTTTGGTCATTAACACTTACGCCACCTTGTTGAACCAATCTTCTCGCTTCGCCGTTAGAAGCAGCGAGGTTAGCCTTAACCATCATAGCAAGTACACCTATTTTACCGTCAGTAAAATCTTCGTTAGATAATGTTGTAGTTGGCATATTTTCGTGAGAACCTGCACCGCCGAAAACTGCACGTGCGGTAGTTTGAGCATTTTGTGCTTCTTGTTCACCGTGAACAAGTTTTGTAAGTTCAAATGGCAAAATTTCTTTAGCAGTATTAAGTTGAGCACCTTCCCAGGCGTCCATTTTATCAATTTCTTCCAAGGGTAAAAATGTCAGCATTCTAATGCACTTCAAAACATCAGCGTCGGCAACATTGCGCCAATATTGATAAAATTCGTACGGTGTGGTCTTTTTGGGGTCAAGCCATACAGCGCCGCCAACAGTTTTACCCATCTTTTTGCCTTCTGAATTAAGAAGCAAAGTAATAGTCATAGCATATGCATCTTTACCAAGTTTGTTACGAATAAGTTCGGTACCGCCAAGCATATTAGACCACTGGTCATCACCACCGAATTGCATATTGCAACCATATTCCTTAAACAAATGATAAAAGTCGTAACTTTGCATTATCATATAGTTGAATTCAAGGAAAGAAAGACCCTTTTCCATGCGTTGTTTATAACACTCTGCACGAAGCATATTATTTACTGAGAAACAAGCGCCTACTTCACGCAATAGGTCAATATAGTTGAGTTTTAAAAGCCAATCAGCATTGTTTACCATTTCGGCTTTACCTTCACCAAATTCAATAAACTTGCTCATTTGCTCTTTAAAGCAATCACAGTTGTGCTGAATTTGTTCAGCAGTCATCATTGAACGCATATCTGTTCTACCTGAAGGATCACCGATATGGCCGGTACCGCCGCCGATAAGCGCAATCGGTTTATTTCCTGCCATTTGAAGTCTCTTCATAAGGCAAAGTGCCATAAAGTGACCAACATGCAAACTATCAGCAGTCGGGTCAAAACCAATATAGAAAGTGGCTTTACCGTTATTGATAAGTTCTTTAATTTCTGCTTCATCAGTAACCTGCGCTATCAATCCACGGGCTACAAGTTCTTCGTAAATTTTCATTTTAAAATGCTCCTGTCTAATAATTCCTTTGCTGAGTTATATAAATTCTCGGTAAGCTCAGTACCCGACATAATACGGGCAATCTCGCCTATCCGTTGTTGGTAATCGAGTGCGGTTACGTTGGTATAGGTGTGACCGTCTTTCGATTTTTTTTCAATTAGTAAATGCTCATTGGCGGTAGCGGCAATTTGCGCCAAGTGGGTAACACATATAACCTGTCGATTATTTGCAACATTTTTAAGTTGGGTTGCAACCTTTCCGGCAGTAAATCCGCTTATGCCGGTATCAATTTCATCAAATATCATTGTACCGACATTATCTTTATCCAAAAGAACGCTTTTAATACTTAACATAACACGCGATAATTCGCCGCCTGAAGCGATTTTGTGCAACGGTTTAAGACTTTCACCATCGTTGGCAGAAATCAAAAATTCAGCCGTATCACAACCGTTTTTAGTGTATCTTCCCTGTGTTACATTTGCAGAAAATTTCACATTGGGCATATTAAGATATTCCAAAATACCGCAAACCTTTTTGGAAAACAAATCGGCAGCATCAATTCGGCTTTTGGACAAAACTTCCGCCTTTTTGATAAGCCTTTCTTTAGATTCTTCCAATTTTATTGAAAGTTCGATAATGCGTTTATCTGAAAGGGTAATATTTTCAAGTTCGGTTTTTGCATTATCTAAGAAACTTAGCATTTCTTGCTCACTCGAACCGTATTTTACCATAAGACGAGATATAAAATCAAGCCTTTGGTTAATTTCATCAGAATTAAGTTCTTTAAGTTCAGAATTACCTAAAAAATCAGTAACGCAAGACCTGACATCTTCGATAACCGATAGTACTTCATTGAGTTTTGACAATGTATCATTAAACATATCATTATTAGTCGATTTGATAAGTTTAATGGTATCATTAAGTTTGGAGATAATACCATCCGCATCATCCGAACCGCTCAACTGATAATCGGCACCCGAAAGCGCAGAATACGTTTTTTCAAACGAATCCGCTATAGTTAGTTTGCGTTTTAATTCTTCATATTCACCAATTTTAATATTAGCGCTTTCAAGTTCGTTAATTTGATATTTTAATAAATCAATTTTTCTTTCTTTTTCGCTTTCGTCCATTTGGAGATTCTCAAGTTCCTTGCGAATACTATTCAATAATTTAAATTCTTGATAATATTCTCCTAGTAAAACCTTATTTTCTGCCAGTGCATCAATAAATGATAGGTGCATCTCCGGATTTAAAAGCGCTTGGTTATCATGCTGACCGTGGATGTTCAAAAGATTTTTTGAAATATCTCTTAGTACGGTAGCGGTAACAGGAATATTATTAATTTTAATTAAACCCTTACCGGAAAGACTAAGTTTTCGTGTGACTACTAAATTACCGTCTTCATCGGGGGAAATATCATTCTCACTTAAAGCGTCAAGCGTAGATTTATCAAGGTTACAAAACACAGCCGAAACCATTGCATTTTCACAACCCGTGCGAATTAAATCCTTAGAAGTACGCTCACCTAAAACCGCATTGATAGCATCAATAACAATAGATTTACCAGCACCGGTTTCACCCGTCAACACATTAAAACCGGCCGAAAAATCAATATCCGTTTGTTCAATAACCGCTATATTTTCAATATGTAAAAATTTTAACATAATTTTTCCGCCGTTATAAAATATTATTTATTTTTTCAACCAATGTTTTTGAATCTTCAATGCTATGAGTAACTACGATAATAGTGTCATCACCTGCAAGGGAACCTAACATAAAATCATGAAACATATCATCAAGTGCTACACAAGCACCGGAAGCCATACCTGTACGGCATTTAATAACAACATTATTAAGCGCATAATCAACCGAAATAACCGAGTTTACAAAAATTTCTCTTTGATGGGTATAATCCTGTGCAAAATCCGAAGTATTTGCAACATAGCGATAAACACCGTTTTTATCGTGGCTTTTAACAAGTTTTAGTTCCTTAATATCTCTTGAAACAGTTGACTGAGTCACATTATATCCAAGACCCAAAAGTTCGTTTTGTAAATCTTCTTGGGTTAAAATTGGCTTTTCTTTAATAATATCTAAGATTTGTTTTTGTCTTACTTTTTTCAAAATCAAAAACTCCTGCTATCTTTAAATTTTACCGAAAGTGTTTTATAAAAAGAACGGTCATTAAGTCGTATAAGTTTAACAGTATTATTAGATTTTGTAATCTTAATTTCAGTATACGGCTTAACATTTGCAACCTTGCGGCCGTCAATAGTTAAATAAATTTCGGCGCGTTTTTTGGAAAAAGATTTAAGCGATATCTTATTATTAGCACCCAACAAAATAGGTTTTGCGGAAAGTGAATGAGAACAAATAGGTGTAATACAAATGTTTTCGGTTGTAGGGTCAATGATAGGACCCCCTGCCGACATAGAATAAGCTGTAGAGCCCGTTGGCGTGGAAACAATCAAGCCATCTGCCAAGTAGTTAATAGTATCCTTACCAACCGAAACCGATATATCGACAATACGTGAAATAAAACCACTTGTTATTACAGCATCGTTCAATGCAGTGTATTGGTTAATTCTTTGTCCGTTTTCGAAAACTTCAACACTAAGCATCATTCGTTCTTCTACCGAATATTCTTTTGATTTAAGTTTTGAAATCAAGGATAACTCGTTTTGCTCTATATTGGCAAGATAGCCCATTCTACCCGCATTTATGCCTAGAACTGCCTTATCGTTGAGAGCGGCGCGTTTTGCATATCTAATAATAGTGCCGTCACCGCCAATAGTTATAATTAAATCGGCCAATGAATAGAGTTCATCTTCGGGTGCGGTTTTAAAATTAGGACTGCAGATAGTATCAGGAAGATAAGCATCTATTCCTTCTTCTTTCAAAATTAAACCTAATTTTTCAACAACCTGGGATGAACCGCGTTTATCGAGATTAGGCAAAACTGCAATCTTCATTAATTTCACTCCTTTAAAGCTTCGTAAGATTTTTCTACAACTTCTTGTGCCGATATTTCGCACAAGAGTTCTACTGTATCGGTCTTTTTGATATGGCACAAATATTCAATATTACCTTCAGGCCCCTTAATTGGCGAAAAATCAAGACCTAAAAGCGAAAAATTATTATCTTTGATAATCGAAATTATTTTTTCGATAACCATTATGTGAATGTTCTTATCTCTCACAACGCCTTTTTTTCCAACGTTTTCTTTCCCTGCTTCAAACTGTGGCTTGATAAGACAAACCGACTCTCCCCCATCTTTTAACAAGGTATATAAAACAGGTAAAATTAATGAAAGCGAAATAAAAGAAACATCGACTGAAGCAAAATCTAACATATCAGGAATTTGTTCCCTAGTAACATAACGGAAATTGGTTCGTTCAAGGTTAATAACGCGTTCGTCGGTTCTAAGTTTCCAAGCAAGTTGACCATAACCAACATCGATTGCATAAACTTTTTGCGCACCGTTTTGTAGCATACAGTCTGTAAAACCGCCGGTCGATGCGCCAATATCAGCGCAAATCTTATTTTCCAGATTAAAATCAAAAACCTTAACCGCTTTTTCAAGTTTTAAACCACCGCGACTGACATACCTTAGGGTTTCTCCCCTAACTTCAATAGTATCATCCGCCTTTACGGTATTGCCTGCTTTATCGGACTTTTGGTTATTAACATATACTACGCCCGCCATAATAAGCGCTTTGGCTTTTTCACGGCTTTCGGCAAAACCTTGCTCTACTAAAGCAACATCTAATCTTATCTTTGCCATCTTAACTCCTTAACATACTATCAGCATCCAAACCATTCGCCTTTAAAGAAGATGCAACCGATGCCGCAGGTACAAATTTATTATCAACTGCATGGATGGTAAATTTACCATTATATCCACTATCGTATAAAACCGCCGATAAATGCTCACCGATACCACCGTTTTTTAGTGTTTCTTCAAAAAAGTGTATATTGTCAAATGCTTTAAGTTGTTCAATTAATGCATCACTGAAAGGATACACTTTATTAAGTTTTATTATATTAATTTCAGGGTTATTCTCTTTGGCTTTAAGCGCTTCACCGAAAAGTCTGCCATAAGTTACAATAACCTTATTAGAATCACCTATTACAACCGAAAACTCATCAGCGTAATTAATAGAAGCCTTTTTAGAAGGTTCACATCCGCGTGGGTAACGAATAGCAGTTATGACATCGCTTGTTGCGGTGTTTTTAATGTAATACTCCAACTCATCGTAATAACAAGGTGAAAAAATTCGTATTTTCGGTATAGAAGTTAAAAATGATATATCAAAAACACCTTGATGGGTTTCGCCATCTTCTCCAACAATACCTGCTCTGTCGACCAAAAAACAAACAGGCAAATTTTCTATAGCACAATCGTGAATTATTTGGTCATATGCCCTTTGTAAAAAGGAAGAATAAACCGCAAAATAAGGCTTCATACCGCCTTTTTTAAGACCGGCACAAAAAGTAACGGCGTGCTGTTCTGCAATACCAACATCAAAAAAGCGGTTTTTATATTTTTTAGAGAACTCACTAAGCCCCGTTCCGCTTGTCATAGCGGCGGTTACAGCACAAATTTTATCATCACTTTCAGCCAATTCGCAAAGGGTTTTACACGCTATATCCGAATAGGTAATTTTTCCGTTTGTTACAGCGCCTTCGTCAATATCAAACGGAGAAACACCGTGATAATTTTTGGGACTAGTTTCAGCATATGAATAACCTTTTCCTTTAGTGGTTATAACATGCACCAAAGATGGTCTATTGTAACTTTGAGCAATTTTAAACAATGCTTCCAGCGACTCTAAATTATGGCCGTCAACAGGTCCTAAATAATTAAAGCCCAATGAAGAAAATACATTATTCTTATAAATTACGCCCTTTAATGATTCTTTTACACTAAAGATAAAGGAGTTTAAATATCTACCCAACGGGATTTTAAGCAAAAAATTACTAAGCGCAAACTTAAAGTTATGATACTTTGGTTTATTACGCATTTTTGTCAGACTGCGCGAAAGAGCACCAACGTTACGTGAAATTGACATTTTATTATCGTTAAGTACAACGATAAAATTACTTCTCCCATTACCTGCATTATTAAGCGCTTCATAAGCCATACCGCCCGTTAATGCGCCATCACCGATAACCGCAACAGCAGTCCCGCTTTCGCCCAATAAACGCTTAGCCTTATATATGCCGTAAGCTGCCGAAATAGAATTGCTGCTATGACCTGTAATAAACGGGTCGTGTTCGCTTTCTTTTGGTTTCATAAAACCCGAAATTCCACCTTCGGTGCGAAGCGTAGAAAAGTTTTTAAATCTACCGGTCAATAGTTTATGCGTATAGCATTGATGCCCTACATCAAAAATTATGGCGTCTTCGGGAGAATTAAAGGTTCTATGCAAAGCAACCGTCAACTCAACTGCACCCAAATTAGAAGCCAAGTGACCGCCGTTTTTGGAAACAGTATCAATAATGCACTCTCTAATTTCCGAGCATAAAATTTGAAGTTCGGAATTATTCAATTTTTTTACATCTTCCGGAGAAGAAATGTTGTTCAAAATTTGATAATTCAAAATTTACAGTCCTTTAATAGTTTCTATCCAATAGATAATTAGTAAGCATCTCAAGATTTTTCGTGTCTTTTGAAAGAATTTTCAATAAACCTAATGCTTCATTTGTACATTCTTTTGCAACAATACGCGCCTTATCCAATCCTAAAATAGTAACAAAAGTTGTCTTTTGATTTTGATCGTCACTACCAATAGGCTTTCCTAATACCGCTTCGTCGCCTGTTATATCTAAAATATCATCAATAATTTGAAAAGCAAGTCCAACATTAAGCGCATATGAAACAGAGGTATTTATTTGTTCTTCATTCGCACCGCCTATAATTGAACCAATTTCAGCGGCCGCCGAAATAAGACAACCTGTCTTTTTAATATACATAGCTCGTAATTCTTCTAATGTTGGGGTCTTTTTCTCAAAAGAAAGGTCCATAACCTGACCGCCAATCATACCGTGAAGACCGGCTCTTTCAGCTAAAACCGAAATTGCATTAATCTTTTTATCGGCGTCAGCTTTAGAACTACTTGCAATTTTAAAACTTTCGGTCAAAAGCGTATCACCAGCCAAAAGCGCAATATCTTCACCAAATTTAATATGACATGCAGGTTTGCCGCGACGCAAATCATCATTATCCATACAAGGTAAATCGTCGTGAATCAGCGAATAAGTGTGAATCATTTCAAGCGCGACTGCAAAATTAATGGCGTCACTTATATCACCACCGAAAAGTTTGCAAAATTCAAGCAAAATAATCGGTCTTATTCTTTTGCCACCTAAAAGAAGACTATAACGGGAAGCGTCAACAACTTGCTTGTACCAAGTTGTATTAACATCAGGAAAAAGTCGGTTAATCTCATCTTCTATTAAAATTTTATAATCGTTTAAAAATTTATCAATCATCAATTTCTTCACTTTCAGCATCGGTCAAAGTAATAATTTTCTTTTCGGCAGAATCTAAAATTTTGCGACAATTTTCGGAAAGTTTTATACCCTTTTCGAAAAGAGCAATAGATTCTTCAAGAGAAACTTCGTTGTTTTCAAGTTTGCCAATAATATTTTCAAGTTCCAAAAGCGAATTTTCAAAATTATTTTCCATAATTTTATCCTTTCGAATTAACGATACATTTAAGATTGCCGTCAGATAATTTTAAAGTAAAATCATCGCCAATGTTTACACTATTAACTGATGAAATTACCCTGCCGTCAATCTCAGCCACTGAATAACCCCGTGAAAGTACTTTAAGGGGACTTAAAGCATCAAGCGAAGCAATATTAGTTGCAAGTTTTGATATATATCGGTTGATTTTTTCCTTAAAAACATATAATAACTTATCGGTAAGAATATCCGTTTGCTGTTGTCTTTTTTCTATTATTGATTGAATAGGTTTTTTAAGGAAAAGCGAATTACTTAACGCATAATATTTTGTTTTTTCAAAATTGAGCCTATTTTCAAGCGAGGTTTTCATCAAGGAAATATAGTTATTCAACTTTAGTTGAATTTCATACCGGTCAGGAACCGCAAGTTCAGCCGCCGCCGACGGTGTTGGTGCGCGTAAATCAGCAACAAAATCGCAAATAGTAAAATCGGTTTCATGACCTACTGCCGAAATTACAGGAATTGGCGATTCATAAATCTTCCGTGCAAGTAGTTCACTGTTAAACGCCCATAAATCTTCTATAGAACCGCCGCCACGACCAATAATAATTAGATCACAATCAGAAAGCGAATATACTCTATCAAGTGCATCAATCATTTCAGGTACAGCATTCTCACCCTGAACCGATACAGGACACAACATAATCTGGCAAAGATTCCATCTTCTTGAAAGAATATTAATAATATCCTGCACAGCCGCACCCGTATTAGAAGTGATAACCGCAATTCTTTTTGGGAATTTTGGCAACGCGCGTTTTTTCTCGGCATCGAATAAACCTTCTTTTGAAAGTCGTTCTTTGATTTGTTCAAAAACAAGTGAAATATCGCCTATTCCGTCAGGGTGAATTTCTTGAGCGTAGAATTGGTACTGACCATCTTTCTCATAAATAGAAACTCTACCCCTAAGAATAACCTTTAATCCGTCTTCAACTAAAAACTTAACCTGTGAAGCATAGCCCTTAAACATCACGCAGCGTATAGAGGCATCATTATCTTTAAGAGTAAAGTACAAATGACCACTTGCATAATGATTCTTAAAGTTAGAAATTTCACCTGTAATATAAACATCGTTAAGGCGTGTATCACCTTCAATTAACGATTTTACAAACAAATTTAATTGCTTAACTGTAATAGGCTGCATATTATTAGGCTTTCTCAACAGAAGACAATATACCGTTTACAAAAGAAGCATCTTCTTTTGATGCATATTTTTTCGCAAGTTCAACTGCTTCATTAATAGAAACAGAAACAGGTATTTCGTCAACGAATTTCATTTCAAAAATTGCCAATCTTAAAATGCATAAACTAATTTTTGAAATACGGTTAATTTTCCAACCAATACTATTATCTGAAATAATACCATCGATCAGTTCCAAATTATCATAAACACCGCGAAAAACAGTATTTATGTAGTCATCAGGAGTCAGTTCTCTAACTTCAATAGCAAGTTCCAAAATCTCATCAATATCGGCAGAATTAAAGTTTTTTTCGAATATTAATATGAATGCTTCTTCTCTAGCTTGTCTACGATTCATAAACGCACCTCAAAACAAAATTATACAGTATATATTTTATCATAAAAAATGCATATTTTCAAGGAAATTATTGAAAATATGCATAAAAATAATAAATCAATATTTTTCTAAGAAACTATGTGTATCTCCCGAATCGCTATCGCGCCAACCGGGTAAAGTCGCAAGATTTACATTGTGTATGCTTCTAAAGATGTTGTTATCGGCTTCTTTATTAAATGTTTTAATATATTTTATAAGTGCCTTAGTCTCTTTTCTTTTGGAAAGGTCTTCCCTTTCGGTGCTTTGCTCAGTAAATTTACAAGCACATTGCAAAAAGCGTAGAGAATTATAATTTGACCAAGAAATTATATCGTCTTCCTTAACTTTATAAAGCGGACGAATAAGTTCCATACCTTCAAAGTTTGTACTGTGAAGTTTAGGTAGCATTGTCTTAATTTCCGAAGAATAGCACATACTCATTAAAACGGTTTCGATCACATCATCAAAATGGTGACCAAGCGCAATTTTATTACAACCAAGTGACTGCGCCTTACTGTATAGGCAACCACGGCGCATACGCGCACAAAGATAACACGGCGAACCGCCAACCCTAGTGGTAACTTCAAAAATGTCACTTTCAAAAACGGTAACTGGTATATTCATCAATTTTGAATTTTCTTCAATAAGTTTTCGATTTTTGGAGTTGTAACCGGGGTCCATAACCAAAAAAACCAACTCAAAAGGAATTTCACTATGCCTTTGAAGTTGTTGCATACATTTTGCCATTAGCATTGAATCTTTTCCGCCCGAAATACAAACCGCTATTTTATCATTTGGTTTAATAAGTTCATATTCTTGCACGGCCGCAATAAAATTACTCCAAATTGTTTTTCTATATTTCTTAATAATACTGCGTTCTATTTCAATATGTTTTTCTAAATTCCGTTTTTCCATTATGCACTCCTAAAAAAAGCCGTTACAGATATTATACCTGTAACGGCGAAAAAATTCAACTTAAATTACGCGCTCTTTTTATTAGTAATAGCTTTAATGATAAAGAGAGTAACAACGGTCAATACAACAGCGGCAGCCAATGAAATATATACATTGTTTACAAACGCTGCGATTATATATGAAACAAAAGAGATACCTGCTACTGTCAAAGCGTATGGTAGCTGTGTAGATACATGGTTAATGTGATCACACTGAGCACCTGCAGAAGACATGATTGTTGTATCGGAAATTGGTGAGCAGTGGTCACCGCAAACAGCACCAGCAAGACAAGCAGACATACTCATAACACCCAAAGGACTACCAACTTCGAAAATGCTTAACACAATCGGAATAAGGATACCGAAAGTACCCCAAGAAGTACCGGTAGCAAAAGCAATACCGCAAGCAACCAAGAAAATAATTGCAGGTAAGAAGTTATTAAGACCCGAAGCGGATTGAAGTGCATTGTTTACAAATGTGCTTGAATCCAAAAGACCTGTCATGTTCTTAAGGGTTGTAGCCATTGTTAAAATTAAAATAGCAGGAACCATTGCGATAAAGCCCTTCGGAACACATTCCATAGCATCTTTTAAGGAAATTAAACGACGTGCTACAAAGTAAACCAAAGTAAACACTAATGCAATAAGACCGCCCCAAGGAAGACCTACAGTGGCATCGGTATTTGAGAAAGCATCAACAAAGTTTAATGATGCATCATAATTAGCGGATGCGAACACCCATTCTTCACCCATGCATCTACCAACATAGAAGAGTGAGAATACGCATACACCAATTAGAACAACGATGGGTAAAACAAGGTCGATAACCTTTGCTTTAGTAGAAACCGGAACATCTTCTTCATTATCACCGGTAGAAGTACCAGAAGTGAACAAATCACCGTTAGCGGCATTTAGTTCATGGAGTTTCATCGGGCCGTAATCAAACTTCATCAAAGTTATAGCAATGATGAAAACAAAGGTCATAAGTGAGTAGAAGTTATAAGGAATAGCCTTAACAAAGAGAGCTATACCCTGTCCGTCCGGAGCATAACCTGAAACGGCAGCAGCCCATGAAGAAATAGGCGCGATCATACATACAGGTGCAGCAGTAGCATCGATTATGTAGGAAAGTTTAGCGCGTGACATCTTAGCGCTGTCTGTAACAGGACGCATAACCGCGCCTACTGTTAAGCAGTTGAAATAGTCATCGATGAATATTAGTATACCAAAAAGGAAAGTAGCAATAGAAGCACCGATTTTGGTTTTTACATGTTTTGCCGCCCAGTTACCGAAAGCGCGGGAACCCCCTGCTTTGTTAAGAAGTGCAACTATGATACCAAGCATTACCAAAAATGCAAAGATACCTGCACTGCCGGAAACAGCAGAGATAAAGCCATCGCTAATCATAGAGTCAACAGTGTGAATAGGATTAAAATTAGTCGAAAGCAAACCACCAACAAGGATACCCACAAAGAGAGAGGAATAAACCTCCTTAGTGATAAGCGCCAAGCCGATTGCAATTACAGGTGGAAATAGTGACCATAAAGTGCCAACAGGACTAGTAATAGATCCCGTAAAAGCGCAAAGGATACCAAAACCAACTACAAACGCAACAATGAGTAATTTTGGAATAAATTTTTTTGCCTGCATTTTAAATTCTCCTTAAATTAGTTTTAAAATAAAAAACCGTAACCGACAGAGCGATTACGGAAATTCTAAAAATTACCGATAGCTCTCCACTAAAAAGTGACAGTCTACAATATATTTTACTGCAAACCAACAAGAACTCCATAACAGTGAAATTCTCATTTCGGCGAATGCCCCTTTGGTATGCCAATCTGTTAATTGTAAATGCATATTACTAATGGCAATTCGCGCCTCTATCTTTATGGTTACATTTTAACATAAATGTAAAAATTAGTCAACAAAAGATTTGCTCTCTTTAAAATAATCGCTAATAGAAATTGCGTCCCTTTCGTTTATGCCTTTTATTACTATTAAATCTTCTATCTTTGCTTCTCTGATTTTTTTAATACTACCAAAATGTTTCAACAAAATATTAGCCTTCTTTTCGCCAATTCCTTTAATTTGTGTGAGTTCACGGCTTAATAGTTTTTTAGACTGCAACTTTCGTTGATACGAAATTGCAAATCGATGAACTTCATCTTGGATATTAGTAATAAAAGTGAAAATTGACCTATTGGCTTTAATATCAATATCCCCACCGGTTGTAGCAATCGCCCTTGTACGATGTTTGGAATCTTTAACCATACCAAACACAGCAACCGAAATATTGTGTTTTTCAAGAACAGGCAGTACTGCTGAAATTTGTCCCTTAGCGCCGTCAAGAAGTATCAAGTCAGGCAAAACCGAAAAGGTTTCGTCTTCACCTTTTTCAAATTCGGTAAATCTTCGGTCCAAAACTTCTGCCATTGAACGATAATCATCCTGACCTGAAAAAGTTTTAATTTTAAATCGCTTATATGCCCTTTTATAAGGTTTTGCATCCTTAAAAACAATCATACCCGCAACATTGTTTTCACCCGCAGTATTAGAAATATCATACGCTTCAATATATTTTGGTGGATTTGATAGACCTAACACTTTAGCCAACTCATTAAGAGTTGTCATTTCTTTGGTATTATGTTTTGTTTTTTCAGAAAGGTTTTGTGAGGCGTTACTCGTGCACATTTCAATTAGTTTTTTGCCATCACGCTGTTTTGGATTAATAAAATTAACTTTGTGACCCGATTTTTCAGTAAGCCAATCTTCCAAAAGAAGAAAATCATCAATTTCAACATCGATTAAAACACGGCTTGGAATATCGTTATTGTCAAGATAATATTGTTGCAAAAATTCCGAATAAATTTCCTTTTTATCGGAAGTTCCGCTTATAAAATAGTGTTTTTTATCGCTAAGACGGTAATTACGAAAAGCAAGAACTTCAACACAAGCATATCCGCCAAAAGTAGCCGTTGCAATAACGTCTTGGTTTTTATGCGAAATACTTACAACTTTTTGCTTTTGGTTTATCCTGTTAATTGCATTAATTCTGTCACGAATTCTCGCGGCAGTTTCAAACTGTAAATTTTCTGCCGCATCTTCCATCTTTTTTCGCAAAATTTCGGTTGTGTTTTCAGTAAACTCCCCGTTTTTTATAAATTCCTTGGCAGAGCCAATAATTTCATTATATTCTTCATAAGAAATTTCATTTTTGCATGGCGCAAAGCATATACCGATATGATAATTAAGGCACGGTTTAGATTTAGAATCAAAAGAACGATTGCAGTTGGGCAGTTTAAAAATTTTATTAACTTCATCAACCATTTCGTTAACAACAAAACCTGAATTATAAGGTCCGATATATTCCCCGTCTTTGTCGATTTGCTTTGAAGAAGAAATTTTCTTCCACTTCTCGTTAGAAATTTTTATATAAAAATAACCTTTGTCGTCTTTAAGTAAAATGTTATACTTTGGCTGATTTTGCTTAATAAGTGAGTTTTCAAGTATCAACGCTTCAAATTCACTATCGCAAATAATATACTCAAAATCATATACGTTTTCTACCATTTTACGAACTTTTTCGGTGTGTTGATTACCTGCACCGAAATACTGAGTAACGCGGTTTTTAAGCGCTTTTGCTTTACCTATATATATAATTTTCCCTGTATTGTCCTTCATAATATACACACCGGGTTTTAACGGTAGATTATTTGCTTTAATTTTAAGTTCTTTTAAATCCAAAGTTATCACCTCACTTAAATTTATTAGTTTCCAATATATAGATATATTCTACCATTAATACAAATATAAAACAACAAAAAAGTTAGACTACCGTCTAACTTACCTATATTTTGTAGGAGCAATATAGCATTCCCAAGTTCTTATTCCATAATCATTGCCG
>JAZNSZ010000029.1:0-2133 GCA_045591465.1 Acutalibacteraceae bacterium | reverse complement strand
TCCCTTCGCTAAGCTCGACCAGAACGGCGTTGGTAAGCTTATGGATATGGCTGTTACCCTCGGTAAGAAGACCCGTCCCGAAATTCACTGCGGTATCTAAGTCGGATCGTAGCCATGTCGTTCTGTGAGCCAAGGAGTTGTCAGTGAGTCTTGTCTTCCTAAGACCGCTTGGCCTCCGACTTTCCCTTCGCTAAGCTCGACCAGAACGGCGTTGGTAAGCTTATGGATATGGCTGTTACCCTCGGTAAGAAGACCCGTCCCGAAATTCACTGCGGTATCTGCGGTGAGCACGGCGGCGACCCCGTTTCCGTAGAGTTCTGCCACAAGATCGGCCTCGACTACGTATCCTGCTCTCCCTTCCGCGTTCCGATCGCCCGCCTCGCCGCCGCTCAGGCTGCTACCAAGGAAAGCAAGTAATTGCTGACTTTATAAAACAAATTTATCCGCCCGAAGAAATTCGGGCGGATTTCTTATTGTGTTTTGCAACTAATGTGATATAATAAGTCTTAAATAATAAAACTTTTTTTAAGGACGATTACTATGAAAAAAACCTATATAACATCTATGCCTGACCACATCGGCGCCTTTTTAAAAGCCAGTGAGTGTTTTTCCTCGTTGGGAATCAATATAACCCGAGTTAATTATAATAAAGCTATTGATTCTCACATATTGTTTATTGATGCTGATGGCACAGAAGAACAACTTAAAAAAGCGGATTTGGAACTTGAAAAAATCGGATACTTAGGCAATGACAACTCTAACAAAACAAGTGTTGTTTTGTTGGAATTTTGTTTAAAAGATGTTCCTGGAAGTGTTACAGATATTCTTAAACTTATAAGTGAATTTAATTTTAATATTTCTTATATTAGTTCACAAGAAAACGGAACAGATTATCAATATTTTAAAATGGGATTATATGTTGATGATTCTGATAAAATTGCCTATTTTTTAAGTCGAGCAGAAAAGTTGTGTAAAGTGCGGGTTATTGATTATAACCGCTCTAAGAACGTCTACGATAACAGTATTTTTTATAACACCTATGTTTTGGGTTTATCACAAATGATGGGACTTTCTGCAGATGGAAAACAGGAACTTTTAATAAATGTTAATCTTGCTATGCAAACATTAGATGAAAAAGGTTTATCGCCTTATAGAACGTTTGACAGTATAAGTAAGTTTGCTGAACTTTTAAGTATTTCAAAAGGAAAAAACTTTGCACCACGTATAAGCACACACAAAATTTCCGAAAACACTGAAATAACTTTAGTTGAGCCGCCCTGTGGCAGCAACACTATAATCATAAATAGTAATGGGGAGTATTTATTTATTGATAGCGGATATGCTTGTTATCAAAATGAAATGGTTAATATCTTTAACAAAATTATTCCTGAATTTAGTACTATAAAAAAGAAGATACTTATCACCCATGCGGATGTAGACCATTGCGGACTCTTGCCAATTTTTGATGAGATAATTACAAATGAAAAAACAGCGAAGTGCCTAGAAAAGGAATATAATGGACTTGATGGATACCGCGAGGAAAATCCTTTACATAAGCCGTATATTAACATATGCAAAATCCTTACTGAGTACAAGCCGATAAATCCTGAAAAGGTTGTTAAACTTTGGGAAAGTGCACAAACATATGACAAACCTCTTACCCAAACAGGTTTTTATAATTTTGGTGAGCTGAATTTTGAAGTGTATGAAGGAAAAGGCGGACATCTGCCTGGGGAAATCGTTTTAATAGATTATGCGAATCACATTGCTATTACAGGAGATATTTATATTAACACGCATGGTCTTACGGCTGAACAGGAAAAATATAACAGATATGCACCAATACTAATGACATCTGTTGATACAGACCCCAAATTATGTTCAGAGGAAAGAAATGCTATTTTACAACGATTGGGCGTAGGAAAGTGGCAGATTTTCGGAGCGCACGGTTTTAAAAAGGATTATTCAGTAAATTTATAGTTTTATCTTTAATATGTATATATTTCCTACTTTTGCGGATAGCAACCCAGGTTGCAATTAGAGCCATTAGTTTTATGAAGCCAATCATTCCTTCTGCTAATTGTTTGGCAGAGGGGATTTTTGTTGCAAATAATTTAAAAAGCAAGTATAATG
>JAZNSZ010000028.1:0-51051 GCA_045591465.1 Acutalibacteraceae bacterium | reverse complement strand
ACTGTTGGTGAGGAAATTACCGTAGGTGAGCTCGCAGCTGCTATGAAGAAGACTGCTGCTGAGGTTATTAAGGAGCTTATGAAGCTCGGTATGATGGCAACAGTTAACCAGACTATCGACTATGATACTGCTGAAATCGTTGTAACCGAAATGGGCGCTAAAATCCAACGTGCAGTTGTTGTTACTATTGAAGAACAAATTATGGACGATACCGAAGATAATGCGGAAAACTTGAAGCCAAGAAGCCCTGTTGTTGTTGTAATGGGCCACGTTGACCATGGTAAAACTTCGCTTCTTGATGCTATTCGAAACACTGCAGTTACCGATACAGAAGCCGGTGGTATTACACAGCACATCGGTGCTTACAGAGTTAACTGTAATGGCAATGATATTACTTTCCTTGATACTCCGGGTCACGCTGCGTTTACTTCTATGCGTCAGCGCGGTGCTATGGCAACTGATATTGCTGTATTGGTTGTTGCGGCCGATGACGGTATTATGCCACAAACTATAGAGGCTATTAATCACGCAAAAGCAGCACAGGTAGAAGTTATTGTTGCTATTAACAAAATGGATAAACCTGAGGCTAATCCCGATCGTATTTTGCAACAATTAACTGAGCATGAGTTGGTTCCTGAAGAATGGGGCGGCGATGTTATTTGCGTTCCGGTATCGGCAAGAACTCATGAAGGTATTGATAACTTGCTTGAAAATATCTTGCTTGTTGCTGAAATGCAAGAACTTAAGGCTAACCCCGATAGACGCGCCAAAGGTATTGTTATTGAAGCACGTCTTGATAAGGGCCGCGGTCCTGTTGCTTCATTGCTTGTTCAAAATGGTACACTTAAGACTGGTGATATAGTTGTAGCAGGTACTTCCGTAGGCCGTGTCCGCGTTATGACTAACGAAAATGGTAAAGTATTGAAAGAAGCGGGTCCGTCTGTTCCAGTTGAAATTACAGGTCTTGCTGAAACTCCTAACGCAGGCGATATATTCGACGCTGTATCTGATGAAAGACTTGCACGTCAACTTGTTGAACAAAGAAAACAAAAAGCAAAAGACGAACTTAATAACGCTAAGCAAAAGGTTACTCTTGACAATCTTTTCGAAAACCTTTCTGAAGGTGAACTTAAGGAACTTAATATTATTGTTAAGGCCGATGTTCAAGGCTCGGTTGAAGCAGTTAAAGAAAGTTTACAAAAACTTTCTAATGACGAAGTACGCGTAAAAGTTATCCATGGCGGTGTTGGTGCCGTAAATGAATCTGACGTGACATTGGCACAGGCTTCGGGCGCTATTATAGTAGGTTTTAATATCCGTCCTGATGCTGTTGCTAAAGCAATGGCTGAACGGGAAGGTGTTGATATGCGTATGTACCGCATTATTTATGACTGCATTGAAGAAATTGAAGCCGCTATGAAGGGTATGTTAGCACCTAAGTACCGTGAAAACTTAATGGGTACTATAGAAGTTAGAAATGTTTATAAAATTTCTTCTGTTGGTACTGTTGCAGGTTGTTATGTTACAAACGGCAAGGTTACACGTGCTTGTGAAATACGTGTTGTTCGTGACGGTTTTGTTATCTGCGAAGACAAGATTGATTCACTCCGCCGTTTCAAAGACGACGTTTAGGAAGTGGCTCAAGGTTACGAATGTGGTATAAGCCTTGAAAAGTTTGCTGATATTAAAGAAGGCGACGTATTTGAAGCCTTTATTATGGAGGAATACAGGGATTAATGGCTGGATTTAGAATAAACCGCATAACATCTGATATTAGAATTGCTCTCTCGGAGTTATTACGCGAAGTAAAAGACCCGAGAGTTAGCAAACTTTTAAGCATAGTTAAGGTTGATGTTTCTGGCGACCTTTCGTATGCGACAATATATGTTAGCGCTATTGAAGGATATGAAGCAACTGTAAGTTCAGTAAAAGCATTGAAAAGTGCTTCGGGATTTTTGCGCCGTGAATTAGGTGCCAGACTTTCGCTTCGTAAAGTTCCTGAACTTCGCTTTGTAGCGGATGATTCTATTGAACACAGCGCTAATATTTCTAAAATTATTGATTCTTTTAAAGAGGAAAATGATAATGAAAATTAAGGATAATACCGATTGCGTACTGCTAAGTTTAAAGCAGTGCGCAAGGTATCTTAAGAAACACGATAATTATATTATCTTGACCCATGCTTCGCCTGACGGTGATACCTTGGGTTCGGCTTATGCACTTTATTACGGCTTGAACGAAATCGGCAAAAGAGCGTGTGTAATTTGTCCTGATGTTATCCCGCAAAAGTATAATTATTTTGCCCGAATCACTGACCATGTTGCCCGTGAAAATTCCACAGTAATTGCTGTAGATGTTGCGGATAAACGTTTGCTTGGCGCTCTCAAAGAAGAGTTTGGGGATATAGTAGACCTTAATATAGACCATCATATTTCTAATACAAAGTTTGCGAAGAATTTATATTTAGATGCCAACGCTTCCGCAACGGCAGAAATTATTTTCGAACTTTTAACTTTGATGAAGGTTAATATTAATGATGTTACGGCCAAGGCTCTTTATACAGGTATTGTTACCGATACCGGAAGTTTCAAGTATGCTACGGTTACCGCTAAGACGCATATAATAGCGGCAATGCTTTACGAATACGATATAAATGCAAGTGATATTAACCGACTAATGTTTGATACTAAGTCGAAAAAGCTTATCGACCTTGAAAGACAGGTCCTCGAAACAGCAGAGTTTCATTTTGATGATAAGTGTATGCTTTTGTGTGTTACTGCCGAAATGCAGGAGAAAACAGGTTGCAGTGGTACCGAACTTGAAGGCATTGCGGTTATTTCTCGCAGTGTTGAAGGTGTAAAAGCAGGTGTGACAATAAAACAAATTGCCGATGATGAGTTTAAGGTTTCGGTCCGCACTTACGAGCCGCTAAATGCAAGTGAAATCTGCAAAAAACTTGGCGGTGGCGGTCACAAAGGTGCAGCGGGTGCTTCGGTTAAAGGAAGTCTTGAAGAAGCAAAGGCACAGGTTTTAAAAGCGGTCAGCGAATGTATGGAGGCTTAAAATGCAAGGCTTTATTCTGCTCGATAAACCTAAAGGAATGACTTCCTTTGGGGCGGTTTCAAGAATAAAACGCTTATGTCATGAAAAGCGTGTGGGTCATACGGGTACGCTAGACCCAATGGCTACAGGGGTTTTACCCGTGTTTTTGGGACGCGCTACTGCGCTTTCTGGTTTGATGCTTGACGGAGATAAAGGTTATACGGCTAAAATCAAGTTAGGTTTAACTACCGATACTGAAGATATTACAGGTGAAGTATTAAGCGAGAACAAGGTAGAAGTTACACCAAAGCAGTTAGAAGATGCTTTAAAACATTTCACAGGGAAAATATCCCAAAAACCTCCTATGTATAGCGCTCTTAAAAAGGATGGCGTACGTCTATACGAGTTAGCAAGGCAGGGCAAAACAGTGGATTTTCCTGCGCGTGATATTGAAATTTTCAGTATAAAAGTTTTGGAACCGCTAGATGACGATAACTGTTTTAAGGTTGATGTTAAGGTTTCAAAAGGTACGTACATAAGGTCTTTGGCACGTGATATTGGTGAGTATTTGGGCTGTGGTGCAACCTTGGCGGAACTAAACCGTACGAATGCTTGTGGTTTTGATATATTAAAAACTGTGAGTTTGGATGATTTGACCGAGCAAAATATTACTGATTATATCCAAAATGAAGAAACCGCAGTAATGCATCTTGAAAAGGTTAATGTAACCGAAAAACAAGCCATTCGGTTTTGCAATGGGGGACAACTCTCTTTTGAGCGTTTGCATATTGGAGAAGTTGTTGAAGGTCAACTTTTCAGGGTGAAATTTCATGATATTCTTTTGGGAATAGGTATTGCCGATATACCTAATGACAGGCTAAATATTAAATGTATTATAAACGATTATAGGGCGGTGGCAGAATGAAAACAGCGTTGGCTTTAGGCACTTTTGACGGTATTCATATTGCGCACCGTCTTGTTTTAGATTTGCCTGACGGCTATAAAAAAACAGCGGTAACCTTTAGAAAACCGCCGAAAATGTTTTTTGATAGTAAAAGTGAACTGCTAATGACTTTTGAAGATAAGGTTTCGACTATAAAAGA
Source organism: Acutalibacteraceae bacterium (assembly GCA_045591465.1). Lineage (GTDB taxonomy): Bacteria > Bacillota > Clostridia > Oscillospirales > Acutalibacteraceae > UBA737. Next base: position 46,906 of record JAZNSZ010000028.1, on the reverse strand, counting down.
ATTGGGCCTTGTTGAAGTTTTGCCTTTGGATTTTGAAAAAGTTAAAGATATTTCGGCTTCCGGTTTCTTTGAGTTTTTATATAAAAAATATAATCCTCAAGTTATTTCTTGCGGTTTTAATTACCGTTTTGGAAAAGGCGGTAGCGGGAATATCGAAGTTTTAAAAGGTTTTTGCGACGAAAAGGGGATAACCCTTAGGGTGTGCGACGAAGTCGCAAAAGACGGGATTTCGGTTTCGTCTACCTTGATTCGCAATAAACTAAAATCGGGCGAAATAGAACTGGCGAATGCTTTTATGCTAAAACCGTTTTCTTTTTCGGCGGAAGTTATACAAGGCGATAAACGCGGAAGAATCATTGGTTTTCCCACAATAAATCAGAAATACCCTGAAGAATTGGTTAAGATTAAATTTGGGGTGTATGTTGTAAAGGTTTTATTTGACGGAAAAGTGTATAACGGTATTAGTAATATCGGTATTCGTCCCACTTTTGAAAGTGATTATGTTATAAGTGAAACCTATATTAAAGATTTTTCGGGGGATTTATACGGAAAAACCGTTAAAATAATTCCGCAAAGATTTTTAAGGGAAGAAATAAAATTTGCTTCCTTAGAAAAACTAAAGAAGCAAATAGAAGAAGATATAAATCAAATAAAGTAAAAATTTGTATCCCAAGCGGGTAGGTATTTAAAATGACGAAGATAAATTTTGTAATCGTCGCGTATACGTAGTACTGCTTGGGGTATTTTTATAAAATCATCAGTGCGGTGGTAGGCGGAAATCAACATTTTCGGTTTGTGCGATAAAATAGTTTGTTTTGCACCTAAGATAGCATTAACTTCTTCGCCTTCAACATCCATTTTAATAAATGTTGCATTTTGATTTAAAGAGTCAACAGTAATGCTATTTAAAAGTTGTCCGTCGTCACCTAAACTTGAGTTGCGACCGCCTTTCATATTAAACGGTAACATACCGCAACTGTCTGAAACACAGGCGTTTACAAGCGAGATATTGCGGTAAGATAGGGTGTTGTTTTGTAGTTTTTTAAAGGTTTTAAGATCGGGTTCTACGGCAGTAATTTCTTTATAGTCACCGCAATTTTCAATAAATTCTTTTACGGTGTCACCATTATAGGCGCCAAGGTCAATAAAACTTTCATTTTCAAGGTTTAAAAATGAATGGTAAGGTTCTTGGGGTAAAACCTGACATTCTAAAATATAACCTATTTTACCACTGATTTTGTATTTAATAATATTTTCAAAGGTTTTCTTTGAAATATCATCTGCAAGTCGGGAGTGGATAAACTTAAATTCTTCAATATGGCTTTCGTAATAATCTTTAGTGAAAAGTCCACCACCGATTACGGGAACTTCCGGTGCGTATAATTCTTGCTCGGATGCAATTTTTAGTATGTTGTCAATAACATCGGGAAGGCTGCTGCCAAAACATAACAAAACAATCATATCACCATATTTTTCTTTGAGTTGGCCGTATGATGAAATTTTGTGCCCGTGGAACAACTTTTCGCGCACGAAACCGTCACTTGCAAAAACACCGCTTATTTGTATGTCGTATTTTTCAAGCACATTTATTATCTTATCAGCGCCGTTTCCCATACCATATAGAACTATGGGTTTGTCGGCAGTTTTTAAGTATTGCCAAAGTTCTCTTTCCATAAGTACTTCCTTGTTGTTTTAGATTTATTATACACTTTCTTTAAGGATATTACAAGTTGACAAATAAAATATATTGTAGTATAATTTCTATTGTATAAGTATAGGCTTTTTGGGGGTGCATTATCATAAACAAGCCAAGAAAAATTATTTCTGTGATTGTTTTATGTGTCTCCGCCTTAGTATGCTTAGTATGTTTAGCATATTTTACAGCTCATTTTATACAGGTTAAGCAAATGAATGATTTTGTAGATAGTGCAACAATATCTACTAATCAAAGTAATACGGACGATGATGATGTTGTTGTTCCGGTCGATTTTGCAAAACTTAAAAAAGCCAATTCGGACATTTATGCGTGGATAACCATACCGGGTATAGATGCTCTTGATTACCCGATTTTACAGCACGAATCAAATAATGCCTATTATTTAAACCGTACCGTCAATAAGAAAAAATCGGTTTACGGAAGTATTTTCACCGAAGATTATAATAACAAAGATTTCAACGATTTTAATACCCTTATATATGGCCATAACATGAAGAACGGAACAATGTTTGGCTCACTAAAAAAATTCAGGGATGCAAAGTTTTTTAAAAAAAATCGGTATATATACATTTACATGGAAAACCGAATTTTAAAGTATGAAATTTTTGCCGCTTGTGTTTGGGATAATAAACATATTATTGCAAATCGCAATTTCGATTTAGAAGAAAACCGCACACAGTATTTGGAAGAGATTTTTGCCGTAAGGGGCATGAATTCTCAAATTAAAAAAGATATCACGGTTACTGCGCAGGATAGAATTGTAACACTTTCGACCTGTATGAATAATGGGGAAAAGCGTTTTATTGTATCGGGGGTTTTAATTTATGACAGTCAAAACCCGTAAAATAATCGTTGTTATCAGTCTTGTTTTAGCGGTTATCTTGGTTTTCGTAGGTTCGGTTTTTGCTTTCTTGAAGATTGGTGAAGCAAAACTTCGTGAAAGTTTAAGTTTTACTGATGATTCGCTCTCGGATGATGACGCTTATGGCGACAGTGCCGAAGTATTTTATAACGGTCAAGGTTATATTTATAATGATAATCTTATAAATATCTTGTGTATCGGCGTTGATAAAGATAATATTTCCGAAAAGAGTGACCGTCAGGCTGATGCTTTGTATTTACTTTCTTTAGATACCGAAAGTGATAAACTTAATATCCTTGCTATATCAAGAAATACTCTTGCTGATATAGATGTGTATGATATGAATGATGAATTTTTATCTACCGATAAGGCGCAAATTTGCTTGTCGTATGTTTACGGAAAAGATGATGAGCATTCGTCGTATCTTACAAGCAAAGCCGTTTCCAGACTTTTGTATGACATACCGATAAATTCTTATTATACTATTTTTATGGAATCGGTTGCAAAGTTGGTTGATGCGGTTGGCGGCGTAGAGATAGTTATACACGAAGATATGACCGCCGTTTCAAAAGAATGGGAAAAAGGCAAAACCATTACATTAAACGGTAATGATGCATTAAGGTTTGTTCAATACCGAGAAGAAACCAATACACCGCGTTTTGAACGCCAAAAGATGTTTATTAAAAGTTTTTTTGGTACTGCAAAATCCGCCATAATAAAGGATCTTTCCTTGCCGATTGATATGTATAAAAAACTTTCTAAAAGTTCGGTTACTAATATCAAGGCTTCGAGTGTTACTTATTTGGCAAGTCAAATCGGGAAGTCGCAATTAAAACTTCATAATATTGATGGCGAAGTTGGTTTTGACGGTAAGTATGAAACATTTACGGCGGATGAAGAATCACTTTATGAAACTGTTTTAAATTTATTTTATATAAAGACAAATTAAAGGAGAAATTTTAAATGAAAAAGGTGTTGGCGTTTTTATTGACAGTTATTTTAGTAGTATCTGCAAGCGTTTGCGTTGCATTTGCTGCTCCTTCGGTTGAAGCGGAAGGTATCATTTCAGGAAGCACTGCAACAGATTCTAATGATAATGAAGTAGAAATTGATATTGAAAAGATTGACGGAAAGGTAGAAAAACCTTTTTACGATACTTTGCAAGGTTTAAAGAGTGAAACCAAAGATAAAACATTGAAAATTGTCGGTCATTTTAAAGTAGATATTAAGGGCGAACCCGAATATCCTATAGAAATTGCATTAGATGTTTTGGGTATTTCTAAATCATCCAAAGTATATGTGTTAATTCAAAAAGGCAAGGAAGTAATCGCTATTACTCCCACTGTGAAGAATGGTAAAGTTATATTCCAAATTGATGAAGCATTTGATAAGTTTGCCATTGTAACTGATGGTAAGACAGCTAATAAGGTTGAGAAAGAAAATAATGTGTTGTCACCCCAAACTAACGATATCACACCTTTTGTTGCAATAGTGATGGCAGTTATGGCACTCGGCTTTGTTTTTGTTACAAAAAAGGTTAAGGCATAATTAAAATCCCCGAATTTTTTCGGGGATTTTTAAAAAATTGCTTGATTATTTCTAATGGGTATGATATAATCATTTTTGCTGTGATAAACATAGCGTATGCGCTGATAGCTCAGTTGGATAGAGCATCTGCCTTCTAAGCAGAGGGTCGGGGGTTCGAATCCCTTTCAGCGTGCCAATTAAAGAGAGTAACATCGTAGATGTTACTCTCTTTGATTTTTATAATAAATAGAAAGGGATTCGAACAAGGAGGGAGCGAAGCGGAAGAAAACAACCTAAATGGTTGTTTTTGCCGACGTGGCAACGAGCGATAGCGAGGCGATAGGTGCGGGAGCACCGGGACAAAATCCCTTTCAGCGTGTATGTCATTACCGTGATGTGCATTTCTTCGGCTTGATTACATACGCAACATTCGTTGCGATTACATACAACACTTCGTATTGATTACATTCACACCTGCGGTGTGATTTAATATGTAGGAGTTCAAATCCATAAGTAAAAATTTAAAAAGGCATATTATTTTTGTAACCCTTTCAATTAAAGAGAGTGACATCGTATATGTCACTCTCTTTAATCTTTATTAAGTATTTAATTTTACAATTTAAAATCTTCGGGGGAATAGTTGTCAGAAATTTTTGCTTTTTGCGGAACCCGTTTTAACGGGTCGTATTTATAACTATGGCAATAATCACGCGAAGGCATTACACCGCGTTTTTTACATGCAATTTCATCAGAAAACTCCAACGCGATGCTATGCACACAATATGCACAGGATTTTTGTAATTTTTTATTAAAGCCGATTTTACTCATTTTCGCACTTCCTTTTATAGTATTATACTATGTCTTCAATAAGATTGCCAGTAAAATTTTTAGAAGATAGCGAAATCATAAGCACTATCGCCATACTTACAAGTGAAATTCCTACAGCAATACTGTCAAAAGAAGCTGAAAAAATAAAACTTTGCCCGTTAGAAAAGGTGGGAACTGTAATGTTTAAAAATTTAATAAACCAAAAGGTAAATAATGCGCTTGAAAGTCCGTGGAAAATTCTACACAAAATAAAAATCAGGTAGTTTACTTTAAACTGTTTGCATAAGGCGAATACCTGGCACCATACGCAAATTCCGCCAAAACCTAAAAGAGCGGAAATTATAAGTATATTTCTTGTTTGGCTTATAGCGTTAGTTACTTCTAAAATCATTGAAAATGGTTTCAAAAAAGAAAACTGAATTTTAAAGGTATTTATGTATGCATTGATTACCGAAAACAAAATTACAAAGCAGCAAATATTTATGAGTGTTTGTGCGCTTTGCGTAGCGGAATCCACAAAATTATCTACGATATTCAATTTATTGGATTTTATTTCCTTAGAAGTGGTTTTTACTTTTTTTCTAAACAAAAACGCCAATATAAAAGCGGGTATAATATGCGCTGCAAACAACAAAAAACCGATTTTTTGGGAACCGAAAACACCATTGCCAACTGCTAAAATTATAAAAGCGGGTCCCGCATTTACGCAATAATTGAGCATATATGAACTATTTTGTGCATCGATTCCCGATTCGTTAAGTATCTTTGCGCCTAAAGGGTAACCGCCTATAAGTGATAGCAAGAAGACGGAAAGCATTTTAGTATTTAACCTTAAGAAATTAAAACGTTCAAGGATGGATGATTTGAGAATAAAAAGAACGCAAAAAGTGAACGGAAAGAGCGACGGTATAATTACTCTGCCACAAAGTAAAATTCCGTTTATGGCGCCATTAACACAAATATTCGGGTTTGTAAGAAGAAGTAAAGCGAAAATTAAAACCGCACATATAAAGATTAAAGAAATTATTTTTTTCATACACTCACCTATGAATTATTTTATATGTTTTTTCATAGCATTATTACAGGGGAGTTGTGTGTTTTGGCAAAAAAACTAAAAATTGAGAAGAACCAAAAAAGAGAGAAATGGAACCTTTTAGGCATTGATACAACTGATACCTACAAGGCGTTGCTTTTGGGACCGCGAATAGAACTTTTTTCAAACAGCGAAGCCATAGTCGAAGGGTGTTTGGGAGTATATGAATATAACGACAATTACCTGAAATTAAAACTTTCAAACGGGGCTTTAATTTTAGTGGGTGAAAATTTTGATATTGTTAGTTTTGGGGATAAAACTATAACGGTAAAGGGTAAAATCAATTCTTTAGAATTTGGTGTATAGGTGCGCTTATGTTATTTTTATATAGATTTTTTTGCGGTATTTTAACGGTAGAGTTTTTCGGTATTTATCCCGAAAAACTTTTAAATTTGTGTGCCAAAAACCGAATTGGTATTTGGTCGGCAAGATATGTTAAACAAAAAATACGCTGCAAAATTACGGTGCGAGATTTTTTGAGATTGCCCCCGATTTTGCGCAGAAGCGGTATTAGAGTACATATAATTGAAAAACGCGGTTTTCCGTTCTTCATAAAAAAATATTATAAAAGAATAGGTGTTTTTGCGGGGCTTATTGTGTTCGTGGCATTTCTTCAAATAATGTCCGGCTTTATATGGGTTATTGATGTTGTAGGAAACAAGACTGTAACTTCAAGCGAGATTATTTCGGTTTGCGGAGAATTAGGTATAAAAGCGGGTGTGAGAAAGGCTAAAATTAATGCTAAGGCGGATGCGCAAGAACTTCTTTTAAAGATGGATAAACTTGCTTGGGGCAGTCTTAATATTGAAGGTTGCAAACTTACGGTAAATGTTACTGAAATTAAAGAAAAAACAGAAGACAATTCGGTTGCGACAAACCTAAAAGCATCTGCCGACGGCAAAATTACACATATCGATGTAAAGGCGGGGAACTGCCTTGTGAAAGTAGGGGATATGGTAACCGCCGGTGATGTTTTGGTATCGGGTATAATAGAAAACGAGAGCGGAACACGCTTTGTCCATTCTATCGGGGAAATAATAGCCGAAACCGAAACCGCCGTTATGCTGGAAGAAAAACTAAAAAAAGAGATTACATATCCAACAGGTAAAACGAAAACAAAATGTGTACTTGAATTTTTTACAATTAAAATACCGCTTTATATCGGTTCGGAAAAAGGGGATTATACCACCCTTTTTACCGAAAAAGAAACACGGCTTTTCTCACAAAAACTACCTATTAAACTTTACTTTAAGAAGTTTGTCTTTGAACGCACGGAACAACTGCAACTGGATTACGATACTGCAGTTAAAAACCTTGAAAAAAGATTGTCCTGTGAATACAAAGGTATTGTAAAACAAAAAGATTTTACCCAAAGCGCAGATTCGGTTATGCTGAATGCAAATTTGATAGATAAAAAGAACATAGCAGTAAGCGAAAATTTAATATTAAGTATTGGAAAATAAGAAAAATTATGGTATAATATTAAGGATTATATAATATTGGAGAAAAGTATGTTCGAAAAAACAATAGACACAGAGCGTATAGACCGACTTGTTAATTTGTTCGGAAATTTTGATGAAAATATAAAAGAGATAGAGAAAAAATATTCGGTAACCATAACTTCCCACGGTAGCGGAATCAAGGTGAAAGGTGATACCGAAAATGTAATAAGTGCGGTACGTACAATCGAGTGTCTTATTACCATGATAAACAAAGGTGAGCAAATCACAAAGCAAAGGGTTGATTACGCGAGTGGTTTGGTCGAAGATGGTGAAGACGGAAAGATTGATAGTCTTTTGTCGGCGGATTGTGTATGTATTACCGCAAAAGGAAAACCAATAAAGCCAAAAACTCTCGGACAACGTAAATATATAGAAGCAATAAAAAATAACACAATTACCATTGGTGTGGGCCCTGCGGGTACAGGTAAAACCTATTTGGCGGTAGCCCAAGCCGTTTCGGCATTTCGTGCAAAGCAGGTGGACCGAATAATCTTAACCCGTCCTGCCGTAGAAGCGGGAGAGCGTTTAGGCTTTTTGCCGGGTGACCTGCAACAAAAGATTGACCCGTATCTCCGTCCGCTTTATGATGCGCTTTTTGATATGCTCGGTGCTGAGAATTTTCAAAAATGCGTTGAGCGCGGTGATATTGAAGTGGCGCCTTTGGCATATATGCGCGGACGAACTTTAGATGACAGTTTTATCATCTTAGACGAAGCGCAAAATACAACCAGTGAGCAAATGAAAATGTTTTTAACCCGCTTAGGTTTTAATTCTAAAGCGGTTGTAACGGGTGATATAACCCAAATAGACCTACCTGACGGTAAAAAGTCCGGCCTTAAGGATGCAGTGAAAATACTTAAAGGTATTGACGATATTGCAATATGCAAACTTACAGGCAGGGATGTTGTGCGTCATAGGTTGGTACAGGAAATTATAAAGGCATATGAAAGAAGTGTAGAGAAAAAATGAGCGCAAAGGTAAATATTACGGTAAAACAAAAGTCTATAAAACTTCCTACGGGAGCACGGCTTCTAATAAGAAAGGCTTGTAATGCAACATTAGGATATGAAAACTTTTCGGGAAGTTCGGAAGTTGATGTTACTATCGTGGATGATGCAACGATTAAAGAAATAAACAGTGAGTTTAGAAATATTGATTCATCTACGGATGTTTTGTCTTTCCCTTTGGGTGAAGATGGAATTTATGATAAAAACCCAGAAACCGATGCGTTTATGCTTGGCGATATAGTGATTTCGTATGAACATGCGGTAGCGCAGGCCGATTTATACGGGCATTCTATTGAGCGGGAAATTGCATTTTTGGCAGTACACTCAATGTTGCATCTTTTGGGTTACGACCATGAAAAAGGCGGCTTGGAACAAACTATTATGAGAGAAAAGGAAGAAGCAATTCTTGAACTTTTGGGTCTTGCTATCAATAAGGTGTGATTATGAAACAAACTTCAGCGTTTATAACAATCATAGGCAGACCTAATGTTGGAAAATCTTCGCTTATGAATAAAATTTTGGGGCAAAAGGTTGCTATAGTATCAAACAAGCCCCAAACCACACGCACTAAAATCATGGGTATTAAGACCGAAAATGAAAACCAACTTGTGTTTATAGATACCCCCGGTTTTCACCGCGCCAGAAACGAACTTGATAAAAATATGAATAAAGCAGTCAGCGATGGAATGAGTGATGTTGACGCGGCTGTTTTGGTTGTTGAGGCTAATCCTAAGTTTGAGTTTGATGCGGACAACCTGCCGCCAGCCGAAGTTGAACTTATGAACCAACTTAAAAAGCGAAATTTAAAGGCAGTTTTGGTTATTAATAAGATTGATTTATTAGAGAAAAAGGAAGCGCTTTTAACACTTATCACCGCTTATACAAAAGAGTTTAATTTTGAAACGGTAATACCGCTTTCAGCCAAAACGGGTGACGGTGTTGAGATACTATTGTCCGAACTTAAGAAATTTTCAAAACCATCGGTGCATTATTTCCCTGATGATGACGTTACCGACCAACCTGAAAAAGTTATGGTAGCAGAGATGATTCGTGAAAAGTTACTTCGTACGCTTGATAAGGAAGTTCCCCATGGCATTGCGGTGGACTTAGAGCGCTTTTTTGAGCGTGATACTGCACAAGGTGAGCCCATAGTAGAAATAGAAGCCACCATTATTTGTGAAAAGGATTCGCACAAGGGTATCATAATAGGCAAGAACGGAAGTATGCTAAAACGTATTGGCACAATGTCGAGAAAAGAGATTGAAGAATTTTTCGGCATTAAGGCTACTGTAAAATTATGGGTAAAAGTTAAGGAAGATTGGCGTAACAGACAAGGTTTGATACATACTTTTGGTTTAGACTAATTTTTACCTATTATATTTAAAAAATATCACCAAAAACTAATTTTAGGTGATATTATGGAGATTAACAATTTATGGTCGCGTTTTCAAAAAAGCGGAAAAGTGACCGATTATTTATACTTTGTAAATAATATAAAGGGTGGTGAAGAAGGTGGCACAAACGGAAAACCGCTTTACAACCGAAGCTCTTGTGATAAAGGAAATGAAAATAGGGGAGAGTGACCGTTTAGTCACTCTCTTTAGCCGCGAAAAAGGTATTATTAAAGCTTTCGCAAGTGGTGCTACCAACTTAAAGTCCAAAAAGGCGGGTGCTACTTCTTTACTTACATACGGAAGTTTTACAATTAAAGACAAAAACGGTAGTCTTCGCATTTACGAAGCAACGCCAATTACGGTCTTTTTCGGCGCCGGTAGTGATATTACGGTTTTGGCGCTCTCGCAGTATTTTTGCGAACTTGCAAACGAATTTGCAACAGCAGGTGAACCTAACGAAGAACTTTTACGGCTTATATTAAATTCACTCCATTTTTTAACCAAGGAAAAACGCTATGGCCCGTTAATTAAGGCTATTACTGAACTACGTGTAGCGGTCATATCGGGATATGCACCCGACCTTATAGCATGTGAAGAATGTGGCAAGTTTGAAGATGGGATTATGTTTTTTAACGTTTATGAAGGCTTTTTGCGTTGCGGCGACTGCCACAAGGATAACAATTTTAAGCCTATAGACCGCACATTGTTAAGCGCATTAAGGCATATAGTATATTCACAATTTAAAAACTTGTATTCCTTCGAAATTCCTGAGAATAAGGCACGAGAACTTTCTGAAATTACCGGCTTATATATAACGGTTCAAACCGAACATAAATTTTCTACTTTAGAATTTTACAACAGTATTAAGGAGTAATAAATGGCAGTTAAAGCAAGAACTTTAAAAACCTTAGAACTTGACAAAATTCTTGAATTATTAAGGCAGGAAACAGCGCTCCAAGATGCATCCTTGAAGGCTTTGGAAATTATGCCCGAAACCGATATTGAAAAGGTTAAAATATTGCTTAAAAATACCGAAGACGCTTATATTTTTATGGCAAAGTACTCAGCACCGAATTTTGCGGGTGCTAAAAACATGTCTAACAGTCTTCGTCGTGCTCAGTCTTCGGCAGTGCTTTCGATAAAGGAACTTATTGATATTGCCGAAACCTTACGCGTTATAAGGATGGTTAAGGAATGGCGCTGTAATTGCTTAAGTATGGAAAATACTTCTCTTGAAGAATGCTTTTTAAGCCTTGTGCCTAATAAGTACTTAGAAGAAAAAATCAATTTTGCAATCAAAAACGAAGAAGAACTTAACGATAACGCGTCGCAAACACTTTATGATATACGCCGTAAAATCGCGGCTAAATCGGCAAAGTTGCGTGAAAACTTGGAGAAAATCATAAAGGGACCGACTGCGAAATATTTGCAAGAAGCCATAATAACCCAACGCGACGGAAGATATGTGGTTCCGTTAAAGGCTGAGAATAAAGGTCAAATAAGCGGTATTGTTCATGACACTTCTTCGACAGGTTCTACTATATTTATTGAGCCTATGACAGTGGTTGAAACCAATAACGAAATAAGGGTTTTAAGGCTTCGTGAAAAGGAAGAAATAGAGCGTATTTTAGCGGAACTTTCGGCGGAAGCGGGTAGTTTTAGCGACGGCATTATAATGTCCTATAACGCGTTGGCGGAACTTAATTTAATTTTCGCTAAAGCAAAACTTGCTTATAAAATGAAAGCCGTAGTACCGAAGATAAACGCGGTAGGCTCTACCTATCTTAAAAATGCTCGTCATCCGCTTATTAATTATAAAACCGTAGTTCCCATTACGGTGGAACTAGGCAAAAATTACAGCACTTTGGTTATAACCGGCCCTAATACCGGCGGTAAGACTGTAACCTTAAAAACGGTAGGTCTTTTAACTCTCATGACCATGTGCGGTCTTATGATTCCGGTAGACGATGGCAGTGAAATTGCGATTTACAGTAAAGTATTTGCCGATATCGGTGATGAGCAAAGTATAGAACAATCTCTTTCTACCTTCTCGTCACATATGGTTAATATTATTTCGATTTTAAAAGATGCTGATGACGATTCATTGGTGCTTTTTGATGAACTTTGTGCCGGTACCGACCCTATTGAAGGTGCGGCACTTGCCAAGGCTATTTTAATGCGCCTTCACGCTTATGGAAGCCGCGTGGTTGCCACTACCCACTATCCTGAATTAAAGTCTTATGCTATTGATGCTAAAGGTGTAGAAAACGCTTCTTGCGAATTTGATGTTTCTACGCTCAAACCAACATACCGCCTTATTACAGGTATGCCCGGTCGCTCTAACGCTTTTGCAATTTCGGGAAGATTGGGTCTTGAAAGCAGTGTTATCGAAACGGCAAAAGAACAGGTAAGGGAAGAAGACCTGCGTTTTGAAAAGGTTGTAGCTGCTTTGGAAAATGCAAGGCGCGAAGCCGAAAAGGAAAGAGATGAAGCGGCAAAACTTCGCGCTCAAATTCTTGAAAGTAAGCGTAAGAGTGATATGCGTGAGCATGAACTTTCTATAAAAACCGAAAAACTCATGCAACAGACCAGAGAAAAAGCGAACGCTATTATTGAAAATGCGCGGTATAAATCTTCACTTCTTTTGAACGAACTTGAAGAAATGAAGAAAACTATAAATGCCGAAAATTCGGCAAAAATGGCTGAAAAGGCAAGGGGTATGTATAAGTCTACCTTAAAAGAAATGGAAGATGAAGCAAACCCTGTTATTAACAATAAAGTTTCGGGCGAAGCGGTTACCGCACTTGCTAAAGGTGATGTGGTGCTTGTGGCAGATATTAACCGCGATGCTACGGTTATTGACGTAAAGCAGGATAAAAAGCAGGCGTATGTTATGTCCGGCTCAATAAAAATGTGGACCGATTTTGAAAATTTGCGCTTAAAATCCAAGTTTGCGCCATCAACCGAAATTAAGAAAACTCGTAATGTTTCGGGCGTGGCATCTCGCAAAGACCGTGTAATTTCAGGTGAAATTGACCTTCGCGGTCAGGCAAGTGATGAAGCGATTATGGAACTTGATAATTATATAGATAATGCAATACTATCAGGTCTTGAAACCGTGCGTATTATACATGGCAAGGGTACCGGTGTTTTGCGCAAAAATATTCAAGCCCATTTGCGACGTCATAAAAACATTGAATCGTTCCGTTTGGGTACTTTCGGAGAAGGCGAAAACGGTGTTACAATAGCAACCCTTAAAAATTAATCGGAAGTGGTAAAGTGCAAACTATAATAAACGGTCAAAAATCCTATGAAAAAATTGCCGAAGTTTTAAAAGAACTCGGTTGTAAAAAATATATGCTTGTCTGCCGTCCTTCATTTTTTAAAATGGGACTTAATGAATATTTTGACGGCTTGGATATTCCCCATATTTATTTTAATGATTTTACAGTAAACCCTAAATATGAGGAAATCTGTAACGGGATAGAACATTTTAAAAAGGAAAAATGCGATGCCTTGGTTGCGGTAGGCGGCGGCAGTGCTATAGACGTTGCAAAATGTATTAAGGCTTTTTGCAATATGCCTTCGGGCGAGGTTTTTTATAAACAAGAGCTAAAGGATACTAAAATACCGCTTTTGGCTGTTCCTACAACGGCAGGCACCGGCAGTGAGTCTACACGTTTTTCGGTTTTCTATCACAAGGGTGAAAAGCAGTCCATAGGCCCTGAGTTTCTAGTTCCCGAATACGCTTTTCTTGATTATACATTGCTTTATTCCTTGCCCGAATACCAAAAGAAATGCACTCTGCTTGATGCGCTTTGTCAAGCGATAGAGTCTTGGTGGTCGATACATTCTACTGACGAAAGCAAGACTTATGCTAAAACTGCAGTAGAGAAGATAATGTCAAATTACAAGGCGTATATTTTTGAAAATTGCCCTAATGCTACTGAAGAAATTATGTTGGGTTCCAATTATGCAGGTAGGGCAATCAATATAACTTCGACCACTTCGGCACACGCTATGTCATATAAAATGACAACCCTTTACGGCATACCGCACGGTCATGCTGTAGGCGTGGGACTTTCGCATATATGGGAGTATATGTTAGAGCATCTCGATTGCTGCACCGATACTCGCGGAAAAGATTATTTGCTTGAAATATTTAAGGATATTTCGGTATCGATGGGCGGAAAAACTGCTTCTTGCGGTGCTAAGATATTTAAAGACCTTTTATCAGAAATTGGAATTGATGGTCCTGTTGCTTCAAAAGAAGAACTTACTGTTTTGGCTTCTTCGGTTAATGTGGGTAGGTTGAAAAACAACCCCGTAGAACTGGGACTTGATGCGCTTTACTATCTATATTCGAAGATTACAAAAAACGATGCTTAAAAAGCATCGTTTTTATATTGCCTTAGTTAATAGGTTAAATAACATGCATACTGTGATACTTAAAAGGGTTGGAAGCAAAACTGCAAGGACGGTCCATTTAATACTGCCGGTCTCCTTTTTTATTGTAAGTATTGTTGTGGCGCAAGGCCAATGCAAAAGCGAAAACAAAATAACCGAAATTGCGGTGTAAAAAGTCCAACCGTTTGCTATAAACAATTCTCTCATTGCGTGTATTGAAGATAACTCGCTTAAAGAACCAGTGTTCATATATGCCATAATTATTATTGGTATTACAATTTCGTTTGCGGGTAGTCCTAAAATAAATGCGAACAGTATAACCCCGTCAAGACCTAAAAGTTCGGCAAAGGGGTTTAGAAAATTTGCACAGTGGGTGAGTAACGGAATCCCGCATATAGAAATGTTTGCTACTACCCAAATTATAAGTCCGCAAGGAGCCGCTACCATTACCGAGCGTCCTAAAACAAATAATGTTCTATCAAAAACCGAACGCACAATAACCTTTGCTATTTGTGGTTTGCGGTAGGGTGGGAGTTCTAGAGTATATGATGACGGCTGACCTTTTAAAACTGTTTTTGAAAGTAATTTTGTTACACAAAACGTTGCTATAATCCCAAAAAGAATTACAGCGGTTAATATTAAAGCGGATAATAAACTGTATTTTATACCACTGCCAAAACAAAGGAACATTGTAATTATTGAAATAATGGTTGGAAAGCGCCCGTTACACGGCACTAAATTGTTGGTTAGAATAGCAAGTAACCTTTCGCGTTTTGAGTCTATTATACGGCAACCCGTAACCCCGACAGCGTTACACCCAAACCCCATGCACATGGTAAGCGCTTGTTTCCCGCAAGCGTTACATTTTTTAAACGGCTTA
This sequence comes from Acutalibacteraceae bacterium, assembly GCA_045591465.1. Taxonomy (GTDB): domain Bacteria; phylum Bacillota; class Clostridia; order Oscillospirales; family Acutalibacteraceae; genus UBA737. The sequence goes on along the minus strand of JAZNSZ010000028.1, from coordinate 31,689 downwards.
TCAAGGTTGAATGCAATTCTCGGCAGGTAGCCTGAATCTTCCAATAAAGTAAAAAGCGGAAAGAAAATAGCCATTGGCGGCAACATGACTGATATTACCCAGGCTAGAGTTTTATAAACTCCCAAAACCAAACTATCGTGCAGCCAATTCGGCGCATTAAGAAAACCAAAAAGCGCGGTTAGTTTTGTTTGTATATAAAAGAAAAAATCTGATAGAAGTTGGGATGGATAATTGGCGGCACTTATTGTTATCCAAAAAATCAGCCCTAAAAATAAGAGCATAACAGGATAACCCACTGCCTTGCTTGTGAAGATGTTATCAAGTTTTCGGTCTAAGCCGTTATAAGAAGAATTATTACAATAGACAACTCCTGAACAAATATTCTCGGCTTTTTTAATCAGTGTTGATACAATAATATCTTTTATGTTTTCATCAGTAATGCCGTTATCGTGAAGTTGGTTTTTGGCATCAGATATAGCGTTTTGAATTTTGGGATTTTGTAAAAAGTCTTGACCTAAAAAGGCGCCTATTTCCTTTGATAATGTAAAATCAGGCTCAAGTAGTTTAAGCGCAAGCCAACGTGGGTTTATCCCACAGGGTGAAGCGCTTTGTATAATTGGTTCTAAATTATCGAGCGCATCGTTTAACGGTTTTGGGTATTCCAATTTTAAAAAATTTGCTTTATGTTCCAGTATTGATTTATCAAGGCTTTTAAGTAATTCGTCAATGCTTTTTTTCTTGTGGGCTATGGTTCCTACAACCCTAGTGCCCAATTTTTTCGATAGTTTTTCTAAATCTATGTTAATTTTTTTAAGTTTGGCTTGGTCTAAAAGATTAACACAAACAATAACATTTTTACAAATCTCCATTGTTTGCAGTACTAAATTAAGATTTCGTTCTAAACAGGTGGCATCGCATACGACAACTACTGCTTGCGGTGAATTAAAACACAAAAAATTTCTAGCAACTTCTTCTTCGGGGGAATGCGCCATAAGTGAATATGTTCCTGGTATATCTACAAAAGTGTAGCAAAAATTTTGGCTTTGACAGGTACCTTTGGCATTACTTACTGTTTTTCCTGCCCAGTTGCCCGTATGTTGATTCATACCTGTAAGGGCGTTGAAAATAGTGCTTTTGCCAACGTTTGGGTTTCCTGCTAAGGCTACTGTTATTTGGGGAGTTTTGCAAACTTTACTCATGTTTTCAAGTCCTTAATAAGTATATTTTTGCAGTCTTCCTGTCGCAGTGCAATAACGGCACCGCGTATCAAAAAGGCTTTAGGGTCGTGTTGGGGACTTTCGCCTACACATTCTACAATAGTGTCTTCTACAAGGCCTAAATCTAATAACCGTCTTCTAATACTGCCTAGCGAAAAAATTTTATCTATACGGCATTTTTGCCCTTTTTTTAAATCGAAAAGATTCATAAAAAACACTTCCTTACACTATATACTATTCTTTAGCAGACAGTTTGTCATAAAGAAAGATAGCGGTGCATATTATTTTACAAAGAAAGCGCCACAAAAACGGAGGAAAACTTTATGAATACTACAAGCATATATAACGATATAGCAAAGCGTACGGGCGGGGATATTTATATCGGTATAGTGGGTCCTGTGCGGACCGGTAAATCCACCTTTATCAAACAGTTCATGGATAAACTTGTACTTCCTAATATGGCGGGTGAGTATCAAAGAGAACGCGCTAATGACGAAATGCCACAATCATCTTCGGGTAGGACAATAATGACTACCGAGCCTAAGTTTATTCCTGAAAAATCCGCCGAGATTTGTTTGGGCGAATCGGCTACGATGAACGTAAGGCTTATAGATTGTGTTGGATATATTGTGCCTAGTGCGTTAGGTTACATTGAAGGTTCACAACCGAGAATGGTTAAGACACCTTGGTTTGAAGAAGATGTTCCATTTAACATGGCGGCAGAAATAGGCACCCAAAAGGTTATAACCGAACATTCGTCAATAGGTCTTGTTATCACCACCGACGGCAGTATCAGTGATATTCCGCGCGAAGAATATGCCGAAGCGGAAGAACGGGTTATTAACGAACTCAAAAATATCAATAAGCCGTTTATCGTTTTGCTTAACTGTATGTATCCTGACGCGAGTGAATCCAAGCAAATGGCGGAAGAACTTTCGGAAAAATACGGGGTACCTGTAAAACCTATAAATTGTCTTGAACTCGGCGAAGAAGATATAAAGGGTATTTTGGCAGAGATTTTATTTGAATTTCCTGTAAAAGAAATAAGTGTATGCTTTCCGCGTTGGATTAATAATTTGCCGCTTTCGCACCCGCTTAGAAGCGAACTTACACAAGAAATAAAAAATTCCGCCAAATCGATTAAGCGTATACGGGATATTTCGACTTTTGAAGACGGATTTAACGCTTGTGAGAGCGTCGACAATGTGAATGTAAGTGAAATATGTTTGGGTACGGGTTGCGCGGAAATTTGCCTTAATATAAAACCAAGCCTTTTCTATAAGATTTTAACCGAAGTTACAGGGCTTGAGATAAGCGACGAACAAGAACTAATGGAAAGTCTGAAAGAATTGGCATTAGCCCAAAAAGAATATAGCAAGGTTAAGGGCGCTTTAGAAGAAGTTGAAGCCACGGGTTATGGCATAATCATGCCCGATATTGAAGAACTTGAACTTGAAGAACCTGAGATTGTAAAACAGGGCGGACGTTACGGCGTAAGGCTTAAAGCATCGGCACCGTCTATTCACTTGATGAAAGCGAATATATCAACCGAAGTAAGTCCCATAGTTGGCAGTGAAAAGCAGTCGGAAGACTTGGTAATGTACCTGCTTAGCGGTTTTGAGGAAGACCCTGTTAAAATTTGGGATTCCAATATTTTCGGAAAATCGCTGCATGAACTTGTGAACGAAGGTTTGCACACAAAACTCGCACGAATGCCCATGGACGCGAGAATGCGAGTACAAGAAACCATCGAGCGTGTTATAAACGAGGGCTGTAATGGTCTTGTGTGCATACTTTTATAATTCGTAATGCGTAATTCGTAATTCGTAATTAAAGCCACGGAAAATTTTCCGTGGCTTTTAACTGCTTTCGCAACAAAATATTGCATTTTCAGAGAATATATGGTAAACTAATAATGCGAAACTAACTGAATATGTGTGAAATTGGCTCTATATTCTTTCTGTAGGGATAATTGCGCTTATTTTGGTTATATACGTATTGGTATGAATTTGATAAAAATGCAAATTCCAGCCGATATGTATATGTGTGCGTTTACGCCCATTTCACAATAGGTTAGTTTCGCAGCTATCGGAGTTTGCGTTTTTTGTGCGTCTGCTTCGGTAGGCGCATTTTTTACTTTTTGGGAGGGTAGAAATATGAAGTTATTGGTAGTTAGAATTGATAGGACACATCCTTATAATTTTGGTGATCCGTCAAGAGATGAGTATATTAAAGGTGCTGCTAGTGCTTGTTGGAAAGTAAATAGAGATAATATAGAAAAATGCGAATACGTAGTGGCGGTTTATAAAAGTATAGTGGTAGGCGTTTACAAAATTGAAGATAGAATTGAAGGATATAAAGCAACGCAGAAGTTACAGAAACTTCTCTCAAATATTACATATCCACCATATCGTGAATACGAAATATTGGCACATACTTGCAAAAATGCAAATGAAATCAGAGATAAACTCGGTGAATATGTTTCAATTTTTGAACAAGTTGTTAAAGTTGATATTGATAATTCTCATGATTTTGAAAAATGGCAAAAAAGATTCTTTTTAATACTAAAAAAGTGTGATGTGAAAAGTTTGAACTCGCTAATAGGTAAGAGTTTGCCTTATAAAAATATTAATGTTCCTAAAGGTTCACATATATATCATTGTTGGTAGGGATAATAAAATGAAAAAATTTTTATCGATTATTTTAACTATTTGCTTATTTGTTACGGCTTTTCCATTAGGGTTGTTTAATATCATTGCAAGGGCGGAAACGACTACTTATACCGAGAGTTTTTATACATATACAGTTTTATTTGATGCAAACGGCGGAAATAACGCACCTACCGCTCAAACTAAAATAAAGGGTGTATCACTTACTGTTACATCATCAACTCCTACTCGCACCGGATATAAGTTTAGGGGTTGGGCAACAACTCCCGACGGAGTTGTGGTTTATAAAGCCGGTGACGAGTACATCGAAGATAAAGATATTACACTATACGCAAAATGGATAGAAAATTGTGCAACTTGCTTTGGGAAAGGATTTGTTAAGCAACTTGACACTTGTCCCTCATGCGAAGGGGATGGTATTGTATTGGAAAAAGCACCTTGTGGATGCGGTGGCGGCAAAAATTGCTCGACTTGTGGTGGAAAAGGATGGGTAAACATCCCTGTAGAGTGCTTCGATTGTGAAGAGGGCTATTATTATAAAAATATTACATGTGATTCATGCGGTGGCAAAGGAGTAACCAAAGAATTAGAACTAATTATAATAACAGAGTCGCCTAAAAAAATTATATATTCTGAAAGTGAACAATCTCTAACAGTTACGGGTGGTAAAATTACTATATATTTTACTGATGATTCTACTGAAGTAAAACCGCTGACGGCATCAATGATTTCAGGGTTTGATAATACTCTATCTGGACCACAAAATTTAATAATTACTTATGGAGAAAAAACAACAACCTATGAAACGAAAGTTAAACTAGTACAAACTCTCATCCCATTAAAACCTACTATTTCAAGCTTTACGGATACAATAGTCACCTTGATTGCTATTGAGGGTTGTGAATATTCTAGAGATGGTATAAATTGGCAAATAAGCAATGTATTTAACAACTTATATCCGGCAACAAGTTATATATTCTATCAAAGATATGCCGAAAACGATACTTACTCATATGGTGAAAAAAGCATAGGTACAAGTATTACAACCGATAAATCAAAACAAACACTTATTCCTGATGCACCGACAGTACAAAGCTTTACAGAGAATAGTATCACACTTAATTCAGTTGACGGTTGTGAGTATTCAAAAGATGGTATAAACTGGCAGACAAGTAATGTGTTTAGCGGTCTTTCTTGTGGTACGGAATATAATTTTTATCAGCGTTATAAAGAAACAACTACCACTTATGTGGGTAAAAGTAGCAAAAGTCTTGTTACTAGAACCGATAAAGGATTACAAACTGCACCATCTAAACCAACCTTATCGAGTAAAACACACAATAGTATTACCTTAAAGCCAATTAGCGGATATGAATATTCACGCGACGGCATTAACTGGCAATTAAGTAATGTATTTAAGGGGCTTGTTCCAGAAACAAACTATATGTTTTATCAACGCAAAGCGGAAAGCGATAGGTATTATGTAAGTCCGTCAAGTATATACCTTACTGTTAAAACAAGCGAAGCACCTGAATGTGTTTTAAACTCTTTATTGCATCAATATAATAACACTTGTGATACTGAATGTAACATATGTGGTGGTGTTCGGGAAGTTACTCATAACTACAAATGGATTGTTGACAAACTTAATAACTGTGGTGTTGACGGCATTAAACACGAGGAGTGTTCGATTTGTTATACAAAACGTAACGAAGGTACTTTTGTTTTGGCAACAGGTAAGCATACATATTCAAATTCCTGCGACACCACTTGTAATGTATGTAAAGCAACGAGAACTATTACTCATGTTTATAAAACTACTACCACAAAAGCTACAACTTCCAGTAATGGGAAGATAGTTAAGAAGTGTAATTTATGTAGCAAGGTGTTCACTACTACCATTAAGTATGTTAAAACATTTAAACTTTCTACTACAAGTTATACCTATAACGGCAAGGAAAAGAAGCCGTCGGTTAAGGTATATGATGCGGCAGGAAAACTTATCTCGTCTTCAAATTATACTATCAAGTATAAGGATAATAAAAAGGTAGGTAAGGCTACTGTTACTGTAACATTCAAAGGTAATTATAGCGGAACTAAAACTTTAAGCTTTAAAATTAATCCTAAATCTACCAAGGTTTCAAAAATAACTGCCGCTAAGAAGAGTTTAAAGGTTAAAATTAAAAAGCAGTCAACACAGACTACAGGCTACCAGATACAGTATTCAACCTCTAGCAAGTTTAAATCTGCAAAGACCAAGACCACAAAGAGTATATCTTATACAATCAAGTCATTAAAAGCAAAGAAGACTTACTATGTAAGAGTTCGCACATACAAGTCAATAAATGGTAAGAAGTATTATTCGGGTTGGTCAACGGCTGTAAAGAAAAAGACTAAATAAATATTAAAAACTCTCGCTTCGGCGAGAGTTTTTTGCGGTTTATAATTCGGAATAATTGAATTTATATAGATATAACAAAAGCCACGGAAAATTTTCCGTGGCTTTAATTACGCATTACGAATTATTTAATTGAACCAAGGGAAGCATCTTTTTGGATAACGTCGTGTGCGCCGCCTTCAATGATACTTGTGGCTGATACCAAGGTGAGTTTTGCTTTTTGCTGAAGTTCAGCAATAGTCAATGCACCGCAGTTGCACATGGTAGATTTAACCTTAGCAAGTGAAATATTAACATTGTCTTTAAGAGTACCGGCATAGGGAACATAAGAGTCAACGCCTTCTTCGAAGGAGAGTTTCTTATCGCCGCCTAAGTCGTAACGTTGCCAGTTACGAGCGCGGTTTGAACCTTCGCCCCAGTATTCTTTAAAGTAGTTACCATTGATGATAATTTTGTTTGTCGGGCTTTCGTCGAAACGAGCAAAGTAACGACCGAGCATCATAAAGTCAGCACCCATAGCGAGAGCAAGGGTAATGTGATGGTCGTGAACGATACCACCGTCTGAGCATACAGGAATATAAATACCGGTTTTTTCAAAATATTCATCTCTTGCAGCGCAAACATCGATAAGTGCAGTTGCTTGACCGCGGCCGATACCCTTTGTTTCGCGGGTGATACAAATAGAACCGCCGCCGATACCAACCTTAATAAAGTCCGCACCTGCTTCTGCTAAGAACATAAAACCGTCGCGGTCAACTACGTTACCGGCACCAACCTTAACGGTATCGCCGTATTTTTCACGGATGAATGCGATTGTTCTTGATTGCCATTCGCTAAAGCCTTCAGATGAGTCAATACAAAGTACATCTGCACCTGCTTCAACCAATGCGGGTACGCGTTCTTCATAGTCACGGGTGTTAATACCTGCACCTACCACATAACGCTTGTCCTTATCAAGAAGTTCGTTAGGGTTGGACTTATGAGCGTCATAGTCCTTACGGAAAACGAAATACTTAAGGTTGCCGTCTTTATCAATAATCGGCAAAGAGTTAAGTTTATTATCCCAAATAATATCATTAGCCACTTTAAGAGTGGTGCCTTCGTCAGCGGTGATAAGTTTTTCAATAGGAGTCATAAACTCTTTTACCTTAATGTCGGTAGACATACGGCTCACACGATAGTCGCGTCCGGTAACAATACCTAAAAGTTTTCCGTTTGCGGTACCGTCAGAAGTAACCGCTACTGTAGAATAACCATTCTTTTCTTTTAAAGCCAATATATCAGCCAATGTATTTTCTGGAGTAACATTCGAATCGCTTACAACAAAACCTGCTTTGTAAGATTTTGCACGAGCAACCATTGCGGCTTCATCTTCAATAGATTGAGAACCGTAAATAAAAGACACGCCACCTTCACGTGCCAATGCAACAGCCAAGCGCTCGCCCGAAACCGATTGCATTATAGCAGAAGTCATAGGTATGTTCATTGAGATAGCAGGTTCTTCACCTTTTTTAAATTTAACAAGCGGTGTTTTCAAAGAAACATTAGCCGGAATACACTCGCTTGAAGAATAACCGGGAACCAAAAGGTATTCGTTAAAAGTGTGAGAAACTTCGTTAAAATAATAAGCCATAAATACATTACTCCTTATAAATTTCTATATTATATTGATTATATAACCTTTTTCTTAAAATGTCAATTAAAAAAACCTTAAATAACATAAGTTTATAAGTTAAAAAATGGTTGTAGTTTCTATGTAAATATGATATAATAATATGAATTATTATGGATTAGTGTTTTTTCTTTTAAAGGAGGGTGGTAAAATGAGAATTTTGGGTATAGACCCCGGCTATGCAATAGTGGGCTACGGTGTGGTTGATTATCATAAAAATCGATTTTCTGTCGTCGGATACGGCGCTATTACCACCAAGGCAAAAACTCCTTTCGAGGACAGGCTTTCGGTTATTTATAACGATATGATTGAAATTATCGATAAATATAAACCTGAACGATTGTCGATAGAAAAACTTTATTTTAATACCAATTCCACCACCGCGATTGATGTTGCTCAAGCAAGGGGAGTTATCGTTCTTGCGGCTAAGCAAAAGGGTATTGAAATTCATGAGTATACTCCGCTTCAGGTTAAACAGGCGGTTACAGGCTATGGCAGAGCAGAAAAACATCAGGTTATGGAGATGGTAAAGAGTTTGCTTTGTCTTAAAACTGTTCCAAAACCCGATGATACCGCCGATGCATTGGCTATCGCCATTTGTGACGGACATTATCAAGACTCTATTTTAAGGAGATAATTATGATTGCATCAGTAAGAGGTAAGTTGATTTATTCCGATAATACTTATGCCGTTGTTGAATGCGGCGGTGTGGGTTATAAATGTTTTGTAACCAAAAATACGCTTTACAATTTGCCGCCAAAAAATGAAGAAGTGTTTTTATATACCTATTTGTCGGTGCGTGAAGATGCGATGGATTTATACGGTTTTAAGGAACTTGAAGAACTTGAAGCCTTTAAACTTATAACTTCGGTAAACGGTGTTGGCGCTAAAATGGGATTGGCGCTTTTGTCGGAGTTTACCGCATCACAACTAACTTTGTATATTGCAAGTAATGATTACAAGGCGCTGACCGCGGCAAGTGGTGTTGGGCCAAAACTAGCCCAGAGAATTGTGCTTGAACTTAAAGATAAGGTTGGTTCTTTGCAGTCGGGCGATACAATGGTGATAAAAGCCGTTGGAAATGCTACGGTAAATTCCAACACAAAGGAAGCCATTTCGGCATTGGTTACTCTTGGCTATACTCAGAGTGAAGCGTCGTTGGCGGTTGGAAAATCAGATGCGTCATTACCGACCGAAGAACTTATTAAACAAGCGTTAAAAACTCTCGCAAGGGGGATATAATAAATGATAGAACAAGAAATGGATTTCGAAAACAGAATAGTTTCACCCGATTACAGTTATGCTGAAGATGAGGGAGAACTTTCTTTGCGCCCCAAAACTCTTGACGATTATATTGGTCAAGATAAGGTTAAGGAAAATTTGCGCATATATATAAAAGCAGCATTGCAACGAAAGGAAAGTCTTGACCATGTTTTACTTTACGGTCCTCCAGGTCTTGGTAAAACTACACTTTCGGGCATTATCGCGCGAGAAATGGGAGTTAATCTTAGGGTTACTTCGGGTCCTGCTATTGAGAAACAGGGCGACCTTGTTGCTATTTTAACTTCTTTAAATCCGGGTGATGTGCTCTTTATTGACGAAATTCATAGACTTTCGCGCAACGTTGAAGAAATTTTATATCCGGCAATGGAAGATTTTTCGCTTGATATAATTTTGGGCAAAGGGCCTTCGGCACGTTCTATAAGACTTGATGTTCCGCATTTTACACTCGTTGGTGCGACTACTCGTTCAGGTCAACTTACTGCTCCTTTGCGCGACCGCTTTGGCGTACTTTTAAGACTTGAACTTTATACTCCTGAACAGTTGGCGCAAATCGTTACCCGCTCGGCAGGTATTTTAGGGATAGAGATAGAGCATGACGGTGCGTTGGAGATTGCTTCACGTTCCCGAGGAACACCGCGTATAGCAAACCGTTTGCTTCGCCGTGTGCGTGATATTGCGCAGGTTGAATATGACGGCATTATAACCGAGCAGGTAGCGCAAAAGGCGCTTTCCCGTTTTGAAATTGACGAACTCGGTCTTGATGACTTTGACCGTAAAATGCTTTCAACCATTATTACAAACTATTCGGGCGGTCCTGTAGGGCTTGATACTTTGGCGGCTGCCTTAGGTGAAGAAGCAGTAACTATTGAAGATGTTTATGAGCCTTATTTGATGCAAATAGGCTTCCTTGCAAGAACTGCGCGTGGACGCTGTGCTACTAAACTTGCTTATGACCACTTAGGGTTAGAAATTAGTGGCAACACAAATCAGCAATCAATTTTTTAAAGGATTTTTTAAATGAGAAGTGTTAATGGATTTAAGGATTATGAGTTAATAGATGCCGATTCGGGCGAAAGGCTTGAACGCTGGGGTGATATTATATTAATTCGTCCCGACCCACAGGTTATTTGGAGTGGGGAAAGGAAAAATAAACTTTGGTATAACGCTCACGCAAAATACCATCGTTCAAGTTCGGGCGGCGGACATTGGGAAACCTATAAGAAGGTGCCTGATGTTTGGAGCATATCTTATGACGACCTTGTTTTCAGGCTTAAGCCTATGGGCTTTAAGCACACTGGACTTTTTCCCGAACAGGCTGTAAACTGGTCGTTCGCCAAGGAACTTATAAAAAAGGAAAACCGAGAGATTTCGGTGCTTAATTTATTTGCTTATACGGGCGGTGCTACGGTAGCATGTTTGTCTGCAGGTGCTAGTGTTACCCATGTTGATGCTTCGAAAGGTATGGTGCAGTGGGCAAAAGAAAATGCAGCGGCATCAGGTCTTGCTGAAGGTAATGTGCGTTGGCTTGTGGATGATTGCCTAAAGTTTGTAAAGCGCGAAATCAGGCGCGGAAAGAAATACGATGCGATTATTATGGACCCGCCTTCATACGGCAGGGGACCGAATGGTGAAGTTTGGAAACTAGAGCAACAATTAACCGAACTTTTGACCGAAACGGGTAAATTATTATCAGATAACGCGTTATTCTTCTTTTTAAATTCTTATACGGGCGGTCTTTCTCACACTATTCTTGACTATATGGTTAAAGAGTATGTGGTAAAAGGGCGCGGCGGTAAGGTTTATACCGATGAAATTGGACTTTCAATAACCGAAAAAGGCTTTTCTATGCCTTGCGGTAATACTACGATTTGGACAAGGTGAAATGGATAATATAATTGAAGTAAAAAATGTTACCTACGAATATACCGAAGGCGATGTTGTTTTTAAAGCGGTAGATAATGTTTCGTTTAATATTGAACGCGGAAGTTTTACGGTGATTTTAGGGCATAACGGTTCGGGCAAATCAACCATTGCGAAAATGCTTAATGGTTTATTTAAGCCAACTAATGGCGATATTTTGGTTGATGGAATTAATACAAAAGCTGAAGAAACCGAAATCGAAGTAAAGCGCAAGGTTGGTATGGTCTTTCAAAACCCCGACAACCAGTTGGTAGCATCAATAGTTGAAGAAGATGTGGCTTTCGGACCTGAAAATTTAGGTTTGGCGCCGAACGATATAAGGCAAAGGGTAGATAACGCTTTAAAAAGTGTTGGTATGTATGAGTCTAAAAATTCTACACCCCATCATCTTTCAGGCGGACAAAAGCAAAGAATTGCTATTGCGGGTATTATCGCCATGGAGCCTGAGTGTATAATCCTTGACGAGCCTACAGCCATGCTTGACCCTGTGGGCAGGAAAGAGATTATTGAAACTTTGTTAAGACTAAACAAGCAAAAGAACATCACTGTTGTTCTTATTACTCACTATATGGAAGAAGCGGAAAATGCCGATAGAGTAATGGTGATGAACGACGGCGTTATCATAGACGATAACGTACCTAAAGAAATTTTCAAAAATGTAAGCCGATTAAAAGAAGTTGGCCTTTCGGTACCCCAAACTACCGAACTTTTATACGCACTTAAACAAAGTGGTTTTAATATCTCTACTGATGTTTTATCAGTAGAAGAAACGGCAAAGGCTATAGCCTTATGCTTGGAGGAAAAATAGTTGTCAATACTAGAAGTTCAAAATTTAACTTATACTTACGGCAGCAATACACCTTTTATTAAGGACGCGGTAAGTGATGTTAGTTTTACTGTAGAAAAAGGCGAAATAATAGGGATTATAGGTCATACAGGTTCAGGTAAATCTACTTTAGTACAGCACCTTAATGGTCTTTTAAAGCCTACAGACGGTAAAATTTTCATAGAACAAGAGAATATTTGGGAAAATCCAAAGGAGATTCGTAAAGTCCGCTCGGCAGTAGGGCTTGTTTTCCAATACCCTGAATACCAGTTGTTTGAAGAAACAGTTTATGACGATATTGCTTTCGGTCCCAAGAATATGGGTCTTAAGGATGAAGAACTTGACTTGCGCGTTCGCAAGACTTGTGAAATTATAGGTGTAAGGGAAGAATATTTACAAAAGTCGCCTTTTGATTTATCGGGCGGTGAAAAGCGTAGGGTTGCTATTGCGGGTGTGATGGCAATGAATCCGAAAATTATTATTTTCGACGAGCCGACTGCAGGTCTTGACCCTAAGGGAAGGCAAGATATAATTGATGTTATTGAAGAATACCGCAAGGCTACCAATGCCACTGTTATAATCATTTCTCACAGTATGGAAGATATGGCACAAATAACCGATAAACTACTTGTTATGAATAAGGGAACTCTTGCAATGTTCGATAAAACCGAAAATGTTTTTAAGAACGCTCAAAAACTTCGCGAAATCGGTTTGAATGTACCTATTGTTACAAGGGTTTTTGCCGAACTTAGAAAACTTGGCGCAGATGTTCCTGATGATGTTTTTACTGTTGATAGGGCAGTGGAAGTACTTAAAAAGCTGAAGGCAGGTGACCTTAATGCTTAAAGATATAACTTTTGGACAGTATTTTGAAACAGGGTCACCAATCCATAAAGCAGACCCAAGGGTTAAATTGGTTTTGCTTATTTTGGCGGTTGTGTTCATTTTTATTTCGCAAAATATTTATTCACTCTTGCTTTCGCTTTTGTTTGTTTTTGCGGTTGCTTTAATATCAAAAATACCTTTAAAAATGTATTTTAAAAACCTTAAAGCAGTTTTGCCTATTATTATATTAACTTCGGTGCTTAATATGTTTTATGGCGGTGAAGACAGTGAAGTTTTGGTTGCTTTATGGAAGTTTGCAATTACTTACGATGGTTTATACCGTGCAATCTTTATGGCGCTTAGGATAATTTTGTTGATTGTAATAAGTTCATCTCTTACTTATACAACAACGCCCAACGATTTAACCGATGCTATCGAAAGTCTTTTGAGTCCGCTTAAGTTTGTAGGTCTTAAGAGTGCCGTTCATACATTGGCTCTTATGATGACCATAGCTCTTAGGTTTATTCCAACTCTTGTAGAAGAAGCGGAAAAGATTATGAACGCTCAAAAAGCAAGGGGCGCCGACCTTGAGAGTGGTAGTTTAAAAGAGCGCATAAAGGCGTTGATTCCAATCCTAATACCGCTTTTAATTTCTTCGGTTCGACGGGCTTATGAACTTGCCGAAGCGATGGAATGCCGTTGTTATAATGGTGGCGAAGGTAAAACCAGAATGAAACAATTAAGGGTTTCTTCGCTTGATTTTTATATTATTGGTGTTACTCTAGTTTTTTGCAGTGGTATTATATTGTTTAATATTTTTCTTTAAGTAAAGGGGTGCTTAATATGAAAAGAATATTGCTTACAATTTCATACGATGGCACCGCTTATCACGGTTGGCAAGTGCAACCTAATGCTTTAACGGTTCAGGCGGTTATGTGTGAAGCGTTAGCGAAAATACTTAAAACGCAAGTATCGGTTACAGGTACATCGCGTACCGATGCGGGTGTTCACGCAAAAGAGTTTACTTGCCATTTTGATTGTGAAGATAGTATTCCGAATGAAGCGTTTTTACGTGGGCTTAATTCAGTATTACCGCCTGATATTGCAGTTACTGGCTGCCGTCAGGTTTCGTCCGATTTCCATGCAAGATATAATGCTAAAGGAAAAACTTATTGTTATCGCATCTACAACAGTAACAAAAAAGACCCTTTTAAATCTCGTTATGCTTGGCAGATTGAAAGACCGCTTTCGGTAGAAAAAATGAACGCCTTTGCTAAGGAAATTATAGGTAAGCATGATTTTTATGCGTTTTCGTCTTCCGGAAGAAGTGTTACGGATACGGTTAGGACTATAAGTGAGTGCTATGTGACAAAAAACGGGGAAGATATTTCTCTAACTGTTACAGCAGATGGATTTCTATATAATATGGTAAGGATTATAGCGGGTACGGCTGTGGCGGTTTCGGACGATAAAATAAAAGCCGATGATATTTTAGATATTTTGTCTTCAAAACAACGTGAAAGGGCAGGGGTTACTGCTCCCGCGCAAGGTTTATTCTTAGAAAAAGTACATTATTAAGGGTGACTTATGGCTGATTATAGAAGAAAGCGCAGAAGCGCATTTACATCTGCACCAAAGGTGGACAAAAAAAGAATACGGGGCAATAAGTCTAAAGAAAATATAAAAATGTTTTCGGAAGATGAAACGCCCAAAGTAAAAAAGAGTATGCGTGTTGTCAAGGGAAAGAAACTTGAAAACAGAAGGCGTCTTAAAATTGGTTTAATTTCGTTTTCTATAATTGCTGCGGTGGTTTTTTTGTGCCAACTTATAATGCCTGCAGGTATTATTGAAACAACAACTAATTCCCTTAAAGTTATAGGTGGCGGCAGTTATCCTATAAGCGTTGAAAGTACAGATGCTGTTAATACTGTTTCTAAAAACAACTATTACTATCTGTTGACTAATAATAGCATTAACGCCTATTCGAATGCGGGTAAGAAAATTTTTTCCTATACCCACGGGTTTGAAAATCCGGTGCTTAAAACGTCTAAAACACGTGCTATCGTGTTTGAGCAAGACTCTAATCAGGCTTTGATTTTCACATTGGAAGGTTTAAAAAGTACTGTTGAAGTTAAGCACAAAATAAAAAACGCGGCGGTTGGTGATGATGGAACCTACGCTTTCGTTACTTCGGCGGATAATTATGCCGCGGCGGTAAGTGTTTATAAGAAGAACGGCGAACTGGTTTATGAATGGTTTTCTTCAAAAGATTTGGTAAATAATATTGCAATATCGCCGAATGGCAAGAAGATAGCGGTAAGTACTATTACTTCTCAAATTGGTTCTTACAACTCTAAAATTTCGGTTTTGGATTTCAAATCTTCTACCCCTAAATTTCAAAAAGAATATGAGAACACGGTGGTTTATGGTATTGATACTACTTTCAAAGGTGGCTTTTCGGTACTTACTGCCAATGAATATAATTTTATAAAGTGGTCTAATTTTAAACTTTATGAATATAAAAATGAATATAGCACTGCTATGTTCAGGGCAGGTAATAACGGGGTTGCCGTGGTTTACAATCGTGAAAACGATAAAACGGATAACCGAATTGCTATTTTTTCGAGTACCGGAAAATTGAAAAAAGAATTGGAATTTAAAGGTATAATTACCGATTTAGCGCTTAAAAATCAGCATATTTATTGCATCAGTGACACAAAGGCGTATATTCTTGATAATGACGGAAGTTTTATGCGCAGCGCGGATTGCGGTTTCGGTGTTGAAAGGATTTGTCCTTTAGGGCAAAGCGCTATGGCAGTAATTACGGATAATGCAATAAGTAAAATCAAATTAGAGCAGGAGTAATTTTATGAGTATTGTTATTGATTTAATTGTAGTTGCTATTATTTTATTGACGGTTTTAATCTCGGCAAAACGTGGCTTTGTTCGTGTTGCCGTTGAAGTGGCAGGTTTTGTTGCGGCGGTTATACTTGCATTTTCATTTAGCGCACCGTTGGCAGATTTTACATACGAAAAGGCTATAGAACCGCCAATTATAAATTCAATAAGCGAAAACACTACCGAAAGCGCGTCCCAAACAGCCGATGCGATTTGGGAGAGCTTACCGTCTTTTATAACCGGTAATACAGAGCGACTTGGTATCACCAAAGATTACATAGAAAAAGAAGTTGTTTCGGGTACTAAAAGCCACATGGAAGAAGCTTTGAAGGATCTTTCTCAAAAAGCTATAAAACCTGTAGCAACAAGTATTTTAGAAACGCTTTATGCGGTAATACTTATAATAGTGTTGTTATTCATTGTTAAAATACTGGCAAAATTATTAAACAAGGTATTCTCGTTTAGCACTGTAGGCAAACTTAACAGTTCGCTTGGCGGTGTGGTGGGTGCCGTGCAGGGTATTGCTATTGCGTTAATTGTTTGTGAAATTATATCTTTAGTAATTTCTTTTGCAGGTGGTATTTGGATTTTTAATAATGAAAATATTGATAAAACTTTTATTTTTAAATTTTTAACCAATGTATTTTAGGAGTCTTAAAAAATGAAACTTTGTTCCAAGTGTAAAAAGCGTCCTGCGGTGGTTTTTCTTTCAGATATGTCAAACCCCGGCGCAGAACCAAACGGTCTTTGTCTTGTTTGTGCAAAAGAAATGGGATTAAAACCCGTTGAAGATATGCTCAAAAAGATGAATATATCTGATGAAGATATTGAGCAAATGAGTGATCAGTTTATGGATATTATGGCGCTCAACGAAGAAAATGACGATGCCGAATTAAACGACGAAACCTTCGATTTAGGTACCGCACCCGCAATGCCATTCCTTAAAAACCTTTTTGGCAGTTTTGGTGGTGCCGAAGCAAAAGAAAAGGATACTAAGGAACCCAAAGAAAAGGACGGCGAAAAGAAAAAGAAAAAAGGCCGTAGGTTTATTGAGCAATATTGTACCAATCTTACCGAAAAGGCAAAAGCAGGGAAGATTGATGTTATAATAGGCAGAGATAAAGAACTTTACCGGACAATTCAAATTTTGTCACGTCGCTCTAAAAATAACCCTTGCCTTATTGGTGAACCGGGTGTCGGCAAAACGGCGATTGCAGAGGGCTTGGCACTTCAAATTGCAAACGGAAAGGCTCCCGCAAGACTTCTGGATAAGGAAATTTATCTCCTTGACCTTACAGGTCTTGTAGCGGGGACACAGTTCCGCGGTCAGTTTGAAAGCCGTGTAAAAGGCCTTGTTTCAGAGATTAAGGAAGCAGGGAATATAATTCTCTTTATCGATGAAATTCACAACCTTGTTGGTGCGGGTGATTCGGCAGAAGGTTCGATGAATGCGGCAAATATTCTAAAACCTGCGCTTTCCCGCGGTGAAATTCAAGTTATAGGTGCTACCACGTTTAAGGAGTACCGAAAGTATATTGAAAAGGATGCTGCGCTTGAACGCCGCTTCCAACCTGTAACTATTGAAGAACCTTCTTTAAGCGAAGCTGAAGAAATTTTAATGGGTGTTAAAGGTTATTATGAAGGATTCCACAATGTTGTAATTCCTGATGATATTGTTAAAAAAGCGGTTTTGCTTTCGGAACGTTATGTTACTGATCGCTACTTGCCTGATAAGGCTATAGATCTTTTGGACGAAGCCTGTGCTTGTGCTAGTCTTGCTAACAAAGCGATTGACGAACTTTATATAGCAAATAAAAAGGTTGCCGAGTTTTCTATTAAACTTGAGGAACTTGAACAGGAAGTAGAAAACCCCGATTATGAAAAACAGGCAATGATTAAAGCCGATCTTGAAAAGTATAAGGCAAAGGCGGAAGAACTTTGCAATAGTTCGCTTAACAATACCGTGAATGATATGGATATTGCTAAGGTTATTGAACTTTGGACAGGTATCCCTGCTACCAAAATACAAGAAAGTGATTTAAAGAAACTCGCTAGTTTGGAAGATGCTTTAAATGAGCGCATAATAGGTCAGGAAGAAGCCACTCGTTTAGTCGCAAGTGCTGTTAAGCGTTCTAGGGTAAAGACTAGTAATTTGCATCGTCCTGCATCATTTATATTTGTAGGACCTACAGGTGTTGGTAAAACGGAACTCGTAAAGGCGCTTTCTGAACAACTTTTCAACACACCTGAAACACTTATACGTCTGGATATGTCTGAGTTTATGGAAAAGCACTCGGTATCGCGTATTATTGGTGCCCCTCCCGGATATGTTGGATATGATGAGGCAGGTCAACTTACTGAAAAGGTTAGAAGAAAGCCATATTCGGTAGTGCTTTTTGATGAAATTGAAAAAGCACATCCCGACGTGCTTAATATCCTTTTACAAATTCTTGATGATGGACGAGTTACCGACGCACAAGGCAGAACAGTAAACTTTGAAAATACGGTTATTGTAATGACTTCTAACGCGGGAAGCGAAAAGACCGATAATCTTTTAGGCTTTGGTAAATCTCAGGCAGATGGTTCGAAAGAAAAGGCATTAAAGGCACTCGAAGGATTTTTACGCCCTGAGTTTATCGCCCGTGTGGATGAAATTGTTGTATTTTCACCGCTGTCTCGTGATACTTTAATAAAGATTGCGGCGCTTATGCTTGATGAACTCAAAGCAGCATTAAAAGAAAAACTTATTAATTTTTCTTATGATAGTAAACTTTGTGAGTATTTGGCAGATAAGTGTGACCGCGGTAAGCGTGGCGCAAGAGAACTCCGCAATCTTATAAGACGCGAAATTGAAAACAAAATTGTTGATATTGTCGTAGATAATAGTGAAGGCAGTATAAGTGCAATAACTGCTACAGCAAAAGACCAAGTAAAAATCAAAACAACTATGGCATAAATTAAAGCGAACGGTTTTTAATCGTTCGCTTTTAATATTATTGCATTTCGAATATTGCGTGTTCTTCATTTTTATGGGCTATGTCAATTTCCGATTTGCCATTTGTAGTCCATACAAATTTTGGCGTTTTATATAAATTGGTTACAAGTTTTACTACAAAAGAGTCTCTATCAAGTTTATTAAACGAAATAAAATCGGGACGTGATATAAAATTCAAAGCCATACCGGTAAATAAAACATCGATAAATCTACGGCTTTTTTTATCACGGCAGGTATTTGAATAAAGTTGACCATAAAAAGCATTAGGTAAATGTTTTTTTGTTTCTCTTATAAGGAAAGGATTAAAAGATTCAATGCAATAATCGCCCTTATACGATTTCAAAAGGTCGGCAACTTTTTTTGAAATGGCGGTGTTTATATTTTCACCTTTTAGTTCTACGAGCAAGGGTACCCTGCCGCTTACAAGGTTTAATACTTCTTCTAATGACGGTATTTTCTCTTCACTTTCTGCAAGAGAAAGGGTATGGAGTTGTGAAAAATCAAGTTCGGAAAGTTTTTTATCAATACCGGTCATTCGATTGAGAGAATAATCGTGAAAAACGGTAGCGATACCGTCTTTTGAAAGTTGAACATCTAATTCAATCCCGTAACCGTTACGACAGGCTTCTTCAAAAGCCATAAGCGAGTTTTCAGGGATACCGTTACCATGAAGTCCGCGGTGAGCATAGTCGCATAAAAGCAACTTGGTATAGGGTGACTGTTTTCTTGGCCTTGTAAGCACAAAAACATATAATAAAACTGCAAAAGTTATTATACCTAAAACTACAAAAATAAAAATCATAATTAGTCTACATCCAAAAGTTCAAGAGTGTCTTTAGTTGTGTCTGCTTTGTTGTCGCCGTGGCGCACAAAGGACATGGTAACAAAAGCGAGTGCTACAAATACTGTACCGAAAGCGAAGAAAACATATCTCATACCGATTAGGTCATACAAAAAGCCCGAAAGTATAGGCGCTACTATTTGCGCCGACATTGAAGCGGTATAATAGTATCCGGTATATTTTCCTACATTTCCCGATTTTGCAAGTTCGACAACCATTGGGAAGGAGTTTACGTTTATTGAAGCCCAACCAATACCCGCAAGTATAAAGATAGGGAACATAATAAACTCTGGAGTGGTTTTGGTTACAAAACAACCTAAACCAAAAGCACTAGCAAGGATAATAACACCGGCTAGTATGGTTTTCTTTCTGCCAATCTTTGAAGCAATAATACCAACCGGTATATAAGAAACTATTGCTGCGGCTTGTGCAATTATAAGGGTTAGATTAAAATCGAAGCCTAGTATATTAGTAGCATAAACCGAGTATTTGCTTGTGATCGAGTTGTATCCGATATACCATAACGCAACCGAAGCGAGAATTAGCATAAGCGAACGAAATTGTCCCGCCGATAATTTATTATCCGCGGTTTCAACATTATCGGTTTTATCAATGTTAAGGCGTTTGCTTTCTTCTTCCATTTCGTTTGCCCATTTATTTTCTTTAACTGATAGAAGGAAGATAATAAATCCTATTAACATTATTGCACTAACAGCTATAAAATAACCAGTGTACTGCATATAATGGTTTTTGGAAGTAGCAAAAACAACACCAAGAGCCAAAACAATAATTCCGCCTGCGGTACCGGTAAGATTTATTATAGCATTCGCTTTAGAACGTAAAGGTTTGATTGTGACATCAGGCATAAGCGCTACTGCGGGAGAGCGGAATGTTGCCATTGCTACTAAAGCGACAAGCAAGGTTGCAATAAAACCTACAAGCGGCAGGGGATTTTCAAGCGTTAATTTCAAGGTAGTTTCTTGTATAAGATTCACCTTGTCCGCCTCAGAAATATTAGGTATGCCTTCAGCTACAACACGCGCAAGTTGAATATTATCTATAAGCGATAAACCTATAAAAGCGATTATTGCTATTATAGTGCCAAAGAAAATAAATGGTGTTCGTTTACCGAAACGGGTATTTACCTTATCGGACAATGCACCGAAAACAGGTAACAGGAATACGGCTAAGACATTGTCTATTGACATTATCGCACCCGATGCTGATTGCGGAAGACCGAAGTGATTTGTGAGAATAAGCGGAATAATAGAATCGTAAGCTTGCCAAAAAGCGCTTATTAGAAAAAATGCCATACCTACAAGAAGTACTCTTTTATAATTCAGTTTCATTGCTTTCTCCTTTTGAATTAGTATATGTATTAAATATACTATGTGTTTTGCGAAAAAGCAATAATTTAAAATAAAAAATGGACTCCGCGTTTTAAGCGGAGCCCGTTTTTTAAGTTAGCAACAGGTATTGCAGTTGTTTTCGCAGCCGCAGCCACCGTTATTGCCGCCCCAACCGCCGCAGCAGAAGAGGATGAGGATTAAGATTATAATCCAAGTACAACCGTTATTATTACACATTATAAAGACCTCCTTTTTTGTCTTCATCACATACTATGCAAAAATTTTTTTGGTGTTACAGAAAAAAGTATTTGACTTTTCCTGACTTTCGTGTATAATAAAAGTCAGAGAAGGTCAAAAAGGAGAAAAACTATGCGACTTAGTGATTTGATAACAAAAGAGATAATAAAAATGCTTAACGAGTCAGAGATGAATACGGCTGAAATTCAGCGTAACGAGTTTGCGAACCTTATGGGTTGTGCGCCAAGCCAGATAAATTACGTTTTATCTTCGCGGTTTACTCCAGAACATGGATATATTATCGAAAGCCGGCGCGGCGGCGGCGGATTTATAAGAATAAAAAGGGTAATGCTAAAGCATACTTCTGCTATAATGCATATCATAAATTCAATAGGCGACAGTATTGATGCTTTAAGCACTCGAATTGTTATAGAAAATTGTCTTCAAATGGAACTTATAGATAAAAAACAGGCGGATTTAATGTATGCGGCAGTTTCTAATACAGTAATGCAGTCGGTACCTACTATATTAAGGGACACATTAAGAGCGGCATTGCTTAAACAAATGCTATTAACTTTGATTTAAGGAGAAATATTATGCTTTGTGAAAAATGTGGAATAAATCATGCAACAACACATATAAAAACCGTTGTGAACGGTATTTTAAAAGAATACAATCTTTGCTCTGGGTGCGCGGCATCTAGTGGTTATGCGACTAATAGTCTAACAGGTATGCTCGCTTCAATGTTTGGCGATATTTCTAAGTATGAAAGCCCTATAGAAAGCACAAAATGCCCCGTTTGCAATGCTACTTTTTCGGATATTGCAAAAAGCGGTAAGGTTGGTTGCAGTGAATGTTATACAACATTTTATAACGAACTTTTGCCTTATTTAAAGCGTGTTCACGGTAGTACAAATCATGTAGGTAAAATTCCCAACAGTGCGCCGCTTGTTATAAAACCGCAAACTGAAACAGTCTTAGATTTGCGCAACGAATTAAGCCGTCTTGTAGCCGAAGAAAATTATGAACAAGCGGCAATTATAAGGGATAAAATAAAGGAAATGGAGGCAAACGGAAATGAGTAGTTGGTATAAAAATAACGGCCCGTCGGACGATATTGCAATAAGCAGCAGAATAAGACTTGCGCGTAATATTAAGGGTATGCCGTTTCCTTCGAGAATGACTACCGAGCAAAGAATAGAACTAAACCGCAAGGTTAAGGAAGCCATTTTAAACAGCAATACTCCTTTTGCCAAAAGTTTAAAATATATTGATATGCGTGATGTTCCCGAAACACAAAAATTTGCTATGGTAGAGCGTCACATTATAAGTCCCGAATTTGCAAATAAAACCGAACCGACTGCTATCATACTTTCAAGCGATGAAAGCATAAGTATTATGATAGGTGAAGAAGACCATATACGCATTCAGGTTATTTTAGCGGGGCTTCAGTTAAATGAGGCGTATGATATAGCCGAAAGAATTGATACGTTGCTTTATGGCTCTTTGCAGTTTGCTTTTGATAGTAAGTTGGGATTTTTGACCGAGTGTCCAACGAATTTGGGTACGGGTCTTCGTGCTTCGGTAATGTTGCATTTACCTGCTCTTGAAAATAATGGAGAAATAGAAAGCCTTGGAAATTCAATTAGCAAGATAGGTTTTACGGTTAGGGGTATGTATGGTGAAGGCTCTAAATCCGCCGCGTCACTTTACCAGATTTCTAACCAAATCACACTGGGACTTAGCGAAAATAACGCGCTTGAAAATCTTAAAATTATAACAACTCAAATGATTGACAAAGAAATTAAATCCCGCAAGGAACTTAAAACTTTAGAACTTGAAGACATTTGTTACCGTGCTCTTGGTACCTTGCAAAATTGCAGAATACTTACAAGTAATGAAATGATGAATTTGCTTTCCCGTGTTAAACTTGGCAAAAGTATGGGCATACTTGATATATCGGCTTCGCCTGTAAAAATTTTAATAGAAGCGCAACCATTCATGCTTATGCAAAAATACGGCATTTTAGAGCCGAAAGACCGTGATATTTATAGGGCAAACATGGTGCGGGAAGCCTTAAATTAGAAAAGGAGAATATATGAAATATAATTTTAACGGATTTACCGCCAAAGCTAACGAGGCTTTGAATCAAGCAATAAATTCGGCTGAGCAGTTAGGCCATACTTATGTTGGTAGCGAACATTTGCTACTTGGGCTTTTGCGTATAGGCGGCGGTGTTGCCGCAGTAGTCCTTCAAAAAATGGATGTTACTGCCGAAAAAATAGAAGAACTTATACGTGCGCAAATAGGTTGTGGGACACCCACAAAACTCTCACCCGATTATTTTACTCCCAGAGCAAAAAGGGTTATAGAATCGGCGATGAGCGGTTGTAACAATGCGGGTAAAAAGTTTGTTGGTACCGAGCATTTGCTATTAGGTATTTTATCGGACGGTGACAATTATGCAATCCGTTTTCTTAATGATTTAGGTGTAGACGTTGCTATGCTAACAAATGGTGTTTTAAAAGCATCAGGCATAGATTCCGGAATGAATATGCAAAACGAAAAACCGCAAAACAGTAAAACCCCAACCCTTGCAAAATACGGCATTGACTTAATCGAAAATGCTAAGAACGGGAAAATAGACCCTGTTATCGGTAGAGAAAATGAAATTGAAAGAATTATACAAATCTTATGCCGCAGAACCAAAAATAACCCATGCCTTATTGGTGAACCAGGTGTTGGTAAAACTGCGATAATCGAGGGTTTGGCACAAAGAATTGTTAATAAAAATGTACCCGAAATTTTACAAAACAAGCGCCTTTTCACTCTCGACCTTACAGGTATGGTTGCCGGTACAAAATACCGCGGTGACTTTGAAGAACGTATAAAGGCGGTTATTGAAGAAGTTATAAAGGCAAAAGATGTAATTTTGTTTATCGATGAGGTTCATACAATCATCGGTGCGGGTTCTGCAGAAGGTTCTACCGATGCGGCAAATATTTTGAAGCCGTCATTGGCACGTGGTGAATTTCAACTTATTGGTGCTACTACAATAAACGAATACCGTAAAAATATTGAAAAGGATTCTGCGCTTGAAAGACGTTTTCAACCTGTTACGGTAGCCGAGCCTAGCGAAGAAGACGCTATTCTGATTTTAAAAGGACTTAAGGATAAATATGAAGCACACCACAAGGTGCAAATTACGGATGCTGCTATTGAAAGCGCTGTTAAACTTTCGTCCCGCTATATAACCGACAGATTTTTACCCGACAAGGCGATAGATTTAATTGACGAAGCGGGTTCAAAGGTGCGCCTTTCAAACTGTGAGATTCCCGAAGAACTTAAAAATTTAGAAGAACAAATAGAAAATGTAGAAAGTGAGAAAGACGAAGCCATAACTTCTCAAGAGTTTGAAAAAGCCGCTTCTTTGCGCGACAAGGTAAACGAGTTAAAGAAGACCTATGAAGCAAGAAAAGAAAACTGGCAAAACGAAAACTCTCACTCTAATGGTCAGGTTACAGCAGAGAGTATAGCACAAATAGTTTCAAGTTGGACGGGTGTTCCTGTTGTTCAATTAACCCGTGAGGAGAGCGAAAGGCTTTTAAATCTAGAAGAAGAACTGCACAAAAGAATTGTCGGTCAAAACGAAGCCGTAACCGCGGTTGCAAAGGCAATTCGCAGAGGTAGGGTAGGGCTTAAAGACCCCAAAAGACCTATAGGTTCGTTTATTTTCTTAGGGCCTACGGGTGTAGGTAAAACCGAACTTTGCAAAGCCTTAGCAGCGGCGATGTTTGGCGACGAAAACATGATGATAAGGCTCGATATGTCGGAGTACATGGAAAAGCATACGGTATCACGGCTTGTTGGTTCACCGCCGGGTTATGTAGGTTTTGAAGAAGGCGGTCAACTTACTGAAAAAGTAAGGCGCAACCCTTACTCCGTAGTGCTTTTTGATGAAATTGAAAAGGCGCATCCCGATGTATTTAATATGCTTTTGCAAATTCTTGAAGACGGTATTTTAACCGACTCGCAAGGAAGAAAAGTAGATTTTAAAAATACGGTAATTATTATGACGTCAAATGTTGGTGCTAGACTTATAACCGAGAAAAAGGTAAGTTTTGGTTTTACTGAGAGTGACGATAATAACCGTGACGTGAAAGAACTGGTTCTTGGAGAACTTAAAAATACTTTCCGTCCGGAGTTTATTAACCGCGTGGATGATATTATTGTCTTTAGTAAACTTTCTAAAACCGAAATCGAAGAGATTGCTGAAAAGATGCTTGAAAATCTTTCTTCAAGGGTTAAAAACCTTGGTATTGATTTGGAATTTGAACCATCGGTAAAATCGGCATTGGCACAAAAAGGATTCGATGCGGTTTATGGAGCGCGACCCCTTCGACGCGAAATTCAAAGTAAGATAGAAGATACATTTAGCGAAAAACTTTTATCATTGGAATTTAAAGATGGCGATAAGGTTGTATGCAGTTTTGCCGTTGATGAGTTTATCTTCTCAAAAAATTGACAGTATAATTAAAGTATGCTATAATTTTTTTCGTAGATTATGGCATACTTTTTCTTTTTTGGGGGAATAGAAATGGCTGAATGTTATAAGGTAAAACTAAACCGCGAAGACTTTACTTGCCAGGTTAAAAAGGGTATATACCGCCATTTTAAAGGTAACGAATATGAAGTTATAGATATTGGTTATGATTGTGAAACCACAAAAGAACTTGTAATTTACAGGGCGTTATACGGCGAAGGCAAAATTTGGGTAAGACCTAAAATGAATTTTTTGGGTATAGTTTATCGCGATAATAAATTTAAAAGAAGATTTGAGTTTATAAAATAAAAAAGACAGGGTAAACCTGTCTTTTATAATGTTTTATAAAGTTTGTAGACGAAGTCTTTTTCGGCTATCCATTTTGAAAAGGTGGTTGCGCTGCCACACGCTACCGAAAATTTAAGACTTTCGCCAAAATCCTTCGTTTGACACCAGCGGTGTATAAATCCCGCTATCATGGAGTCACCCGCGGCTACGGTATTAATGGGTTTTCCTACGGCGGACTTTTGGGTATGGATTTTTCCCGTTTCGTCAAGAAGTAAGGCGCCGTCTTCACCAATAGAGATAAGCACATTTTGAGCACCTAAATTTCTAAGTTTTTGGGCATAAGTTGGGATATCTTTGGCGTTAATATTTTCCATATTGAAAAATTCGCAAAGTTCGTCAAGGTTCGGCTTAATAAGAAAAGGTTTTGCGGCAAGTGACTCTTTTAAAGGTTCACCAATAGCATCAACTACCACCTTTACGCCTTTTGGCGCAGCCAGTGCCAACTGTTTGTAAATATCAGTGTCGGCACCCATAGGGATACTGCCTGAAAGACAAAGCCAATCGTTAGATTGGAGTTTGCGGATTTTAGTTATAAGGTCGTCTATCTTGTCACTGTCAAGCCGAACACCACTTGCATTGAACTCGGTAATTTCGTCACCGCTAAGTTTAATATTTATTCGGGTATTATCGTTTACCTTAACAAATTCGCACTTAGTACCTTCGTTTTTTAAAAGTCGTTCAAGTTCTTCCCCTGTAAATCCGCCGGTAAAACCTAATGCTACCGTATCGTTACCAAGGCGGGAAAGAAGTATTGAAATATTAATTCCTTTACCGCCGGGTACTATATATTCATTTTTGGTTCGATTGGTTTTTCCAAAAAGGGTAGTGTCGGTAAAAGCAACATAGTCAAGGGACGGGTTAAGTGTTACTGTGTAAATCATTTAGAACACCTTTGCTCTTTTATAAAGAAAAAAGGTAAAACAAACACTATAACAATAAGCGCGGCTAAGAAAATGTTTTGATTGGGTACAAATGAAGATGTACCGTCGTTATTTATAATAACTTCCGCATTTTTAAGCACAAGTTTGCTTATTCTTGGTCCTACTACACCCGGAACTAAAACTTGTGAAAAAATTCGTACGCCTTGAAGTCTGCCTGAGAAGCCTTCGGGGGTATTGTCGCGTATAACAGCACCAAATACCGCCATGCCAGCAAGATAACCGCTCATCATTAAAAGCGAACCTATAAAAACAGGTAGGGTAGTTTTGGTTAAGAAAAGAACAACATAACCCAAAATCAAACAAGCAACAGCAATAACACCTGAAAAAGAGAAACCTTTTTTGTCATAAACTTTGCCCCAAAGCGCAGTGATTATAGAAGCCACGATGATGGCGGGTGCCATAATAAGCACATAGTCACTCATCTTAAGTGATACTTCATAGTAAATTATAAGATAAGGCATAAAGATTTGGATAGAGATATTAAATACTATAAAAGCCAAAAGCGAAATATAAAGTTTCGGGTTTTGTTTAATTGTTTTGGGACGAAAACCGTATATTATACCGCCTATGTAAGAATCTTTTACAGGTTTTACAGGCGGTTCTTTTATTATAAAGAATCCAAGTATGCCGATAACTGTTGTAAGTGAGCCGATTATTATGAATATAAGGCTCCAACTTTGCGCCTTTTCTAAATCGAAGAACATAAATCCGCCAAATACCGCAAGTATACTTACGAGTGGCATCATAGCGTTTATGCCTTCGGCAGAACCACGGTTTGTATCGTCTGTGGAGTCGGTAAGCCATGCGTTAAATGCGGCATCGTTAGCGGTAGAACCGAAAAATGTCATTACGCAGTCAAGTATTATTGTAAGGCTTACGCCCATTGTCGCTGCCGACACTGTCATACCGAAAGTTTTGCTTATAATATCTTGGCGCAGGAAAACAAAACTAAAAATAGAAATACCCCATAATATGTAGCCGCTACAAATAAATAATTTTCGTTTGCCTATTTTGTCCGAAAGCGCACCCATAAATACTGTGGTCAGGGTAGCGGTGATAGCCGAGGCGGCAACCATATTGGAAATATCTGCTGCACTTGCGCTAAACATTTTGTAAATAAATACATTAAAGTACATATTTTCAACTACCCAGGCAACTTGTCCCATAAGGCTGAAAATTGTAAGCGCAGTCCAAAATCTTGCTGAAAGTTTAGTTTTCATAAAATCTCCTTTATTACGGCAAGACATTTCCTGCCGCTTTATAAATTTCATACCATTCTTCGCGAGTGAGTCTGAATTTAGTAGCCTCAAACGAATCGTGAAGTCTTGCAAGGTTTGTAGAGCCTGTTATAGGTTGCATTTTTGCGGGATGGCGAAGCAACCAAGCAATAGCAATAGAAGTTTTACTAACCGAATATTTTTCCGCAAGGTCACCTAAAACCTTGTTGAGTTGTGGGAACTTTTCGTTATCAACAAAGCAACCTTCAAAAAAGCCATATTGCATTGGGGACCAAGGCTGAATTGTAATATTATTCAAACGGCAAAAATCCAAAACCCCACCATCGCGGTTGATTGCCGAATCGTTATACATATTTACATTTATACCTGCTTGAATCATGGGCGTGTGCATAATTGAAAGTTGAAGTTGGTTTGCACAAATTGGCATGTCAAGATAATTTTGTAATAATTGCATTTGATATGGATTTTGGTTAGATACACCGAAATGGCGTACTTTTCCGCTGGATTTTAATTCGCTAAAAGCCTTTGCGACTTCTTCGGGCTCTACCAACGCGTCGGGACGGTGAAGCAATAAAACATCAATATAATCGGTGCGTAATCGTTTTAGACTGCTGTTTACCGATTCAATTATATGTTCGTAAGAAAAATCAAACATTTTTCTGGGCACAATCCCGCATTTAGTTTGAATAATAACCTTTTCACGCATCTTAGAAATAGCCTTACCGAATACAATTTCACTTTTGCCGCCGCTGTAAATATCGGCGTGGTCGAAAAAGTTAGCCCCGTTTTCAAGGCAGGTATCAACAAAACCGGATGTTTCCTTTTCGGTCATATTGCCTATACGCATACAACCCACTGCTATACTAGGTACTAAAAGTCCACTTTTGCCTAACTCTATATTATACATACAAGCACTTCCTTTTTATAGTGGTTTTTAGTTGTTATTTATTGCGGCGTTGTCCTTTAATTCGTTTCTGATTTCCCAATGGATAATGAAGGCTAAAAGCGCACGAATTATAATTACAACACCCAAAATAGCGAGTTCTTCCAAATTGTGAATAATAACTGTTTTTATAATTTCAGCACCCATTTTGAATTCTAAGGCTAAAGATAGGGCTTTTCTTAAATCAATGATTAAATGTAAAGATTGTTTTAGTCTTAAATAATTTATAAGTCGTATTAAAGCACGTATGGAACCAACGATTATAATGATGATACCAACTAATTCAAGCGTGTAAGCAGAAATTTCTGCAATAGGATACAATATTTGTTTAAATTGTGTTATAAGGTTTTCTAACATGTTTACACTCCCTTTTAGTTTTCTACCCAAAATCATTTTAAACTAAAAGTAATATATTGTCAACTTATCAAAATAGTTTTATTTTGGCAAAAAATAAAACTGACCTTGTTTGAAACAAAGTCAGTTTATTTTATTAAAATTATGTATTAGTAAGCGATACCTTGTGCGATCATTGCTTCAGCAACTTTTTCAAAACCTGCGATATTAGCACCGGCAATCAAGTCACCATCCATGCCGTACTTTTTAGCAGCCTTAAGAGAAACTTCGAAAATGTTTTTCATAATCTGCTTTAATTTTGCATCAACTTCTTCTGCAGTCCAACTGTAACGCATGGAGTTTTGGCTCATTTCGAGACCTGAAACAGCAACACCACCGGCATTAACAGCCTTAGAAGGAGCGATTATAACACCGTTAGCCTTAAGGAGAGCAACAGCTTCGTTGGTGGTCTGCCGCGCTTTTTCCCCTCGGCTGTTAAGCCTCTGCCTCGTCTTTCTTTCATTAGACCTTCGGTTCCTTCTTCCAAATATATGCGTTCCCACCTTTGTAACATTAATCTGGCGCCGCCAGTTTTATCGTTACCTAATTTATATTTTCTTACTGTTTCGTGATAACTTAAATGGTGTTCTCGCATATCCATTATAACACCTATTTTAAATTCTGCACTATAAACTTTATTTTTGCTACCTTTTTTACGCATAAAAATATGCACCTCCAAAAGTGTCTAACTTTTGGGGTGCATATCATCATTTCAAGGGCTTTTTCTCTTATTTTGTGGATTTTGAAAATTCTTGGATTATTTCATTTAAAATATTTATTTGATTATCAGTTAATTTATTTACCGTTATGATTTTTTCGTTATTAATTCCTAACAAATAATCTGTTGTAACACCGAATTCTTTGGAATATTTTATGAGCATATCAAGACTTGGCTGGCGAATACCTGTTTCATAGGCGGAAATAATTGATTTTTGAACCCATAGTTTCATAGCTAGTTGAGTTTGGGTTAAATGTTTTGCTTGGCGTAATTCTTTCGCAATTATTGAAAAATCTTTCACTTGTAATACTTCCTTCCACTATTTGATGTCTTTATAATATAATATTATTGTTTACGAATAGTGGAAGAATATATTGACATTAGTGGAATTTGGTAATATAATATTTTATGCTTTATATGCGTTTCAGAAAGAGGGAAGTATAAATGGTGTTAGAGAAAAAACTAATTGATTGGGTTATTAAAAATAAAAATTTATTGTTTTTAATTATAGTATCATTGATAGGTTTATTAATTCGTTTAAGCGGTTTGCAGTTTATTTCAAAGGATATGACAAAATTTCTTATTCCATGGTTTAATGAAGTGGCCAGTAGTGGAGGACTTTCTGCACTTAATAAACAAATTGGTGACTATAATTTAATATATCAAACAATTATAAGTGTAATGACTTATTTAAAGGTAGATTGTGTTATTTCTTATAAAGCAATTTCAATATTTTTTGATTATATTTTAGCAATTGTAGTCGCTTTTTTAGTGTGCTATTTAAAGGATAAAGAAAAATCAAGCATGTATTTTTGTCTTTCGTATACATTGGTTTTATTCTTTCCAACAGTAATAATTAATTCTGCTTTTTGGGGTCAGTGTGATTCTATATATACAGCATTTATAGTGCTAATGATTTTACAGTTATTAAAAGAAAAGTATACTTCTGCTTTTATTTTCTTTGGGGTTTCACTTGCATTTAAACTTCAAGCAATTTTTGTTTTGCCTTTCATTTTATGTTATTACTTTTACAAAAGAAAATTTAGCATATTTAATTTCATTATTTCTTTTGGCGTTTTTTGGGGCTCAGGTATAGTTGCGTTTCTATATGGAAGAGATTTATTAGCGCCTTTAAAAATTTATGCTTTTCAATCAGGCGAATATAAGCGTATGTACATGAATTTTCCAAGTTTTTGGATGCTTATAGGTGAAAATTATAATGATTTTAAAATTCCGGCAATTTTAATTACTTTTGTATTATGCGGTATAGCACTTTACCTTATTCTTTCAGGAACTTTTTCTCCTGATACAAAGGAAAAAATTTTACTTTTAGCAACAGCTTTAATTTGGACTGTAATCTTATTTTTGCCATCAATGCATGAGAGATATTCATATGTTTTAGATATATTCTTAATTGTAATTTGTTTTATGGAT
>JAZNSZ010000027.1:0-47864 GCA_045591465.1 Acutalibacteraceae bacterium | reverse complement strand
GCAAAGGTCTGTGGTTGGAGCCTCTACATAACCGTCATGCGGTAGGTGATAGTCACCAATCCACAGCACCATTTACAGTGTAGCATATTGTCCTTGGAGAGGGACACTAAAAACTACTACTTTATTATACGAGGTGATTTTATGTCTAATGTATTTAAATCTTTTACAGATCTAGTAGGTAATACTCCGATTATGGAGTTGTGTAATATAAAAAAAGAATTGGGACTTACTGCGAATATTTTTGCAAAACTTGAGTTTATGAATCCGGCAGGTAGCGTTAAGGATAGGGTTGCGCTTTCTATGATAATCGATGCACAAGATAAGGGGATTTTAAAGCCGGGCGGAACGGTTATTGAAGCGACTTCGGGTAATACCGGTATAGGTCTTGCGGCGGTTTGCACCGCTAAAGGCTATAAGTGTATAATAGTTATGCCCGACACAATGTCGATAGAACGTCGTAAACTTATCGCTTCATTTGGCGCACAAGTAGTATTGACCGATGGTAAATACGGTATGAGCGGTGCCATTGAAAAGGCGGAAGAATTAAAAGAACAAATTCCTAACAGTATTATAGCGGGGCAGTTTTATAACCCGTCTAACCCTAAAGCGCATTTTGAAACAACCGGTCCTGAAATTTACCGCGACCTTGACGGCAAAGTGGATATATTGGTTTGCGGTGTTGGTTCTGGCGGAACTATAAGTGGAACCGGTAAATTTTTGAAAGAAAAGAACCCGCAAATAAAAGTTATAGCCGTAGAGCCTGAAAGCAGTCCGATTTTGTCAAAGGGACAAAGCGGAAGCCATAAAATTCAAGGCATAGGAGCGGGATTTGTTCCCGAAAACCTTGATACAGGTATCTACGACCAAGTTATAACCGTAAGTAATGATGATGCTTTCGAATTCGCAAGAATGGTATGCCTTAAAGAAGGTCTTTCGGTAGGTATATCGGCAGGTGCGGCGTTGTACGCGGCGATAAGTGTTGCAAATCAAACCGAAAACAGCAGTAAAAACATTGCGGTGATTTTTCCCGATACCGCCAGTCGTTACCTTTCAACCGAATTATTTTAATTTAATTAAACTGTCGTTATGCATTTCGTAACGACAGTTTTTAATTTTTACTTAATTATTCTTGGAACTCTTGGTGAAATACCGCAAACAATTTCGTAATTTATGGTTTGTGTAAGGTCTGCTAAAACATCTACCGATAGTTCTTTACCAAAAAGGATTACTTCGTCACCCATTTTAGTTTCAGGTATATCGGTGACATCCACAGACATTTGGTCCATACAAACTCTACCTACAATATTGGCTTTTTTGCCGTTTATAAGAACATAGCCATTGTTTGAGAGAAGTCTTGGGTATCCGTCAGCATAACCCGCAGAAATAGTGGCAACTCGCATTTTTTTGCCGGCTTTAAAGGTTCTTCCATAGTTTACTGTGTCACCAATATTTATCTCCTTAACCATCGAAACAACCGATTTTACGGTCATGACGGGGATAAGGTCTTCTTTCAATTTAAGGTCGCTTGATGGTGAAAGACCGTAAAGAGCAATACCTACTCTTGAAAGGTTTAGGTGTTTATCATGGTCTAAAATAAATCCTGCTGAATTGCAACAATGATATAATGGAGCATTAATTCCGTTTTGTTTAAATTTTTCTATAGCGGCAATAAAGCGGTTGTATTGGGCTTGTGTAAAACCATCTTCGGTTTTCGATGTGCGGTCGGCTACTGCGAAATGCGTAAAAATACCTTCCAACTCAAAGTTTGGAAGATCGGCACACGCTATGGCTTCACCTATGCCGCAAAGTTCTTCATTTCGGCAATCAAATCCTAAGCGTGACATACCGGTATCGATTTTAATATGTACCTTGATTTTGATATTATTTTCAACCGCGAAATCCGAAAGACTTTTTGCATATTCTTTGGAATAAACACATTGTGAGAGGTCGTTTTTTGCAATATCGGTGCCTTTAGTCACAGGGGTATATCCCAAGATTAAGATGGGTTTAGTAACACCTTTTTCGCGAAGGAAAAGGGCTTCGTCAATATTAGAAACAGCAAAACAATCGGCTCCGTTTTCTTCTAAAACAGGGGCAATAGCACCGGCAGAGTGACCGTATGCATCCGCCTTTACTACTGCCATTATTTTACTATCAATAGCAGAACTTTTTAAAATTTTAAAGTTATGTACAAGGGCTTGTAAATCGATTTCCGCCCAAGTTCTATGCAAAAAATCCATAATATCACCAAAAACATTATACCATTTATTTATCGGTTTTGCAATCTCCCTTTTACTTTTACTGCCATAGGAATAAATGCAAGGCTTAATAAAGCCCAAAAAACTGAATACAAAAGGCAAATTTGCCCTTTAAAGTTAAAGGGTATTTTGCTGTAATCCCAAACATCTTTTTTAAGCATTATATTAAATAATATGCCAAAAAGGAGTTCTATAAAAGTTACAAAACAACTGCCTATGACGGCTTTGGTAAAAAGGTTTGCTTTTTTAAATATTTCGCCTATTTTGGCGAAGAACACAAAGCAAATACCACCCGCAGTTAGCATAGAAGGGTGGGTATATCCACGCCATAAAATTTCAATAAGCCCATAACCTAAAGCTCCTATCGGAAACATCAAAAGGTCTTCTTTTTTCATTTTATCACCCTTTTTAGTCTTTGTGAAAGGGTGGTATATATGCAAAAGAAGACGGTGTTTTACCGTCTTCTTCTATTGGCTATCATTAAAAATCTTAAAAGTTGTGTTAAAGATACTAAAAATGCTGCAATATAGGTAAGCGCCGCCGCTGAAAGCACCTTTCTAGCACCTTTTATTTCACTGTCGTCTAAGAGAATGTTGCTATCTTTAATTGCTCTTAAAGCGCGGGAAGACGCATTAAATTCAACGGGTAAAGTTACAAGTTGAAAAATTAGCGCTATTGCGAAGAAAACAATTCCCAAATTCATTAAAAAAGTAAAGTTAAAGAGCAATCCCATTAATAGCAACGGCATAGAAAGTTGAGAACCAAGGTTGCAAACAGGGTATAATGCAGCACGAATTTTTATTGGCGCATAGGATTGGGCGTATTGCACCGCATGTCCCGCTTCGTGAGCGGCAACCCCAACGGCTGAAATATTTTTAGCATTATAAAC
Organism: Acutalibacteraceae bacterium; assembly: GCA_045591465.1. Lineage (GTDB taxonomy): Bacteria > Bacillota > Clostridia > Oscillospirales > Acutalibacteraceae > UBA737. Next base: position 44,717 of record JAZNSZ010000027.1, on the reverse strand, counting down.
TGTGTCCGAAAGCCTAATAACATTGGTTTTGGGGTCGTAATGATCGGTCAGATTGCCTGAAACACGCTCAATTTTAACGTCGAAAATTCCGTTGGCTTCAAGTACGCGTTTTGCCGCATCGGCACCGCTATAGTTACAACCAAATTGCGAATACTTTGAAAATGAAGATTTAACCCGTATTTGTGCAAAGAGAGCCAAAAGTATAGCGGGAAGCACTAAGTACAAATACAAAGGGTCTATACCATAATAAAAATAACCCAAAAAATCACTCCAAATTAAACATTAAAGCGGAAAAGAACGATATCGCCGTCAAGCATTACATATTCCTTACCTTCGCTGCGTACCAAGCCCTTTTCTTTTGCAGTAACCATATTTCCGCCACATTCCATAAACTGTTTAAAGTTTATAACTTCGGCACGGATAAATCCGCGCTCAAAATCGGTGTGGATTTTACCTGCGGCCTGTGGCGCCTTGGTACCGTTTTTAATAGTCCAAGCACGAACTTCGGGTTTACCTGCGGTAAGGTAAGAAATAAGGCCCAAAAGGGAATAACATTTTTGAATCATGCGGTCAAGACCTGAGCGTTCGAGACCTAATTCTTCTAAAAACATTACCTTTTCTTCGTCGGTAAGGGTGGATATTTCTGCTTCTAAAGCGGCGCATATCGGTAAAATTTCCGCCTTTTCGGTACTGGCTATAGTTTTTACCATATTGAAGTTTTTATTACTGTCAATTCCGTTTATAAAATCATCTTCGCTCATATTACAAGCGTAAATGACAGGTTTTGCAGATAATAATGCGGTTGTGTTTATGATTTCCTGTTCGCTGTCATCAAGAATTTCAATGCTTCTTGCGGGAAGTCCGCTTTCGAGATGTGCAATAAGGCGCTTCAAAAAATCAACTTCGCCTTGCATTTTTTTGTCGCCCTTTAAAGCCTTGGTTGCGCGGTCTAAACGGCGCTCCGCCATTTCAATATCCGAAAAAATAAGTTCCAAATTGATGGTTTCAATATCTCTTACAGGGTCAACCGAGCCTTCTACATGTATAATATCGTCACTTTCAAAGCAACGTACAACATGAACTACAGCGTCAACTTCTCGTATGTTTGATAAAAACTTATTGCCAAGACCTTCGCCCCTTGAAGCGCCCTTAACAAGACCCGCAATATCAACAAATTCAATCACTGCCGGTGTGAATTTATCGGGATTGTATATTTCTTTTAGTTTTTCAAGACGCTCATCAGGAACGCTCACCATACCGATATTTGGTTCGATGGTGCAAAACGGGTAGTTTGCCGATTGCGCCCCTGCGTTTGTGATAGCGTTAAAAAGTGTTGATTTACCTACATTAGGTAATCCTACTAATCCGAGTTTCATACGATAAACTTCCTTTTAAAATAGTATAGAATAATTATATACACTGAGTCGGCTTTTATCAAGTAAAACTTTATTTTTAAAAAAATATAAAAAGTTTTGCGTTTTGATGAATTTTATTATATAATATAATAAATTAGTATAATCTTTTAAGGAAGTGCGAAAAATGAAGACAAATTTTACAGTACCGCTTACTAAAATTATTAAGCAATTTTCTTTGGAAAATTTGTATGTACCGGAAAACATAGAGGAGATTATGATTTCTTCTACCGATGTTAATCGTCCGGGTCTTCAACTTGCAGGATATTTTGAGTATTTTGATGAAAAGCGTATTCAAATAATAGGCAAGGCAGAAGAAAGTTATATTTTAAATATCTCCGGCGTTGAAGCGCTCTCTCGCTTAAGAGAACTTTTTGCCCATAAGCCTTCGGCTGTGGTTATTTGTCGTGATTTAGAAGTTCCAAAGCAGGTTATTGATATAGCGGAGGAGTTTTCGGTTCCGCTTTTTAGAACCGATATATCAACTTCTTCCTTTGCATCGGCACTTATTGCCTTTTTAAATCTCAACTTAGCGCCGCGTGTTACCCGCCATGGCGTTTTGGTAGAAGTTTACGGTGAAGGTATTTTGCTTTTAGGCGAAAGCGGTGTAGGTAAGAGTGAAACTGCTATTGAACTTGTAAAGCGCGGTCACCGTCTTATAGCCGATGATGCTGTTGAAATTCGTCGCGTGTCGGATAAATCGCTCGTTGGAACTGCGCCCGATAATATACGACATTTTATTGAACTTCGCGGAATAGGTATTATTAATGCAAGTCGTATTTTCGGCGCGGGTGCTGTAAAACTTACCGAGAAGATAGACCTTATTATCAATATAGAACAGTGGGATGTCAACAAGTCTTATGACCGTATGGGACTTGAAGAACAAACTACTTCTATTCTAGGGTTGGATATTCCATCTCTTACTATACCTGTAAAACCCGGTAGAAATCTTGCGGTTATTATTGAAGTTGCGGCTATGAACAACCGCCAGAAGAAGTTGGGCTATAATGCGGCGGAAGACTTGCTTAAAAAACTTGGTATGACAGATGATACAAAGGGTGAAAGCGGTTCGGTAGACCCATTCTAAAATTTTAAATTCGGGAGTAATTTATGTCTTTCCATCAGTTCTGTTTTGACAATAAAATACCGTTTAGAAAAAACGAAATAATGAAAAATCATACAAGTTTTAAAATCGGCGGTAAGGCGGATTGTTTTGTAGAGTGTGACAGTATAGAAAGTTTAAGCACTGTAATAAAGGAATTAAACCGCATAGAAATGCCTTATTTTATACTGGGCAAGGGTTCTAATTTATTGGTATCGGATAATGGTATTGAAGGCGCGGTTATTAGCCTCTTGGGTTTTCAGCAAATTTCTGTTTGCGATAATACCATAACAGTAGGCGCAGGTGTTACTTTGGCTAAACTTTGTACCTGCGCTTTGGAAAATGGCTTGACAGGGCTTGAGTTTGCGTACGGTATACCCGGTAGTGTTGGCGGTGCGCTTTATATGAACGCGGGTGCCTACGGCGGTGAAATGTCTCAGGTGGTTTTGTCGGCATGTGTTATGGACAAAAATGGCAAAACTTATGAAATAGGCATCAATGATATGCAACTCGGTTACCGCACAAGCATATTTAAGACTAACGGGGATATTATTCTTTCGGTAAAGTTTGCGCTTAAAAAGGGCGACAAGACGGAAATAAAATCAAAAATGGATGATTTTATGTGCAGAAGAAAGGATAAACAACCGCTAGAATTCCCGTCCGCAGGGAGTACTTTTAAGCGTCCTGTGGGTCATTTTGCAGGTGCGCTTATTGAAAAGAATAATCTTAAAGGTTTTTCAGTTGGCGGTGCCATGGTTAGTGAAAAACACGCAGGTTTTGTTATAAATTACGATAATGCAACTGCTTGTGATGTAAAAGCGCTTATGCAAAAAATAAAAGATACTGTTAAAGAAAATGACGGTGTTGAATTGGAGCCTGAAGTTATTTTTGTGGGGAGAGAATAGTAGTGCAAAAATTGATAGATGAATTTAACAATCTTAAAATTGACGGTATGCCTACGCTTACTAAACTTTACGGTCATAAGGGAGATTTTGTTAATTTAGAATGCGAATTGCCTAACGGGAATATTGCAAAAATTCTTGACGATAGTAAAATGTACTATGTAGCCGAACTTCAAAAGGATAACAGTGAACGTTGTTTTGGTCTTGTTACCGATAAAAAACAGCTTGTGGTTTTTGAATATTCACAAGGCGGTGCGGATGCCCGACTTGTTGTTTGGAAAAGGATTTAAAAAAATGTCTTTTTGTTCTGATGTTAAAAATGAACTTATAAAAATAAGACCGTCAGCGTGTTGTAAGCCGTCCTATATATACGGTTTTATGCTTTTTGGACGGTCTTTTTCGATAAAGAAGATATCGCTTCAAACCAATAACCCGTTTGTTGCCAAAGAGTATGCCGATATTATAAAGCATACATATAAAGCGCAGGTGGACATAACAGTAGGCGGTTCGGTCCGCCCGACTTATAAGGCGGAAGTGACAGGAGAAGCGGACAGGCTTAAAATTTTGGCGATGATTGATTTTGGTATAAGTGAAACTGTAATCGACCGAAGCCTGTTTTTGCGGGAATGTTGTGCGCCAAGTTTCATCAGGGGTGCTTTTTTAGCATGTGGTAATATTAACGACCCTGAGAAAGAATACCGCGCCGAGTTCGCCGTTAAAAACGAAACTTTGGCGGATGATTTTAACTCTATTTTGCAAGAACACGGCATTAGTATGAAAAAAATTATTCGCGGTAAGGTGACGGTTCTTTATACTAAGGATAGCAGTGTTATCGAAGATTTGCTGACGCTTATGGGCGATACAATGCGAACACTTGACGTTATGGATACTAAAATAATGAAAAGTGTTAAAAATAATATTAATCGCGCCCGTAATTGTGACAATGCAAACATTACAAAAACTGTTGAAGCTTCAATAAAGCAAAGGGCGGCCATTGAGTTTTTAGAAAAGGCCGACCGCCTTTACAGTTTGCCGGGCGAACTTTTGGAAGCGGCACTACTGAGAAAAGAAAATCCCGAAGCAACTTTGAAAGAACTTTGTAAAATTTCTAAAACGCCAATTTCACTTTCGGGTCTTAACCATAGGCTTAAGAAAATAATAGAAATTTACGAGAAAGAAGCAAAATAAATATATACACTTTTAAAAAAGGAGGTGAGCTTTTGGATTTTACGCACTTGCATTTGCATACCGAGTATAGTCTTTTGGATGGTTGTTGTCGTATAAAAAAGGTTATTGACCGCGCCTGTGAACTAGGGCAAAAAAGTATTGCCATCACCGACCACGGCGTTATGTACGGCGTTATTGATTTTTATAAATACGCTAAAGAAAAGGGTATAAAACCCATTATTGGATGCGAAGTATATGTATCTACAAGAAGCCGTTTTGATAAGCAAAAGGGTCTTGATGGCTATAACCATTTGGTTTTGCTTTGCAAGGATATGACAGGTTATGAAAATCTTATAAAACTTGTATCTAAAGGCTTCACCGAAGGTTTTTATTCAAAACCGCGTGTTGACAGGGAGTTGTTAGAGCAATATTCACAAGGTATAATTGCGCTTTCCGCCTGTCTTGCGGGTGAAATTCCGCAGACGCTTTTAAAAGGGGACTACGAAAAAGCCAAGCAAACGGCATTATGGTATAAAAAAGTTTTCGGAGATGGAAACTATTATTTAGAAATTCAAGACCATGGTATACACGAGCAAAAACTTACCAATCCTCAAATTATTCGCCTTTCTAAAGAAACAGGCATACCGCTTGTTGCTACAAATGATGTGCATTATATAAATGCGGATGATTTTAAGACACATAAGGTGCTTTTGTGCGTTCAAACGGGCAGTAAAATTACTGAAGATAGTGCTTTGGAGTTTAAAACTAACGAGTTTTATTTAAAATCGGCAGAGCAAATGGCGGAATTATTCCACGAAGTACCTGAAGCAATCTTAAATACAAAAGTAATTGCTGAAAAATGCAACCTGGAGTTTGAGTTTGGTAAAATCAAGTTGCCGCATTTTGATATTGGTAAGCGCGACCATTTTGAATATTTTAAAGAAAAATGCTTTGACGGGCTTCGTAAAATCTTTGGGACTTCTCCCGGAAAAGAATATGTTGATCGCCTACAGTATGAACTTTCCATAATACAAAAAATGGGATATGTAGACTACTTCTTAATAGTTGCAGATTTCGTGAATTTTGCAAAAAATAATGGTATTCCCGTAGGTCCTGGACGTGGTTCGGGAGCAGCTTCTTTGGCGGCATATTGTATTGGTATTACGGGCATTGACCCTATAAAATACGACCTTTATTTTGAGCGCTTTTTAAATCCTGAGCGTGTTTCAATGCCTGATTTCGATATCGATTTTTGTTATGTAAATCGCCAAAAAGTCATAGATTATGTTATTAAAAAATATGGTCAAGACCATGTTTCGCAGATAGTTACCTTTGGTACTATGGCGGCACGTGCGGCGGTAAGAGATGTAGGACGGGCGCTTGATATTCCTTATGCTACTTGTGATAAGGTAGCAAAACTTATTCCGCAATCGGTGGGTATGACCATTGAACGCGCTCTCGAAGGAAGTAAAGAATTAAGGGATCTTTATGCTAATGATGATTCGGTAAAAGAACTCATTGACATGGCGCGAAATCTTGAAGGTATGCCGCGTCACGCTTCTACCCATGCGGCAGGTGTTGTTATATCGGACAAGCCGGTTAGCGAATATGTTCCACTTGCCGTAAATGATCAATCGGTAGTAACCCAATTTACAATGACTTCTTTGGAAGAATTAGGTCTTCTTAAAATGGACTTTTTGGGTCTTCGAAATCTTACTGTTATTAACGAAACCGAGAAATACATCAGAAAACAGGGTATAGATTTTGATATAGAAAAAATACCATTAGACGATACTGCGACATATAATATGATGGGTAAGGGTAAGACTCTTGGCGTTTTTCAGTTTGAATCGGACGGAATGAAGAATGTTTTAAGGCAGTTGGGACCTAGAAGTATTGAAGATTTAACGGCGGTTTTATCTCTTTACAGGCCGGGGCCTATGGACTCTATACCTAAATATATAAGCAATCGCCACAATCCGCAAAATATCGTTTACCCAACACCGCTTTTAAAACCGATACTTGATGTTACCTACGGCTGTATTGTATATCAAGAACAGGTAATGCAGGTGTTTAGAACCTTGGCGGGATATTCACTGGGCCGCGCTGATATTGTCCGTCGCGCAATGGCAAAGAAAAAACATGCCGTTATGCAAAAGGAAAAGGAAACTTTTGTTTCGGGCGCTCTTGCAAATGGTATGGGTATAGAATCGGCAGAAAAACTGTTCTTAGATATGTCTAGTTTCAGTTCTTATGCTTTCAATAAAGCCCATGCTTGTGCCTACTCTTTTGTGGCGTATAGAACGGCTTATTTAAAATGTCATTATCCCGCGCAGTATTTCTCGGCTTTGATGACAAGCATGATGGATAGTGAAACTAAACTCTCGCTTTATACCGCCGAATGTAAAAAGAATGGTATAAAAATTTTACCGCCAAGCGTAAACCATAGTGATGGCGGGTTTACACCAAGCGGTAATACTATACGTTTTGGCTTAATGGCAATTAAAAATTTGGGGCTTTCACTTATTGAAAAGGTTGTTGCGGAGCGTGAAGCCAACGGTGAGTATGTTTCGCTTTATGATTTTTGTTTTAGGAACTACTCGCGCGAGTTTAATCGCCGTGCTCTTGAAGGACTTATAAAAAGCGGTGCGCTTGATTGTGTTTGTGATAATAGACGCGAAATGCTTTATAATATGGAAGCGGTTTTGGTTGCAGTTGAAAACGAGCGTAAATTTTCAGGTCAAGGGCAACTTGATTTGTTTGAAGAAATGGGAACTTCGGCGCAGTTTGTAATGGAAAGTGTGCCCGAAATGTCTAAAGAGACCCGACTTGAATTTGAAAAAGAAACCACAGGTCTTTACCTTTCAGGGCATCCTATGGATGATTATAAAGCCTTTTTAAAGGGGGCTAATTTGCAAGAAATTGCCGATATACAGTCGGGTAAATATCCCGACGGCAAACGTGTGAATGTGGCGGGTATTGTCAGCGGAATAAAGGTTCGCCAACTTAAAAATAATAATTTGCTTTGTTCCCTTAAAATTGAAGATTTTAATTCTTCGGTTAATGTTACGGTTTTTGGAAATGCTTATGAAATGTATAAACCTTTGCTTACGGCTAATAAACCGATTATATTAACAGGCAGAATTTCCGAGCATGAAGATAGGGAAATAGAGATTGTTTTTGAAAAATGCCAAGTGATTTCGGAAGAATTTAAAGGTAAAGAAGCGCCTAAAAAATACAAGAGCGGTTTGTATTTGAAAATCAATAATACAACCAATCCGATGTTTTCAAAAGTTAAAGAAATTTTGGCAAATCATAGCGGTTCTTCACCGGTGTATATTGTATGCACCGATACAAATAAAAAGTTGGAAGCACCAAGGCAACTATATGTAAATTTCTCAAAAACTTTGGAAATTGAACTGGGACAAATTCTTGGTAGTGAAAATATAAAATATATTAATTAAAATAGTTGTTGAAAAATTAATAAATTTGGTTTATACTGTAAACTAGCGATTATTTGGAGGAGATAGTAATGGAGACTATTGCTGTATTAACTTCCGGTGGCGATGCACCGGGTATGAACGCGGCTGTTCGTGCAGTTGTTAGAACTGCTGTTTACCACGGCCTTAAGGTTAAGGGTGTGCGCCGCGGATATAACGGCCTTATGGAAGGCGATATTATTGATTTGGATTCACGCGCAGTTTCGGGTATAATACAGTTGGGCGGTACAATGCTTTACAGTGCACGTAGCCCAAAATTCAAGACTGAAGAAGGCATAAAAGAAGCGGTGGAAAACTGCAAAAAACACGGTATAGAAGGTATCGTTGTAATCGGTGGTGACGGTTCTTTCCGTGGAGCGCGTGATTTATCTTTGGCAGGCATTCCTTGTGTTGGTATTCCCGCAACTATTGATAACGATATTTCTTCAACTGAGTATACAATCGGTTTTGACACCGCTATGAATACCGTTATTGAAATGGTGGACAGGCTTCGCGATACTTGTGACTCTCACGAGCGTTGCAGTGTGGTTGAAGTTATGGGTAGACATGCAGGTCATATCGCTTTGAGAACGGCTATCGGTGTTGGAGCACTTGCTGTTATGGTGCCTGAACGTGAGAGTAACGTTGATGACGTAATCGAAAAGATTAAAGCAACTCAACGAATGGGTAAAAAACATTTTATCGTGGTTGTCGCTGAAGGCGTTGGCGGTGTTACTCAAATGGCAGAAAAGATCGAAGCCGCTACAGGTATTGAAACCCGCGGTACAATTCTTGGTCACGTTCAGCGTGGCGGTAGCCCAACCCTTCGTGACCGTCTTATTGCAACTCAAATGGGCTACGAAGCAGTGCAACTCTTAAAGGCGGGTATTGGCAACCGCGTTGTTGCTTATAAACTCGGTAAGATTGTAAATTATGATATTTATGAAGCGCTTAACATGAAGAAAGGTTTGGAAGATAACCTTTGCCTTTTGGCAGACATTACAGCTATATAAAAAAGGAAAGAGTCGGTGAAAATCGGCTCTTTTTCTAAAAGGAGTAAATTTTGGAAAAAGTTTTAGTAGGTATGAGTGGCGGCGTGGACTCTTCAGCTTGTGCGGCGCTCTTAAAGCAAAAAGTTTTTACTGTGGGCGGAGTAACTTTAAATCTTAATGAAAGTTTCGATGCTAAAAATATAGCCGATGCAAAGGCGGTTTGTGATAAACTTGGTATGGAACATTTTGCGGTAGATTTGCAGGATGATTTTAATAGGTTTGTTATTTCCAATTTTATTGACGAGTATATAAAAGGAAATACCCCCAATCCTTGCATAGTATGTAATAAGTATATTAAGTTTGGTAAGATGCTTGAAATAGCCAAGCAAAAAGGTTATGACAAGATAGCAACGGGGCATTATGCACGTATTAAAAAAGACCAAAACGGAAGATATTTGTTGCTCAAAGCAGACGATGTAACAAAGGACCAAACCTATGTGCTTTACTGCCTTACGCAAGAACAGTTGTCTTGTGTTGAATTTCCGTTGGGTGAACTTTCAAAGGCACAAGTGCGCGAGTTTGCAGAAAGCCAAAATCTAGTTAATGCAAAAAAGAAAGATAGCCAAGATATTTGCTTTGTGCCTGATGGAGATTATGCTTCATTTATAGAAAAAACGGGGGGCTATATTTCTAAAAAAGGCGATTATGTGAATATAGAAGGCAAAAAACTCGGAGAGCATCAAGGCGTTATACATTATACGGTGGGGCAGCGCAAAGGCCTGGGGATTGCTCTCGGTAAACCTGCGTTTGTAATTAGCAAAGATGCGCTTACAAATAAGGTTGTATTAGGTGATGAAGAGTTTTTGTTTTATAAAAAGGTTTTGGTTACAAATACTAATTTTATTCCGTTTGATAAACTGGAAAAAGAAATGTCGGTTACTGCGAAACTCCGCTACAGTCAGCGTGAGCAAAGTGCGGTTATAAAACCAATGGAAAACGGCGATGTTTTAATTGAGTTTGATTTACCGCAAAGGGCGCCCAGCAGCGGACAGGCTGCGGTGTTTTATGATGGTGATGTTGTAGTTGGCGGCGGAGTAATCGTCGGTGGAATAGAATAAAATTCAAAGGCATACCCTTTTAGAGAAAGGGTGTGCTTTTTTTGAAAAGATTTTTTGTGGTTTTGGTTTGTTTTATGTTGTGTTTTACGGTTACATTATCAGCCAAGACGGTTTCGAGTGAGTGTGATATAAGTGATATAAATGTACCTTTTGCGACTACCGATACCAAAACCGAAATAGGCGGAAATTTGGATATTAAGGCAAAATCCGCAATATTATTAGAACCTTATACCGGTAAAATTTTGTACGAGCAAAACGCCGATGAAAAACTACCACCTGCTTCAATAACTAAAATTATGCCCTTGTTGTTGGTTATGGAAGCGATTGCGCGCGGAGATATAACGCTTGAGACTATGGTTTATGCTTCGGAACATGCTTGTAGTATGGGTGGCAGTCAAATTTGGTTGGAACCGGGCGAAGGTATGAGTGTTGACGAACTTCTAAAGGCAACGGTTATCGCTTCCGCCAACGATGCTTGTGTGGCTTTGGGAGAACTTATAGCGGGTAGTGAAGAAGGTTTCGTAGCACTTATGAATGCCCGTGCAAAAGAACTTGGCATGAATAACACAACCTTTGTTAATTGCACGGGGCTTGATGCCGAAGGTCATCATACCACGGCGCACGACGTTGCAATAATGTCGGCAGAACTTATAAAGTTCCCGCTTATAAAGAAGTATTCTACAGTGTGGATGGATAGTTTGCGAAATGGTGAAAGCGAACTTGTAAACACTAATAAATTAGTGCGGTTTTATAAAGGTACAACAGGTCTTAAAACAGGCACCACAAGTCAGGCAAAGTACTGCCTTTCTGCTACTGCCGAACGCGACGGCATGGAACTTGTTGCGGTGGTATTAGCGGGGGAAAGCAGTGACCTTCGTTTTTCAGGCGCCAAAAAACTTTTAGATTTTGGTTTCGCTAATTATAACTTTTCGGAACTTGGCGGCGAACTTGAAGACGGACTTACTGTCAAAGTTGAAAAAGGCGTTATAAAAAAGGTAAAGGTTGTTTGCGAATATAAGGTTAATATGTTGCTGCCGAAGACTGCTAAGGAAGAAATAACCCGAAATACCGAATGGAATGAGAATATTACCGCTCCAATTAAGAAAGGCGATGTTTTGGGATATGTTAATGTGTATGCTGGTGAAAACTCGGTCGGAAGGCTTCCGATAACGGCTTGTGAAGATGTAGAAAGACTAACTTTATGGGTAACTGTCAGGTGGATTTTGTCTGGCGTGTTAAGTTTGTAAAATTTTTATAAATATATATAATTTTACTTGAAAAATTAAGAGAAATATTGTAAAATAAATGTAAAGAAAATATACACAGGTGAAAAAAATCAATGGCAATTAAATTTAATTCTTCATTCGCAGCGTCTTTTTTGCGTGAAAACGACCTTGTGGGCTTAGAGTCTCAGGTGAAGGCTGCTCATGATATGGTTGAAGCAAAAACAGGTCTTGGTAATGATTTCTTGGGTTGGGTAAACTTGCCCGAAGATTATGATAAGCAAGAATTTGACCGCATTAAAAAAGCGGCTGAAAAAATCAAAAGTGACACCGATGTTTTGATAGTGATAGGTATCGGCGGTTCTTATCTCGGTGCTCGTGCCGCTATCGAATTTTTGAAAGGTCCTTTCTATAACGACTTAGCGCAAGGTACTAAAATTTATTTTGCAGGTAACAACATTAGCGGTTCTTACCTTGATGATATTTTAAAACTTTGCGAAGGTAAGCGTGTTTCGGTTAATATTATTTCAAAATCGGGAACTACTACCGAACCTGCAATAGCGTTTAGAGTATTGCGTAAATATTTAGAAGAAAAATACGGCGAAGAAGAAGCCGCTAAACGTATTTACTGTACTACCGATAAGGCAAGGGGTACTTTAAAACAGTTGGCAGACAGCAAAGGCTATGAATGTTTTGTGGTACCGGATGATGTTGGCGGTAGATTCTCTGTTCTTACCGCAGTTGGCTTGTTGCCGATTGCTGCCGCAGGTGCGGATATTGATGCTTTAATGACGGGTGCAAGAGCCGCTGCTAAAGATTATTCAAACGCTAATCTTTATGAAAACGATTGCTATACTTACGCCGCTTTGAGAAATGCTTTCTACCGTAAGGGTAAAGCGGTTGAACTTCTTGTAAGTTACGAACCGCGCTTTACTATGATGGCTGAATGGTTCAAGCAATTATTCGGTGAAAGCGAAGGTAAAGATAACAAGGGTCTTTTCCCGGCATCTGTTACATTCTCTACCGATTTGCACTCTATGGGACAATATGTTCAAGATGGCGCTAGAATACTTTTTGAAACTGTAGTAACTTTCGGGGAAACCGATAAGGATATAATTATTGAAAAGGAAGAAAATGATGGCGACGGCTTAAACTTCCTTGCAGGTAAACCTTTGTCCTATGTTAACGAAAAGGCTTTTGAAGGCACCGTTTTGGCGCATACCGACGGCGCAGTTCCTAACCTTGTAATAAACGTTGACAAACCGGATGAAGATAACCTTGGCAGACTTATTTATTTCTTTGAAAAGGCTTGCGCTGTATCGGGTTATATGCTTGGCGTGAATCCTTTTGACCAACCTGGTGTTGAAAGTTATAAGAAAAATATGTTTGCGCTTTTGGGTAAGCCCGGTTATGAAGACCAAAAGGCTGAACTTGAAGCTCGTTTGGGCAATAAATAATTTTAGAAATTACTGCTTTTGCAGTTAAAATAAGAAGGAGTGGTACAAATGATTAAAATCATTATCGGAAGAAAAGGTTCAGGTAAAACCAAATTGTTGGTGGACATGGTAAATGACGCTGCAAAGGTTAGCCTAGGCAATGTTGTTTGCATAGAAAAAGGCGATACTTTGACCTATTCTGTTACTCATAAAGCACGTCTTATAGACGCTGATAGTTTTGGTATTTCAGGTTACGGCGAATATTATGGTATGGTAGCAGGTATTAAGTCCGGCAACCACGATGTAACCCATATTTTCGGCGATGCAACTCTTAGAATCGGCACCCGCGATTATGATGAACTTTGTGCGTTCTTTGAGAGAATTTCAAAAATTGAAGATGTTGAATTTGTCTTCACGGTTTCGGCTGATAAGGAAGAATTACCGAAGAAATTATTCGACATTGCTGAAGTTTGCAATTAGTTTATTTTTACGGGTGGTGAAAGCCACCCGTATTTCTTAATTTTTCTAAATAAAATTCTTGACAAACACAGGGATAATAGATATAATAATCTTTGTGACATTAGGAGTGGAAGTATGATTATTGATTTAAAAAGTATTTTTGTTAATGATAATTCTTCACTTCCGGTGGACTATTCGTTGGATTTAAGCACCGTAGAACATGCAGGTCTCTTTCCGCTCAAAAAGCCTGTAGAGTTCAAGGGGGGAATTTCCAACAAAGCAAGTCTTGTAAGGCTTAGCGCACAAATTGTGTTTGATTTTGATGCCCCTTGCGACCGTTGCGGCAAACCAACTGTAGCGGCTGTAAAAGTAGATGTTGAAAAACACTTGGCCACTTCTATCGAGGGTGAGGATAGCGACACAATACTTTTAGTTCCCGATATGAAGTTTGATTTGGATGATTTTATCTATACCGAAACGGTGGTAAATCTTCCGATGAAGCATTTATGTAAAGAGGACTGCAAGGGAGTTTGCTCTAAGTGCGGTAAAGACCTTAATGATGGAAAGTGTGATTGTCCCGAAAAGGAAATCGACCCGAGACTTTCTATCCTTGCACAATTACTTGATAATTAATTTTTTGATAACTAATTTAAGGAGGTGCCCTTAATGGCAGTACCAAAGAGAAAGCATTCAAAAGCAAGAAGAGATAAAAGAAGAAATAACGTTTGGAAGATTAGCGCTCCTACTTTAGTAAAGTGCGCTTGCGGTGCTTATAAGCGCCCTCACAGACTTTGCGCTGCTTGCGGTAAATACAATGACCGTGAGGTTGTAGCAGTTTCTGAATAATTCGGTAAGAATTTAACGAAATCAGAGGGGGAGTAAATCCTTCTCTGATTTTTTTCTAAAAGTAAGGAGGTAAAAGAGTATGTCTGTAATAATTGAAACAGTAGAAAAAGGCAGCCCGGCATATAAAGCCGGTATTAAAGGCGGTTACACTCTGCTTTCCATAAACAAAAATGAGATTATGGATGTGCTCGACTACCGCTTTTATCAAATTGGTGAAAAACTTTTACTTGAATTTATAAATGAAAAGGGTAAAATCAAGCATAAAAGAATAAAAAAACAAGAAGATTTAGAACTCGGCTTGGGATTTTCAACCTATTTGATGGATAAAAAACACTCTTGCCTTAATAAGTGTGTGTTCTGCTTTATCGACCAATTACCCAAAGGTATGCGTGAAAGCCTTTATTTTAAGGATGACGATTCGCGCCTTTCTTTCCTTTTCGGTAATTATATAACCTTGACCAATATAACCGAACACGAAATCGAACGTATTATAAAAATGCATATAAGCCCGATAAATATTTCAGTGCATACTACAAATCCCGAACTCCGTGTAAAAATGATGCGCAACAAAAACGCGGGAAGCGTATTGTCGGTTATTAATCGGTTTAACGATGCCGGTATAAAAATTAACTGCCAGTTGGTGTTAGTCCCAGGTATGAATGATGGTGAAGAATTAAAACGCACTCTTAGTGACCTTACCGCGCTTGAAAATGTTGAGTGTATTGCATCGGTCCCTGTCGGACTTACCAAACATCGCGAAGGATTGGCAGAACTTAAAGCCTTTGATAAAGAAAATGCCGCTAAAACTATCGATATTATAGATAGTTTTGGTGATCAAACGGTTGAAAAATATGGTAACAGGCGTTGCTATGCTTCGGATGAGTTTTATATTTTAGCCCAAAGAGAAATGCCTGATGTTGAGTATTATGGCGAATTTTTGCAACTTGAAAACGGGGTAGGTCTTTGCGCCCTGCTTTTGAAAGAAGTAAACGATGCTTTAGCGATTAATGACTTTGAAATTGAAGGTAAGCGAAAAATATCTACGGTTACAGGTGTAGATGCCTATCCGTATATTATGGAAATTGTTGACAAATGCCACAAAAAATGGGATAATTTAGAGTGTAGCGTTTACGCTATAAGAAACGACTTTTTTGGCGAATCAATAACTGTTGCAGGTCTTGTAACTGCTACAGATATTGAAAAACAACTTTGTGGTAAAGATTTGGGAGAAACACTTCTTGTTCCGTCGGTTATGCTTAGAAGCGAAGGTGACTTGTTTTTAGACAGTGTTTCGGTTGATGAACTTTCTCAAAAACTTGGGGTGAAAATTCGGGTAGTTGAGATTGATGGGTACGAGCTTGTAGATGCTATTACAGGCCAAGAAATTTAAAGGAGAAGATTATGGCAAAACCGATAGTTGCTGTAGTAGGCAGACCAAATGTGGGAAAATCTACACTATTTAATAAAATAATCGGCAAACGCCTTTCCATAGTTGATGACACGCCGGGTGTTACGCGTGACCGTATTTACGGTGATGGTGAATGGCTTGGTAAAAAAATGATGTTTGTTGATACGGGGGGTATAGAGCCTAAAACTGATGATATTATTTTGAAAAGTATGCGTTCACAAGCGCAGTTGGCTATTGATACTGCTTCGGTTATTATCTTGGTGACCGACCTTAAAAGCGGTGTTACTGCTGCTGATATGGATGTCGCTGCAATGCTTCAAAAAAGCGGTAAGCCGATTGTTCTTTGTGTAAATAAATGTGATAATATAGGCGATACCCCAGCGGAGTTTTACGAATTTTATAATTTAGGTCTCGGTGACCCAATCGCTGTTTCGTCTGTGCACGGCCACGGCACAGGTGATTTGCTTGATGCGGTTATTGAAAATATCCCTGAAAGCGAATTTGAAGCCGAAGACGAAGATATTATAAATGTTGCAATTATAGGTAAGCCTAATGCGGGTAAATCTTCGCTTGTCAACCAAATAGCAGGGGAAGAACGTGTTATAGTTTCTAATGTTGCGGGTACCACTCGTGACGCGATTGATACTAAGGTTATTCGCGACGGCGTAACATATAACTTTATTGATACAGCCGGTCTTCGCCGTAAAAGTAAGGTTGAAGATAAGATAGAAAAATATAGTGTACTTCGCGCTAAAATGGCAATAGAACGCGCCGATGTATGTGTTATTATGATAGACGGTAAGGATGGCTTTACAGAGCAGGACTCAAAGGTTGCGGGACTGGCTTTAGAAGAAGGTAAGGCTTGTATTATTGCGGTTAATAAGTGGGATGCAGTTGAAAAAGACGGCAAGACTATGGATTCCTACCGCAAAAGTCTTATGAACGATTTTTCGTTTATGCCTTATGCTCCTATAATATTTATCTCTGCAAAAACAGGGCAGAGAGTTGATAGATTGTTTAGCCTTATAAAATATGTAAACGAACAGAACACAATGCGAATATCAACGGGTAAACTTAACGATATTTTGGCAGATGCCACTGCACGTGTTCAACCGCCCTCCGATAAGGGTAAACGTCTTAAGATTTACTATATGACTCAGGCTTCTACAAAACCGCCAACGTTTGTTTGTTTTTGTAATAATGCGGAACTTTTCCATTTTTCATATCAGCGTTATCTTGAAAATCAAATCCGTTCAACATTCGGTCTTGAAGGTACACCTGTAAGGTTTGTTATTCGCGAAAGGGGAGACAAGTAATGTTTATGACAGTATTGGTAACGGTTATAGCCGCTTATTTAATAGGAAGTATAAATTTTGCTGTTATCTTTGCAAAAGCCTTTATGAAAAAGGATGTTAGAGAGATGGGCAGCGGTAATGCCGGTGCTACCAATGTTATGCGTAATGCGGGACTTTTGCCGGGCGCTTTAACATTTGCGTTTGATGCTTTAAAGGGCTTCGTGGCAAGTTATATGGGAAAGATTGTTTTTGAATATATCTACTCCCAAACAAATAACGAATGGTCGCATGCTGTTATAGGTGCCTTTCTTTGTGGTCTTGCTTGTATGCTTGGACATGTTTTTCCTTTCTTCTTTGGATTTCGTGGGGGTAAAGGTGTTGCTACAAGTGTGGGAATTTTTGCTGTTTGCTGTCCAATAGCAATAGTTATTGGTCTTGTAGTATTTGCGGCTTTGCTTTTTACTTCAAAGTATGTATCTTTAAGTTCTATAATGGCGGCTTTGTGTGTTGTTGTGCTTACCATTATTTTGTGCGATAAAGCAATTTTGGCTTTTCCGCAGATTGTTTTAACCTTGGCAATGGGTGGTATAGTTATCGGTAAACATATAGATAACATTAAGCGTCTTATAGCGGGTACTGAATCTAAGGTGAAATTCGGAGGCAAATAAATGGCTAAAATTACAATTTTGGGTTCCGGTGGCTGGGGCATGGCATTAGCTATTTCGGCTTTTAAATGCCATCATAAAGTTGCCTTGTGGTCACCGTTTGAAGATGAAGTTAATATGCTTCGCGAAAAGCGTACAAATGAGAAACTATTAAGTGGTGTGTATTTACCGCAGGGTATAGAAATCACAACAGATATGTCTATCACTAAAGATGATAATATAACTATAATTGCTACCCCGTCCACAGCAGTGCGAAGCGTGGCAAAACAGTTGTATCAGTATAGAAATAGCGGTATCATAGTAAATGTTTCAAAAGGCTTTGAGAGCGAAAGTTTAAAGTTTTTATCCGATGTTATTAAGGATGAAATTCCCGATGCTACTGTTGTTGCGCTTTCGGGTCCTTCTCATGCAGAAGAAGTAGCACGTAATATCCCAACCTCTGTAGTTGCCGCTTCGGATTCGTTGGCGGCTTCTCAAGTGGTGCAGGATATTATGTCAGGTGAAAATTTGCGTATATATACTTCTGGTGATTTAATGGGTGTAGAATTAGGCGGTGCTTTAAAAAATGTTATTGCAATCGCGGCAGGTTTTTGTGACGGCTTGGGACTAGGTGATAACAGTAAAGCCGCTCTTATAACCCGTGGTCTTGCTGAAATGACGCGCTTAGGGAAAGGTATGGGCGCGAAGGAATATACCTTTGCAGGTCTTGCAGGTATTGGTGATTTGGTGGTTACTTGTACTTCAAGACATAGCCGTAATAACCGCTTTGGTTACAAGGTTGGAAGCGGTGTTTCGGTTAAAGATGCTTTACGCGAAGTAGGAACGGTTGAAGGATATTACGCAACCGAAATTGCTTATAGATTAAGTAAAAAGTACAATGTAGAACTTCCGATAATTAGTGAATGTTATGCGGTTTTGTATGAAGATTTCGATGTTAAAAAATCTGTTGTAAACCTTATGCAAAGACCGTCGGGAAGTGAACATTAAAAAAAACAAAAAAACACTTGATTTTTGTAATCATTTGTGATATTATATATTTTGCTATGCGGTCAGTTTAGTTTAACTGACAAAGAAAAAGGAGGTGCAGACCATGGCTAAATGTGATATCTGCAGTAAAGAAATTGCTTTCGGTATTAAGGTTTCTCACTCACACAGACGTTCTAACAGAACTTGGAAGCCCAACGTTAAGAAGGTTAAGGCAATCGTTAACGGCTCTCCCCGTCGTATCAATGTTTGCACCCGTTGCTTACGTTCAGGTAAGGTTACCAGAGCAGTATAATATTTCTTACAAACAAACCCTGAGTTTTACTCAGGGGATTTTTGTATTTAGGAGTTTTTATGATAAAGGCAGTTTTATTTGATTTGGACGGAACACTTGTTGATTCGTTGCAAGATTTATGCGATAGTACAAACTATGCTTTAGAGAAGTTTGGCTTTTCTGGACATGAGAAAAAAGAATATAAATATTTGGTAGGTAATGGTATAGCTACTCTTATCGAACGCGCATTACCTGAGAGTGAACGTAATCCCGAAAATCAAAAAATGGTTTTTGATGAGTTTATGGAATATTATCGTCAGCATTTTTTGGATAAGACAATGCCTTATGAAAATATTAAGGAATCTCTAAAACAGTTAAAGGATTTGGGTATAAAACTTGCCGTAGTTTCTAATAAAGCGGATGAAATGGCGAAAAAGGTTGTAAAAGAACTTTTTTCGGACGAGTTTTCTATAGTATCAGGTAAAAGGGAAGAATATCCCACAAAACCCGACCCAACACTTACTTTGGAAATTATTAAACAACTCGGTGTAACACCATGGGAGTGCGCTTTTGTGGGAGATTCGGGTGTTGATATGGCAACTGCTAAAAATTCAGGCTGTAAAGCGGTAGGTGTGCTTTGGGGATTCAGACTACGGGAAGAATTGGTTGAATACGGCGCGGAATATTTGCTTGAAAATGCGAACGAGATAGTACCGCTTATAAAAGGTTTATAAAAATGGGTAAAGATAAGTACTTACAAACAAAAATTACAGGATACGTAGGTTTTTTTGTTCAGGCTATTGTTAATAACTTTTTGCCGATTCTTTTTATAGTTCTTCAAGATGTTTACGATTTAAGTTATTCAAAACTTGCTATACTGGTGGTTTTTAACTTTGGCGCACAAATGATTATTGATTTTATAACCCCTAAAATTCTCGACAAAATGGGTTATAGAAAATCGGCAGTATTGTCGCAGTTTTGCGCTTTTTTTGGTTTGGCGCTTCTAAGTGTATTGCCAAGTATTATTAATTCGTATTTAGCCCTTATTATTTGTGTTATTATTTATGCAATCGGTAGCGGACTTACCGAAGTTATCGTAACTCCAATGATAGAAATGCTGCCAACAAAAAATAAATCGGGTAATATGGCGATATTGCATTCTTTTTATTGTTGGGGACAGGCAATAACTGTTTTAGTGACTACGGCTTTGGTTTATTTGTTTGGTTTTAAAGGTTGGTTTTTTATTCCGCTTGTTTGGTCAGTAATACCGTTTTTAAACATGTTTAGTTTTTTGAAAGTGCCTATTGTTGAACCAGGGAAAGACCAAAAATTCGCGACCTTGCCGGAACTTTTAAAAAATAAAAAGTTTGTAATTTATATGGTAATGATGCTTTGCGCGGGTGCCAGTGAAATAGCAATGGCGGAGTGGGCTTCAATTTTCTCGCAAAATGCTTTGGGTGTTTCTAAAGCGGTGGGGGATATTATGGGTCCTTGTGCATTTGCTTTGTTTATGGGACTTGGCAGGGTGCTTTATGCCATATATGCTAAGAAAATATCATTCACAAAACTGTTAGTTTTGCTTAATATACTCGGTTTTATTTGTTATATGGTAGTGGCGCTTTGTCGGTTGCCGGTGGTTTCACTAATATTTTGTGCCGTTTGCGGTTTGACGGTTAGTATTTCATGGCCGGGAATTTACTCGTCGGGTTCGAGTGATTTTCCACGCGGTGGTGCGGTTATGTTTAGTGTGTTTGCTATGTGTGGTGATACAGGTTGTTGTTTGGGACCATGGTTAATTGGCGCCTTGGCAGATAGGTATAGTCTTAATATTGGTTTTGGAATTGCTTCGGTATTTTCGCTCTTAATTGTTTTTTGTGCAATTTACCTTTTAAAAAATAAAGATTGCAAAAAAGAACAATAAGGTTTATTATTTATATAGAGGTGACAAAAATGAAAAGAGAAGATTATTTAACCTGGGATGAATATTTTATGGGTATTGCAATGCTTTCGGCTTTGCGTAGTAAGGACCCGTCTACGCAAGTTGGTGCTTGTATTGTAAATGAAGATAAGCGCATTATGTCTATGGGTTATAATGGTATGCCGCGTTGCTGCAGTGATGACGAATACCCTTGGGAACGTGATGGAGACCCGCTTAATTCTAAATATCTCTATGTTTGTCACGCCGAATTCAATGCTATTTTAAATTGCGAACGCGGTAATGTTCGCGGTTGCACAGTTTATGTAACTCTTTTTCCTTGCAACGAATGTGCCAAGGCGATTATACAATCGGGCATTAAGGAAGTTGTTTACAAGGAAGATAAATATTCCGATACCGATGGTGTAAAAGCGGCAAAAAGAATGTTTGATACAGCGGGTGTTGTTTATAGACAGTACACCCCTACCCAAAAAGAAAAAACCTTGCAATTTTAATTGCAAGGTTTTGTTTTTTATAATAAGTTTTTTCTAAGTTCTTCAGGCGATTTTGAAGAAAGAAGCGCAGGGGGGATATCAAATACTGTTTTGCATCCTTTTTCACCGTTTTGATTTAATCTATAAGCAGCACGAGCATAAGATACAAGCACACTTGAAGTAAACTCAGGGTTAGAGTCTAATTTCAAATTATATTCAATAATAGCGGTGTTTTCGTTATCCCAGCCTGTTTTGCCGCTTCTAATTACTGTACCGCCATGCGGAAGACCGGAATGGTTCTTTTGCATTTCTTCAGCGGTAATAAAATGAACAGTGGTGTCATAATCGGCAAAATAGTTTGGCATTGTTTTAATTTGGTTTTCAATCCACGCTTTGTCGGCGCTGTCTTCCGCTACCACAAAACATTCGCGGGTGTGTTTTTCGCGGGTGGTAAGAACGGGCGCGTTGCCGCTTTTTACTGCGTCAACCGCTGCTTCGACAGGGATAGTATACTGTCTTGCATCTATAACGCCTTCAATGCGTCTTATAGCGTCAGAGTGGCCTTGGCTTACACCTTTGCCCCAAAAGGTATAATCACAGCCGTTCGGCAAAACCGCATTTGCATAAAGGCGGTTAAGGGAGAACATACCGGGGTCCCAACCAACTGAGATAATACCAACCTTACCGCTTTCTAATGCATTTTTATTTACATTATCAAAATGTTCGGGTATTTTTGCATGGGTATCAAAACTATCAATTACATTAAAATATTTAACAAATTCGGGTGTTTGTACCGGAAGGTCGGTAGCGCTGCCACCGCAAATTATAAGAACGTCAATAGTATCTTTATAATTTAAAATATCGTCAATATGCAAAACCTTAGCGGTTTGTGTTTTAATTTTTACAGTATCGGGATTTCTGCGGGTGAATACGGCAAAAAGTTCCATATCGGCATTTTGCTTTATCGCGGCTTCCACACCGCGTCCCAAGTTACCGTAGCCTAAAATTGCAATTTTCATTAAAGGTCACTCCTTATTTACACCTTAAAATTATAGTATATCAAACGGTTATTGTCAACGATTTGCAACTAAAAAAACTGTAAATTCAAAATTGAATTTACAGTTCTATTTTTTTAGCGCCTAAAAGTTCGGCTTCGAACGGGGAGTGGGATACAAGTATAATTGTCTTTTTTTCTGCAACCTTTAATATTCTATTAATTGCTATCTCGGCATTTTGCCTATCAAGACCTGTGAAGGCTTCATCAAGTACCAAAAAATCAAAAGGAACCGATAACGCACGTGCAATAGCGACACGGCGCTCCATTCCGCCAGAAAGTTCTGATACAGGTTTATTTATACTGTCTTCCAGTCCTAATGATTTCAGGTTTTCTATAGCGGTTTCCTTTTTGGCGCCCACAAGCATAATATTTTGTAATGCGGTTTTAAAGGGTAAAAGCCGATTTTCTTGAAAAACAGCCGAAGGCTTTAGGTTGCCATCTTTTTCAATAGTACCGCTTTGCGGCATTTCTAAATCCAAAATCAACCGCAACAGAGTGGTTTTACCGCAACCGCTTTCACCATGAAGCCATACATGTTCACCGCTTTTTATTTGAAGCGAAAAATTTTCAAAAACTTTTTTATCATCATAAGAAAAGGAGATATTATTAATCTTTAACATAACTATACCTCCCAAAAAGTTTTTTAAGTGCTACTTCAAGAAATAGTGAGAGTATTGCTACAACGGCAGTTAGCGCAAAAACTTCGGATATTTCAAGATGGGTTTTAGAACTTTCAAGCATTTGACCTATCGAGTTAATAGGTTTTGCAATTACTTCTGCTGCTATGCCTGATTTCCACGCAAAACCTAAAGCGGTGAGCGCGGCGCTTATGAAAGAAGGCATTATTAAAGGAAGTTTTATTCTAAAAAAGATTTTACTGCTAGAAAGCCCAAAAACTTGTCCCATTTCTGTATATTTGTTATCTATGCTTTTTAGTGAAGTTTCGGTATTGGACCAAATAATCGGCAGGACCATTAAAAAAGCAATGAAAATGGGTAAATCACTGCTTTTAAACCAAAAGAAAGCAAGTATTATAAAAGATGCTACAGGTACCGCTTTTATAAGTTGCATCAAGGGAGCGGTCGCTTCTTTAAAAATACGGCTTTTAGTGGAAAATATGCCACATAAAAAACCTGTTTCAACACCGAGTAAGAAACCGCAAATAATGCGAAAAAGTGAAGTTAATACGGAAATATAGAATTCTTTTGTTTCGGCTAATCTTATTAATGCGTTTAGAGTGCTAAGCGGAGACGGGATTAAAAACTCCCGTGCAACTATCATAGATAAAAACTGCCATACTGCTATCCAAAGAAAGAGTATGGCGGTTTTTTTAAGAATTTTATTTACCATAATAGAAGTCATCTGCGGGTAATTTACCGCCTATGCTCTTTGGATTTGCATTAAATAAGAATTCAAGATAAGCCGAAAGGTCAGTTTTGAGGTTTTCACCATCTTCAAAAACAATGTTGCAGTAAGGGATGGCCTTTTTAGCAACAGCGGCGGGGGATACGATAGCAAATTCTTCACACAAAGCAGCAGCGGTATCAATATCATCACTTACAACTTTTATAGATGCTTCATAGTCTTCTAAAAATGCTTCTACTGCTTCGGGGTTTTGCTCTATAAATTCGGTACGAGCGATAACGCAACCCATAACAAGTTTTGTTTCGTTAAATTTATCCCACTCATCATTAAGATTAATAACAATCTTAGCGGCAGTATCCTTAACGGTAATAGTGGTTGCTACCGGTTGGGGAGCGATTACTACCGCTTCGTTATTAGATACAATCTTTGTAACAAGTTCGGCAGGTTGTGAAACGAATTCAACAGTTACATCTTTACCTGCTTCAAGATTGTAGTTTTTAAGAATACTGTTTAAAATATATTCAGGGTTTGCGCCTTGACCGGTTGAATACACTGTTTTGCCTTTAAGGTCTGCGATTGAAGTGATTTCAACACCCTTTGCAACTACATTAAGTACGCCCAAAGTATTAATGGCAAGTACTTTAACTTCGCCTTTGGTTTTATTGTAAAGGGTAGAAGCCAAGTTAGTAGCAACGGCGGCAATATCGGCCTCTTTGTTAGAAATTTTTGCTACAATTTCATCGTTAGATGCGGCTAATTGTATGTTGTAATCAAGACTTCCGTTACCTTCTTTGGCGTCCTTCATAAGTGAAGCAAGGCCGATACCGGTGGGACCTGCAATACCATAAACATTGGCTTTAACTTCTTTTACATTGGTTCCGCAACCGGAAAGCGAAAGAGCCAATATGAGTGTGAGTAAGAGACTAATTAGTTTTTTCATTTTTTATCACCTTAAATTTATTATTTTCCTTTAAAATACTTCCGTTTTTTTCTAAATTGTCAAGAACGCGGTAGAGACTCGCTCGGCTTAGTCCCAACATTTTTGCAAAAACGGTCATATTTTTAGGGATATTAGCGAAACCGTCTGAGTCAGTAACATTTGATAGGTAGGTCAAAACCGTATCTTCGGCACTAACACAGGAGATTACGCGTAATTTTGTATTTAAAAAGCGTACCTTATCAGACAAAAAAGCAATATAATTGATTGCAGTTTGGGGATATTTTAAAAATATCTCTTTTAACTGTTGCTCACTTATGAAAAGGATTTCAATATCGGTTTTAGCGATAACAGTACTGACATAAGTATCATTACCGTCGAATAAAGCGGCGGCACCAAAGCACATGTTTTCGCCAAAACTTTTCAGATGGAGTTTATTCTCGTTGTTTGAAACCGCCACGGCATTTCCTTTAACAATAAAGCCTAAGGCGTTTTTAAAATCTTCACCCGAATAGATAATTTCACCTTTTTTAAAATGTTGTATTTCGGAAAAGGTAGAGGAAATTTTTTTGACGGATTGCTGATTTAAACCTTTAAATATAAACAAATTTGAGTAACTCAAGTAACACCGCCTAAACTGTCTTAAATAAGACACTTTTTATTTATATTATACATCTATGCTAAAAAAATGTCAATAGATAAAATAATAAAACTCGGAAAAAATCCGAGTTTTATTTTAAAATTTTTTGCTTGGCTGAAGAAACGGTGTATTCAGAAACATCTTTTATTGTTTCGCCGTCTATCTGCAAGGTTGCGCTACGGTCTAGTTTAACCGAAAATTCGTGACCTTCTATAACTGTTATCATACTTTTCATTATTGTGTGTTTGCCAAACATCAAAAGAAGAAAGGCGATAATTATTTTTAAAAAGTTATTACTATACATTGCAACTAAGGATACGGTATAGTCTTCGTTAAGTCTATTTTGATTTGGAGCCGCCATAAAACCGCCACCAAAAAATCTACCGTTCATTGTAGGTACAAGCCAGGTGTTTTTAAAAGTATAATCTTTGCCGTCTGCATTAATATAAACAGTGCAGGGTTTGTAAGCATAGAGTAAAGCTTTTATTGCGGCGCCAAGGTAATTGCCACGTCTTTTGGAGATTGCGCGAAGGCGTTCAACCTCACCGCAACAATAACCATCCATGCCCGAACCTACACAGTTTAAAAAGCGGTAAACTTTACCCTTTATAACTGCACAGGGAAGTGTTTTTATGTAATCGTTAATCAAAATGGGTTTGGTGCGCTTTTTAAAGCCAATGTCTCTTGCAAAATCGTTACCGCTGCCAGAGGCATAAAAATAAAGGTTACGCGCGGAAGCGGTATCTCCGATTTGATTTATAAAACTATTTAAAGTTCCGTCACCGCCGGTTAAGATAATATCGGTATTTGCCGGGAGCGAATTAACCAAAGTATTAAGCGGCATGTTAGTAGTTATATCGTAATACTTATATGTATTATCTCCCATGAGTTTTTCAATTTCTTTGGCGATTTTCAGACCATTGCCACCGCAAGAGTGGGGATTATATAAAATGGCGTATTCCATAAACTCCTCCATTTGCAAGATTTACATTTATTTTAAAACTTTTGCTATTATTTGTCAATAAAAGAAAAAAGCCGTCGTTAAAGACGGCTTTTTCTTTGCCCCTAAACGATAAATTCCGAGGGCGGTATTATTCGAAAAATTTTAAAATTGAGACACTTTTTCCGTTTTCATATGCTTCGATGTGCAAATGACTTTGGTCGGAACATTCACTAGGCACTGTGCCGACAGCACCAATACTGTCACCCATTTTTATAGAAGTATCCTTTTGCACAGTAATGTTTTTAAGTCCGCAATATTTAACTATAAGCCCATCACCATGGTCTATAGTAACGGTTTTGCCAAGTTCTGAAGAATTTTCGATTGCCTGAATTTTGCCGTCTGCAACCGCACTTACAAGGGTACCTTCGTGACAGGCGATATCAACAGCGGCATGTATACGCATATCATTATAGGTTGCCGAGAATTGAAGTGCATCGGTGCTAAAATCTTTTAGAATTTCACCATTTATTGGCATGGAGTAAGCCTTTACTTTATTGGCTTCGGCAGATGTGGTATGGTCTAAAGCGGTACTCTCCGATTTATCTGAATTATTTATATCATAAGAATTATTGTTTTCACTTTCAGTATATGAGTTAGGACTGCTTGAGTATTCATCAATATTACTGCTGTACTGGTTTATATCACTGCTAAATTCACTTTCCATTGATGACAGGTTTCGCTTTGGTTGGTTGTCACTGATTTTCGAAAATGCAAACCAAGCCAATACACCTATTAAAATTAAGCACAAAGCAATAATAATATAAAAAGCTGAACTCCCTTTTTTTCGCTGGGAGTATTGCGTATATTTCATTATAATCATTCCTTTCAAGATTATTATTGACGGAATAATTGTTATATATTCTTTAAAAAATTTTTTAAATTTGTTAATAAAAAAGTAACATTTATGTTTTAATATATACTTGTACCTGAAAGGGAGCCGCACCTCGAAGGTATATTTTTAAAACCAAAAGTTTTAAAAATTTTTCTCCCCTTAAAAAAGAAAAGAAGCCGTTTTATACGGCTTCTTTTCTTTTTATTCTTTTGAATTTTCAATAACTTTACTAGCTATTTGCGCAGGAACTTCTTCATACCTTTCGAGCGCTAAAGAGAATGTAGCGGTGCCTTGTGTAATAGAACGCATTGATGTAGAAAAGTCAGACATTTCGGCAATAGGAACTTCGCCAATGATTTCCTGCATTTTGTTTTCTGCGGGGTTCATACCAATAATTCTTCCGCGGCGTTTATTAATATCACCTATTACATCGCCGAGCATTTCGTCGGGAACTAAAACTTTCAAAGTGCCGATAGGCTCTAAAAGAACGGGTGATGCTTGTGGAATACCGTCTTTATAAGCAATGTTTGCAGCCATTTTAAACGACATTTCGGAAGAATCTACGGGGTGATAAGAACCATCATATAAAGTGGCTTTAAGCCCAACCATTGGGTATCCGGCAAGAACGCCTTTTTGGCAAGATTCACGAAGACCTTTTTCAACAGCGGGGAAGAAGTTTTTCGGAACAGCACCGCCAAAAACTTCTTCGCAAAATACTAGTTCGTCACTATCACAGGGTTCAAACTTAATCCAAACATCACCAAACTGACCGTGACCGCCTGATTGTTTTTTATGTCTGCCTTGAACCTTAACCGGTTTGCGAATAGTTTCGCGGTAAGCAATCTTCGGTTTCTTAAGTTCTGCTTCAGCACCAAATTTACTCTTAAGGCGTGATACAATAACATCAATATGTTGTTCACCCAAAGCGGAAAGGATAAGCTCTTTGGTTTCCTTATCATTGAAAACTGCAATGGTCGGGTCTTCCTCAGCCATACGGTTAAATGCCTGAGCGATTTTTTCCTCATCGCCCTTATCCTTGGGATATACCGCAACCGATAAATTGGGAGCAGGGAAGGCTATTTTTGCGATAGCTTTATCACCCTTAACCGAAAGGGTATCACCTGTAATAACATTACCAAGTTTTGCTACAGCACCAATATCACCCGCAATGATTTTTGAAGCATCTTCCTGTTTTGATGCTTTGAGCCACATTACTTTAGAAATTCTTTCTTCGTTACCGGTGCGGTTATTTATAAGACGAATGTCATTCTTAACGGTACCGGATAGAACCTTGAAATATGAAAGTTTGCCTACAAACGGGTCTGCTATAGTTTTGAATACACATAAAGCGGCATCGCCGGAATCATCAAACGAAAGTTGGTCACCATTTTCGTCTTCGTATTTGAAATCGTTGACGGTTGGTAAAATCTGCAATAAATTATCAACCATCATCGGTATAGCATCACCTGTTTGTTGAACGCCGCTATAAACGGGGCATATATCACCATTTTTCACACCAATATAAAGTCCGCGCAGGATTTCTTCTGTTGAGAATTCTTCACCTGCAAAATATTTTTCCATAAGCGCTTCGTCGGTGGTTGCAACAGCTTCCAAAAGCATACTTCTCATGTTATCAATTTCTTCGCTAACCGGAAGACGCATTTCTTTAATTTCAAGACCTGTGCAACCATAAGCCTTGTTTTCGATAAGGTTTATGTAACTTTTAACCTGCTCATTTTCAATAAAGGGGACAATAACGGGGCATATAACTGCACCGTATTGACCTGCCAACGCGGAGAGTACTCTATAAAAATGTGCATGAGAAGAATCGAGTTTACCTACAAAGAAAGCAACGCTCTTACCAAGGGCACGGGCTTTTTCAAAACCTTGCTTAGCGCCTACTGTAAGACCGGATTTGCCAGAAATAGTTATAATAGCGCTATCGGCAGCGGTTAAGGCTTCGCATACACCACCTGCGAAGTCAAAAAGACCGGGGGCGTCTATAATATTAAGTTTACTGTCACCTATTTCAAGTGAGTAAACCGAAGTCGAAACGGAAGTTTTTCTCTTCTTTTCTTCGGCATCAAAATCCATTATTGTAGTACTGTCACCAATCTTGCCTATACGGTCGGTTGCTTTTCCGTAAAATAAGATAGCGTCAGCCAATGTTGTCTTGCCCGAACCGCCATGTCCCAAAAGGGCAACGTTGCGGATGGCGTTTTGAGAATAGTCTTTCAATTTGATGCACTCCTTTAAGTGAATAGTTTACATTGATTAGTATAACACACTTTTTTGGTGAATACAACCAAAAGTTTTCAAGAGTTATAAATTAAATTATTTAAAAGTGATAAATTTATGCATTTTGTATTAAACAGTAATAACTGATTTATTCAAATTTTAGAAGATGAAAAAGAAAGATTACAATTTTTTAATTTTTTATAGGCTTTTTTCAACTAAAAATTACAATGGTGAAATAATTTGTAACTGAATTGTTTTTGGTATTTTGGACGGTGGTTGTATATAATTAAAATATAAGTTAAAGGAGGCGGTATTATGCGTAAAAATATTATTTTTTCATTGATGGTTACATTGTGCGTT
The DNA here is from genome assembly GCA_045591465.1 of Acutalibacteraceae bacterium. Classification (GTDB taxonomy): domain Bacteria; phylum Bacillota; class Clostridia; order Oscillospirales; family Acutalibacteraceae; genus UBA737. The sequence continues at coordinate 15,114 of JAZNSZ010000027.1, read as the reverse complement.
GTAGTACTGTCTTTTGCATGTGTTAAAACCGAAAATCCTTATAAAACGATTCCGCAAAAACAAAATAATGAAGTTTTGAATGTTGCTAATAACGCGGCAACAAACAATAAAGTTTTGGAAACACGCTTCCTTAATATGCTTAACCATAGTTTTGTTTATAACGATGCATTTTATAGTGACAAAGAATTGGTTGAAAATGCTGTTTTAGCACTTTTGGATAAGGCTGAAGAATCTTATTTGGAAGAATTTTATTTAAGTGATTATTTACTTAACATGTATGGCAAGAACTATCAAAGTTTTGAATTTTTGGACGAAGTACTAACCGAAAAGGAAGGCTATGTTTATATTGCTCCCAGCGGATACAGTGTTTATAACCATAAAATAGTTTCTCTAACTGATAATAGCGACGGTAGTTATACCGTTATATCTGATGTTGAAATTTCTAATATGGACGGCAGTGTTGAGTCGCTTGTATGCGAAACAGTTTTCCTTGCGGCTGAAGATTCTGCTTTTGGTTATAACATCATGTATAGCGAAATTGCCGAAGGCTTAAATGGTGAAGCCGACTGTTAATATTGAAAAAGTGAAACCGGTCAAGATTTTTCTTGACCGGTTTTTTTTATAATGTGATTTGATTGGGATTAAACTGATTGGCGGCGTCTACTAACGATTTATGGCAGGTGAACATTATAATCTGTCCGTTTTCGGAATAATCTTTTAAGAATTTTAAGGCTGTCTTGGTTCGAGTATCGTCATATTGCGCCAATGCGTCGTCTAGTATGATGGGGAGTTTTTTGCTTTCTTGGGTTAATAATTCCGACAAAGCCAATCGTAAACCTAAATAGGCTTGGTCCTGGGTTCCGCTTGAAAGATAATCAAGTTCTTTTATGCCAAAAGTATCGGTTTTTTCTACCATTATTTCAAACGATTTTGAAATAGACATATTTTGATATCTTCCGCCTGTAAGACCTTTAAAAATTTCACTTGCCTTTTTTTCTAAGGCAGAGCCATAACTTTTGCGTATCTCGGCATATGAATCAGATAAGGTGAGAAGAGCAATATCCAGGCAGTCGCAATATTCTTTTTGAGCATCGGTTTTTTGCTTTAATAATTCAAGTTCTTTTTCAATATCGTCAGGGTTTTTGGCATTGGCTGAAATTGATTTAATTTCGGTTAAAATAGCGGCAACTTCGGTTTTACCATCGGTTATTTTATTTAAAAGTTGCTCGTATTCTTCTTTTACCGTTTCAAAATCAATTTGGGTATCAAACTTAAGGTTATCAAGTTTGATCTTTGCTTCTTCATAAGAAATATTACCGATATCTTTTAAAATATAATTTATATTTTGTTTAAGTTCTTTTTGCTGTGCGGCAGTTTGCCTTATTTCCAAAAGGGATGTTTTGATGGTTTCTATATCGGTTGTAGATTTAAAACTTGAAAATAGTTCAAATAAAATCTTTTGTTCGGCAGATTTTTCAGAATTCAACGCGTCTATTTCTTTATTGTTGCGTTCTATGAGTTCTTTTTGGTTTTCCACCATAGCCGAGTTACTGTTAAGTGCCATTTTAACGGCAGTAAGGTTAGCGCTCTCGGCGGTTATTAAAGAAATTAGTTTGTTTTCTTCAAGGCGTAAATCCATTATCTCGCTTTTGCGGTTGCGGTTGATTCTTTTTACCTTTAAAAGATTTACAATACCTGTAACTAATGTAAAAATCAGTAAACCTAAGGCAACTATATAATATTCAGGTTTAAAGAGAAATACCCCTATAGAAGCGATGGCTATAATACTTAATAGGACTATCCATATAGGTTTAAGTTTAGCCTTTGGCATTTCCTCTAGATCTTTAATTCTTTTCGTTACAGACGCTTTTTTGTTATTCAGCGAATCGAGATTTTCACTAATCTCATTTTCGGATTGCGGAGTAACATTCCCTGTCGGAGCAGATGCTAATTTAAGGCTATTTTCTAAATTTCGGTTTTCGGTGATTTTGGCTTCGATTTTGCTCTCAAAACCTTCTATTTTTGAAAGGCAAAACTCAACCTTTCTTGCAAACATTTCGTCAGCCAAAGAACCGTCGCTTAAAACAAGAGTTTGGTTTAAATTGTCAAGTTCGGCTTTTAAATTTAAAAGTTCTTCAAGTTTTTTTGCGTTACGAAGGTCGTTTTCGCTGTCTATTTGTTCTTTTAATACCAAGGCGCGTTCTTGCAAAGTTTTAATTTCTTCATTAATTTGTTGTGCGCGTAGTGTGGCGTTTTTAATAATAATTTGCGATTCCTTCGCGGTAGAGAGTTCTTTTTGTAAGCAGTCATATAGTTTTAAGTTTTTATCGTAAATGCCGCTGCGGCCGCTTTTTGACATTAATTCATATTTAGCCGATTGGAGACGCTTGTTAACGGCATCGAATGAGATAGTTTCGTCGCCTGTTAATGCAATATTTGAAAGTTTGCCGTTGAGTTCTCCCGATGCTAAATCGTTGCTTTCGGGGAATCCGAACTGCCCTATAAATATACTGCGTTCAAAGGCGGCGGAAGTAAGCCCGAAAAGTTTTGCACCAATATCGGCAGAGACTGTTTCATTAGTGCCGAGGCTTAAATCAATAAGTGTTGCCTTGTCGGTAGAGTTTGAATTACCAAAAATACGCTCAAGCCGATAGTCGCGACCGTTGTTTTCAAAATCAATACTGCCTGCCATAAGGCTATTATCCCATGGTGTATACTTTTTTCGAAGATTTTTGCTTAATTGGGCAGTTGAACGCTCGGTTCCGTAGAACATCATTTTAATAAAATTCATAATGGTGGTTTTGCCGTTTTCGTTGTCACCATATACGATATTAAAAGAATTATCTAAGTTTATATCTAAGTTTTTAATTCCACCAAAGGCTGAAATGTGGAGTGATTTAATCTTCATTGTATTTCACCTCACTGCTAAAGGCTTTGATGCCAAGTTTTAAAGCCTTTTTAAAGTTGGCGTCATCGGGATTTTCCGAAATCTTTTTGAGCATATTTTTAACAAACACGCCTTTAAGAGAAGTTTCGTTGGCGAGTGATTCAAAGTCGATTTTATACTCGGTAGAATCTTTTATTTTCACAAAATAAAGTTGATTTGAAAGACGGGCAGTTATTTCAGCAAGGTTGAGTTCTTGTTCTTCGTTAATAGTTCCCGTAAGTTCAATTTTATAAAGATTATTCGCGAAGTTGTCGTAAGCGGATTTTAATGTTTCTAAAATATGTGAAGAAATATCTTGCACTTGTGTAATGTCGATTTTTTGGTGTATATGCTGACGCTTAGAAACTGCCATAAAGTTAAGTTCGGCTTTACCTTTGCTTATTTCTCCTAAGTATATTCCTTTTTGGTCAAGTTCGTCAAAGCCTTGTCCTTCGGGACAACCGCAATAGGCAAAGTGGGTATTGCCTATTTTGCCTATGGAAGTGTGCGCGTGAACGTGTCCCAGCGCGATATAATCCATACCGCAATTTTTAATAAATTCTTTGGTTATTGCATTATAGTCAGAGTTAAGGTCGCTTTTTAATTCGCCGTGCTGTACCATTAGGTTTATGTAATCATCCTGCGGTACCGGTAGCGAAAAATATTCTTCACCTTGCAAATGTGCAGTTTCGAAAGAACGACCGTATACGCGGGTGTTAATATCGTCAAACGTAAAACAGGTATCTTCGGTTGGTAACACGTAAAGATTTTCAGGCAAAGTATTGTTCAAAAAGGGGGAAGCCGAATTTAAAGGGTCGTGATTACCGGCAGAGTAAACAACCTTAATTTGCGGTACTGACGCAATTTTAGAAAATACCGAATTTACAAAAGTACTTTCGGGGTTTGGCGTATCAAAAAGGTCACCTGCAATAGCAATAATATCCACATTGTTTTGGGCGGCTAAATCTATTATATTTTCAAAAGTGACAAGGGTTTCAAAGCGTCTTGTATCGGCACCAAAACCTAAAGCAGAATTTGCTGCGCCAATGTGTATATCGGCACAATGCAGTATTTTTATGCTATTCACTAAAACACGTCCTTAATTTTTTATTCCTTGTAAATATAATATCATATAAATATTTAATTTTCAATTAAAAAAGAACTCTTTTAAAATTGACTTTAGCGCTTTTGTGTGTTAAAATATTTGTATACTTAAAAAAAGAGGTGCCAATATGGAAAAATCTAATTTTAATGATTTATTCTTTGACGCTATTCTAACCCTTGAAACAAGGGAAGAATTGTATAAATTTTTCAGTGATGCTTGTACTCCGAAAGAAATTTCGGCAATAGCGCAACGTTTTGCAGTTGCAAAAATGCTTAACGAAAAACAAATTTATAATGACATTGTAAAGGCTACAGGTGCTTCTACTGCTACAATAAGCCGTGTTAACCGTTCTATAAACGAAGGGTTTGAATTGGTTTTCAAAAGGTTAAAATAATATGTACAGTAATTTTGCGCAATTTTACGATAACTTGATGTATGATGTGGATTATAAAAAGCGCACAGCATACCTTTTAAAACTTTTTTCAAAATACTCTAAAAAGCCTACGCTTTTGTTGGACGTAGCTTGTGGTACGGGTGGTTTTTCGAACTGTTTTGCAAAGCAGGGTATAGAAGTTATCGGTACTGATATGTCGGAAGAAATGCTTTCTCTGGCGCGTGAAAAGTCAGCCGAAGCAGATGTTGATGTTTTGTACCTTTGCCAAAAGGCAGAAGAACTTGATTTGTACGGAACGGTTGATGGGGCGGTTTGCTGCCTTGATAGCCTTAATCATATTACCGATTATAAAAACTTTTGCAAGGCGGTAGAAAAGGTTTCGCTTTTTTTAGAAAAAGACTGCCTGTTTATATTTGACCTTAATACTGAATATAAGCATAGGAATGTATTGGGTAATAATGTTTTTGTAATTGAAACGCAGGATGTTTATTGTGTGTGGGCAAACAGTTTTGTAGAGAAGAACTGTATGGTTGATATAAATTTAGACTTTTTTATAGAACAAGACGGACTTTATGAGCGTTTTAGTGAAGAATTTACCGAGTGTGCATATTCGCATGAACAGGTAAAAACGGCTATTGAAAAAGCAGGACTAGAAATTGTGGAAATTTTTAATGATATGACCGAAAATCCGTTGGCAGAAACAAGTGAACGGGCGGTTTATGTAACAAGAAAGGTAAAGTAATGGGCAAACTTATTAGATGTATTACAAGCGAAGGCGCTGTTATGGTGTCGGCGGTAGACAGTACCGATATTGTCGCCAAGGCGGAACAAATTCATCAAACTTCAGCGGTTGTAACTGCGGCTTTGGGCAGAATGCTTACCGCTGTTTCAATGATGGGCAATATGCTCAAAGGGGAAAAAAATACAATTTCGCTTAAGATAGATGGCGGCGGACCGATAGGTGCGGTTACTGTGTCGGCGGATTCGACGGGTAATGTACGCGGATATGCGCAAAATAATGTTGTGGAAATCCCACTAAAACCAAATGGTAAATTGGACGTTTCAGGAGCGGTAGGCACCAATGGTAATTTATTTGTTGTTAAAGACCTTGGTATGAAAGAACCCTATAACGGATTTGTGCCGATAGTTTCGGGTGAGATTGCGGAAGATATAACTTCATATTATGCTACCAGTGAGCAAATCCCAACAGTTTGTGCTTTGGGTGTGCTTGTTGATACTGATTTAACGGTTAAAAAAGCGGGGGGTTATATTTTACAACTTTTGCCTTTTACTGAAAATGAAATTATCGAAAAAATCGAAAAAAATCTCGCGCGTGTAAAACCTGTAACAAAACTGCTTGATGAAGGATTGGATATAGAAGACATTGTTCGCGACGTTTTGCAAGGCTTTGATGTTGAAGTAATATATACTGAAGAAGTCGAATATAAATGTAAATGCAGTAGGGAAAAAATCGAAGCAACACTTGCGGGTTTGGGTAAGGATGAATTAACAAGTATGTGCAAAGATTTGCCCGAAGTTAGCGTAAAATGTCACTTCTGTAATACCGATTATACCTTCTCAAAAAGTGAGATTGAAAATATTTTAAAAAAAATACAAAAAAATTAAAAATTATGCTTGACAAAGTGAATGTATTGTGATAATATATTGCTTGTCGCCGGTGAGTTGCCATTGGCAAGCCAGCGCGGTCATCGTGGGAGCATAGCTCAGCTGGGAGAGCATCTGCCTTACAAGCAGAGGGTCACAGGTTCGAGCCCTGTTGTTCCCACCATGTGGCCTGGTAGTTCAGTTGGTTAGAACGCTAGCCTGTCACGCTAGAGGTCGTGGGTTCGAGCCCCATCCAGGTCGCCACATTTGCCTCTGTAGCTCAGTCGGTAGAGCAGGGGACTGAAAATCCCCGTGTCGTTGGTTCGATTCCGACCGGAGGCACCATTTATATGCGGATTTAGCTCATCTGGTAGAGCGCCACCTTGCCAAGGTGGAGGTAGCGAGTTCGAGCCTCGTAATCCGCTCCAAAGGGTGCTTGTAAAAGCACCCTTTATTTACAAAAGAATATAATATAATACGGCACCATAGCCAAGCGGTAAGGCAGAGGTCTGCAAAACCTTTACGCCCCAGTTCAAATCTGGGTGGTGCCTCCAAAAATCCCGTTCTCGTAAGAGGGCGGGATTTTTACTTGTTACCTTTTCACTCTTCACTTTTCACTAAAAATTCAAGGACGGGATTTTTGGGAAGTAATAAGTAATAGGTAAGAGGTAATAAGTATTGCCCCTCCGTCGCTTTTATGCTATAATACACCCAAGGCGGTGATTTATATGAAAAGAATGCTTGCTGTTTTAATGGTTGTTATTATGATTTTTAGTTTTTCTTCTTGTGCGAGTGTGAAAGTTTCATCACCTTTCAGAGACAAAGATATCGAGCAAGCTGATGCTCGTATGGAGCAATTATTTGGTGAAATTAAGCAACAAAATAAAGAGGGTCTTAAGGAATTGTTTTCTGAAAAGGCTATTGATGAAGCAGAAAATATTAATATTGAAATAGATGATTTTTTGTCTTTTGTTCAAGGAGAAGTAGTTTCTTGGAATCGAGATGACTCGCCAACGGTTTATGACGTTGTTGAACAGGGAAGCAAGTCGAAACAACTTATAACATGGTACACTTTAGATACTGATGAACAGAACTATTTAGTTTTACTTGTGGATTATCCAATAGACACTATCAATCCTGAAAATGCCGGATTATACTCAATAAGGATTCTCAAAGCGGAAGACGAAAACAAATTGGTAGGGTTTGTAGAAGACTGGGTGATTCCCGGCATATATATTTTGGACAATTAAGTGCTTTTAGTAAAAGAAAATCAGGTTTTTAGACCGGTTCCATTTTGAGAGTCGATCCCAAACGAAAATCCGTTCTCGTAAGAGGGCGGGATTTTACTTTTTACCTATTACCTCTTCACTTTTCACTAAAAAATTTGAACGGGATTTTTGGGAAGTAATAAGTAAGAAGTAATAGTGAAGAAGTAATAGTGAAGAAGTGTAGGCGGGACACCCGCACCTGATTGTAATATTTGAAAAACATGATATTATTAGTTTGATAAATTATTGTTTATACGGTTGATTCTATTTTTAATAGGGTGACAATTATGCTGATATATGCTACTCTTTGATCAAGGAGGCGATGATATGAATGCAGAGAAAACAGGAAAATTTATATCATTATTACGAAAGGAAAAAGAGCTGACCCAAAAGCAATTTGCGAATATTCTTGGAGTAACCGATAAAGCAGTAAGTCGTTGGGAAACAGGAAAAAACTATCCGGATATTGAATTGCTTGAGGTAATTTCGAAGACCTTTAATGTTACGATAAGCGAACTTCTTGAAGGTAAAAGAATTTCCCAAGAAGAACTTGCTGGCATTAGTGAAAATCAGGTTATTGAGCAGATTAGAAGCAATAAAAAAAGTAAAAAGAAATATCGTGTTATTATAGGCGTTATTCTTGTTATTACTTTGTTTTTAGGTTATATTGCTTTGAAAGAAAACGGTGTTTTTGATGGTGTAATATACAACAAGATTGATTATTACAGTAATGAAGTTTCTGTAATTTTAAGTAATGTTGAAGGCTACATTTCGCAACGTCCCAAGGGTGAAGGTGAATATATAATAAACGATGGTTTTTTCTTTTTGAATGAGAAGAAAGCGACTAATAATCTTCAAATCAGCGGGACCTGTGAAAACGGAAGATATTTCTATATACAAACCCTTGATGGTTCGTCCGACGGCTATTGTTTTATAGGGGAATTCAGAAAGGAACGAGAACATTTAAAAGGTATTCCTATCAAAGAGCTTAAAAAGCTTGTTGCTCAAATCGATTTGACTGCATTTGCAACTGATGAAATGTATGAAATTTCAATTATGGGTATTTATGACTATAAAGAAGAGAATCTTTATCTTAATGATTATCAAGCAGGTATCAAAAAATTTATTTTCAAAAATAGTGATTTGAACGAGTACAATAATAAAACTATAGATGGAGAGTATTTATTAATGACTCTTCACACAATTTCAAAAGGTAACGGAACGACTGTTGCATATATATTCTATAAGGTGTAGGCAACTAACTTTCTCTTTTTTTGAATTAGTAAACTTTTTGTGGTTCAAAAATGAGACTTATCTCCAAACGAAAATCCGTTCTCGCAAGAGGCGGATTTTTTCATTTTTCAATATTCATCATTCATTAAATAAAGAACGGATTTTCGAATGAATAATGAAAAATAAAGCCGCTTACGCTGATGAATAATGAATAATTATTGCGGCGTCGTCGCTTTTATGCTATACTAACTCCAAGAGGTGATTTTATGAAAAGATTGCTAACCTTGTGTTTGTGTATAATATTATGTTTTCAATTTTCTGCTTGTTCAACTAAAACACAATCTAATTCGGAAAGCATAAAAAAATCTATTTCAAAACATATTGGTATTGACGTTAGTGCAGGTGTTCAAAAGCAATATAACGATGACCATGGTGGATTTCTTGGTGATGGCACCACATATGCCGAATATAGTTTTGAAAACAACGATTTATTAGATCAAATAAAGAATAATGATAAATGGAAATCTTTTCCCCTAACAAGCAATCTTCATACTGTTGTTTATGGAGGGGAATATTTTGACACTGAATTAAACACAATGGTAAATATGGCTCCTCATATAAGCGATGAGGAAGGGGAGGCAATTTTACCTGAAATAAAAAATGGATATTATTATTTTTATGATAGGCACAGTGAAAATTCAGATGATAGATATGATGATAGTGAACTTTTATCACGATATTCTGTAAATTATACATTATCAATCTATGATTGTGATACTAATATCCTTTATTTTTTCGCGATGGATACGTAATAATGTTATTATTCAAGTAAAAATAAAGAAAATCCTCGGTTTTCACCCAGTTCTTTTTCGGACACGAATGCCAAAAATCCCGTTCTCGTAAGAGGGCGGGATTTTTACTTCTTACTTCTTACCTCTTCACTCTTACCTCAACCCAAAACTCCTCGGGATTTTTGGGAAGTAAGAAGTAATAGGTAATAAGTATTTTTGCAAGGCTTTGCCTTGCTCTTTTTGTTTTATAGTGGTATAATTGTTTTGTGAAAGGTGGTAATAACATGGCTGATAGTCCGTTGATTATAAAATCAAAAGAATTTGCTTTGCAGATAATTAAGGTTTGCAACTATGTAAAACAAACTAAAAAAGAATCCGTTCTTACAAATCAACTTATCCGTAGTGGTACCAGTGTTGGGGCTAATATTCGCGAGGCATTTTACGGACACGGAACAGCCGATTTTATTGCCAAATTTCAAATTGTACTTAAAGAATGCTCTGAAAGTGAATATTGGCTTGAACTTTTAATTGAAAGTGGATATTACGATAACAGAGATATTCTTGATAAGTGTATCGAGGTTAAAAAGTTATTAGTGACATCAATAAATACTGTTAAAAGCAAATTAAACAAATAACCAAAGGCGGTGATTAGATGAAAAAGTTGTTGATTTCCTTGATGTGTTTTGTTACTTGTTTTACTTTTACAGGATGCAGTTTATTATTTGACTATCAAAATGATGCCATAGATAACTTTGATATTGGATATAGTGATGTATTAAATGAAGCTTTCGTATCTTCATATAATTGGGACGGAACGGATGAAACTAAAAAAATTGTAATACCGGAAGAATATGATGGTCTAAAAATTAATGCATTAGGTGGATATTACGGCAGAGGTGTTCCTTGCGCTTTTGGCGTATATCTTCCGGATTCTTACTTAAACGATCTTTGTGGCGAGGTTGATCAATGGGTTTGTTTAGATGTATACGAGGATGTTGAAAGTGTTGATACGATATATTTGAATTTTGATTTACACATTAGTAAAAACATCGAACAAATCACAAAACACACTTTGGATTGTTTTTATAAAGGAACATATTTTAACGGGGAAGATTATCCTTCAAAAATTATCGTTGTTTTGCTATATAATATTACTTGTGATGAAGGTAACAAAACATTTTATGCAAAAGATGGCAAGTTGTTTTATAGACAAAACGATGAATTAGTGTCTGATATTTTGTATTTTGATCATAAATTTGAAAATTAAAGAAAATCAAGTTTTTTGACCGGTTCCACATTTATTGTTGATCAAAACGAATTATCCAGACTTAAACTAACGACTAAAAATTGAAAATGTAATGTTCGTATTTTATGGACGAAAAGACAAAAAATAAAGCACTTCTTCGGAAGTGCTTTATTTTTATCCAATCCGAAGGATTGGTATGTAATCTCGCGTAGCGAGTATGTAATCAGTTCGCAAAGCGAACTGTATGTCATCAAGCCGTAAGGCTTGTATGTTTCTTTTCTTCGGATTGATTACATACCGACTTCGTCGGATTACATCCACGGCGTTGCCGTGATTACATACATTTTCTGCGAAAATGATTACAATCAACACTTCGTGTTGATTTGGTGCCGCTTTTATGCTATACTAAACCCAAGGCGGTGATGGTATGGCTTTTAGAACAAATCCATATTTGGAAGAAATAGAAAAGAAACACCCGAAATTGCTTTTTGTAATTAGTCTAATTGTTTCGATAGTAGTTTTACTTTTTGGCTTATGGTATTTAGTTACTCACAAGGAAGATGTAACCGAAGATAAAACAGTTCCCATTTTAATGATTATTTTGGGAACAGTAGGTCTGCTTTGTACATTACTTTTGAAAATATTTAAGTAAAAATAAAGAAAATCTAAGTTTTCAGGCACATTTCATTCGTGCCATTTAGTTTAAATTATTCAATGCCCCAAGAATGATAAGTTCTTGGGGTTTGATTTTTCCTACATCTCTTTGCATGAATTATAAATACAATACTTCCCATTGAATTATTATTGTTATTATGCTATAATCAACCAGGATAGAATTGTATTATGTAAAAAAAGGAATATAAACAAAGATGAAGACTTTATCGTTTATTATGAGCACGATAGCACTTGTGCTGTTTTGCTCCAGTTATTTTTTTAACAACAAAAAGAAATATCTTATATTGCAGTTAAGCGGCAATGTTTTTTTGTCGATGTCTTATTTTTTTATGGGCGCTTATTTTACTATGGTTTCGCTTGGTATTGGAATAGCGCGAGGAATAGTTTGCTATACTTATGAAAAAAAGAATAAAAAAGTTCCTTTGTATATGATTATCGGTTTATGTTTTTTAACGGTTTCTAGTTATATCGTAATAAACTATATTGTTTTATCGGGTGAAGCATCACCATGGGATGTTTTATATATGATAGCTTCGTGTATGTATGCAATCACTTTTGCTATACGGAATATTAAGTTAATGCGATATTTGGTATTAATACCACATGCAAGTGCGATTTCTTACAATCTACTTGTTAATGCTCCGATTTCCTCGGCGATATCTTACGGAATAGAATTTGTTATTACAATCGTTGCTATTATTAAATTCCATATTCAAGAAAAATATAAAGGGCTTCGTTAGAAGTCCTTTTTTAAATATACCCCCCTATTGACAATATACCCCGCGGGGGTATATAGTATATTTGGAGGTGGATTTATGGATAATAATTGTTGCAACAAAAAAACTAAAAGAAGCCCCGAAGAGAAAAAGCTGATAACAAGTAGGCTGAACAGAATAAGCGGACAAATAAACGGAATAAATAAAATGGTTGCTAATGATGCATATTGTAATGACATATTAATTCAATTATCTGCCGTTAAAAATTCTATTAAAAGTTTGTCTACGCATATTCTGGAGAATCACTTGTATATGTGTGTGTCGAATGATTTAGAAAATGGCGATTTAGATACCATTGACGAGCTTATTAGCTTATTCAAAAGATTTAACCAATAGGGAGGTGAAGATATGGATAAAATCGTAATTTGTGAAAAATGCGGTGCAATGGTTAAAGTATTGATTGATTGTACCTGCGAAAACTGCGGTATCAAATGCTGCGGCGAAACTATGAAAGAAATTTCAGCAGAAGAAGCAAATAAATATTTACAGAATAAATAATAAAATTTTAAGGTTGGGAGAAACTTCGTAAAGAAGTTTCTCCCAACAATACTTTTTAGGGATTAATGGTTACTTGCGGCTTTGACGCTAATATGTTATGCTTGCGCTACAATAGGGACAAAAATTATTATCAAGTATTTTTGATAAGGGATGGTAAAAACAAATCATATAGCGCAGGTATCGGCGGTATTGTTAAATAAAAATTGACGAGGTGTTATATCAATATCTTGAAATGCAACTATAATTGAAATTACCGAAAAGCTTATAAAGATAACCACTAAAAACGGTAATTATATATTTCTAATTGAGTAAAAAACAAATGCAGGGTGATGTTTTCATTACCCTGCATTTACCATATTTTTCTTGACAAATATGGTAAAATACGCTACAATAAAATCAAATAAAGAAAGGATGTGTTTTCTATGAAAATCATTTTAGCAAATCAACAGATTCTTGTGCGAAAACCACCGCTTTATTTAAATTTAGGTAATATAAGGATTAGCAGTTAACGCATAAGACTTTGTTTTAAAACAGAGCTTATGCGTTTTTATTAAACTGAAATGGACGGTATTGTAAATGAAAAAATTGTTACTACCTTTTATTCTAATTTTAGTAGTTACTATTTCCGGATGTTCTTATAATTCTAAAGATACAACATCCAATACATTCAATGAAAGCAAAAACATTTCTTCACAAAGCGATAATGCTTCTCAATTTTCTGAAAATGAAAGTTCTGAAATTAGTTCCAACGAACAATTATATACTGTAGAAAAAAGTGATGTGTCAGATATTGCCTTTACGGTTGAAGAAAAAGAATATTCAACGAGTGTTAAAAAAATAACATATACAATAACGAATAATAGTCAAACAATATATTCGTTTCCAGTGTATAATATTTCGTTAGAAAAACAAAATTCTGGAGAGTGGATAACTATTCCTGTTAAAGATGACTATGTTTTTATGACATTGGAGCGTGTCTTACAGCCGGGTGAAACTGCTTCTCGGACTTTGGATTTAGAAAAAATATTCCATTTACCATTGGAAAAAGGCATATATCGTTTTACGAAAGGAAATTTGCAATCTAAACAATTTGAAATAAAATAGGAAGGAAATTATTATGAAAAAAAATTAAAACTACATTATCTGTGATTTTGATTATATTTGTATTTTTAACAAGCATATGTGTATCACCAGTTCAAGCAGAAGAAGCAACTACGGAAAGAATAGGCTCGTATTTGTATGATGTTGCAAGCGGAACTGAAACATTTATACCTGCAACAAGTGCTGCTGTTATTGCCTCTCAACAAGAAACAGAAAGTGAGCAAAATACCGCATCTTTTGTTCCGCAAGGTCTTTCTGTTGATCCTCCAAGCGATATTCAACCCGCCACCATTTTTAATAATAATTGGGTATCTGTAAACCCTGCAACAGGTGGACAATACCGAAATACTGTTTATCTTGATATTCGCACAGACAATGGCAGATACAGAGGTACAGGTTTTATGCTCGGACCTAATACGGTTGCCACTTGTGGACATTGTATTTACAATACTGAATATGGTGAAGATAATTGGGCGAATTCCGTTATAGTTACTCCGGCGAGGGCTGGTACATCAAGTCCTTACGAAAGTGCTACATCGACAACTATGGAAGTAGGTGGCAATTGGGCAAACAATCAAGACGAAACAGATGATTGGGGAATTATAAGATTAAATACTAATCTTGGTAATAGTGTAGGCTGGCTTGGATTGAGAACACAAAGTGCATCATATAATGGCACAAGTGTCAATGTAAATGGTTATCCGAAACTTTATGATAGTGATGGAAACGAAATCTTTATAATGTATAGAGCTTAGGGAACGGTGACAGCTTCTTATGATAGGATGTTGCGTAGTACAAACATTAACAATGTTGGTGGTATGAGTGGCGGTCCAATGTATATTTATTCGTCGGAATATGGCTATCAGGCTATTGCATTTACTAGAGGAGAAAATCCTAATTTTAATGCTTATGTGCGGATAGACAGTTGGATTTTCAATAAATTTAAATCATATATAGATTTGACTGCTTAATTTTTGTCATCCAAAACATTGATTATGTAAAATAATATTTTATAACTTAAACCCCTATAAATATAAACAATTTGTAAATATTTTAAATTTATACCCCTACAAAATGCCGTTTTGAGTGCATTAGATGAGAGGGTATAAAACTTAAATGTTTGATGGGATAAAAAAATATTCTTCTCTCATCAAAGGTAAAATCTGAATATTTATCATACACCCTCTTGTTTAAAGAAATTTAAGCAGGAGGGTTGTTTTTTTACCCTCATCAAAGGAGGGTGTATATGTTTTGGAATAAGTTGAAAATATCTGTCCGACACCCTTCCCGTAGGGAAGCCGAGGCTCAAAATCGGAGATTTTGAAGTCAAGGCAGGAATAACCGTCATACTTTTGTAGGGTTTACTGCGTAAAAGCAAAGTTTCTAACTGCATTTTCTTTGGTATGATTTTAGGTGTGTCAGTATGATTTTTGTCATACCATCAAAAATAGAGTTATCTCGTATTTTCGGGATAACTCTATTTTCATATATAGCTT